>NZ_JBFWVQ010000005.1:0-131389 GCF_050246655.1 Pseudonocardia sp.
CAGTGGGTCCGCGTTTCTAAGGGCGGACGTCGAACAAGGCGTCGGCTTAACAGGGCGGTGGCCCACTGGTACCTCGGACGGATCGACGACGTCGGCCGCCGACACCTGCTGAGGGTGGACCAGTGAGGCTGGCACGCCGGCACTCAACATCAAGGGTGCTCGCTGCGCTCGCATCGGCTGCGCCGACGGCCGCGAGCGGCCGCCCTTGACGTCGAGCCTAATGGGGCTTGCCAGGCTGTCTGTGGGGCAGTCTCGGTGCTCGTAGCCGCCTGTCGGTGAGCACTCGTTGAGCCTGGAGCTCGAGGTTGTGGGACTCCTGGGTGGAGATCGTGCCCCGGTGATGACGCTGGCTGGAAGTTCCCAGAGTTGCTAGATCATCTTCCCCAGGTGTGGCGGGCAGCTTAGCGATCGTGTCGGCGCAGCGGGATGACCGTGTCGCCGACGGCGGGCGGGGTTGGGCGGGCGGCTTCCGGGGTGGTGAGCAGGGCGACGATGGTGATCGTTTCGCCGCAGTGGGGGCAGGGGCGGGTGGCGGCGGGCTCGGGTCCGGGCGGCGGTTCGGTGGCCGGGGTGGTGGTCGGGGGTGGCTGCTCGGCGAGGCGGCGTTGGTAGGCGGCCTTGCGGCAGCGGTCGGAGCAGTAGGTGTGGCGAGGTTGGACGGCCAGGAAGCCGTCCCAGCAGATGGGGCAGATTCGCTCGGCGCGCTGTTCAGCTGACACGGGCGTTCACCCCGGCGCGCAGGTTGTCGACGGTGTGCTGGTGGGCGCGCAGTCGGTAGGAGGGGCCGTCGATGCCGACGACGGCGGCGCGGTGCAGCAGTCGGTCGAGCATGGCGGCGGCGACGGTGGCGTCGCCGAACGCGGAGGCCCAGTCGGCGATGCCGACGTTGGTGGTCAGGATCGTGCTGGACTTGAGGTAGCGCTGGTTGATGACCTGGAACAGGGCCGACGCGCCGTCGCCGGGTAGCGGGAGGTAGCCGAGTTCGTCGATGACCAGCAGCCGGGGGCCGGCGAAGAAGCGCATGCAGGTGGCCCAGCGGCCTTCGAGGGCGGCCTTGTGGCAGCGGGCGGCCAGGTCGGCGGCGGTGGTGAAGTAGACCCGGTGGCCGGCGTCGACCGCGGCGCGGGCCAGGCCGGTGGCGAGCATGGTCTTGCCGACCCCGGGTGGACCGACGAGCAGGACGTTGGAGGCGTCGTCGAGGAAGCGCAGGGTGGCCAGGTCGCGGATGAGTTTCTCGTCGACGCCGGGTTGGGCGGCGAAGTCGAAGTCGGTGATCGTCCACGGGTCGGGCAGGCAGGCGAACCGCAGCCGGGAGGCCAGGCGGCGGTCCTCGGTGGCGGTGACCTCGATCTCCAGCAGCCGCTCCAACGCCGCGGTCAGCGACAGCCGCTCGGAGCGGGCGGCGTCCAGCACCCGGTTCAGGGCCTCGGCGGCGTCGTTGAGCTTCAGGTAGGACAGGTGCGCCTTGAGCTGCTGAAACCGGCGGGCCTCGCTCATCGCGGGTGCGGAGTCGGCTCTCGGATCGGGCATGGTCACTCCTTGCTGGTCGAGGTGCTGGTCGAGGTGCTGGTCGAGGTGCTGGTCGAGGTGGGGGCGGGTGCGCGCGACAGCTGGGCCGCGGTCGCGGCGTAGGTGGACCTGTCGATCACGACCCGGGCGGCCGGGTCGGGAACTGCGGTTCCGCGCAACCGGTCGGCTTCGGCCAGCGCGGCCGCCGAGGGTGGTCGGCGGGTCTTGTGCCGGCACGGGGCTTGGTCGGTGAATGCGGTCAGGACGGCGCGCTCGAGCGCGATGACGTGACCGGTGTCGCGCAGGATCTGCCCGGCGCCGTCCGGCGCGCGCCGGTGCGCGGCGATGACCGCCCCGTCCGGGGTGGCGATATGGATCAGGTCCGCGCCGAGCCGATGGCGGACGCTGACCTGGGTGCGCCCCAGACCGGGCGGCACTGAGTAGGAGTTGCCACGGACGCGACCAGGCCCTGTGGGCTCACCGTGCGGGCGACGACGAGCTCGGCGGGGAACACCGCGCGCGGCGCCGGGCGCAGACCCTCGCTGGCGGCGAGCGCGCTGACCGTGGTCGCAGCGCCGTCACGGCGACGAACCCGTGCCGATCGAGCCGGGCGCAGAGCTGGTCCAGCCCGTCCTGCGCGGCCGCGACGGTGACGTCGTCGAGGGTGCGCCACCAGCGCTGCGCGGCAGCGTGGTTGGCCTTCTCGACCACGCCCTTGCGGTTGCCGCGCCGCGGCGGGCAGATGTCGATCCCGACCCCGTAGTGGCGGGCCACCGCCGCGAACGCCGGCGTGATCTTGCCCGACGCCGGGAAGCACACCGTGGCCATCCGGTCGAACCGCCACCGACGGGTCACCCCGTCGAGCCGGTCGACCACCCCTGCGAGGGCCTCGACCAGGTGCGGGAAGTCCTCGGCCTCGGCCAGCACCCCGCGCCAGCGCCCGGAGTGGGCCAGCGCGCCGACCAGCAGATGCGCCTGCCGCCCCGGCCCGTGACTCGCCACGGCGGTGCCGCCCCAACCGGGGGGTGGGTCGGGCAGCTCGACCCAGTCCCACTGGGTCTCCTCCCCGGCGGGGTGCGCAATGATCGAGACGTCGCGGCCGCGCACGGTCTGGCAGGGCTCGCAGTGCGGGCGCAGCTCGTGGGCCCGGATCGCCGCGGTCAACGACGGATACGACCCCCGGTAGCCCAGCTCGACCAGCTCGTCGAGCAGCGTCGAAGCCCACAGATGCGGATCGTCGGCCAGCCGCTGCCGACAGTAGGCCACGAACGGCTCGACCAGCGTCGGGGCCGTCCGGACCCGCTGCCCGGGCGCCCGTTGCCCGGACAGGTAGGCGCGCACCGTCTTGCGGTCCACCCCGACATGACGGGCGATCGCCGAGATCAACCAGCCCCGCGCACGCAGCGCGTGCACTTCCACGTCTTCCTCCAGCGAGAGCATCAGGGCCCTCCAACCATCGCCCGCGATTGATCACCGCGGACCGTGGCCGTCGGGCAGGACACCGGCGCGCAACCACGCCGGACCCCGCTCACACCTGGGGAAGTTGATCTAGCAGGACTGGGGAACTTCAGATAGCGCCGTCACCGGCCGGTGGCCGGGAGGGCAAGACCGCTGCAGGGATGGCGTGCCGACCTGATCTCAGGTCCGAGCACTGATCCATTAGGCCGCTGGCGTTCCTCCCGGAGGCTACCCATTGTCGATCATTGTTCGGAGGGATGTCAGGTTGCTGTTCGTGGGAGACGACTGGGCCGAGGACCACCACGACGTGGAGATCCAGGACGGCGCGGGCCGTCGGCTGGGCAAGGCCCGACTGCCCGAGGGCATCGCCGGGGTGGCGCGGCTGCACGAGCTGATCGCCGAGCACCTACCGGCCGACCGGGGACAGGCCGGGGCTGCCGACGCCGAAGCAGTCGAGGCGGCCGATGGCCCGGGTGCGGTGTGGGTGGGGATCGAGACCGACCGGGGCCCGTGGGTGCAGGCGCTCGTCGCGGCCGGGTACCGGGTCTTCCCGATCAACCCGCGGCAGGTGGCCCGCTACCGGGAGCGGCACTCCAACGCCGGCGCGAAGAGCGACGCCGGTGATGCACACGCCCTGGCCGACATGGTCCGCACCGACGGTCACCAGCTGCGGGCGATCGCCGGGGACAGCGCGTTGGCCGCAGGGGTGAAGATTCTCGCCCGCGCGCACCAGACCCTGGTCTGGGAACGCACCCGGCACGCGTCGCGGCTGCGTGCGGGGCTGCGCGAATACTTCCCGGCCGCGCTGGACGCCTTCGACGACCTCGCCGCCGCCGACACCCTGGAGCTGCTCGGCAAGGCCCCCGACCCGGCCAGCGCTGCCCGGTTGACCCGCGCGCAGATCACCGCCGCGCTGCGCCGTGCTCGCCGCCGCGACGTCGAGGCCAAGGCCGCCGCGATCCAGGCGGCATTGCGGACACCGGCGCTGACCCAACCCGCCCCGGTTGCGGCCGCGTTCGCCGCCGTCACCCGCGCCCTGGCCGGCGTCATCGGCGCGCTCAACGCCGAGATCGCGGCCCTGCAGGCCCAGCTGGCCGCCCAGTTCACCGCCCATCCCGACGCGGAGATCTACCGCAGCCAGCCCGGCCAAGGCGCGGTCGTCGCCGCCCGGGTGCTGGCCGAGTTCGGCGACGACCCCGACCGCTATGCCACTGCGCGGGCGCGGCGCAACTACGCGGCCACCAGCCCGATCACCCGCCAGTCCGGCAAGAAGAAGACCGTGCACGCCCGGTTCGTGCACAATGACCGCCTCGTCGACGCCCTGAACCGACAAGCCCAGGGCGCACTGTCGGGTTCGCCGGGCGCGCGGGCCTACTACGACCGGCTCCGCGCCCGCGGTATCGGGCACAACGCCGCACTGCGCCAGCTCGCGAACCGGCTGGTCGGGATCCTGCACGGCTGCCTGCGCACCCGCACCCGCTACGACGAGGCCACCGCCTGGCCCCACACCGCACCCGGCGCCGTCCCGGACTCCACCGCCGCGTGACGACCCGGGGGCAGCTCAAGGCCGCGCGGCCGAGCACCGAACGGACCGCCTGCGGCGGGCTGCTCCGCGGCCCCTGAGCTTGACACGGCCGCTCTCCCCGGCAAGGGCCGCGAGAACTTCTGGCCGCCCTACGGGCCGCTAGCGCTCGGCCACAACTTCTCACTTCCTCCCTTGCCGGCGAGCCTCGGCGGCCGTGTGCGGCGCCCAGAGCGGTGGCGGGCAGGACCCGCCACCCACGAGGCGGGGCCGCGGACCAGCAGCCCACCCCGACCGCCACCGAGATCCACGCCTTGACCAGCAACGGCCAGGGATGTCTCCACCGGCGCGCACGGACGCCTCTGCGGTGGCGGGGCAGCGCCCGCCACCCACCACCGGGCCGCCAGGCCCGCGAGGCTCGGGGAGGCCACGATGACCAGCACCGCCACGAACCCGACGACGGTCTCCGACCAGCTCGGCCCGGTGATCACGTCCAACGTTCTCGCCGTCGTGATGCGCGTCGCCGGACCGGTGACGACCGGGGTCGCGCCGTACGGGCTGGGTACGCCGGAGCGGCAGGTCACCGTGCGGATCGGGGACGCCGTGGTGTTCCTGCGGGATCGGCGGACGGCCGCGCGAGTCCGGCAGCAGTGGGACGCCGGGGTTGGGATGGCGCTGCAGTTGCGGCGTCGGGTCTCGCAGACGTGGCTGCACCCGCGGCCGGGCACCTACCCGGTGGCCGTCAGTGTGCAGCTCACCGAGCACGTCAAGGTGTTGACGGTGTTCGTGCCGGGGAACCTGGAGAAGCGGCGGCCCGACCACGTACGGGTGCAGGTCGACCAGCTCGTTTGGGAAATCTGCGACATCGAGGCGTGGCGGACGATCGGCGACGCCTGGCTCACCGCCCAGCAGTACTTGGAGCGGTGACGCCGCTGGGCTGTGGACAGCGCGGAACCGGCTGTCCACAGCCCGACGTCATCCGGCGCCACGCCGATCCAAACGGCGGCACGCTTGCCGGATGCGAACCCATCGATGGGCGATCTCGTCCGATCCCACCGGCGACCGTGTCCTGTGCGAAGGCTCGGCGACCAGCAACGCGGAGGCCTGGCTTGCCGCCCTGAGCGCCGGCCGCATCGCGCTCCTCGACGGCACCGTGACGGACCTGGCGGTGACGGTCGATGACTGGCTGCCGACGGCGCTGTACAGCCCGGCCCGGGACGCGGCCGGCCGCGTCGACCCGGACGAGGTGACCGCCGATCTCGTCACGATCTACCAGTGCCGGACAGCGGACGCGACGGCGGCCGCGATCGAGCGGCCGCCGCCGCGAGGGCGCGGCTGATCAGGACGGCAGGACGCGAGGCCAGTTGAGTACCGGCGGGCCATCGGCGACACGCAGAACGACCTCGTCGGGATCGAGCACGGTCACACCGGAGGATCGGAGCAGATCAACGCTGCGCGGGTAGGCCGGGTGCCGCTGCAGCGCCTCCTTGACGCACGGCGCAGCGGTGATCGGCAGCCCGAGGCCGAGCGCCTCGTTGAGCAGCCCGAGCGCGAGCGTGTCGCTGATGCCGGCGGCCCACTTGTTGAGGCTGTTGAACGTCAGTGGCGCGGCGATCACGGCGTCGGCCGGCGGGAGCGGGTCCTGATCGGCGGGCGTGCGCGGCTCGACCCGGACCGGATGCCCGCTGGCGTCGGCGAGGGCGTCGATGTCGACCCAGGTCGCGGCCGTGGGTGTGAGGATCACGTACGGATCCCAGCCGTGCTGAGAGAGCAGCGCGAGGAAGCGAGGCAGGTCGAGCACCGGCGGCGCGCTGCACGCGATGACGTACACGACCCGGCGCGACCCCGTCATGCCTGCAGCACCCCGGCGCGGCCGGCGATCGCGCGCAGCCCGGGCGTAGCCGTGCGGCGCTCCCGCTTGAGCATCTCGCGCAGCAGTTCCCGCACGAGGACGTTGTAGCGCAGCGTCTGGGGCGCGACCCGCTCGGCTTCCAGCAGGTTGACGACGGCCTCGGCGTCTGCGCGCCGCTGGCAGTAGGCCCAGGCCATGTCGATGTGGACCTGGGCGCGCCGGCTGAGCAGGCCCTGCGGCATCGATGTGGTGTCGACGTACTCGGCCTTCGCGATCGCCTCGCCCGCGTCGCCGAGCTCGGCGGCCGCCGAGACCCGGTGGATTGCGACGTTGGTCGGGCCGAACGCCGTCCAGCCGTGGTTGCCGTCTTCGCCGAGCTGGTCGGCGAAGAGCTGTGCGCGCTGGAGGCGCTCGGTGGCTTCCGGGCGGTCGTTGCGCCGGCCGGCGACCACGGCGGCGATCAGCATCAGTGCTCCGCGCACGGACAGGCCGGTGGGGGAGTCGTCGTCGAGGTTCGTCGCGGTGGTGACGGCGATGGTCTCGGCCTCGTCGAGCCGGTCGTTCTTCAGGAACGCGCACGCCACCTGGTAGGCCGCGGCGGCTGCCAGCGCCGGTGACTCGGCGTGCAGCGCGGCGGTCGCTGCCCGGTCGGCGGTCAGCCAGGCGAGCTCGCCGTTGCCGACCTTCGTGACGAGCTTGGCCGCCGCGACGTAGACGCTGCTCTGCAGTTCGAGCGCGCGGCGGCGCTCGTCGCCGCGCAACTCAGCGACGAGGCCGTCGGCGCTCGTGATGAGCGATGGCAGGATGCGGGTCGCGGCGCCGTAATCGGCGGCCTGGTAGCGGAGGTGAACCTCCGTGGTCATCCGTTCGATGTCCCGCAGCTGGACGCTGCGCAGTGCTGGGACTCCGAGCCCGGGATAGGCGCCGAGCGCGGTCTGGATCGCGGCCATCCCGTCGAGCTCGGGTTCGCCGTTCGGGGCCAGTGAGAACGGCTGCCCGCTCAGCGTCTCGACCTTGACCCGCAGCACCTTGGCGATGTCGACGAGGACGGACAGCTTGTCCACCGAACGGACGCCCCGCTCGACCTGCGACAGCCAGGACTCCGAGCGCCGCACGAGACCGGCGAGCTCGCGCTGGCTCAGTCCCCGCCGGAGCCGGTAGATGCGGATTCGTTCACCGATCGGACCTTCGAGTGCCATGCCGCCCATTCCACCTCCCAGCCTTGATCGGAACCCGCACTTTCGTACTACCCGATCTTCGTGCAGGCGGTCCCGATGATCGGTTCCACGCTAGGTGGCATGCGGACGGCGCGGGGCGGATTCGAAGAAGACGGCACTCCCGACGGTAGGCCACCCGACGAGGTGCGGGCAGTCGTCCGCGACCTGGTCGCCGAGCTCGACCGGGCGCTGGAGACGCTCAGCGAGCTCAGGGCCGAGCGTCTGCGTCGTTTAGCCGAGCTTCGAGCTTTGCGACGCGCTCCCGCAGATCACGCAGCTCCGTCTCCACGCCGTTCAGGGCGTCGAGCACCGGATCCGTGACCTCGTCTGGGTGAGGCTCGACCTGCTCACCACGGAGGACCTGGTCGAGATAGCCGCTCGGCCAGCCCAGCGCCTCCGAGACGGCCGCGAGGGTCTGCGGGCGGCGCCGGCGCGGGCTGAGGTTGTGCTGCAGCTCGCGCAGCGTCGTGATGGACACCTGGGCACGTGACGCGACATCCATCTGCGTCATGCGCGTCTGGGCAAGCCGGTCCTGGATCGCACGCGCGACGGCGTCCCAGTCTTCGGGAACCTGCCGGTCGCTGTCGGCCACGGGCGAAGCCTAGAGCCTCACCGATCCACAGGAACACCACTACCGCAACCGTTCGCGGCCGATCGCTGTCAATATTGACACCAACTGATGCTAGCTTCGATCAGTATGAGGGGAGAGATCATGAACCGACACACCGCGGGGGCTCCGAAGACCAGTCAGGCCGACCCGCACCCGTCCGAGCCGACCGATCGCCAGGCCGGGCTGTTGATGACGGTCGAGCAGGTAGCGATGCTCTGGTTCGGCGACGTCGGTCCGGGCGGCTCAGCGAGCTCGAACTGCCAGCGGATCCGCCGTCTGATCCCGGACGCACTGCCCGCCCGGCGGATCGGCAACCGATGGTTCGTCAACCGGTCGACCGCGGAGGCGTGGGCCGCAGGATCCGACCCGGCGTCGGTGATGGCGCATCCGGACAGCCGCATCCCGGCGTCGCGGCGCCCGTCCGAGGAGGCCGGACGATGAGCGGCACCTTCCAGAAGATCGACGACGCGGTCGAGCACAGCCGCCGCGAGCGGGAGCGACTGCTGCGGGAGCCCGCGTGCCCGGACCGGGCGATCCGGATCTCCGAGCTGTTCGTGATCGAGGCGGACGCCTGGTCGCAGCTGTTCGAGCTGACCTCCGTCCGGCCGGTGTGGCGGGCCGCACTCGTCGCCGAAGCCGTGGCCCGCCAGCAGGCCCGTCGGTGGACCGCCCGGGCAGCCGAGCTGATGGACCTCGCGTGCGATGTCCCGCTGCCCGAGGCCGCCACGGTCGCGAACGGGGGGCGGTGACGTGGACAGCATCGGAGTCCTGATCGCGTTCTCGATCCTCGGCGCGGTCATCTGCGCCAAGGCGCGCGTACCCGCGGGCGCCGTCGTGTTCTCGCTCGTCGGGATCGTCCTGTTCGTCTCGACCCCGGCCGGCGACGGCCTGCCGCGCGGCCTGGCCGAGTTCGTCACCACTCTGAACGACGCCACCACGCCCGCTCTCACCCGCGACGAGCCCGCGGGCGGCATCGGATGAGCGCCTCGATTGCCCGGCCGGATCCGACCTGGCGGGAGCGGGCGGCCTGCAGAGACGCCGAGCCCGACCTTTTCTTTCCGGAGCCGGACTTCGGTCCGGCCTACGACGCGCAGGTGGAGCAGGCGAAGGCCGTCTGCGCCGGCTGTGCCGTCCGCGCTGAGTGCCTGTCCTTCGCAATGAGCTGGCTCGGCTACGGCGTGGCCGGGGGGCTCAGCCAGGACGAGCGATGGCAGCTCGTCGGGGCGACCCGGCGGACGGCCGTCCGTCGTTCCGTCACGACGTTGCCGGGCTCGACCCGGGCCGAGATCTCGGCCGCCGGCCGGTCGCTGCTGGCCGAGGGCCGCTCGCCGGAGTCCGTTGCCCGCGAATGCGGGGTCAGCATCCGCACCGCGCTCCGCTGGGCCGCTCAGATCAAAGGAGCAGCAGCATGACGACCCTCGATGACGGCGGAGAGTACTGGCCGACGGCGACGTCCTACGCGAGCGAGGGCGCGAACGCGTGGCGCAAGGCCGTCCACGCCCAGCTCAGCGCTCCGGCAGCGCACAGCGACTTCTACGCGCTCGCCGCCGAGCTTGTGGACACCCTGCGGTCGCTCGACGGCCTGCTGGGTGTCCTCGCGCGGCAGGTCGCGGGCTACGGAGAGGGGCGCGAGCTCTACGACGACGCAGATGTGAATCCGGTGGAGCGGCTACGGGACGGCGAGCGGCACTTGACCGTTGCTCGTCAACGACTGGCCGAGGCGGAGCGCGCGGCGAACGGGTTCTGGTCGGCGATCGGGCACATCGGTGAGCGGTCATGACGGGGCGGACCGTGCTGTTCGGGCTGCTGCTGGTCGTCGCGGCCGCGGCCGCGGTGCTCTCGTTCGCAGCGCTGCGCGACCTCGCGCTGGTGTGCGGGTTCGCCCCGGGGCTCGCCTGGTTGCTGCCGGTCGTTGTCGACGCCGGGGCGGCCGCCGGGTCGTTGGTCTGGCTCGGCGGGTGGAGCGCCGACTCGGCGCGGCGGTTCGCCCGCGCTCTCGCGCTGGCCCTGCTCGTGCTGTCGGTGGCGGCGAATGCCCTCGGGCACGGCCTGGCGGCCTACGCCCTCGCGCCGCCGTGGTGGGTCGTCGTCGTGGTCTCGGCCGTCGCCCCGGCCGTGCTGGGCGCGGTCGTGCACCTGGCCGTCCTGGTCGGTCGGCCGCGGCCCGTCGTCGAGGACGAGCAAGACGAGGAACTGCTCGACGAGCGCGACTGGTGGGCGACCGCCCCGCCTGCCGGTGACACGACCGAGGACCGCGCGTCCGAGCTGATCACGGCCGGGGCGGGGCGCCGCCGGCTGTCCCGGGAGCTGGGTGTCTCGGAGTACCAGGCCCGGCAGCTGCTCGACCGGGCCCGCAACGGAACGGCACAGGGGGAGTCGACGTCATGAATATCGGAACCGTTCTGGTCCTCGCTGCGATGGTCGGCGGCGGGATGTTCGCGTGGCGGCGTGGCGCCCGCGGGGTGGCGGCCGGGCTGCTCGGCCTGGCGCTGCTGCCCGCCCTCACGCTCGTCGAGCAGACGCCGCCGGCGGTCCTCGTCGGAGCCGGGCTCGTCGCGGCCGTCCTCGGGTGGCACCACTGGTCGCGCACGTCGACGACGGTGACCCGGTGGGGCGCCCGCTCCCGCCGCAAGTCGGGCGTCGCCTCCACGCTGGACATCGCGCGGCTGGCGAGCGGGCCGGCGATGCGACGCAAGGCAACGACGGTCCGGCCGTTGCTGGCCGGGCTGTCTCGATGGCAGCGGTTGCGGGTGCGCACTGTCGAGTTCGCCGTGCCACTCTGCCGCGCCGGATTCGCCTGGGTGTGGGCGTCGATCGAGGACGTCGTCTGCGTGTTCGGCGGGCCGCGCACCGGTAAGACCGGCTGGCTCGCCGGGAAGGTGATCGACGCTCCCGGCGCTGTGCTCGTCACCTCCACCCGGACCGACCTGCACGACATAACCGCGCCACTGCGCGCGGCGAAGGGCCCGGTCTACGTGTTCAACGCGGTCGGGCTCGGCGGGCTGGCGTCCACGATCACCTTCGACCCGCTCACCGGGTGCACCGACCCGGTCACCGCCGCCGAGCGGGCGACCGACATGCTCACCGCCACCACGCGGTCGGGAGTGGGTGGCGACCGGGAGTTCTGGGACGCCCAGGCCCGCCGCGTCCTCGCCGCGCTGCTGCACGCTGCCGCCCTCGGCGGACGGCAGATGCGCGATGTGCTCGGCTGGGTCGCCGACCCCGACCGCGGACGGGCCGAGCTGACCTCGTTGCTCCGCAAGAGCCGCGAGCCGGCGTTCGAGGAGGACGTCGCGCAATTCGTCTCGACCAACGAGCGCACCCGCACGTCGATCACCTCCACGATCATGCCCGCGCTCGGGTGGCTGATGAGCCCCGCGGCGTCGGCCGCGGCCGAGCCGGGCCACGGGTTCGACGTGGCAGAGCTGCTGGAGTCGCGCGCCACCGTGTACCTTCTCGGCGCGGAGGAGGCGCACACCGGGCCGCTGGTCTGCGCGCTCACCGGGCACGTCGCCCGGGAGGCCCGGCGCATCGCCGCGCACGAGCCCGCCGGACGGCTCGACCCGCCGCTCACGCTCGTGCTCGACGAAGCCGCGCTGATCTCGCCCGTCCCGCTGCACTCGTGGACGGCCGACATGGGCGGGCGCGGGGTGACGATCCTTGCCGCCTTCCAGTCCCGGGCGCAGTTGCTCGCCCGCTACGGCGAGCACAACGCCGCGACGATCCTCAACAACACCGGCGCCGTCCTGCTCTTCGGCGGCACCCGTGACCGCGACGACCTCCAGTTCTGGTCGACCCTCGGCGGCGACCGGGACGAGCGGATCACCACCACCGATCTGCACGGCCGCGTCGCCTCCCGCACCGTCCGGAAGGTCCCGGTGCTGGCGCCCGCCCAGATCGCCAACCTCCCGGCCGGGCGGGTCGTCGCGTTCCGTCGCGGGCTCGCGCCGGTGATCGGGCGGGCGCAGATGGCGTGGCGCCGCCGGGACGTCCGCGCTCGTGCCCGCCACGCCCGCCGGTTGGAGCGGTGGGCCCGATTCGACCGTTGGGCCGACCGACAGCGTGTCCGCCGCGACGCGTTGCTGGAGACCGTGCTCTCCGCGCTGGCCGCTCGGTGGCCGGAGCGGTTCGGCGAGGTGGCCACCCGCGTGCGCGCGTCGAACGCCATGTTCGCCGAGCTGCGGGAGATCCAGAACGCGACGGAGGCCGACGTCGAGGGACAGTCGCGATGACGCAGCCCGACGACATGCAGCTGCTCGCACTCGGCCGCGACGTCGAGCGCAACGCCCGGCGGCTCGGGGACGTCGAGACGCTTGTCCGGCAGCTCTGCGCCGAGGTCGCCGGCCTCGCTCGGCGGCTCGGCGCCGCCGAGGCCGAGGAGGAGTCGCGGGCAGTCCGCGCGCTGCTGGCGTCCGACGACGCCGAGCAGGCCGCGGCCGACCTCGCCGACCTCGTGAACTGGCTGGCCAGCGTGTACCTGCAGTACCCGGGTTCCGAGCTGCGGTCATGCTGGCTCTGGCACCCGGACGTCGTCGAGGAACTCTGGTGGCTGCGGTGCGCGCACGCCGACGCCTACCACCCGGAGAACGGCACGTGGCAGCGCGTGGGGGACTGGCACGACCGCCAGCGGCCTGGGGTTGCCCGCCGGATCAGCAAGGCGATCGGCTCCTGTGAGCTGTCGCTGCACGTTCCGGGCGCGCGGCGCCACCAGCCGTCCGCGTCGGTCCCACTCGTCGACGCGGCGCCGCCCATCGCGGCGTGGATCGTCGGCGGACAGGCCGCCTCGCCACCGGTGCCGACGGCCGCTCAGCTCGCCGAGGCCGAGCGGTACGACGCCGAGCTGCACCGGAGCCACCGGTGAGGACCTGTGCGGTACGCGGCTGCGGGGCGCCGCACCGGGCCCGTGGTTGGTGTCGGGCGCACTACCGCCGCTGGCAGCGGCACGGCGATCCGCTCACTGATGTGCCGATCCGCCGGGCGGCAGGCAGCTACTCGACGGCCCGCCAGCGGGTCGCCGCCGCGCGGGGCCGGGCGTCGGAGCACGCGTGCGCGGCTTGCGGCGCGCGGGCGTCGCACTGGTCCTACGACGGCACCGACCCGCACGAGCGCAGGGATCCCCGCGGCCGCCGCTACAGCCTCGACCCAGGCCGCTACCAGCCGAGCTGCCGGTCCTGCGTGCGACGTCCGAAGACGCTCGATATCCAGCGCGCCGCACGGCTCTACCGCGTCGGCGCCAGCGCCCGCGCGATCGGCCGACTTCTCGACACCGGACCTGAGGCCGTCCTCACCGCACTCCGCCATCACGGAGTCCCGATCCGATCCACCCGAGGACGACGAGCGACAGCACCTAGTCAAGATCAAGAGCGAGGGACACAACCGCAACAGCAACCGAGGAGCACACCAGTGCATCCCGATCCCATGGTGTGTGCTGCGAGCCCTGACCGGGCCGCGGCCAAGATCCACTCGTCGTCGCTCGCGGACGAGGAGGCAGCCTCGTGCTGACCGTCGAGTCCGGACACGACGTCGGCTACCTCACCGGCGCGGTTGCCCGTGGCCGCGAGGGCTACTACACCGGCGCCGTCGCGGCCGGTGAGCCGCCGGGCCGTTGGTACGGCGCCGGGGCCGAGCTGCTCGGTCTGCACGGTGAGGTCGACGCCGACCTGATGCAGGCCGTCTACACGCACCTGCTCGATCCGCGCGACCCCGCTGCGCACGATCGCAAGATGTGGAACGAGGCGCCGGCACTCGCCGCCGCGCACCGCAAGTACCGCAGTGCGGACGACATCTACGCCGAGCTGCTCGACGCCCACCCCGACGCCGGTTCCGAGGAGCGCGTGCAGCTGCGCATCCAGGCCGAGCGGTCGTCCCGACAGGCCGTCGCGTTCATGGACGTGACGTTCTCCGCGCCGAAGTCGGTGACCGTGCTGTACGTGGCGCTGGAGCGGGCCGCCAACGAGGCCGCCGCGGCCGGCGACCACGAGGCCGCAGCGGCGTGGTCGATCCACGCGAAGGCCGTCGAGGAGGCGGTCATGGCCGGCGCCACCGCAGCGATCGACTACTTGCAGGACGTCGCCGGTGTCACGCGGGTCGGCCACCACGGCGGCAAGGGTGGCCGGTGGATCGACGCGCCGAGCTTCGTCGTCGCGCAGTTCCTCCAGCACGACTCGCGCGACCGCGACCCGCAGTTGCACGTCCACCAGGCGATCCTCAACCGCATCCTGTGCGCCGACGGTGTCTGGCGCGCGCTCGACGGCCGGGCGATCCACGCGGCCCGTGGGGCCGCCGGCGCGATCGCCGAGCGGGTGATGGAGGCCCACGTCGCCCGGTCGGTCGGGGCGCGGGTCGACATGCGCCCGGACGGGAAGGCGCGGGAGGTCGTCGGGATCGACCGGGAGGTGCTCGACATCTTCTCCTCCCGATCGAAGGTCATCGCCCCGCGGGTGCAGGAGCTGCTGGAGGCGTTCGAGGCCCGGTTCGGGCGCCCGGCGTCGCCCTACGAGCGGGCGGTGATCGCCCAGCAGGTCACGCTCACCACCCGGCGGGCGAAATCGCACGTTGGCGAGACCACTGAGCAGCAGCTAGACCGGTGGGAGGAGATGGCCCGCACGCGGCTGACCGGCGGGCTCGCGCCGATCGCCCGCGATGTACTCGCGCGCGCCCAGCAGGCTGGGCCGGCGGCGGAGTTCTCGCCGGTGGACGTGATCGAGCGGGCCGTCGCGGCGGTGGGGGAGACCCGCCAGCACTACACCCGCTACGACCTGATGCGCGCGGTGTCCGACGCGCTTCCCGGGCACCTGGACATCGCGCCGAGCGAGGTCCGCCCGCTGCTGGAGGGGCTCACCGACGCCGCGCTCGACCTCGCCGTCAGACTGACCCCGCAACCGGATCTCACCGACGCACCGCCGGACCTGCTGCTCGCCGACGGCAGCTCCGTGTTCGCGCGGCCCGGTTCGACCCGCTACGCCAGCGCCGGCCAGCTCGCCGCGGACAAGGCGCTGCGGGAGGCGACCGTGCTCCGCGGAGCTGCCCGATTCAGCGACGACCAGGCAGGGAAGCTGCTCGACCGGTTCGCGGAGTCCGGCCGGGCGCTCGGCGTCGACCAGGCCGCCGCCCTGCGCGGCGTGCTGACCTCCGGGGCGCAGGTGGAGGTCCTCTGCGCCGCGCCGGGCACCGGCAAGTCGTTCGTCGTCGGCGCGCTGTCCGAGGCCTGGGCCGGCGTCGACGGGCGGCGGGTCTTCGGGCTGACGCCGTCGCAGGTCGCGGCCGGAGTGCTCGGCGAGGAGGGCGTCACCGCCGCGGCGAACACCGCGGCGTGGTTGGGCGCGCAGCGCCGGCTCGACGCTCGATCCGGCGGCGCCGACGAGGCCTGGCGGCTGCGCCGCGACGACCTGGTCGTCGTCGACGAGGCGAACATGGCCGGCACCGACCACCTGGCCGAGATCCAGCAGCGCTGCGCCGCTGCCGGCGCGAAGCTGCTGCTCGTCGGCGACCCGCGACAGCTCGCGGCCGTCGGCCCGGGCGGCGCGCTGGCCGACGTCGCCGAGCACGGGCTGCGCTACGAACTGGCCGAGGCCCGCCGGTTCACCCACGACTGGGAGCGCGCGGCGTCGCTGCGGCTGCGCGAAGGCGACGTCGACGTGCTCGGCGAGTACGACAAGCACGGCCGATTGCGCGACGCGGGCACCGCCGAGCAGGCCGAGGCCGCCGCGTCCCGGGCGTGGCTGGCCGACACGCTCGCGGGCCGCGAGTCGCTGCTCATGGTCGGCAGCAACGCCGCCGCGGCCCGCGTGTCGGCCGGGCTGCGGGCCGAGCTTGTCTCGCTCGGCCTGGTTGCCGAGACCGGGGTCGCGCTCGGTCGCGACGGCTGGCAGGGCGTCGTCGCCGGCGTCGGCGACCTCGTGCAGGCGCGCCGGAACGGCTGGGAGCTGCGCGGCTGGGCGGGCAACACCCGCGCGCCGATCAACCGAGAGACGTACCGGGTGCTCGACGTCCGGCACGACGGCGGGCTGACGGTCGCGCCGATCACCGGCCGCGGCGACGCTGGGGAGGAGCTGGGCGAGCTGATGGCCCTGCCGGCGAGCTACGTCGCGGCCGACGTCACGCTCGCCTACGCCTCGACCGTGCACGCGGCCGAGGGGCGCACGGTCGACACGTCGCACTCCGTCTTCGGCGCTGGGACCGATCTCGCCGGTGTCCTGGTGCCGATGACCCGGGGCCGCGAGGCCAACACCGCATGGGTCGTCACCACCCCGCTCGCGCAGGACACGCAGACCGGCGAGACGTTCGACGTCCGGCCCCGCACCGCTCGCGCGATCCTTGCCGATGTCGTCGAGAACGCCCGCGAGGAACTGTCGGCGCTCGCCGAGCGGGAGCGGGCGGACGTCGAGGCGCGCTCGACGGCGACGCAGCTTGACCAGCTGATCGCTGTCGCGGAACAGGTCACGACCGGTCGGACGTCGGCGGCGCTGGACCGGCTGGCTTCCGCTGGTCTGCTGTCACCGCCGGGGCGGGCGATGCTGGCTGCCGACGACACGATCTGGTCACTGGAGCGGCTGCTGCGCACCGCCGAGCTGGCCGGCCACGATCCCGAGGGCGTCCTCGCCGAGGCGGTGTCCGCCCGCGGCTTCGACGACGCCCGCTCGCTCGCGCAGGTGATCCACCACAGGATCACGCACCGGCTCGCTGGTCGGCTCACCCCGCACATCACGTCCGCGGTCGACCTGGTCCCGCGGGACGTGCCGGAGGACCACCGCGCGTGGCTCTTGCGGCGAGCCGAGGCCGCCGACGACCGGCGCCGCGAGCTCGGCGCGCAGGCCGCGCAGGACGCGCCGAAGTGGGCGGTCGACGCTCTTGGCCCGGTCCCGGAGGACGTCGTAGCGCGCCAGGAGTGGGAGCACTGCGCGGGCTGGGCGGCGGCATGGCGGGAGCTCGCCGATCACACCGATGAAGTCGACCCGCTCGGCGCGGCGCCCGCCCGCGGCATGGTCGAGAAGGCCGCGCTGTTTCGCGCCGCGCACGAGGCGCTGCGGCTCCTCGACGCCGGCCACGAGGAAGCCGGGATGAGCGACGGGCAACTGCGGATGCGGGTGCGTGGCTGGGAACGCGAGCAGGCATGGGCGCCGCCGCACGTCGCCGAGGAGCTGGCCGCCACACACGCTGCGATGGATAAGGCCCGCGCCGACGCGATCGTGTTCGCGGGCCGCGCCGATGCGCCGGATGTGGCCCCAGCCGATCGCGAGCAGCTGCGCGCCGCGGCGATCGCGGCCCGCCGGGAGGCGGAGTCACTGGCCGAGCAGGCGTCCGCGCTCGAGGTGGCCGACCGCGCCCGAGCGCGCTGGTACACCGACACGGCGGTTACCCGGGACAAGGCCGAGCGATCGGCCGCCGAGTTGCGTGCGCGTGGTGTCGACCCATACGACACCACTGATCACGTCACCGCCGAGGAATGGCTCGACGCAGCGCGCGCCGACCAGGCCGTCGAGGAGATCGTCCGGGAGATCCGCGACGAGTACGAGCTGCACGACGCCGCGGACGCTCCTTCGGCGCATCACGAGGAGCACCTGGACGTACGCGACCGCAGCACGGCCCACCCGAGCGAGCGGATCGACCCCGCCGAGCGGCGTCGCTTCCCCACCCTGGACGAGACCGCCGAGGCGGTTGCTCGCGCCCAGGTTGCGCTGACCGAGATCGAGGAGCGTCACCGCATCGACGCCGAGCGCGCCGCGCGCGAGACCGAGGAAGCCATGCGCGCGGAGGAACTCGCGCGGTGGAGCGACGAGGCCGACAGCGATTCCGAGGTACTCGGCCCCGAGCCGGCGCTCGAACGCTGACCGCAGGTCGTGGGTGCGGCGGCTACGGCCGCTGCACCCACGACGTGCGGTAGCCCGCGGACTCCAGCTCCGTGATCGCCGCCTGAACGTCGCCGACGCGCCACTCCCGCCACAGGGTGAGCAGTTCCAGGACAGGCGCCGGAAGGGGCGCACCCGGGAACTGCGCCGGCGAGCGCCACTCGGGCCTGATCGTCTGCATCCCGTCGAAAGTGACCTCGCCCAGGTGCGGCTCGAACGAGTGCCAGCGCAGCACGTGGTCGTTCATGGTGGCGTCGAGCACGACGACCGCGCTCGCGTAGCCGACGTCTGCCGGCGGATCGACCGCGGTGCAGAGGTCGGCGTTCTCCCAGACGACCACGAGCTGCGTCGCGCACAGCAGCGACGGCAGCAGCCCCAGCGTGGCCACGGCGTCGCACGCATCCTTGCCGCGGAAGAAGGGCCGCGTCGACACACTGCCGATGTACGGCGACGCGAGGTGCCGCGACAGGATGTGCAGCGTCGGCGGCGGGCACAGCGCCGTCTCACGCAGCAGCTGATCCGCGCCCTCGACGCTCGCCTGCGCGATGGCGTCGACGACGTCAGCAACGGCTCCGACCTCGGTCACGTCAACAGTGTGCGCGCGGCCACCGACAGTCCGTAGGGTCCTGCCCCGAGAGGCCCTCATCACGGTCGTGCAATGGTCGTCAGTGCGTCGCACGCCGCCCCTGACCCTGCCCACGTAGCACGTCCCATGCTCCTAAACTGACCGTCGAGGCCAGTCGGGCGGCCCGCCTCGCCGACCGCCTCCCGCACCGCTGGTGTGCTTGCGTCGTACTGCGACGGGCAAGGTCGACGCGCTGTCAGCCGTCGATGTCGCGGATAGTCACGACGTCGTCGTCATGGCGGCCGACGATCAGCCGTGACGTGTCCGGCGAACTGCGGCGCCCGAGCGCCGAAGCCGACCGACAGCACCTCCCGCCCGGGCAATGGGAAGGGTCGGACAATGGGTCTCCAAATGGGATTGCCGATGCGGTAGGGTGTTGGTCGAAATACACGGAGGTCAACGCTGCTTGTCCCACACGAGAACCTCAATTACGACAGGGACTCCGGGATCGCCGGACTCGAGGATGCGGATCCACGCGTATCGACCCTCAGTTGTCCGGACACAGTAGTACGGCTTTGGATCTATCGAGCTTAAGTCGATCGCGTCCAAGTAGTTGGGGGGTTCCGCGCAATACGCGACATCCGGAGTACTCTCGGCATGTGAGAAGCGAAGCCCGGAGTTCATCGAGAGCAGATAGGGGCCATCGGCCTTGAAGTCGGCGTCGCGGTCAGTGGTCGCACTCGAGTCCGCCATGGTTGAGTCGAGATCGACCGAACTTCCGCTCATGAGACTGATGGTATACCGGCGCTCCCGAAAGTCTGCCGGGTTGACGCTCGTCATCACTGGTGCTATCTCCGAAGCGGGCGGATTGGTCGGCGCGGGGCTCGCGGACGGAGGATCTGATTCGTCTCCGCGGTTGACCGCGACGATCACGACGATCGCGATGAGCATGAGCATGAGCAAGGATGCCGCTGCCCCGACCGCAAGTACTAACCGTCGTCGGTTCCTATTCAAAAACGCTAAAAACGCCTCACGCCGATTCTTTACATCCAGGGACGCCGCAAATGCCGCAACTTGCTCCTCATGCGTGTTCCGACGGGCGGCCTCACCGGCGACGGTCTGACGAGGCGGGGGTGTAGTCGATGGCGGCGGCGAAGAGGCAGCTGCGTCGGCGGGTTGTGTGGTGGAGGGCGGGTCTGAAGGCTCCGCCATGCCCTTCGCCCTCTCTCGTGCGCATCGGAGCGGACAGTCCACACCGGCTGCTCACAAGGTATCGGCCATGGTGGGAGCTGACGACCCCCTCCAACGTCATTGCAGGTGTGGCGAAGCAACAGCCCTCGCACCTGCGGTGGGAGCCTGGCTATCCGTGGTTTACCCCCCAGGAGCGGTTGACGGCGAGGGCGACACCTGTTGCGGGCCGCTGCTCGGGCCCGACGTCGGGGGCGTCGTCATGGGCGTGGGAGTGGCCGGTGTGGGCGGCGCCGAGACGCTTGGATCGACCGTGGAAGTCGGTGTTGGGGATGGCGGCGGTTCCGTCGCCTCGTCACCCGTGACGTACGGCCAGAGGATCGCGCCGGCCAGCATGCCGACCAGGAGGGCGAACACGAGTAGCACTGCGAGCGCGACCCTTTGCCGCCGCCGAACCAGCTTCGGTTGCGCGACACCGACCGGATCGGCCGTCCGCTCGCTCCGCGTGGGCCATGGCGGCTCGCCCTTCACATCGTCGGGCGACTGCTCGTCACGGGGTGCCGTGAGCTCCTGCACCTCGGCCGGGAGCTTCTCGACCTGAGCCTCGGACTCCTGCGCTTGGCTCTCCGACTGCTGCAACCGACCGTCGGGCTCCTGCGCCTCCGCCTGGGATCCGAGCTCCTGAGCCTGGGCCGCGAGCGCCTTGACTCGGCCCTCGGCCCGCTGCAGCAGGTACCGCACATGCGCGGGTGCGGCTGCGTCATAGGTGAACGCTGCGATGCACTCGCGCTCCAATTCGTCCGGCAGCACTAGCTCGGAGCGTCGCGCCGCGACTGGCTGCAGTCCGTGGCGCAGTACCGTGCGGCGTACGTCGTCGCCGAACAATGTCACCGACTCGACCAGCGCTGCGAACCGCTCGAGCGAAGTCATCTCGGTGTCCATCAGAGCTTCGGCGAGCCCGCCGATGTCGTCTCGTCGGCCTGCCTCGATGAGCACGCCGACCAGTTCCATGGCGGCTTTGGGCCACGGCTCCTGTGTGTGTGGCGCGAGCTCACCGAGATCGGCCGGCAGACGGTCGCCGCGCGCAAGAAGCCACTTCCGATCCTGGGCAGACAGCGACCGGTTCGCCGCGAGACGCGCGCGGACGTCGTCCAGTGTGTCCGGGAAGAACTCGGGGTGCGTCGCCGCGGTCAGGCCCAGGTCCATTAACCAGGCCCGGGCGGCGGCCAGGCCTTCGTCGGTCGTCGGCGCGAGTCCCACCTGCTGCAACTGCGCGAGGTCGCCTGCAATCGCCGCGACATCGTCGTTTCGGCGAGCCCGCATCGCCGCGGCAAGGCGCTCGCGCCATTCGGCGGTCGACTTCGCCGGTGGAACGTGCAGCTCATCGACGTGGTTCGTCACCGCGGTCGTCCACAGGCCCTCGAACAGCGCCTTCTGAACGTCCGCGCCACCGGAGCCTGCCAGCAGGTACATCCGCGCGGCGGTTGGCTGTCGCTGGGCCCACAGCGTCACGAGCGGGACGTCGCCGACGAGTCGGCCGTCGGGGTCGTCTGCGTCCAGCAGGCCCGCCACCCGGTCGATCGTGAGGCGAAGCTTCTCAGTGGCGAGCCAGTCCAACAGCCCACCCATCCCGCGGACGGTGGAGGGCGTCGCGAAGTCCGCAGTGGGCTCGGAGACGAAGTCCGCCAGCCAGACCATGGCCTTCTCCTGCGCGGGCGTCAGGGAAGGAGACGAGCTGCCGAGCCATTCGTCGACGCGCTTGGCCTGGTCGCCGCGGCGTTTACGGAGGACATCGGGCCAGCGGCCGGCCACGACGGGCTGCTCGCTGCGCGTCGGTGGCTCAAGGAGGCACGTCCGCCACCAGTAGCGCGCTACGACGTCGAGGGGCAGCACCTGGAGCAGACCGGTGAGCAGTGCGCTCGCCGTCTCGGGGTCGATCGCGAGGCTGATGCGAGCCCGGCCGGTGGTGAGCTCACGTAGCACTCGCTGAGCCAGCACGCTGTTGCCGCCCGAAGGTGCCTCCCGCTGCTGCACGCCCGCACGGAACGGCCCGTCCGCGCAGCGCTGCACGCACCAACGCCACAGCTCGCCCGGTGGCCAGCTGGCGGCGTCGGCGAAGACGAACTGGCAGGTCCCCGCTGCCCCGAACGGTCCGCGACGCCCCTGTACGTGGAAACACCAGTACCGACGCCGAGCGACGGAGACATACATCAGACCGTGCACCGGCAACGTGCCGGTATCGAGCTTCGGCTGTCCGACCGCCGACAGGAGGCTTGCCGCAGCGTCCTGCAGTATCGAGACCTCGCTGCGGCGGGCTTTGTTCAACAGCTTGAACCCGAGCCCGACCCGGTCGGCGAATTCCACCAGAATCGGCTCATGTCGTGCCTCGGCGGCAAGCTCGACGGTCACGGGAGTGCTCGGCGCATGATCCGCAGCTGGAGCTGGGTGAGCCCGGCTGATGGCTCATCGACTTTCGGGTACTTACGGTCGCCGCTGGGCGGCATCCGAACGCCGCCCGCCTCCGACTTATAGGACGGGACCGTTCCCAGCGGAGAGCAGAGGAAGAACCGCACGTCGCGCCAGCGCTGTGCGAGCAGTGACACCACCCGGGCTCGCTGACCCAAGCCCTGCATCAGACCACAGCCCAGAGCGGACATCACCAGGTCGCGCATCTGCAACAGGCTGCCGCCATCGGGCTGGTGGCATGCCGCCACGTGTGCGTCGAGGGACGGCACGGACACCTCCAGCTCGTCGAGCGCGGCGACGAGGTCGGGATTGGTCAGCTCGATGTGGTCGGCGGCGCCGCCGTGCACGAGGTTCCAGAACTGCTCCGGCTTGCTGTAATGCTCCAGAAGCGAGGTCGCGAGCTGCTCAACCCTGCTCCGCTGCGCGGCATCGCGCGCCGGCCCGTCGAATGCGCCGACCTGCAGGTAGTCGACCAGTTCCTGCACGTCGTCAGCAGCGAGCACCGGGTAGTTCCGGTCGATGACGTAGCCGATGTAGCGGGCGATGCCCTCCGCGACGTCGCCCTTGGCGCCCAGCTGGTCCAGCCGGCAATTGCGCAGCGCGCGCTCCACGAGATCGCACTTTGTGATCGCGATCAGATTGTACAAGGTGCCGCCGAGGGGCGAACAGAAGTGCCCGAAGTCGAGCGCAAAGTCGCTGCCGAGCCGATCATTCACCCCGTCCCGGTTTGCGAGATCATCGTGTAGTCTCTTGAGGTCGCCAGCCCGTCTCTCGTCCGGCCGAGCGCTCCCCTCAACGATCCGGGCAAACTCGTCAGAATCGGTCACCGCGGCGCGCAGGTAATCCGTGAACCGCCCGCCCGAGCTGAACGGGTCAATCACCCACACCACCTCGGTGCAGTGCTGCATCATCGGTAGCGCCTTGAACCCGACGTAGTTGTCGTTCTCCCGGTCGAACAGCTCCCCAGGCAGGTCGACGATGCAGCTCAGCACCGGCCGGCCGTCGATGCGCGTACGCAGGAAGATCGGTTGCCGGAGCGTATCCCCCCACTGACTGGCTCGGGGGTAGCCCATCACCTTGAGTTGCAACGCCTCCGCGGCCGCGCGAACCTCAGGACCGATCTTCTCCTTCAGGATCGTGGCCGGAACCATGTCGTCCTTGACGGTGATCGGTATCGGCGTGTTCGCGTGGAACGTCCGTAAATAGTGCTCCTCCAGGGTGTCGAGGGGCACCACCTCGAATGGGAACTGCTTGACTCCCGCAACATGCACCATGCTCCCGCTGTTCGGGTGGTCGATGCCCTGCGGTTTCAGCGGCTGCTTGAGGGCGCGAACGAGCAGATAGCTCTTGCCGCTGGCCACCGGGCCGAGTGCGGCGACGAACGCGTGCTGGCGCCACTGAGACAGATCCTCGCCACCGGGGCTGAGGTCCTCCTCCATGAAGTAGTGCCCGTCGCCGCAGAGCAGGTAGACGGACGTGACGTGCTCGGCAATGAACTTCCCGCGAACGGCCACCAGCTCCCCATCGAGCGGTCGACCATCCTCGTCGGCGAACTCCTCGGGAAAGTCGGTTCCGGACGTCGTCTGCGCCCCGGAGGATTGGCCATCGTCCGGTGTGGAGGTCAGCGCAAGGCGCCGGCCGACCACGGAGAGCCGCCAGGTGATGGGACGACCAGGTTGGTAGGCGACCTCCAGCCGCAGGCTCGGAGGCAGGAATCCGTTCGGCGGCCGTTCGCTCCGGACTGGCTTGACGCCGAGCACCGCCCTGCACAGTGGGCAGCGGCCGTTGCCGGGGGGTTCAGCGGCATGCGGGCTGCGGCGACGACGTCCTAGCATCGCCTGCTCCGGACTGAACGCCCCGTCATGCCGTGGGGCCGATCACGATCGCGACCACGACCACCGCAACGAGGAGAATCCACGGCACGAGGCCCAACCGGACACCCGCCCGCCTGCCTTGCCTGGCGGCGGCACGGAACTGCGGCTCCAGGTGCTCCCGCACTGCGTCCGACGGCGCCAGCTCGTCCGGACCCGCCGCACCGACCCAGTTGATCAACGCCGCGCGCTGCACGGGCGGGTAGAGTTCGGCCAGCGTCAGACCCTCACGCACGTGATCCTCCCGAATCGGTCACGGTAGCCAACCCAACCCCCAGATGGTCACGAGCAGCAGGCCGGTTCCGAACGCACCGACGCCGCATGCCCACAGCCACCGCGACTGCTTGTAGACACGGTCGATCTGCGCCTGAACGGCCTGGTCCACCGCTCGAATGGCGACGTTGCGGCGCCCGAGCTTCCGGCGGATGCGAGCGAACGCCTTCGCGTACGGGCCGTCGTAGCGGGGCTTCTCCTTATCTGCGGGCCCAGCCATCGGGACGTTGGACGCCGCGATGACCCTGTCCAACCAACTCGTGCAGGTCCACCCGCTGCTGCTGACCTTGCTGCCGTCGAACGGCTCGAGCAGGACGTCGACCATGCCCTTCCAGCGCTCGTCCTTCGGCCACCGGCCGGACAGCGCCGCGCGCAGCTCGGGAAGCTTGTCGATCGTCCGGCTTCCTGGAGCGCCGTCGCGGGTCAGCACCCGCAACCGGGCGGAGCCGACGAGGGCACCGAGGACGAGCAGCCCGAAGCCGAACCGATCGTGCTCGATGATCCGCCCGGAACCCAGGACAGGCCCGTCGTATCGGTCCGGCGGGTTCTCCCGCAGCATCCGCCCGGTGGCATAACCATTGGTGTAGGGCAGCCAGGTGGGCATCGACTCGATCTCGGTGACCGAGTCACCGTCGACGAGCACGTAGTCGCCGCGGCGCTTGAGGTAGTTGTCCGGCTTGAGATCGCAGTGGGCAATCTTCTTGACGTGGCACTCGTCGAGGGCGGCGGCCATCGCACGGAACCGCTCAAGCTGGAACAGCGCAGGACTCCCTGGGTCGCGCTCGACCGTCCGGCCCTTCAGCCAAGGCGAGGCAACCACAACGAAGCAGTCCGACACCACGCCGGGAGCGCCGAACCACGCACCGAATACGTAGTGCCGGCCGCCCGGTTCCGGCGGCAGTGCACCGACCGCGGTGGGCGGCGGCTCGCCGTCGTCGTCCGGGTCGATGACGTGCACGGGCGCGATCCCCCACGGCGGCCGGTCGAGGTCCCCACCCTTGGCGATGATCACTTTTCGGATTGCCTCCGCCTGCCGGTTGAACGTCTCCCGGAGGAACGCCGCATGCTGCGGGGTCGGCGTGCGGAAGATCTTGATGAACCAGCGCTGGCCGTCCAACCCCGGCCCCGAGCTGGTCCCGTCGGTGTAGTGCACCCGTGCCGGGACCTCCATGTACCCGGTCTTGAACTGGGCGGCCTTGACCCGGAACCCGCGTACCTTCGGCCGGGCGCCGACGTCCGGAGCCGTGATCCGCAGCGTGCCATGGGTATTCATCACGTCGATAACGGTCGTGTGGTGGTCCGGCGATCCGGGCAGCCGGCCGGCGGTGCCGGTCAGCAGCGTGTCCTCCCACGGCGTCAGGTCGTACGTGACGTCGGTTCGATGGCCGCCCTCCAGGAAGGTCAGACACCCGTGGCGCCTGACCGCTCGCTCGGTCAGCGGATGGTCGTCCAGCAGCACCTTGATGCCACGGAGCCTGCCGAGCGGGCGCATTTCCAGGTCGCCACCGACCAGTCGCAGCTGGAGCAGCGGCTTGCGGGAAACGTTGCGCAACCCTCCGGGCAGCACGATCACCTTGCGATGGTCGAGGTCGGGTTCCTCGTCGCGACGGTGCACGTTCAGCCAGGTCTTGGACGGGATGAGCAGGTAGGGCAGCGTGACACCGCCGCAGGTCAGCTTCAGCAGCTCACGGTCCCCAGGCACGACGCCACCGTCGTCGACCTCGTCCTCATCCTCACCCTGCACCGTCACCGCGACGATGTAGTCCTGCTCTTCCTGAGCGAGCGTTGAGTCGACGTAGAACGCGGTGGTCAGCAGCCAGCCCTCGCGAGGGTCGGGCAGGGACCGCCTGACGTCCTCGCGAAGCACGTTCGCGTCGGTCTCGGTCAAGCCGACCTTGGTCTCGATCAGCAGGTCCACGGCACGCCTCGGGGCGTCCTCTCGCCGCCACCGCGGCAGCGGACCTACCTCCTTGCAGCGGCCGCGCACCCCTCGTTTCGCCGCGTCGATCACCCTGTCGGCATACGCGCGGTACTCCTGCTCGTTCATCGTCATCGCCCGGTCATCGCTTCCCTACTACGGCGTCGAGTACCTTCGCCACAACCTGCCGGGCCCGCGCGCCGCCGACCCCCCGTCGGTCCGGAGCCTCCAGCACGATGGCGAACGCCACCGGCCCGCCCGTGGGCCGGTCGACGAACCCGGCGATCCAGGCGAACTCGTTGACGTAGCTGGCCCCACCGGCCTCCCGGACGTGCGTGCCGGTCTTGGCGAACACGGTGACGCCCTCCGGTCTCTCCAGCCGGTGGGCCGTACAGCTGTCGCACATCGGGTCGGCGGTCTTGGCCAGCGCCACCCGCATCTGCTCGGCCACCTCCGGCTTCAGCTTCTCGATCGGTGGGACCTGCACGGGTACGGGCTCGTCGGCGCCCAGCACACGTACGCTGCTCGTCAGCGTCGGTTGCACGTACTGGCCGCGGTTCGCGATCGTGGCCATGACAGACGCCATCTGCAAGGGCGTGCCCTGTAGTTGGTTTCCGCCGAGAGCGACGTTGGCAATCGCGGAGCCGCGCGCCTGCGGCGGCACCAGCGACCGCAGCGCGAACGAGCTTCCGGCCAGCGCGTCCGTCGGCGGTCGATACTCCGGGTCCGTTGCGTCCCCCACGACGAATCCGAACGCCTCGGCCACGGGCTTGATCTTCGACCAGCCCAGCGTGTCGGCGAGGGCGACGAAAGCGGTGTTGCACGAGACAGCCAACGCCATTTGCAGCGACATCTGTCCATTCACCGTCCCGGGGCACTGGCCGCCGCGTAGGTTGCCGACTACCCGGCCGGGCAGCGAGTACGTCGTCGGGGCCGGGATCATGTCCATCGCAGTACGGTGCAGGTCTTCGTTCAGCCACGCCGCAGCCACGATGACCTTGAACGTCGAGCCGAACTGGTAGAGCCGCGCCAAGGCCCGGTTGGTCTCGTCGTCGGGTCGTGGCACGTTCTGCGGAACCGGCGCGGAACTGCCGTCGGCGATGTAGCGTTCGTTTTCCTGCTCCTGCAGCGCCGTGGGGTCGACGGCCTGCTGGTCGCGCAGGAACCACCGCACGCAGTCGTTCTTATTGTCCCGGATCGCCGGCTCCACCCGGCATGTTCGGTCCGGGACGATCATCCCATTCTGGAGCCGCCCGTAGCTCCCAAAGCGGCGGTTGAACTCCTTGAGCTGCTCGTCGGTGAGCCCGACCGGCTCAGAGATCAGCGGCAGCGTGCCGGGGGCGGTGGCCGCGGCGAGGACGTGGCCGGACTGCGCCTCCAGCACGACGATCCCGCCGGCGAGGGGTGGTGGGGGTGGGTCCGCACTGCCCGATGTGTCCGTGGGATCCGTCTTCGCGGTGAGCGCGTCGCGGACCACGACCTGCAGTCGGGGGTCGATGGTGAGCGCAGCCGACGCCTCGGAACGGTCGCCGAACACGTGGGGGAGGAGCCGGTCACCGAGCGTCGACGGCGCCGCTCCACCGAACACGCCCGGTAGCGACTGCTCGGCCAGGCCCGGTACGCCGGCTGTGGTGAGGATCCCGCCGAGGCCCTCCGGGCCGGTGCCGGTGCCGTCCGCGCGCATCCACGACCCGCCGGCATGGGAGACGAACCGGCTCCCGTCGGGCAGGGTGACCTCGCGCAACGTCCGCCGGTAGGCAATCAGGTCTGTGCTGCACACAGTCGGGTCGACGACCGGGGGGTCCTGGGGACCGCACAGCCGGCGGTCCGTCGCGTAGCGGCCGTACGGGAACGTCGTGGCGACGAGCAGCGCGACCAGCGCGACGACCCCGACCGCGCCTGGGCCCCACCGGCTCGGCTCGCGCGGCGGCGGGCCAGCCGGTGCGGCCAGCCGCGGGTCGGACGGGCGGTGGTCGTGGTAGGCCACCGCGAGAGCGAGGATGACACCGGCCGCCAGCGCGAGCGTCGACTGACCGCCGCGGGAGAGCAGCGGCGCCGTGATGCCCGAGTGGGGGATCCAGTTCAGAGTTGCCGCGAGCACGAAGGCGTACTGGCCCAGGATCGACGCGGCGAGGCCCGCGGCGAAGAGCCGAGAGCGGTCGGCAGGCGGCGGCAGCGCTGAGTAGGGGTCGCCGCGGCGGCGTTGCCACCACACGGCCCGGCTGAGCCCCAGCGCGAGCAGCACAAGCACCAGGGCGAAGCCCAACACGACGGCCCCACCCAGCTTGCTCCACACGGCCGCGACCACGAAGTCGGTGCTCTGCAGTGGCACCGCCTTCGACGCGGTGTCGGACAGTCCCCGCCCGAACACGCCGCCGTCCGCGATCGCCCCGCCTGCCTTCGAGACCTGGGCGCGGATGCTCGCCTCCGCCGGCAGCTGCCGGCGCAGGCACACCGTGGCGCCGTAGGTGATCCCCGGCTCCTTCAACTGCGCTGGAAGGTCGGCTTGCTCGACGGCGTCGCAGTCGTAGTTCCATACGTACTGCCACCCATTGCGCGCGACCTCGAGCCGGGCCTGCACGTAGTCGGTGGTTGACGCGACCACGACGAAGATCAGGACGAGGGCGGCGATTGGCACGGCCTGGTCGCGCCAGAACGCCCGCAGTGCCATCCGGCTGGCCGCGCGCCCGCGGTGGATGGCCTCGTCGCGTAGGGCGACCCAGGCAATCCCCAGAGTACCGATGAAGATCGGGATGATCGGGCCGAGGTCATTGCGGAAGCCACTGGCGACCGCCGCGATCGTGAACATCACGGCCGGCACCCAGAGGCGAGGGTCG
The DNA here is from genome assembly GCF_050246655.1 of Pseudonocardia sp. Classification (GTDB taxonomy): domain Bacteria; phylum Actinomycetota; class Actinomycetes; order Mycobacteriales; family Pseudonocardiaceae; genus Pseudonocardia. Next base: position 29,135 of record NZ_JBFWVQ010000005.1, read on the forward strand.
GTGACGCGGCGCCAGCCCTTCGGAATGGCGTCGGCGTTGACGACGTAGCGGGCGACTACGACGGCCAGCACCCAGAAATAAAGGATCTTGCCATACTCCGGGGTGGCGACACCCTTGGCCGTGAGCTGCGCATCCGCGCCGATCCCCGGGACAGCTGGCAGTCCGAACAGCACGATGATCGCGACGACGGCCAGGGCCAGGCTGACGACGCCCCGGGGTCGGGGCACAGCCGCCGTCCACTTGCCCGGCCGCGCGAACTGGGTGACAACCAGCAATACGAGCAGAATGCCGGCCGCCGGCAGCAGGATCCCGAACCCGCCCGCCCGCCACGCCGACTCGGCGAACGCCGCGCTCAGCGGCGCGCCCGGGTCCGGCACCACCGAGAGCCGGACCACCAGGAACCAATGAAACTCCAGGGCGAACAGAAGCGCCAGCGCGGTGGCAACGATCGGGCCCGGGATGTGGGCGACGGTGCTCCCGTCGGCCAGGTCGTCGCGGTGCACGCGGCGAAGGATCTTGATGCCGACCCCTGCCAGCAAGGCCACGAGAGCCACGACGACAGCAACCCACACGAGGTTGACGGCGCGACTCGCGACGAATGCAAAGGCCAGCAGAACCAGCGGCGCCACGACGAGGAAGGGCGGCGAGCGGAAGAAATCCCGCAGCCCGTCCGGATGGTGTACGGCTGGGTCGACCGCGAGCTCGAGTCGCTCGGTGAGGAACCCGTACGCGACGACGCCGACCATCGCGAACGCAACGATTGCGACCAGCGGCGACACGTCGAGCCCTGCCACTGCACCAGACCCTTCCCGCCCGACGACGGGTGTCATTCGGCTGGCACCGCACGACGTCTGCGGATTACGTCTCGTTAGGCCGAGCCTGATCGTTACCGTCTGCCTGAGTGGGTTTGTGGACCAGCTTCGTCGTCGTGAGAACAGGCTTACCGAAGCGCAGCGTCGAGGAAAACGGCGGCATCCGGGTGGAGTTCGCCGCGGCTGACGTAGGTGTCCTTGAGGAACTTGGCCTGGCCGAGAAGGTCGGCCTTGGCGCGGTCGGTGAGCGTCATCTCGTCGTCGAGGATGGTGGCGTAGGTCCTGCGCCAGGTGTGCGGGGTCATCCAATCGAGGCCGACTTGGCCGCGGATGGTGCGGACGCTGCGGCGGACGGTGGAGGGCCAGCGGTAGGTGAGTTCGCCGTTGCGGCTGGCGGCGGGGAAGACGGGGTGTTCCGGTTGTTCGTCGCCGGTGAGGCGGGCGCGCAGGCGCAGCGTCACGAACTGGGGGAGCGGCACGATCCGGAGGGCGGTGGAGGTCTTGCCGTCGTGAACGGACAGGCCCTTGCCCTTGACGGGATAGACGTTCTGCCGGACGGCCACGACCGGGACGAGGCGCATGTCGTCCTGGGTGACGACCGGGAGGCCGGAGAGATTGACGTCCATCCACCGCAGCGCGCACAGCTCGCCGATCCGGAGGCCGGAGCCGAGGGCGAAGCGGATGAGGTCGGGCAGGTCGGCCTTGATCGCGACCGGGTTGGTGTCGACGAAGTCGAGCAGCTGCCGTCGTTCCTCAGCGGTCAGGCCGCGCGGAGGAGCGGCACGGTGGCCTTTCGGTGACTCGATCCGCTCCAGCTCCCGGGTCGGGTTCGACGGGATCGCCTGGTGCAGGACCGCCTGCTGGAGCACGCCGGAGACGATGGCGCGGACGGTGCGCCGGCTGCTGGCCGCATAGTGCGGCTTCTCGCTCGTCGAACCGTCGGGGTGCTCGACGGTCCGCCGCATCCGTTCGAGGCGGGAGAAGAAGGCGTCGACCTGGGCGACGTCGCACTCGCCGAGGCGCAGATCGCCCAGTTGGGGGAGGACGACCTTGTCGAGCCAGTGCCGGTAGATGTCGAGGGTCGAGTCCTCCCGTCGCTCGCGGATCTTGCCGAGCCAGACGTCGGCCGCGTCGCGAAAGCGCGAGTCGGTCCTCAGCAGTTCGACGCGCTCGCCGCGACGGTTGCGCAGCTCGTCCTGTAAGGCCTTCTGCGCGGCGGCACGGGTGCTGCCCCACCGCTCGACACGGCGGGTACGGCCGTCGAGATCGCGGACCCGGCAGCGGGCGACCCAGCGGCCGTCCTCGCGGGTGCATTTCACCGATCCGTGGTGCCCGAGAGCGAGGGGCGGACGGGCCATGAAGGGAGCCTCCGGAAGTCATTCCGTCGGGTTTCCGACAGGTTTGATCTTCCGAAAGTAGCGGTCGAGAGTGTCAAAACTCGCTGACCTGCAGTGATGGTGCGCCGCCAGGGACTCGAACCCCGAACCCGCTGGTTAAGAGCCAGCTGCTCTGCCAATTGAGCTAGCGGCGCCTGCCGTTGCGCCCTCCCGCTCGGCGCTGCCGGAACCGTATCAGTGGCTCCGGAGCTGCCTTGCGGCGGGGGCGCCGCGGCTTGGGGTGAGTGACGGGACTCGAACCCGCGACCACCTGGACCACAACCAGGTGCTCTACCAGCTGAGCTACACCCACCATCGCGCGTCGCCCGCCTCGCGGTGAGCGACGGGAACGATCGTACAACTCACCGTCGACTGGGTTCCCTACGCCCCCGACGCCGCCCCCGACGCCGCCCCCGACGCCGCCCCCGACGCCGGGACCCCGAGGGAGGCCGCGACGGCCTGGGCCTCCGCCGATGTCGGGCCGGGCTGAGCGGCGAACATCGTCTGCCGGTAGTAGGTGAGCTCCTTGATCGACTCACGGATGTCGGCCAGGGCGCGGTGGGCGAGACCCTTCTCGGGCTTGGCGTAGAAGACGCGGGGGTACCAGCGGCGGCACAGCTCCTTGACGGAGCTGACGTCGACCATGCGGTAGTGCAGGTGGGCGTCGAGGTCGGGCATGTCGCGGCTGAGGAAGCCGCGGTCGGTGCCGATGGAGTTGCCGGCCAGCGGGGCGGTACGGGGCTCGGGCACCCAGGCGCGGACGTAGTCCAGCACCTGCTTCTCGGCCTCGGCCAGCCCGATCGACGAGCGGCGGACCTCCTCGGTCAGCCCGGACCGAGCGTGCATCTCACGGACGATCGGCACCATGGTGTCGAGCACGGCGTCGTCGGCGTGGATGACGATGTCGACGCCGTCGCCGAGGACGTTCAGCTCGCCGTCGGTGACGAGGCAGGCGATCTCGATCAGCGCGTCGCGCCCGAGATCCAGCCCCGTCATCTCGCAGTCGATCCACACCAGCCGGTCGTTCACCCGGCCAGCGTAGATGCCGTTAGGCTCCGGCGGCGTGGACGAGGCCGTGGGGAGTGCCGTGGAAAGTGCTGCAGCGCAGGAGATCGCCGCCGGTTACGCCACCGAGGGGGCGGCGCTGGAACTGGGCACCGTCCTGATCGACGGCCAGGTGGATCCGACGGCCCGGGTGCGCATCCCGCTGGCCATGCTGAACCGCCACGGGCTCGTCGCGGGCGCCACGGGCACGGGCAAGACGAAGACGTTGCAGGGGATCGCGGAACAGCTCTCCGCGGCGGGCGTCCCGGTACTGCTCGCCGACATCAAGGGCGACGTCTCCGGCATGGCCCGCCCCGGCACGCCGAACCCGAAGATCGACGCCCGCGCCGCGGACACCGGCGACGACTGGACGCCCACCGCGTTCCCCGTCGAGTTCCTCTCCCTCGGCGGCGGCAGCTCCGCGGTGCCGATCCGGGCGACGCTCACCCAGTTCGGCCCGATCCTGCTGAGCAAGGTGCTCGACCTCAACGACACCCAGGAGTCGACGCTCGGCCTGATCTTCCACTGGGCCGACCAGCGCCAACTTCCGCTGCTCGACACCAAGGACCTGCGCGCGGTCATCCAGCACCTCACGAGCGACGAGGGAAAGGCCGACCTCAAGGGCATCGGGGGCGTGTCGTCCGCGACCGCAGGGGTGATCCTTCGGGCGCTCGTCAACCTGGAGGCGCAGGGCGGCGACGACTTCTTCGGCGAGCCCGAGTTCGACCCCGCGGACCTGATGCGGGTCGGGCCGGACGGCAAGGGCGTCGTCACGCTGCTGGAGCTCGCGGACCAGGCCGCGAACCCGCGGCTGTACTCGACGTTCCTCATGTGGCTGCTCGCGGAGCTCTTCGAGGACCTCCCCGAGGCGGGCGACCTGGACAAGCCCAAGCTTGTCTTCTTCTTCGACGAGGCGCACCTGCTGTTCACCGACGCCTCCAAGGCGTTCCTGGAGCGCATCGAGCAGACGGTGAAGCTCATCCGCTCCAAGGGCGTGGGCGTGTTCTTCTGCACCCAGCTGCCCACCGACGTCCCCAACTCGGTACTCTCCCAGCTCGGCGCGCGGATCCAGCACGCGCTGCGCGCGTTCACCCCGGAGGACCAGGCGGCGCTGGCCAAGACCGTCAAGACCTACCCGACGACGGAGCACTACGACATCGAGAAGGCACTGACGTCGCTGGGCACCGGCGAGGCGATCGTCACGGTGCTCTCCGAGCGTGGTGCGCCGACGCCGGTGGCGTGGGCGCGGATGCGGGCGCCGCGCTCGCTCATGGCGGCGATCGGTCCGGAGGCGGTCACGGAGGCGGCGAAGGCGTCGCCGCTGTATGCGAAGTACGGGCAGACGATCGACCGTGAGTCCGCCTACGAGCGGCTGACGCGCCGGATCGCCGCGGACGGCAGCGCGGGTGCGGAGGCGGAGGTCTCGACGGCGCCCGTCCCCGAACCCGAGGCGGCGCCGCGACGGCGGGCCCCGCAGCGCGAGGAGCCCGGCCTCGTGGAGACGACGCTGAACTCGCCCGCGGTGAAGTCGTTCCTGCGCTCGGCGGGCAGCGCCCTCGGGCGCGAGATCATGCGGGGGATCTTCGGGACGCGGTCGCGGCGGCGCTGAGCACGGCGACGCGACCGCCCGCGCTCAGCGGCCGGGGTGCGGTGCGCCGGCGAGGAACGGCGCCAACAGCCCGGGGACGGCCGCGTCGGCGAGCGCGGCGCCGTCCGCGGCTGCGATGTCCACCACCGGGTAGCCGCCGTCGCCTGCGGCCGTGACGGCGGTCAGCGTCACGAGGCCGGACCGGCGCTGGAAGACGCTCTGCCGCAGCGTCCAGCCGATCACGCCGCCGCGCTGCAGCACCACGGTGCGCCGCAGCAGCGATCCGTGGCGGGCGACGAGGTAGCGCTCGGTGAGGGCGTGGCCGAGGTTGCGCCAGCGGTCGTAGCCCACGAGCGCCGCCAGCGGCAGGAGCAGCAGCGCCACCGGGCCGAGGCCCGTCCCGAACAGCGCGACGTCGAGCAGCCAGAGCAGCGCGACGAGCACGACGGCCCCGCCGACGGCCCGGTTCAGCCGCCGGACGAGCGCCGCCCGCGGGTGGCGACGCAGCGGCGTGCGTGTGACCGGACCGTCGCGCAGCACCGCCGCCGCGAGCCGGTGGCCCTCGGCGATCGGGGCGGGCGGCCCGAGCACACCGCCCTCACCGCCCCCGGACAGGCCCGTCGAGACGGCCTTCGCCTGCCCCCCGCGCCCGAGCCGCAGGAGCGCCGGCTCGGAGAGCTCCACGCCGCGCAGCCGCTCCTCGGCCACCGACAGCGACCGCCGGGTCAGCAGGCCGCGACGCACCCGCAGCGTCCCGTCCGGCTCGCGGGTGAGCCGGTAGCCGAACCAGCGTTCCGCGAAGAGCAGCATCGCCCCGGCGACGGCGATCCCGACGAGCGCGGCGACCAGCACGAGGACGGCCAGGAGCAGGGACATCGCGAAGCGGTCGCCCGCGGTGTCGACGAGGTCGCCGGGGGAGAGGCCGACGTCGCCCACGATGTTGAACAGGGCACCGACGAACGCGCCCACGGCGACGAGCGAGGACACCGTCAGGGGGGCGAAGCGGATCCACGCCCAGTTCAGCCGGGCGAGTTCCTCGGCCTGCTGCGCGGCGATCTCCTGCGGTCCAGCGGGTGTCGGCACCGCCGAGACGGCGCGGCTGCGCGTGAGCAGTGCCAGCCGCAGCCGCTCGGCTTCCGGTTTGCCGACGGCGTCCAGGCTCAGGCCGGCGTCGTCCTGACCCGCCCCGGCGGCGGCGCTGACCTGCACGACGCTCAGCCCGAACAGGCGGTGCAGCAGCTTGGCGGTGGTGTCGACGGTCCGGATGCGGTCGCGCGGGACGGACCGGCGCTGGCGGTTGAACAGGCCGGTGTGCAGCTCGACGCGCTCGTCGGTGATCCGGTAGCGGGTGGTGCGCCAGCGGAGCACCCCGAACAGCACGACGACGACCGCGGCACCTGCGGCGTACCACAGGCGGCTGAGATCGCCCTGGCCGGTGATCAGCAGGATCAGGACGAACGGCAGGAGGCCCGCGAGGTTGCCCAGCGGGCCGACGACGAGCATCCGCGGGTCGAGACGCCGCCACGGGGTCTCGACGGCGAGGTCGTCCGCGGGAGCAGCCCTCGAAGCTGCGGGGAACCCGGCCGGCGGGGTGGGCGCCTCGATGGACTGCGCGGGCGTCACCGGGTCGGTGTGCGGCGTCACGGGGTCGGCGTCCGGCCGCGTCACGTCGCGTCCCCGGGGGTCGCCTGCGTGGTCTCGGTGAGCGAGCGGGCCAGCTCCGCCGCGGCCGCCGCGTCCAGGCCGGTGATCTTCACCGCGCCGCGCGCGGACGCCGTCGTCACCGTGACGGTCGCGAGGCGCAGGAGCTGCTGCAGCGGACCGCGTTCCGTGTCCACCGTCTGGATCCGTGAGATCGGCGCGATCCGCCACTCCCGCACCAACCAGCCGGACAGCGTGTACACCGCCTCCCCGGTCACCTCCCAGCGGTGGATCCGGAACAGCACCGGCGGGACGGCGACGACGTAGGCCAGACCGGCCACGCAGGTCAGGAGGGCCGTGACGAGCAGCCAGGACGGACCGAACGCCGCCGCGACGACCTGCGGGGCGACGAGCATCAGCGTGCCGCCGAGCCCGCGCAGCCGCCACCAGGTCACGGCGCGCGGATCCGCCTGGTGGGCGGGTGGGCGCAGCGGCAGGGCCACTGCGGTGCCGGTCGGGGTCCCCACGGTGTCCACGACGTCCACGGTGCCACGGGCCGGCCCGGGCCCGCCGCGCACACGTCCGGAGATCGGCGCATCGGGCGACCCGGGGGTCGCCGGGTCCGGCCAAGGTTGCGGGCCGGGTTCGTCCTGCCGGGACCTGCCGTGCACCGCCGCCGAGGATGACGATCGGCGGATGCGTATCGCGGTGACCATCGGTGGCGAGGCGATCGGATCCCCCGTGCCGCCCGCCGAAGCGGTCGAGGAGGCATGCCGGGCGGAGGCCGAGGGCTTCGCGTCGGCCTGGTCGGTCCACTTCTCGCGCGGCACCGACGCGCTCAGCGTGCTCGCCGCCGCCGGGGTCCGGACCAGCCGCATCGATCTCGGGGTCGGCGTCATCCCGACCTACCCGCGCCACCCGCTCGCGCTCGCCCAGCAGGCGATGACCGTGCAGGCGCTGTGCGGCGGGCGGCTCACCCTCGGCGTGGGGGTGTCGCACCGGCCGGTGATCGAGGACCTCCACGGTCTGTCCTACACCTCGCCCGCCGAGCACCTGCGCGACTACCTGTCGGTGCTGGTCCCGCTCGTGCGCACGGGGAAGGTCACCCATCGCGGCCGCTACTACCGCGTCGACGGCGCGGTGCACGTGCCGGACACCCGGCCGGTGCCCGTCCTCGTCGGCGCGCTCGGCCCGCGGATGGTGGAGGTCGCGGGCGAGCTGTCCGACGGGGTCGTGACGTGGCTCGCGGGGCCGCGCAGCCTGACGGAGGTGATCGTGCCGCGGCTGCCCGCAACCGCGCGGGTGGTGGCCGCGATCCCGGTCTGCGTGAGCGTCGACGAGGCCGGCGCGCGAGCGCGGGCGGAGACCGTCTTCGCCCGCTACGGGCAGCTGGAGAACTACCAGCGGCAGTTCGAGCGGGAGGGCCTGACGTCGGTCGGCGAGTTCGTCGTCGCCGGTGACGAGGACACGGTCGCGGCCCGGCTGCGGAGCTACTCCGATGCCGGGACCACCGAGCTCTGGGCGGTGCCCTTCGGCGATGATGAGGATGTACGACGGACGCGCGCGGCGCTCGCCGCCTGGGGAGGAACCTGATGTCGGTCAACCGCCGCGACTACTCCGACGAGCTGGTCGAGGGCGGGTTCGCGATCGAGGTGGCGGACGCCCCGCTGCTGCACGAGGGCCTGAACCTCGCCGATATCGCCCACGTGCTGGTCCTGCACGAGAGCGGGATCGCCCCGGACGCCGCCGTGGCGCAGTTGCTCGGCGTGCTGCTGGACGCCCAGGCCACGCCGGTCGGGGAGTTCGGCTACGACCCCGAGTACGGGGAGACCTACAACTGGCGCGAGCGCCGGTTCACCGACGCGATCGGCGACGCCGCGGGATGGCTGCACGCCGGGCGCACGCGCCGCGAAGCCGTCCGGGTGGCGTTGCGGCTCCGCCTGCGCCGCGATGTCGTCGACCTGATCGAGGCGGCCGCGCGGTTCGTCGAGGCGGCAGCCGTACTGGCCGCCGCGCACGCCGAGACGTACATGGCCGACCAGACCTACCTGCAGCAGGCGCAGCCATCGACGTTCGGGCACTACGTCCTGCAGTTCTGCTACGCCGTGCAGCGCGACGTCGAGCGCCTGGTCGCCGACCTGGCGTGGATCAACCGCAGCCCGGGCGGCGTCGGCTGCGTCAACGGCAGCAGCCTGCCCTACGACCGCGCCCGGATCGCCGAGCTGCTGGGATTCGACGACGTCATCGAGCACACCCGGGACGCAATGTGGCAGAACGACGGGCTGCTCACCCTGGTGGCGGACGCGGCCGGGCTGGTGACGACGCTGGCCAAGCTCGCCGAGGACCTGGAGATCTGGAGCAGCAAGGAGTTCGACTACGTCGAGCTGGCCGAGGGGCACACCCGCGGCTCGGTGATGATGCCGCAGAAGCGCAACCCGTACGCGCTCTCGATGGTGCGCGGCGAGGCCGGCGTGCTGATCGGGCGGCTCACCGGGCTCTACGCCGTGGCCAAGACCCCGTCCGCACGCAGCGACAACCTGATCTTCGCCTACGGCGAGGTGCCGCGGTCGACGCAGCTCGCGACGAAGGCCACGCGGCTGATGGCGGGAGTCGTCGGTGGGCTGCGGGTCAACTCCGTGGCGATGTACCGGGCCCTGGAGACCGGCTACTCCCAGGCCACCGACATCGCCGAGTTCGTCATGCTGGCCGCGGAGGTGGACTACCGCACCGCGTACGACGTGGTCGGCGCGACCGTGCGGCGGGCGGCTCGCGAGGGGGTGCCCGGGGTCGCGATCACCGGTGAGATGCTCGACGCGGCCGCGACGGAGGTCCGGGGGCGGCCGCTCGGGTTGGCCGGTCGCGACCTGACCGCGGTGCTGGACCCGGCGACGATCGTGCGCACCCGGGCGACCCGCGGCGGCGCGGCGCCGGAGGTGGTGCGCGGCATGGCCCGCGAATGCCTCGCCGTGGCCCGCGAGGCGGTCGCGGCGGCGCAGGCGCGGCGGGCGGCGTTCGTCGCGGCGGAGGACCGGTTGCTGGCGGCCGCGGCCGCCGGGGCGGGCGTCGACGGCCACCGGCGGGTTCCGGTCGAGAGCTGACGGCGGCCGGGTCGGGTGTCCGACGGCGGCCGGAATCCGAGTGTCCGACGGCGTCGGCCGTGCACCGGGCCGCGTGCACGTCCCGCCGCCGGCGCACGTCCCGCCCGTGCACACCTTGCGCGGCATGCACCTTCCCGCTGCGCGCACACCCTCCCGCTGCCGTGCGCACCGTCGCACCGCGCGCACACGCTCGCTCCCCGTGCACACGCTCCCGCTGCCGTGCACAGGGCCGGACGTGTGCACGGCCGCGCGGGCGTGTGCACGGCGCGGCGGGATGTGCGCGGCGCGACGAGGTGTGCACGGCACGGCGCGACGGGGTGTGCACGGCACGGCGCGACGGGGCGTGCACGGCGCGCTCCGGCGGCTGTGCTGCGCGAACGGCACGTTGGGGAAGACCTAGCTCCCATATGGGCCGTTCGCGGGACAGGGGTCGGGGGCGGGCCGGGGGCCGGGCAGGGGTAGGTCTCAGGCGAGCTTCCGCACCGCCGCCACCACCCGCTCCACCGTCGCGGACACCTCCGCCTCCAGCGGCGCGGCCACCGGCAGCGGCACGTTGCCCCCGCTGACCCGCACGACGGGCGCGGTCAGGTCGCCGAACGCCTCCTCGGCGAGGATCGCCGCGATCGCCGCCCCCCAGCCGAGCTGGCCGGGGTTCTCCTCGACGATCACCACCCGCCCGGTCCGGCGCGCCGCGGCCAGCACGGCCGCCGCGTCCAGCGGCACCAGGGTGCGCAGGTCGAGCACGGTGGCCCGCACCCCCTCGGCCTCCAGCTCGTCCGCGGCCCGCTCGCACACCCCGGCCGTCACCGAGAGCCCGATGAGCGTGACGTCGTCGCCCTCGCGGCGCACCGCCGCCCGGCCCAGCGGCACCACGTGCTCCCCGGCCGGGACCGGGCCCTTGCCGCCGTAGAGGGCCTTGTGCTCGAACACCAGCACCGGGTCGTCGTCGCGGATCGCCGCGGCGAGCAGGCCGAACATGTCAGCCGGCGTCGACGGCGAGACGATCTTCAGCCCCGGGACGCACATCGCCCAGTTCTCCACCGCCTGGCTGTGCTGGGCGCCGAAGCCCAGCCCGCCGCCGTTCGCCCCGCGGATCACCAGCGGCAGGCTGAGCTGGCCGCCGGTCATGTAGCGCGCCTTGGGGATCTCGACGGCCACCTGGTCCCAGCAGACGCCGTAGAAGTCGGAGAACATGATCTCCGCGACGGGCCGCAGCCCGGCCATCGCGGCCCCCATCGCCGCGCCCGCGATCGCCGTCTCCGAAATCGGGGTGTTGCGGACCCGGTCCGCGCCGAACCGGTCGGCCAGGCCCACCGTCGCCTTGAACACCCCGCCGGAGGCGATGTCCTCGCCGAGCAGCACCACCCGTTCGTCGCGGGCCATCTCCTGGGCCAGCGCGGCCGCCACGGCCTGGCGGAAGGTCAGCTCGACGGTCCCGGTCGTCATCACGTCCTCCAGCCCGAGGTCCCGTCGGCCCACATGTCGGTCCACGCCGTCGCCGCCGCGGGTGCGGGCGCGGCCAGCGCCTCCGCGGCCAGCCGGTCGACCTCGGCCCGGGCGCCCGCCACGACCTCCTCGATCTCGGCCTCGGCGACGCCGTACGCGGCGAGCACCCGCGCGTGGCGCACCAGCGGCTCGCGTTGCCGCCAGGTCTCCACCTCCTCACGGCTGCGGTACGTCGCCGGGTCGGCGGCCGAGTGCCCGCACAGCCGGTAGGTCTCCGCCTCCACGAGCGCGGGCCCCGCCCCGCCGCGGACCCGGTCCACGGTCTCGCCGAGGCACTCCCGCACCGCGTGCACGTCGTTGCCGTCCACCATCACCGCGGCCATCCCGTAGGCGGCCGCCCGGTCCGCGGCCGGCCGCCCGACCGGGATGACGTCGGCGATCGACGTGTACTCCATGTAGTGGTTGTTCTCGCAGACGAACACGACCGGCAGCGACCAGACCGCCGCGAGGTTGAGCGCCTCGTGGAACGCGCCGATGTTGGTCGTGCCGTCGCCGAAGAAGCACACGGTGACGGCGTCCGACCCGCGGTGCCGGTCGGCCCAGGCCATCCCGGTGGCCATCGGCAGGTGCGCCCCGATGATCGCGTACGAGCCGAAGTAGCCGTGCTCGACGCTGGTGATGTGCATCGACCCGCCCTTGCCCTGGCAGATCCCGCCCTCGCGGCCGAGCAGCTCCCGAATGATCGCGCCCGGCGGGGCGCCGCGGGCGAGCGCGTGGGCGTGCCCGCGATAGGTGCCGATCGAGCGGTCGCCGGGCCGCAGCACCGAGGCCGTGCCCACCGCGACCGCCTCCTGGCCGATGCCGAGGTGCGCGGGACCGCGGACCCGGCCCTGCCGGTAGAGCACGTCGATCTTCGTCTCGAAGGCCCGGACGAAGGCCATCCGGCGGTGCAGCTCCAGGGCGAGGCCGCGGTCGACGGCGGTGGCGGCGTGGGTCACGGTCGGGCTCCTCCCGGACGTCGGCCGCGTCACGCTACCCAGGGCCGCGCCGCGGTGCTTCGTTCCGCGGGGACGGAAACCCGGGCGGGATGTGGCCGCGGTGGCCGGGGGTGGCGGGTTCGGCCCGCGGGGCCGATGAACCGGATGTCCCCGCTGGTTACCGTGGCGGTTCGACCACCGAACGGGGGCTGCCGCCGTGATCCCGATCCCGCCACCCAACACCCGCTCCCACCCCTACCGCGGGCTGTCGGTGCAGGAGGTGGACGTGCCGCTCACCGAGCGGTCGATCCTCGCCCACCTGCACGGACGCGAGGTCTACCGGCGCACCGAGTTCCTCGCGCTGCGCCACGGCGACGAGACCGCGCTGGTCGCGGTGCGCAAGGCGAGCCTGGAGCCGTTGATGTCCCCGGTCGTCGAGGCGCGGGTGCTGGCGGGGCCGGACGAGACGCGCTGGGTGGTCTCGCCGGAGACCGACGTCGGCAACGCCACCGCCCTCGCCGCCGCAGCCGACCCGGACGCCCGCGTGTCGGTGGTGCTCGGCCGCTTCGAGCACGTCAACTTCATCTGGGAGCCCGCGCCGATCCCGGTTCGGGTCACCGAGGTCGTGCCCCCGGAGCCGCCGAAGCTGTTCGCCCAGGCCGAGCAGGCCGTCGCCTACGACGAGGACCTCCCGCCGGTGCGCCTCGTGCTCGACGCGGTCGACGTGCACGAGCTGGCGGCCGCGCATCCCGCCCGGGAGTACCTGCTGCCCTGCCGCGGGTCCGGGACCGAGCTGGGCGCGCCGGTGGCGTTCCTCGACACCCGCCCGGCGCAGCGCGCGGACTGGACGCTGATCGGGTGTGAGCGGTCCCTGCAGTTCCACCGGCACTTCTACGGCGACGAGCCACCCCGGGTCGACCTCTGCCCACGCAACCGGGTCGCCGGCACCGGGACCGGGACCGGGAAGACGCTGACCAAGTGCTGCCTCATCGAGCGCGGCCTCGAGGTCGACGGCGACATCGCCGTCGTCCCGTGGGGCGCCAACCTCGACGAGGTGCGCGAGGGGCTGCGCAAGCTGCTGCTGTAGCGCGAAGATGCGGTCGAGGTCCGGCTCGGGATGCCGCTGCACCCGGTGGACCGGGGGCCGTTCGACGCGGGGCTGGCCCGGACCACCGACCGTCTGAGCAGAATGCGGACATGAGCGCGCACCCGGCCGACTCGACCGTCTACCGCCATCTGTGGTCCACCCCCGAGCTGCACGAGGTGTTCGACGACGCGGGCCGAACCCGGGCCTGGCTTGAGATCCTCGCCGCGCTCGCACAGGCGCAGGCCGGACTCGGGCTCGTCCCGGCCGACGCGGCCGACGCGATCCGCGAGCACGCCCGCGTCGAGCTGCTCGACCTGGACGCCGTCGCCGTGCAGACCCGCGCCACCGGCCACTCGACGCTCGGGCTGATCCGCTGCCTGAAGCAGGTGCTGCCCGAGCACGCCCGCGAGTGGGTGTACTACGGCGCGACCGTCCAGGACGTCTCGGACACCTGGTTCGCCCTGGCGATGCGTGGCGTGCTCGACGTTGTCGACCGGGACGTGGCCCGTTGCCAGGCCGCGTGCGTGGAGCTGGCCCGCAAGCACCGCGACACCGTGATGTGCGGGCGCACCCACGGCCAGCCGGGGCTGCCGGTGACGTTCGGCTTCAAGGCGGCGGTGTGGGCCGCCGAGCTGGGCCGCCACCGCGAGCGGGTCGCTCAGGCCCGGCCGCGGCTCGAGGTGGTGCAGCTCGGCGGGGCGCTGGGCACGCTGGAATTCTGGGGCGCCGCCGCGCTCCCGCTGCTCGACGCCTTCGCGGCCCGGCTGGGGCTGCGGGCGCCCGAGCTCCCGTGGATCACCGCGCGGGACCGGGTGGCCGAGTTCGCCACGCTGCTCGCGCTGGTCACCGGGACCCTCAGCAAGATCGGCAACGAGATCTACGAGCTGCAGCGCCCGGAGATCGGGGAGCTCTCCGAGCCGTTCACCCCCGGGCAGGTCGGCAGCATCACGATGCCGCACAAGCGCAACCCCGAGCTGGCCGAGCACCTCGACACGCTCGGGCGGGTGGTGCGGGCCAACGCGGGCCTCGCCGTCGAGGGGATGACCGCGCTGCACGAGCGCGACGGGCGCGGCTGGAAGGCCGAGTGGCTGGTGCTGCCGGAGTCGAGCCTGCTCACGGGCGCCGCGCTGGGGTACGCGGCGCGGCTGCTGGAGGGCCTGCAGGTGCACGGCGACCGGATGCGCGCCAACCTCGACGCCCGCCGCGGCTACGTGCTCTCCGAGCCGGTCATGCGGCTGCTCGCCGACCGGATGGGTAAGCACGCCGCCCACGAGGCCGTGTACGCCGCGACGATGGCCGGCCTGGACGCCGGTGTCGATCTCGGTACCGCGCTGCGCGACGCCGGCCTGGTCGGGCCGGCGGGGCTCACCGAGGCCGAGCTGGCCGACGCGCTGGACCCGGCGCGGGCACTCGGGGCGGCGACCGCGTTCGTCGACCGGGTCGTCGGCGGGGCGGGGTCGTGACGGGCCTGCTGAGCATCCCGCGCGTGCGCCTGGGGACGCTGCCGACCCCGCTGGTGGCCGCACCACGGCTCTCGGCGGAGCTGGGGGTCGAGATCTGGTTCAAGCGCGACGACCTCACCGGTCTCGGCCTCGGCGGCAACAAGGTCCGGGGCCTGGAGTACCTGCTCGCCGACGCCGAGGGCCGGGGTTGCGACTGCGTCGTCACCGGCGGGGGAGTGCAGTCGAACTGGGCGATGCTCGCCGCGCTGGCGGCGCGCACCCGCGGCCTGGACGCGGTGCTGGTGTGCTTCGGCGACCCGGTGCCGCCCGTCGGGAACCTGCTGCTGGCGCTGCAGGTGGGCGCCGAGGTGCGGTTCACCGGCGATCCCGACCGCGCCTCGGTCGACCGCGGCGTCGAGGATGTCGCCGCGCAGCTGCGCGCCGCGGGCCGCACGCCCTACCCGATGGGCCGCGGCGGGGCGAACCCCGTCGGGGCGCTCGGGTACGTCGCGGCGAGCGTCGAGCTGCTCGCCCAGCTGCACGAGCGGGCGCTGCGCCCGGCGCAGCTGTGGCTGGCCACCGGCTCGTGCGGCACCCATGCCGGGCTGCTGGCCGGGGCGGCCTGGCTGCGGGCCGGCTACGAGGTGGTCGGCGTCGCGGTCAGCCGCCCGGTCGCGGAGAGCGCCGCGCGGGTGGGCGGGATCGCCGCGGAGTGCGCCGCGCTGCTCGGCACCCCTCCGCCGGACGGCGCGCCCGTCCTCGTCGGCGGGTTCCTCGGCCCGGCGAAGGGGGCGCGCTCGCCCGAGGGCGACGCCGCGGCGGAGCTGGTGGCGCGCACGGAGGGCGTGTTCCTCGATCCGGTGTTCGCGGCCAAGGCGATGGCCGGCCTGGTCGCCGCCGCGCGCGCGGGGGACGTGCGCGGCCCGGTGGTCTTCCTGGTCTCCGGCGGTGCGCCGACGCTGTTCACCGCATGAGGTCGGGCTCGTCGGCCACCGGCGGGAGCAGATCCAGGGTGTCCGAGCGCAGGCCGAGCCGCAGCGTCTCCAGCGCGATGACCTCCTCGGCCGCGATGTTGCCCAGGCTCGCCGCCGAGCCCAGCCTGCGGATGAACCAGGCCTGCTGGTCCTTGCGCGGCGCCTCGAAGATGATCCGCTCGGTGGGCAGCTCCGCGATGATCGCCTCGACCAGCTCGGCGCGCACCTCGCCGTTGGGCAGGTAGAGCCCCACCGTCCCGCTCTCCCGGGCCTCGGCGATCAGCAGCGACGCCCCGGCCTCCAGGTCGCCCGCCATCTCGTCCACCCACTCGGTGGCGACCACGGCGTCCTCGGGGTGCTTGGAGCCGCACTCCGAGAGCACCGTGAACTCGGCCGCGAGCATCCGGATGAGCTGGCGCTTGCGCTCGCGCGGCATGCCCAGCGCGCCGTTGGACACCTCGATGTGGGTGACGCCGAGGCGCTGCAGCCACCGGGCGTAGTCCCACAGGCGCCCCTGGCTGTCGCAGATCTCCAGCAGCGTGCCGCCCGGGCACAGCGCGATCCCGGCCGCCTTGGCGATCGTGACCTTGGCCTTGACCCCGTTGGAGATGTACGCCGTGCCCCAGCCCAGCTTGATGATGTCGATCGACTCGCGCGCCGACTGGAGCAGCGCCTCCAACCCGACCAGGGACAGGCCCTTGTCGAGCACGTGGGTGAGACCGTCCGTGCGCGGCTTGGGCGGCCGGTAGGGCAGCGTGAGGAAGCCCGGCCCGATGTGTTCCACCGGCCGAGTATCGAGCGCCCGCGCCGCCCGCCGCTCCGACCTGTCCGGCCGAAGTTCGCCCGCCAGGCTGTCGGTCGGGGACCAGGCGGTGTGCGGCCCGAGGGGTCTGGCCGGGTGGGACCAGCGTGGCTGTCCCCCCGGGCCAGAGAATCCGCCGTTCCCCGGCCCGGCCGCTAGCGTGCGTTCCCACGGCAGATCGTGATCTTAGTCACCTGTGCGGAAGGGGTCAGTATGCGAGTCGGCGACCGGGAGATCCTCATCCCCACCTCCATGGTGGGCAACTACCCGAACCCTCGCTGGTGGGACGCCGGGCCGGTGCGGGACTGGCGCGGCGACCAGGAGCCGCCGGACGCGTTCAACCGGGAGGCGTTCGAGGACGCCATGGCCGCCCTGGCCGGAGACCAGGAACGGGCCGGGCTCGACATCATCACCGACGGCAGGCTGCACGGCGACAACTACGCCGACCAGGCCCTCTACTACTACTACCGGCGGCTGGGCTACGACCTCAAGGGCGGCTTCCTCGGCTTCCCGATCTACAGCAGGCTGCACGCGGGGACCGCGACCGAGGAGATCAAGCGCCATGGCGCGATCATGGTCGAGCAGGCGCGGGCGCTGAAGAAGGTCACGGACAAGCCGACCAAGGTGCAGTACACGGGCGTCCAGGTGCTCGCCCAGGCCACCAACGACCTGCACTACGACAACCCGCGCGACCGCGCGATGGCCATCGCGGCCGCGATGAACGAGGACATCCGCGAGGTCGACGCGATGGGCGTCGACTTCATCCAGCTCGACGAGTTCACCTGGCCCTACTTCTACGAGGACTGGGCCATCGAGGCGTTCAACCGCGCGGTCGAGGGCGTGCAGAGTGCCCAGATCATCGTGCACGTCTGCTGGGGCAACTGGGGCGGCACGCCCGCCTACTACCCGGACGAGACGGCGCAGGCGGGGGAGATCTTCGACCTCACCCAGCGGCGCGGCGATGCTCCCGCGGCGACCGCGTCGGTGGTGCCGAGGTCCTACGAGGCCAACATCGACGTGCTCAACCTGGAGAGCTGCGGGCGCCGCTCCGACGACCTCTCCGGGCTCGACGTGCTGAAGAACCACCCGCTGCCGGACAACGTGTCGTTCTGGGCGGGCGTGATCGACGTCAAGTCGACGATCACCGAGACCGCCGATCAGGTCGCCCACCGCATCGAGCAGCTCCTGGAGTACGTCCCGGCCGACCGCCTCGGCGTGACCACGGACTGCGGCCTGATCCTGCTGCAGCGCTACATCGCGGTGGACAAGCTGCACGCGATGGTCGCCGGCACCGAGATGATCCGCAAGAAGCTGGCCTGACATGCCGGTCTACCGGCTGCGCTGCCCGGACTGCGGGCACGGGTTCCGCTCGCTGGTCATGGAGGGCGCACGCGTCCCCCCGGTGTGGGTGTGTTCGCGATGCGGCAGCCGGCGCGCGGAGCCGGTCGGGGACGAGACCTCGACGCACCCGTTCGCGGGTGACGGCGAGGGCGCGTCAGGCGCTTGCCCCTGTTGTGGCTGACGCGCATCGCCCCGGCCAGACCGGCGTGCGGACCCCGGACCCCCAGCCGCACGCCGGTCGTCCCCCGGCCACGAGCCCGTCGCTCCGCTTTGGCGGATCAGGACGTGGCTCGTGGCGCGGGGGCCGCCATAGCGTGAAGTGATGCACAGCAGGTTGGTCGTGGTGGGTGGCGGGGCGGCCGGGATGTCGGCCGCCTCGGCCGCCCGCCGGGTGGACCCCGAACTGGAGATCGTCGTCCTCGAGGCCACCGGCTACGTGGCGTACGGGCTGTGCGGCATCCCGTACTACCTCGCGGGCCTCGTCGGCACGGCCGAGGAGTTGCTCGCCTACCCGGCGGCGTACTTCGGCGGGCGGCGCCGGATCGACGTCCGCCACCACGTCCAGGTCACCGATCTGGACCCCGACGGGCACACCGTCGGCTACCGGCAGGGCGGGCGGGCGCACCGGCTCGGCTACAGCCGGCTCGTGGTGACCGCGGGCGGCACGCCGAACCGTCCCGCCCTGGACGGGGTGCGCAGCGACCGGGTGTTCACCATCCGGACGCTGGAGGACGCGATCGCGCTGCGCAGCCTGCTCGACGCGGGCCGCGTGGGGCACGCCCTGGTCGTCGGCGCCGGCTACATCGGGCTGGAGATGGCCGAGGCGTTCGCCGTGCGGGGTTGCGCGGTGACCGTCGTGGAGCGGCTGGACCGAGTGCTGCCCGGATTCGACGAGCCGATCGCCTCGACCGTCGAGGCGCACGTGCGCGAGCACGTGGACCTGCGGCTGGGCGCGGATCTGCGTGAGGTCCTCGACCTCGCGCCGGACGTGGTCGTGCTCGCCACCGGGGTGCGGCCGGAGGCGAGCATCGCCGCCGCGCAGGGCGCGCGCACCGGCCCCGCGGGCGCGCTGCTCGTCGACGCCCGGATGCGCACCAGCCTGGCCGACGTGTGGGCCGCGGGCGACTGCATCGCCCCGCACCACCGGGTCCTCGGCGGGCCGGCGTTCGTCCCGCTCGGGCCGACCGCGAACAAGACCGGGCGGGTCGCCGGGACGGTCGCGGCGGGTGGCGAGGCCGAGTTCGGCGGCATCGTCGGCACGGCCGTGGTGAAGGTGTTCGACCTGGAGGTCGCCCGCACCGGGCTCTCGGTGGTCGACGCCGAGGCGGCGGGGCTCCCGGCGCACGCCACCGACATCGTGCACCGGACCCGGGCCAAGTACTACCCCGGCTCGGCAGAGCTGCACGTCCGCCTCGTGCACGGCGAGGGCGGGCGGCTGCTCGGGGCGCAGATGGTGGGACGGGAGGGCGCGGCGAAGCGGATCGACGTGGTCGCGGCGGCGCTGCACGCCGGGATGACCGTCGCCGACCTGCTGGGCCTCGACCTGTCCTACGCCCCGCCGTTCGCGCCGGTCTACGACCCCCTGCTGATCGCGGCACAGGCCGCGGACCGGGCCTTGGAGGCGGTATGACGGCGATGACGAGAGTGGCGGTGGTGACCGGGGGTGTGTCGGGCATCGGCCGGGCGACGTGCGTCCGGCTGGCGGCCGACGGGTTCACCCTCGCGGTCGCCGATCTCGACGGGGACGGGGCGAAGGCCGCCGCCGGGCCCGACGGGCTCGGCCGTGGCGTCGACGTCGGTGACGCCGCGGCGGTCGAGGAGTTCTTCGCCGAGGTCGTGGCGACGTTCGGGCGGATCGACGTGCTGGTGAACAACGCCGGTATCGCCGGCTCGTCGGAGGCGACGATCCTGCACACCACGCCGATCGAGGAGTGGGACCGGGTCTTCGCGGTGAACGTCCGCGGGCCCTACCTGTGCGCACGGGCGGCACTGCCTGTGATGATCGCGGCCGGCGGCGGGCACGTGATCACGATCGCCTCGGTGGCCGGACAGGTCGCCTTCCCCGGCCGGGCGGCGTACACGGCGTCGAAGGGCGCGGCGCTGCAGATGGCCCGCTCGATCGCGATCGACTACGCCGCGCAGGGCATCCGCAGCAACGCGGTCTGCCCGGGGATCGCCGAGACGAACATGACGAAATGGCGGCTGGACCAGCCGGAGCTGCGGGCCGCGGTCGAGCGGCTCGTCCCGGTCGGCCGGGTCGCGCAGCCCGACGAGATCGCCGACGCGGTGTCGGTGCTGGCATCGGACCGGCTCGGGTACATGACGGGTTCTGCACTTGTGGTCGACGGAGGGTACACGGCGCAATGAGCAAGCGGCTTCAGGACAAGGTGGCGATCGTCACCGGCGCGGGGTCGGGGATCGGGCAGGCCGCCGCATTGCGGTTCGCGGAGGAGGGTGCGGCGGTCGCCGTGCTGGACCTGTCGCCCGAGGCGGCGGCGACCACCGCGATGCTGATCGACAAGGAGGACGGGCAGGCGCTGGCGCTGGCCGCGGACGTCCGGAAGGCCGACGAGCTGGACGAGGCCATCGACGCGGCCGTCGCCGAGTTCGGCGGGCTGCACGTGCTCTACAACAACGCCGGGGTGGACTCGCGGGGATCCGTCGCGGACACCAGCGAGGAGGACTGGGAGCGCTGCTTCGCGGTCAACGTCACGGGCACGTTCCTGTGCTCGCGGTCGGCGCTGCGCCACATGGGCCGGGGCTCCGCGATCGTCAACCAGGGCTCGGTGGCGGGGCTGGTCGGCGTGCCGAACTTCGCGGCCTACTGCGCGGCGAAGGGCGCGGTGGTCTCGCTCACCCGGTCGATGGCGCTGGACCTTGCCCCGCGCGGGATCCGGGTCAACGTCATCTGCCCCGGCACGGTGTTCACTCCGCTGATGGAGCCGATGCTCGCCGCGCGCGGCGACGGCGACCTGCAGCTGGGGCTCGAGCGCACGTTGGTCAAGTACCCGATCGGCAGGCTGGGTCAGGTCGAGGACATCGCCAACGTGGCGCTGTTCCTCGCCTCCGACGAGGCCGCCTTCATGACCGGGTCGGTGGTCACCCCCGACGGCGGGATGACCGCGCAGTGACCACCTTCCACCTCGGCTCGGACAAGCGGGTGTCGCTCGCCGAGGCCGCGGCGCGGGTCGCCGACGGCGCGACGGTCGCGCTCGGCGGCGGGCTGTGTGCCCGGCTGCCGATGGCGCTGGTCCGCGAGCTGGTCCGGCAGGGCCGCCGGGACCTGCACGTCGTCGGCTCGGCGCACTCGATCGACGTCGACCTGCTCATCGCGGCGGGCGCGGTGAAGGTCTGCGAGGAAAGCTACGTCGGCTTCGAGCAGGACCTCGGGCTCGCCCCGGCGTTTCGGCGGGCGGCGCAGACCGGGGCCATCGAGGTGCGGGAGAGCTGCTGCGTCACCGTGCTCACCCAGCTGCGGGCCGCCGAGATGGGCCTGCCGTTCCTGCCGGTGCGCGGGGTGAAGGGCACCGACATCGCCGCGCTGCACCCCGAGTACGGGCTCGTGACCTGCCCGTTCACCGGGGAGGAGCTGGTCGCGGTCCCGCCGCTCGCGCCGGACGTCGCCTTGGTGCACGCGCCGATCGGCGACGCCCGCGGCAACCTCCACATCGACCAGCCCTACGTCCTCGACGAGCGGTTCGCGCACGCCTCGCGGATGGTGGTGGCCACGGTGGACCGGCTGGTCCCGACCGAGGAGGTGGCCGCGGCCGGCGTAGTGATCCCGGCCCACACCGTGGCCGCCGTCGCCGAGGTGCCGTTCGGGGCGCACCCGTCGTCGTGCTACCCCGGATACGCCTACGACCGCCGTCACCTGGCCGAGTACATCGCGGCCGTGGACGAGGACCTGGCGGGCTACCTGGAGCGCTACGTGCTGCCCGGGGAGGACGCCTACCGGGCCGCGGTCGCGCCCGATCGGCTCACCGGGTGGGCGGAGTCGGACGAGGCGTGGCAGGAGCTGTTCCGGTGAGCGGGGACCTCGACTGGGGCATCGACGAGTGGTTCGTGGTCGCGCTCGCCCGCACGATCGCCGACGGCGAGGTGGTCTTCCACGGGTTCGCGAGCCCGTGCGCCCAGGTCGCGATGTACGTGGCCAAGCACACGCACGCCCCCGGGTCGATGCTGGTGGAGGGGGCGACGTACGCGGTCGACCCGGTGCCCGCGTTCATCCCGCCCACCAGCAACGACCTCGCCCTGCACCGCGACGCGGTCTACCGGATGCGCTTCGAGGAGTTCTTCGACGCGGCCGTGCGCGGCGCGGTGGACCGGATGTTCCTGTCCGGTGGGCAGATCGACGGCCACGGCAACACGAACGTCACCGCGATCGGCGGGATGCCGTCACCGAAGATCAAGCTCGGCGGCGGGGGCGGCGGCTGCAACATCTCCGCCACGATCCGCACGCTCACCGTCTGGACCACCCGGCACCGGTCGGGGCGCACCCTCGTACCGCGGGTGGACTTCCTCACCGACCTCGGCCACCGCACCCCCGCCGGCACGCGCGCCGAGCTGGGCTACACCGGGGGCGGCCCGCAATGGCTCGTCACCGAGCTGGGGCTGTTCGACTTCGACGGCGGGCACGCGCGGCTGCGGGCGCTGTTCCCGGACGTGACGCTCCGGGACGTGGCCGAGTCGACCCGGTTCGACCTGGTCGTGGACCTCGACCCGGGGTTGCTCGCCCCGCCGCGGCCCGAGGAGCTCGCCGCCGTGCGCGCGGTGGACCCGCTGTGCGTGCGCCACCAGGAGTTCGGGCCGGACGAGCTGAAGCGCCGGTTCCCGTGAGCGGCGGGTCCGGCCGTCGAGAACGACAGTGCGCTGATCAAAAAGCCCCTCCGGGCTGCACAACGTCGTTCTCGACGGGGACCCCCGGGTTGCTGGACGCCCTGTTCACCCCCCGGCGGCTCGCGCTGGTCGGCGCCTCGCAGCGGCCGGGCACGCTCGGCGCGCTGCTGGCCCGCAACCTCGCCGGCTACCCCGGCGAGCTGCTGGCGCTGCGGGCGGGGGACTCGCTGCAGGCGGCGGTCGGGGCCAGTGGCCCGATCGACCTGGCCGTCGTCGCGGTGCCGGCAAAGGCGGTGCCCGGCGTCGCCGCGGACGCCGCCGCCGCGGGCGTGCGGGCGATGGTCGTGCTCTCCGCTGGGTTCGCCGAGACCGGCGACACCGCGCTGCAGGACGAGCTGGTGCGCAACGCCCGTTCCGGCGCGGACGGGCCGGTGCGCGTGATCGGCCCCAACTGCTTCGGCCTGCAGAACTGCGACCTGCCGCTGAACGCCTCGATCGCCGCCGGGCTGCCCCGCGGCGGGGGCGGGATCTCGTTCGTCAGCCAGTCCGGCGCCTACGCCATGGCGATCTACGACCTGGCCACGGACGAGCAGGCCCGCTTCGCCAAGGTCTGCGCTCCCGGCAACACCTGCGACGTGACGATCGCCGAGCTGCTGGCCGAGCTCGCCGCCGACCCGGCGTCGCGCACGCTGTGCTTCCTGCTGGAGTCAATGCGCGACGGCCGCGCGTTCGTCGAGCATGCCCGCCGGGCCGCCCCGGACAAGCCCGTGATCGTCGCCAGGACGGGGCGCTCGGCGGCCGGTGCGCGCGCTGCGGCGTCGCACACCGCCGCGCTCGCGGCGGGCGAGGCCGTCTCGCGCGGGGCGTTCCGGCAGGCCGGGATCGTGCAGGCACGGTCGGGCCAGGAGCTGCTCGACGCGGCCCGCGCACTCGACGGGCAGCCGCTGCCGGGGGGCCCGCGGGTCGGGATCATCACCAACTCGGGCGGCACCGGGGTGGAGCTCGCCGACCTGCTCGCCGACGAGGGGCTGGCCGTGCCCGCACTCTCCGCGGGCTTGCAGCGGCGGATCGGGGAACTGCTGCCGCCGTTCGCGAGCCCCGCGAACCCGGTGGACATGACGCCGGTGTGGTCGCGCTTCGCCGAGCTGTATCCGGCGCTGGTCGAGATCCTCGCCCGCTCCGGCGAGGTCGACGTCGTCGTGCCGGTGCTGCTGCAGCGCGCGGCGACGGACCCCGCCACCGTGGCGGGCGTGATCGGGGCCGTCGAGCGGCTGCGGGCCGACGGCGTGGCCGTGCCGGTGCACGTGTGCTGGGTGGCGCCCCGGTCGTCGCGGGGGCAGGCGGACACGCTGGCCGCCGCCGGGGTGCCGGTCTTCGAGTGGCCCGCCCGCACGGCGCGCGCGGTCGGCCTGGCCCGGGCGTACGCATCGGCCCGGGAGCGGGTGCACCCACCCGCGCCGCAGCCGCCGCCGTTCACCGGCTCGGTCCCGGGCGCGGACGACCCCGTGGGGGTGGCGGGCTTGCTCGGTGGGTTCGGGATCGCGACGGTGCCGGCGACCCGCTGCGCCACCCCGCACGAGGCCGCCACCGCGGCCACCCGGTTCCCGGCCGTGGTGAAGCTCGCCGTCGCCGAGCACCGCACCGAGCGCGGCGGGGTCCGCCTCGGCCTGAGCGACGCGGCGCAGGTGCGCGCCGCAGCGGCCGACCTGCTGCCCGCCGGGGACGTGCTCGTCTCCCCCCAGCTCGACGGGGTGGAGGTGGCCGTCGGTGGCCTGCGCGACCCGGCATTCGGGCCGGTGGTCATGGTGGGCCTCGGCGGGATCTGGGTGGAGGTGCTCGCCGACGTCGCGTTCGCGCTCGCACCGCTGTCCGTGGCCGAGGCCCGCGACCTGCTCGCCACCCTGCAGGGCCACGCCCTGCTCACCGGCGCCCGCGGCGGCGAGCCCGTCGACCTGGCCGCGCTCGCCGGGGTGGTCGCGGCGGTGGGGGACCTCATGGCCGCGGTGCCGCAGGTCGCCGGTGTCGATCTCAACCCGGTACTCGCGACTTCCGCGGGTGCGATCGCGGTGGACTGGAAGGTGCGCCGTCTCTGAGCCGCCATCGGGCGATCACCTGAACGTGTGACACTCGGACGGCGGGGCGGTTCCGCAGCGCGAAACCTACTGACCGGTTCGTCCGTCGGGGACGACGACCGCCGCAGGTATTGGTCCGACTGTCTGAGGACGTGATCGCGTGGTCCGCGTAGCGTGAGCTGGCGCACACTCGACGTTGAGGGAGCCTGGATGCGGATCGCGGGGCGCGAGATCCTCCTGCCCACCACGATGGTCGGTAACTACCCGAACCCCCGCTGGTACGACGGCCATGCGTTCGCCCAGTTCCCCAAAGGGGAGTTCGTCCACGACGCGATCAGCCGGGAGGCCTTCGAGGACGCGATCCTCGCGATCGTGCACGACCAGGAGGCCGCCGGGCTCGACGTGATCGCCGACGGTCGGGTGTACGGCGGCGACTCGCCGTACGCCCAGATCATCTACCACTACTACGGCCGGATGTCGGGCTTCAAGCCCTCCGGCGCCAATGTGGGACTGCCGATCTTCTCGACGATGTACTCGCCCGTCGTGATCGGCGAGGTCGCGCGCGAGCACCCGTTCCACCTCGCGACGCTGCGGGCCACCCGCAAGGCGACGACGAAGCCGGTGAAGATCTCCTACGCCGGGATCCAGGTGCTCGCCACGTCGGCGACGAACAACTACTACGACGACACCCGCGAGCTGGCGAGGGCGATCGCCAAGGCGTTCAACGAGGATTTCCGCGAGCTCGCCGACAACGGAGCGGACATCATCCAGCTCGACGAGTTCGTCTGGCCCTACGGCATGGGCGACTGGGAGATCGAGGCGCTCAACACCGCCATCGACGGGGTGGACTGCGAGTTCTGGGTGCACACCTGCTGGGGCAACTACTCCGGCACGCCCGGCTACCTCGACGAGCACGGCGAGCGCGACTTCGGCGCCTGGGTGCTGGACCGGCGCCCGGCGGGCGCAGCGACGCCCGAACGCGCGTCGGCGATCTTCCCGCAGGTCAAGGACGCCCGGATCACCGCGCTGAACTACGAGGTGGGGCGCACCGGGCCGGAGGACCTGAAACCGCTGGTGGAGCACGGCTGGGACCGGCCGTTCGTCGCCGGCGTGATCGACGTGAAATCCACCATCACCGAAACCTCCGACGAGGTCGCCGACCGGATCCGCCAGGTCCTGGAGTACGTGCCCGCGCACCGGCTCGGGCTCTCCACCGACTGCGGGCTGGTCAACCTGCCGCGGCTCATCGCGGCGAGCAAGCTGCGCGCCCTGGCCGACGGGGCGGCGATCGTGCGGGCGGAGCTGGCCGGCGCGCCGGGGACGGCGGGCTAGGAAGGAGCATCGATGGAAGCCGAGCAGGTCGTCGCGGAGGTCGTGGACCGAGCGCGCGCGGCCCAGGCCGTGGTGGACAGCTGGGACGCGCAGCGCGTCCGGGAGCTGACCGACGCCGTCGCCTATGCGGTGGCGCGCAAGGACCGGGCCGAGGCGCTGGCCCGCCTCGCCGTCGACGAGGCCGGGTTCGGCAACTACGACGACAAGGTCTTCAAGATCCAGCGACGGGTTCTCGGGGTGCTCTCGGACCTGCGCAGCACCCCGACCGTCGGGGTCGTGGAGACCGATCCCGACCGCGGCCTGGTGAAGATCGCCAAACCGGTGGGCGTGGTGGCCGCGCTGATCCCCACCACGGGGCCGGACGCCACCCCGCCGGTCAAGGCGCTGTTCGCGCTGGCCGGGCGCAACGCCGTGGTGTTCGCCGCCCACCCGCGCAGCGCACGCACCACCGCCGCCGTCGTCGAGCACATGCGCGAGGCCTGCGAGCAGGTGGGCGCGCCGGCGGACCTCGTGCAGATGCTGCCCCAGGCGAAGATCGGCCACACCCAGGAGCTGATGCGCCAGGCCGACCTCATCGTCGCCACCGGCGGTTCGGCGATGGTCAAGGCCGCCTACAGCTCGGGCACCCCGGCTTTCGGCGTCGGCGTGGGCAACAGCGTGCACGTGATCGACGAGACCGCCGACCTCGCCGACGCGGCCGACGCCGTCGCGATCGCCAAGACCTTCGACTTCGCCACCAGCTGCCTGGCCGACAACGCCGTGATCGTGCACGACGACGTCCACGACCGGTTGCTCGACCTCCTGCGCGAGCGCGGTGGCTACGTCTGCGACGCCGACGAGAAGGCCCGGCTGCAGGCCGCGATGTGGCCCGACGGCGGGGCGGTCCCGTGCATGGAGGTGATCGCGAAGTCCGCGCCACGGATCGCCGAGCTCGCCGGGATCACGGTGCCGGAGGACACCAGGTTCCTCGTCGTCGCCGAGGACGGGACGGGGCCGGCGCATCCGTTCAGCGGCGAGAAGCTCAACGTCGTGCTGGCGCTCTACCGCTACTCCGGCGGGATCGACGCGGCCGTCGACCTGGTGAACGCGATCACCGCCTACCAGGGCCTCGGCCACACCTGCGGCATCCACACCGCGAACGACGCGCACGTCGACGCGCTGGCGTACGGCACCCGTACGGCCCGCGTGCTGGTCAACCAGAACCTCAACGAGGGCGCCGGCAGCCCGCGCAACGGGCTCCCGTTCACGCTCTCGCTCAGCTGCGGCACGTGGGGTGGCACCATCACTACGGAGAACGTCAACGCGCGGCACTTCGTGAACCTCACCTGGGTGTCCCGGCCGATCACGCCGCGCGACCTCGATCCGGACGTGCTGTTCGCCCGGCACGTCGAGCGGTACGGGCGGTGAGCAGGCGATGACCATGACCACTTCGGTGACCAACTCGGAGATCACCATGGGTCCGCCCGGGGTCACGATGGCCCCCGGCGACCACATCTGCGCGTTCTACCGGGGCCGCGAGCAGCGCGACGCCCTCCTGGTGCCGTTCCTGCGGGAGGGCCTCCTGGCGGGCGACAAGTGCCTGTGCGTGATGGACGACCCGGAGACGTCCCACCTGCTCGGGCCGCTGTCCGCGGCCCTGGACGTGGAGATGTTCCAGAAGTCCGGCCAGTTCGAGCTGCTCACGAGCGACGACGCCTACCTGCCCGACGGCCAGTTCCTCGCCGACCGGATGCTGACGTTCTGGGAGTCCGGATTCGACGGGGCGCTGGACCAGGACGGCTACGGCTTCGTGCGGGCGGTCGGCGAGATGACCTGGGCCCTGCGCGACGCGCCGGGGGTGGACCAGCTCGTCGGCTACGAGGGGCTGCTCAACCGGTTCACCCCGCGCTACCCGCGGTCGGTGCTGCTGTGCCTCTACGACCTGGAGCGCTTCACCGACGGCGAGGTGCTGATCGGCATGCTGCGCACCCACCCCAAGGTGCTGATGTCCGGTCAGCTGCTGGAGAACCCCTGGTACGACGACCCGGACGAGTACCTCCTCGAACGGGCATGAGCGCGCCGGAGCTGGAGATCGCCCGCGAGCTGGAGCCCGCGCAGCTGCGCCGCGGCCTGCTCTCGACGATGCGCAGCCTGCTCGTGCTCGCGCAGCTGATGACCGAGAGCACGGGCGAGCGCCAGATCCTGGACCTGGCGGTCACGGCGGTGCCGTCGCTGGCCCGGTGCCGGGCCGTCGGCATCGAGCGGGCCGACGCACCGGGACGGCTGACCGGCCGCGTGCCCGACGCCGCGGGCGGGCCCGTCGAGACCGACGGCGCGCCGTGGGCGTGGGCCTACCCGCTGGGCAGCGCGACGGCGACGTTCGGGCACCTCGTCGTCGCCGCCGACGCCGAGCCGAGCGGGGAGGAGCAGTTCCTGCTGCGGGCGCTGGCCCAGCAGACCGGCGCTGCCCTGGCCAACCAGCGGCTGCACGCCCAGGAGCTGGCGACCGCCGCCGAGCTGTCCGAGGTCAACGACCGGCTGCGCGGCACGGTGGGTGCGCTGGAGCGCAGCATGGAGATCCACGCCCGGCTCACCGCCGTGGCGGTGTCCGGCGAGGGCTGGGACGGGATCGCCCGGGCCGTGCACGAGCTGACCGGCCTGCCGGTGGCGATCGAGGACCGCTACGGGAACCTGCGGGCCTGGGCGGGTCCGAACCGCCCCGACCCGTACCCGAAGGACTCGGTGGTCGGCCGCGAGCAGCTGCTGCGCCGCGCGTTGCGGGCGGTGCGACCGATCCGCGACGGCGGGCGGGTCGTGGCGCTGGCCCACCCGCAGGGCGACGTGCTGGGCGTCATCGTGCTGGTCGACCCGGG
The DNA here is from genome assembly GCF_050246655.1 of Pseudonocardia sp. GTDB lineage: Bacteria > Actinomycetota > Actinomycetes > Mycobacteriales > Pseudonocardiaceae > Pseudonocardia. The sequence goes on from NZ_JBFWVQ010000005.1 coordinate 57,855, forward strand.
CCAGACCGCTGGTGAGCCGGAGCTGATGGCCCTCGAGCACGGCGCGACGATCCTCGCGATGGAGCTCGCGCGGGTGCGCAGCCTCGCCGAGAGCGAGCTGCGGATCCGCCGCGACCTCGTCGACGAGCTGCTCACCGGCACCGACGAGGAGAGCGCGCTGACCCGGGCGATCGCCCTGCGCTACGACCTGCAACGCCCGCACCGGGTGCTGGTCGTCGAGGGCCGGGGCCGGATGCGCGACACCGACGTGCTGTTCCAGGCGGTGCGCAACGCCGCCCGCGAGGAGTCCGCAGGCAGCCTGCTCGTCGCGCGCGGGGCGCAGGTGGTGCTGCTGGCCGACCGCGAGGCCGACTGGGACGCGCTGCGCGCGGCGATCCTGCGCGAGCTGGGCGGCGGGCGCGCCCGGATCGGCGTCGGCGAGGTCTGCGAGCGGGTCACGGACTTCCCGCGCTCCTACCACCAGGCACGGCTCGCGCTGCGCCTGCTGGCCGTCGCGGAGTGGGACGACCGGGTCGTGTCCTTCGACGACCTCGGCGTCTACCGGCTGCTCGCCGGCGTGGACGATCTCGCCGAGGTCGACCGGTTCGTGCAGCACTGGCTCGGCGACCTGCTGGCCTACGACCAGCAGCGCGGCGCGGACCTCGTCCGCACGCTGGCCTTCTACCTCGACCGGGGCGGCAGCTACAGCGCCACGTCCAGCGCGCTCGTGGTGCACCGCAACACGCTCAAGTACCGCCTGCAGCGTATCCGGCAGATCTCCGGGCTGGACCTGTCCGATCCGGAGACCTGCTTCAACCTCCAGCTCGCCACCCGGGCGTGGCAGACCCTCAACGTGCTGCGCAACGGCCACTAGCGATGGCGGGGACGTCGGCGACGCTCGCCGGCCGGGTCACCGTCCCGGCGGGCGACCCGGTGCTGACGGCGCTGGCGAACGCCGCCCTGGGGATCGCGGGCGCGGACACCACCGGCGTGCTGCTGCTCGACGAGGCGGGCGAGACGGCCCGCATGGGCGCGTGGGCGGGCGACTGGACGGTGCACTCGGCGAACCTCACCGTCCGCCGAGGGCGGGGGCTGGCGGGCCGGATCCTCGAGACCCGGCGCCCGTGGAAGGTCGACGACTACGCCTGCGACCGGTCGATCAAGGCCGAGGAGTTCATGCCGGTGCTGGTCGAGGAGCACACGGTCGCCGGCCTCGGCGCGCCGCTGCTCGTCGACGACGTGCTGGTCGGCGTCGTGATGGCGTGGAGCAAGCGCCGCGGCGCCTTCGACGTGGAGGCCACCCGGGCGCTGGTGAACCTCGCCGACCTGGCGGCTCTGGCGATCGTGCGCGGCCGGGCCGCCGACGCCGTCCGCCGCGACCTCGCCGAGGCGGACCGGCGCGCCGCCGAGCTGGCGGACCGCACCGCCGTGCACGCCCGAGGGGAGCAGCTGCGAGGCGAGCTGGTCCCGCTCCTGCTGGCCGGGCGAGGGCTCGCCGAGCTGCTCGGGACGGTCTGCGCGCACACCGGCGGCGACGCGGTGCTGTTCGACTCCCGGCTCGACGAGCTGGGTGCGTGCGGCGCGGTCGGCCCCGTCCGCGACCGCGTGGTCGCGCACGTGCGACGGTCGCGCAGCGAGTCCGACACCACCCTCCCGCCCGCGCCGGGCTTCCCGCGCTGGACCCTGCTGCGCTCCGTCGACGCCGACGGTGTGCGGCTGGCCCGCCTCGCGCTGTGCCTGCCCCGGGTGCCGGACGCCGGTGACCGGGTCACCGCCACCGAGGCGGTGGCCGCGTGCGCGATTCACCTGACCCGGGAGCGCGCCGTCCTCGACGCCCGCTCGCGGGTGCACGCCGACTTCGTCGGGCAGCTCCTGGACGGGCTCGTCGACGAGGCGGTCGCCGTGGTCCGGGCCCGCCAGCTGGACTGCCCGCTGCCGGCCCGGCTGCGGGTGGTCGCGATCCCGGTGCGGCTCGCGGGCGACGACGGGGGACTCGTCGACGAGGAAGCCCGCCGGCTGGACCAGCTGGTCGACGTGGCGGAGCGGCTCGCCCGCGGTGCCGGGGCCGGCGTGCTCGCGGGCCGCCGCGGCGCGACCGTGGCGCTGGTCGTGGACTCCGCCGTCGGCTCTGCTGACGGCGCGGCCGATGAGGCGGCCGACGCCGCTGCCGACGACGTGGCCGACGACGCGGCGGACGACAGCGAGGCGGTGCGCGCCCTCGCCGAGCACGTGGTCCGCGGACTGCGCCGGCACGCCCCGGGCGCGGTCGGGCGGGCCGGTGTGAGCGCGTGCGTCGAGTGGTCGGCCGACCTGCGCGGGGCATACCGGCAGGCCGAGCAGGCGCTCGCCGCCGAGGCACCCGGCGGTGGTCCGGTGGTGCTGTTCGACGACCTCGGCCTGCTGCGCTTCCTGCTCGCCCCGTGCGACCGCGCCGACCAGCAGCGGTTCGTCCGCACCGTGCTCGGCGCGGTGCTGGACTACGACAGGGAGCACCACACGGACCTGGTCGCCACCCTGGGCACCTACCTCGACGAGGGCGGCAGCCTCACGCGCACCGCGACGAGCCTGTACGTCCACCCGAAGACGGTGCGCTACCGGCTGCGCCGGGTGGAGGAGCTGGCCCACCGGGACCTCTCGGGGCAGCGCGACCGGTTCGACGCCCAGCTCGCGATCGCGGTACTGCGCGCGCTGGAGCTCGACGCGGGTGACGGGCCGGCCTGATCCGCGCCCGCGCGCCCCCGTCCCCCCGCGCGAACGGCCCGTACGGGAAATAGGTCCTCCCGTACGGGCCGTTCGCGCGGGGGTGGGGTGGGGCGGGCGCCGTATCTACGGTCGCTGGGCGCCCTCCACGTTGTCGTAGTACGGCAGCACCGTGCCGCCGGTGCCGACGACGCCGAGCATCGCGGCCGTCACGGGGTGCGCCACGTCGCCGGACACGGCGAGGTTCACCACCGCCGGGCCGCCGTGCGCGGCGGAGTGCGCGACTGCCGCCTGCACGGCGGGGCGCACCTCGTCGAGCCGGTCTACCCGCACCCCGAAGGCGCCGAACCCCGCCGCGACCCGGTCGAACGCGGTGTCGGTGAGCCCGGTGACGATCTCGGTGTCCGGCCCGAACAGGTACTGCTGGCCGTGCAGCGACATGCCCCAGCACTCGTTGTTCACCACGACCGTGACGATCGGCAGCCCGTGGCGCACCATCGTGTCGAGTTCCTGCAGGTGGAAGCCCATCCCGCCGTCGCCGATGAGCAGCACCACCTGCCGGTCCGGCTCGGCGACCTGCGCCCCGATCGCGAGACCGGGGGTGCTGCCCAGGTGGCCGAGGTAGCCGCAGCCGATCGCGCGCCGCGGCCGGGCCGCCGGCATGGCCATCCCGACCCAGGCGCTGATCTCCCCGCCGTCGACGACCAGCGTCGCGTCCTTCGGCAGCGCCTCCACCGCCGCACGCACGCCGTGGTAGGGGTGCAGCCGGTCCTTGACCAGCTCCGGGTCGTCGGCGAACGGCGACGGCCGGGCGTGCACGCCGGTGGCCAGCGCCACCCACTCGCTGCGCCCCGGCGGCGGGGGAGCGGATCCCCAGGCCTCGGTGAGCGCGGCGAGCGTGCGGGTGGCGTCGGCGGTGATGCCGACCGCGGCCGGGCGCAACCGCCCGATCTCGGCGGGGTCGAGGTCGACCTGGATCACCGCGGCGTCCTCTGGCACCACGGAGCCGCCGCGCCCGCCCAGGTAGAAGCCCAGCCGGGCACCGGCCAGCAGGACGACGTCGGGGCCGTTGCCCTCGGCCACCAGCGCGCCGAGACCGCGGCTGGACCAGGCGTTGAACGGGTGGTCGGCCGGCATCGCGCCGACGATCATGCCGGGGTGGAACACCGGCACCTGGGCCCGCTCGGCGAACGCCGCGAGCGCGGCGCTCGGCGCCGAGCCCCGCAGCCCTCCGCCGGCGATGATCACGGGCCGGCGGGCCGACCGCAGCAGCGCCACCGCCTCGGCCACGCCCTCCGGGGCGGGCGCGGGGGGGTAGGGCAGCCGGGTCGCGACCGGAGTCGCCTGCGCCGTCCCGAACAGCACGTCGACGGGCAGGTCGAGCAGCACCGGCCCGGGTACGCCGGTCAGGGCGGTGCGGATCGCGAGGTCGACCAGTCGCGGGATCTCGGCGCGCGAGGTGACCCGGTGCGCCCACTTCGTCGTCGGCGTGGCGATCGCGACCTGGTCGAGGAAGCCCTGCAGGACGTTCGCCTCGGCGTCGCGGCGCGGCGGCGAGCTGGTGAGCACCAGCACGGGGCTGCGGTCGGCGTAGGCCACCCCGAGCCCGGCCACCGAGTTGGTGAACCCTGCCCCGGCGGTCACGAACGCCACCCCGATCGTCCCGGTGGTGCGCGCGTAGCCGTCGGCGGCGTTCACCGCGACCGCCTCGTGGCGGGTGTCGACCAGCCGGATCCCGCGGCGGTCGCAGCCGACCAGCAGGGCGTCCAGGTGCCCGCCGTGCAGCCCGAAGGCGACCTCGACGCCGTGCTCGGCCAGCGTGGCGGCGAGCAGGTCACCCCCGGTCAGGGGGCCGTCGGTGACCGGATGCCGCGTCGCCGCCATCTCAGCGGCCGGTGAGTTCGGCGCGGACGATCTCCACACCGGCGACCATGTTCGTCAGCTTCTTCTTCGCGACGATCCGCCGGATCGACGAGAGCGCGCAGTCGGTGGAGACCCCGACCTGCTCGGCGGGGACGATCTCGATCGTGCGGCGCAGCCAGTCCGCGACGCGGCGGGGGTCCTCCGCGCGCAGGTCCTTGCCGTCGATCACGCCGACGGCGAGGTCCTTGTCCCGCGGCCAGCCGGTGAACGCCTCCACCTCGACGAAGTCGTGGCTGGCCATCTCGATGTGGAACTGCTCGCAGTCGATGTCGAAGGCGAACGGGAACACCTTGTGCGCGCTCACCCAGTCCGGTGCGAACGACGGCTGGCCCTGTTCGTGGCCGTAGCACAGGTGCACGACGCGGTACAGGTCGACGCCGTCGAAGCAGCGGTTGAGCACGTCGACCATCCAGCTCTCCAGCTCCATGAGCCCGGCGAACTGGGTCAGCGGCTCGGCGAACTGCACCTGCTCCAGCCCGCGTGCCGCGAGGTCCTTGAACTCGGCGTTGTAGGCATCGGCGTAGGCGAAGGCCAGCGCCTTGACGTCACCGTAGTGCTGGTCGGTGGACAGCAGCGCCATCGTCGTCGGGCCGAGCCCGACATTGATCTTCAGCGGCTTGTCGGTGGCCGCCCGCACGGCCTCCAGCACCGGTTTGAAGATCGGCCGCCGCCACCCGACCTCACCGACGACGGTCGGCTTGTAGACCGCAAGGGTGTTCGTGCCGAGCACGACGTCGTCGCCGAAGGGCAGGATGCCCTCCAGCTTGTGCGGCAGCGTGTGGAACAGCTCCGCGAGCTCCCAGTCGGTCTCGTTCTCGTAGTGCTGGGCGCCGTCGGTGACGATGTCGAGGCCCGCGTCCTCCATGTCCTTGACGCTCAGGGCCACCGCCGCGCGGTACAGCTCCCGCGCCCGGTAGGTCGGGAACTCCTTGCCGTCCACGCCGGCGTCGAACGTCGGGCCCTGCATGAAGATCGGGCGGGGGTATGCGCCGACGAGCGTCGTGGGCAGCAGGACATCGTTGCCTCGTACCTTCATGGTTCCTCCGTTCTCGCAGGCCAGGGCCTCGTGACCAGCGTGGACGCTACCGGCGACGGGCGCGGCCGCGGATGCTCTCCGGCGGCTAGACAATTCGCCGGCCGCTTGTCCGCGGCGGGAGTACCGCAGGCCCGTGCCGCTCCGCCACGTTGGTAGGGACGACCGGGCCGGGGCCCGGGGCCCAGCGGCGGGAGGAGCGGCGGATGGCGGGGCGGATCGCGCTGGTCACCGGTGGTGCGTCGGGGATCGGGCGGGCCAGCTGCGCCCGGCTGCGCAAGGACGGCTACCGCCTCGCCGTGCTCGACCTCGACGGCGAGGCCGCGGCGTCGGTCGCCGGTGCGGACGGGCTGGGACTGGCGGCCGACGTCGGAGACGAGGCCTCGGTGGCCGCGGCCGTCGAGAGGGTCGTCGCCGAGCTGGGCCGGATCGACCTGCTGTTCAACAACGCCGGGATCACCGGCTCACCGGCCGCCACGCGCTGCCACGAGACCCCGGTCGAGGAGTGGGACCGGGTGCTCGCGACGAACCTGCGCGGCCCGTTCCTGCTCAGCCACGCCGTGTTGCCGGTGATGCTGCGCCAGGGCGGCGGTCACGTGATCAACCTCGTGTCGATCGCCGGCATGGTCGCCTCGCTCGGCCGCTGCGCGTACTCGGCGTCCAAGGGCGGGGCGCTGATGCTCACCAAGTCGATCGCCGCCGACTACGCCGCCGACGGCATCCGCTGCAACGCCGTCTGCCCGGGCTGGGTGCACACGCCGATGACGGCATGGCGGCTCGACGATCCGGAGCTGGGCCCGCGGGCGACGCGGACGATCCCGATGGGCCGGGTCGCCCGGCCCGAGGAGATCGCCGAGGCCGTCGCGATGCTCGCCGCGGAGTCGCTCACCTACGTCACCGGTCTGGCACTCGTCGTCGACGGCGGGCTGACGTCGACGATCGTGATCTGACGATGGCCACCGTCGAGCCCTCGCGGGTGCGCGCGAACGGCGTGGAGCTGGCCTACCTGGAGGCGGGACGCCGCGACGCCCCGCTGGTGCTGTGCCTGCACGGCTTTCCGGACAGCGCGGTCACCTGGCGCCACCTCACCGCCGATCTCGTCGCGGCCGGGTGGCGGGTCGTGGCGCCGTGGCTGCGCGGCTACCCGCCGTCGCAGGTCGTGTCCGGGCCCTACCAGGTGGCCGCGCTCGCCCGCGACGCCGTCGCGCTCGCCGACGCGCTGTCGCCGGACCGCCCCGTCGCGCTGGTCGGCCACGACTGGGGCGGCCTCGCGACCTACGGTGCGGCCGTCCTCGCCCCGCATCGGTGGTCGCGGGCGGTCGTGCTGTCGGTCCCGCCGACCGCGGCGTTCCGGCCGTTCCTGCGGGCGAGCGCCGAGCAGCAGCGCAACTCCTGGTACATGTTCTTCTTCCAGGTCGCCCCGCTGGCCGACGCCGTCGTGCCCGCCGACGGCCTCGCGTTCGTCGAGCGGCTCTGGCGGGACTGGTCGCCCGGCTGGGAGCCCGACGGGCAGGCACTGGCGGCGGCGAAGGAGAGCATCGCCGCAGGCTTCCCCGCGGCGCTCGACTTCTACCGCGACACCTGGCAGCCCGCGCGCCAGGACCCGGCGCTGGCACACGACCAGGACCGGATCCTCGCGGGGCCGGTGCCGGTGCCGACGCTGGTCCTGCACGGCCTGCGCGACGGCTGCATCCTGCCCGGCGCCTACGCGGACGCGGGCGCCTGCTTCGCGGGTGAGCACCGCATCGACGCCGTCCCCGGTGTCGGGCACTTCCTGCACCTCGAGGCCCCGACGGTGGTCAACCCGAAGATCGTCTCCTTCCTGAAGGGATGAGCGGATGCCCAAGCTCAGCGGCAAGGTCGCGATCGTCACCGGCGCGGCGGGCGGCATCGGCTCCGCGACCGCGCGGCTGTTCGCCGAGGAGGGCGCGGCCGTCGCGCTGGTCGACCTGCGGCCCGACGCGCTCGCGGCACTCGCCGACGAGATCGTGGAGAAGGGCGGCGAGGCCCTGGTCGTGCGCGCGGACGTCACCGACGAGCAGGACGTGCGCGCGGCCGTCGACCGCGTCACCGGCGAGTGCGGCAGGCTCGACATCCTGGTCAACAACGCCGGGCTCGCGATGGGCGGGCTGCTGGTCGACACCGCCCTCGAGGACTGGAACCGGGTGCTGGCGGTCAACCTGACCAGCGCGTTCCTCATGACCAAGCACGCGGCCCCGCGGATGTCCGACGGCGCGATCGTCAACATCTCCTCCGTCGCCGCGCTCATGGCGGTGACCGAGGCGGGTGCCTACACCGCGGCCAAGGGCGGCGTGCTCGCGCTGACCCGGGTCGCCGCCGCCGAGCTGGGGCCGGCGATCCGGGTCAACTGCATCTGCCCCGGCACCGTGCTCACGTCGATGCCCGAGGAGATGTTCCGCCGCCGCGGGGAGGGCGACGTCGACGCGGGGATCGCGATCACGGCCCGCAAGTACCTGACCGGCCGGCTCGGCACACCGGAGGAGATCGCGTCGACGGCGCTGTTCCTCGCCGGGCCCGACGGGTCGTTCTTCACCGGCGCGGTGCTGGCCGCCGACGGCGGCGTCACCGCCCAGTAGCCACCAGCCCACGAGGAGGATCGCGATGAGGATTCGCGACACGGACGTCCTGCTACCAGCCATGATCGTCAACTCGTTGCCGCGCCCGATCTTCATGGAAGGGCGGGTGTTCACCGAGGGGGTCGACGCCCGCGAGTACCCGAGCTTCCGCGTCCGGGAGCTGTACCGGTCGGCCGTGCGGCTGGTTGTGCGCGACCAGATCGAGGCCGGGCTCGACGTCGTCGCCGACGGCGGTCAGTACTACGAGAACGAGACGAACTACGAGGTGGCCGAGCACCACCACGTGATGGCCCAGCGCCTGGAGAACTACCTGCCCTACGGCGACCGCATGGTGGCGGGCACGTTCGACCTGCCGATCTACAAGCCCACCGCGATCGGCCCGGTGCGCTGGCACCGGCCGATCCTCGCGCCCGTGATCGAGGCGGTGCGCGCGGCGACGGACATGCCGTTCAAGCTGCACATGGGCATCGGCCCGGTGACGCTCGCGGCGATCACCACGGACCGCTTCTACGACGGCGACATCAAGGCCCTCTCCCTCGATGTCGCGAAAGCCTTCAACGACGAGCTGCGCACGATCCAGGCCCGCGGCGACGTCGACATGGTCCAGGTCGCCGAGCCGCTGACCTTCTTCGAGAACGACCCGTGGATCGTCGAGGCGCTCAACACCGCGTTCGACGGCATCACGATGCGCCGCGTCGTGCACATCTGCTACGGCCACGAGGAGGGCCAGCAGGGGCAGGAGGAGCTGCGGGCGGCCAGGTTCCTGCCGTGGGCGTTCGACATCGACTGCGACGCCTTCCACATCGAGATGGCGGGCCACGACTTCGCCGAGGTGCCCGCGCTGCGCGGCTGGCCTGCGGGCAAGGACCTCGTCGTGGGCGCGCTGGACGGCAAGAACCTGCGGGTGGAGAAGCCGGAGCAGATCGCGACGTGGGTGCGCCAGGTGCTGGAGCACGTTCCCGCCGAGCAGGTCGGGCTCGCGTCGGACTGCGCGCTGGCCTCGCTGCGCCAGGTCGTCGCGGTGAAGAAGATGGCCGCGCTCGCCGCCGGGGCGAAGATCGTCCGTGACGAGCTGACCGGCTCCTGACCAGCGGCACCGGTCCCGCCGGTGGTCGATCTGGCCGGCCGGGACCGAATCCGGCAGTTCCGGTTGTCCTGCACGGACGATGGACCGGCCCGGCGGGGCGTGGCACGGTGCGAGCAGGTGCTGTGGCAGCGGTCACAGCAGGCGGGGCCCTGCGTCCGGTGCGGGCCCTCGATGCGAAGGGTGGTCGTGGTGGAGATCCGTGGTGAGGACGTACTACTCCCGGTATCGGCAGTGTCGGCGTTCCCACGCCCGCACTGGCTACAGGGCCGGGTCTTCGGCAGCGAGTACGAGCCGACCTACCGCAGCCACAACCTGCGGGTCGCCTACGAGGACGCATGCAAGATCGTCGCCCGCGAGCAGGAGCGGGCGGGCCTGCACATCCTCTGCGACGGGGCGCAGTACTACGAGTGGGAGGCACCGGGCTTCCAGCTCGAACCGATCTTCCACTACATCCCCGAGATGCTCGGCGGCATCACCAACTACGGCCCGCCCGGGGACGGGGTGAAGTACCAGCCGTTCTACAAGGGCCGCGTCACCGGCAAGGTCGAATGGGTCCGGCCGATCTTCGAGGGCGTCGTCTACGCCCTGCAGAACGCCACCGACCGCCCGTTCAAGGTGGCCTTCCTCGGCCCCGCGCAGCAGAGCGTCATCCTCGCCGACGAGCACTACGGCGACGGCGTGGCGCTGGCGAAGGACATCGCCAGGGCGCTCAACAAGGAGATGCGTTTCCTGCAGGACATGGGCCTGGAGGCGGTGCAGCTGATCGACGTGCTGCCCCCGTACACCACGGACATGTGGCAGATCGAGTGCCAGCAGATCCTGTGGGAGGGCATCCACATGATCAAGTTCTGGCACGTCTGCTACGGCAGTGTGGACGGCCAGCGCGACGTCTTCGACGACCACGCCGCGTCGATGATGCCGCTGTTCAAGGAGTCGCCCGCCGACGTCATCCACCTGGAGTTCACCAACAAGAACTTCTCCGAACTGGAGACCTTCCGCGACTTCCCGGCCGACAAGGTGCTCGGCGTCGGCGTCGTCGACGCGAAGAACACCATGGTCGAGTCGCCGGACCAGATCGCCGCGCGGATCAAGCAGGCGCTCAACGTCGTGCCCGCCGACCGGCTGCTCGTCTCGCCGGACTGCGGGCTGGGCTACTTCAGCCGCACCACCGCGTTCGCCAAGCTGCGCAACATGGGCCAGGCCGCCGAGATCGTCCGCAAGGGGTTGTAGCCGCCCGCGCGGGGGCCCATCGCGGCCGAGATGAACACCAGCGGGGTCCGCCGGCCGGCGGACCCCGCTGGTGTGCCATTCGAGCGGACGGCGGGTCCGGGTTCAGGCGGTCGTCCCGGTCCAGGCCGGGCAGGCAGGCGGCGTGCGGCGCAGCATCAGGCCGGTGAGCGTGAGGCGCGCCGCCTCTTCCAGGTTGAACGCCCTGCGGTGTGCCATCTCCACGTCCGCGCCCAGCACCGAGCAGCCGTGGTGGGCGAGCACGACGGCGTCGCAGCCGCCGGCGCAGGCGGCTGCCGCGGCGTCGGCGACCTCGTCCCCGCCGGGCGGGGAGAACGGCACCACGGCGACCTCGCGCAGGTAGAGGCGGTGGTCGCTGGTGACCAGCACGATCGGCTCGTCCAGCACGGACAGCAGCACCGAGGTCTGCGGGTGCAGGTGCACCACCGCGTTGACGTCGGGCCGCGCCCGGTAGGTCGCGGCGTGCAGCCGCCACTCGCTCGACGGCGCCACGCCACCCGGCCTGTCGAGCACGGTGCCGTCGGCGATCCGGATGCGGGCGAACGAGTCGCGCCCGAGGCGGTCCAGCCACGTGCCGGTGCCGGTCACCCAGCAGGTGTCCGACCCCGGTTCGCGGGCCGAGAGGTTGCCCCCCGAGCCGACGACGAGACCCGCGGCGACCGCGGCGGCACCGACCTGCGCGAGCTGGTCGCGCAGGTCGCCGGCGGGATAGGTCACGGCAGGCCCGCCGGAGCGAGGACCGCGGGGCAGACGAAGGTCATGGCCCGACCCTAGGCGGGGCCTGCGCGGCGATACCCGCGAGGAGGGCGTCCACGATCCGCGCGGGCAGCGCGGGGTCGATCGGCTCGCGCGACAGCACGACCTTGAAGTGCAGCGGCGCGACGAGCAGTTCGATGACGAACCGGGCATCGGTGCCCTCGGGGAGCTCGCCCCGGGCGACCGCCCGCGTGATCATCTGCTGGGACAGCTCGGAGCGGGAGTCCCAGAACCGTGTCCGCGTCCGGCCGGCCTCCGGGGCGTCGGACGCCGCGGCGATCGCCCGGTCGAGCGCGTTGCCGAGCGGTGTCGTGAGGTAGGCCGCGAGCCGCGTGGCGTACGTCGTCAGGTCCTCCCGCAGCGACCCGGTGTCAGGCACCGGGAGGTGGTCGCCCGCGGCGTCGAGCATCGCCTCGATCATGAGGGTGTCGCGCGTGCCCCACCGCCGGTAGATCGACGTCTCGTGGACGCCGGCGCGGGCCGCCACCTCGCTCACCGACAGGCCGTCCAGGCCGTGCCTCTCCAGCAGCTCGACGGTGGCGTCGAGCACGGCGCGCCGGACGCGCGCCGAGCGCCCGCCGGGACGGCGCCGCACCTCGTTCATGGCGCCATGCTAACGCAAGCACTCTTGCTTTTGTCTGCGGGCGACGGCACACTGCTAACGCAAGTTGACTCGACTTTGGAGGAACGATGGACGGGATCGCCCCCCGCAGCGAGGCGGTGGACGGGATGCGGATCGACTGGGACGTGCCGGTCCCGATGTCGGACGGCGCGGTCCTGCGGGCCGACGTCTTCCGCCCCGACGACGATGCGGCCCACCCGGTGCTCATGACGCTCGGGCCCTACGGCAAGGGCCTCGCGTTCCAGGAGGGGTTCGCCGGCATGTGGCAGCGGCTCGCCGCGGCGTACCCCGACGCGCCTGCCGGCTCGACGAACGCCTACCAGGTCTGGGAGACGGTCGACCCGGAGAAGTGGGTGCCGGACGGCTACGTCTGCATCCGGGTGGACTCCCGGGGTGCGGGCCGCTCCGCGGGCCTGCTGGACATGCTGAGCCCGCAGGAGGCCCGCGACTACTACGACGCGATCGAGTGGGCGGGCACCCGGGAGTGGTCCACCGGGCGGGTCGGCCTGCTCGGGATCTCCTACTACGCGGCCAACCAGTGGGCGGTGGCCGCGCTGCGGCCGCCGCACCTCGCGGCGATCTGCCCCTGGGAGGGCTTCACCGACTTCTACCGCGAGCTCAACCGCCACGGCGGGATCCTGTGCCGCTTCGGCCAGGCGTGGCAGGATCACCAGATCTTCACGGTGCAGCACGGCGTGGGTGAGCGGGGCAGGCGCAACCGCCACACCGGTGAGCTCGTCGCCGGACCACCGACGTCGACCGAGGCCGAGCTGGCGGCGAACCGCGTCGAGACCATCGGGGAGGCGAAGGCGCGCGAGCTGCTCGACGAGTTCAGCCGGGCGCGCACGCCCGATCTCTCGCGCATCGAGGTGCCCGTCCTCTCAGCCGCGAACTGGGCCCACCACCTGCACACGCGCGGCAACTTCGAGGGCTTCACCGCGGTGGCGTCACCGCAGAAGTGGCTCGAGGTGCACGGCAACGAGCACTACGCCGAGTTCTACACCGACTACGGCGTCGCCCTGCAGAAGCGGTTCTTCGGCCACTTCCTCGCCGGCGAGCCCACCGGGTGGGAGAGCCAGCCGCCGGTGCGGCTCAACGTGCGCCGCGTCGACGGCACCTTCGAGGGCCGCGACGAGTACGAGTGGCCGCTCGCCCGCACGCGGTGGACCCGGTTCCACCTGGACACCGCCCGCGGGACGCTCGCCACGGCGGAGCCGGCGGCCGAGCGGTCGGCCGACTTCGCGGCCACCGGGCCGGGGCTCGACTTCTGGACCGAGCCGCTCGCCGAGCAGCTCGAGATCACCGGGCCCGCCGCGGCCACCCTGCGCGTCGGCTCCTCCACGACCGACGCCGACCTCGTCGTGACCCTGCGGGTGCGCGACCCCGACGGCCGCGAGGTCTCGCTGGTCTCCGCGATCGACGCGCACGGGGTGCTCGGCGTGGGCTGGCTACGGGCCTCCCACCGGGAGCTCGACGAGGAGCGCAGCCTGCCGTACCGGCCCTGGCACCCGCACACCCGCACGCTCCCGCTGACGCCGGGCGAGCCCGTCGACCTCGACGTGGAGATCTGGCCCACCTCCATCGTGGTCCCGCCGGGATACCGGCTCGGGGTCACGGTCTCCGGGTGCGACTTCCAGATGCCCGGCGACGGGCCGTGGCCCGTGCTCTACGGGATCGAGCAGCGCGGCAACGGGGTCTTCGTCCACGACGACCCGCAGGACCGGCCGGCCGGGACCTTCGACGGGGTCACCACGCTGCACAGCGGCCCCGGCGGGCGCTGCTCGATCCTGCTGCCCGTCATACCCCCGCGCGAGCCCTGCTGAGCCGCACCACCCCGACGACGTGGAGGAAGACCATGCGCACGTTGATCGACCTGTCCGTCCCGCTGCGGGCCGGGATCGCCTCGGATCCACCCGGGCACCTGCCCGAGATCGAGTACTACACGCACGAGCAGACGGCGGCGGAGCTCGTCGCGTTCTTCCCCGGCCTGACGGTCGACGACCTGCCGGACCGCGAGGGCTGGGCGATCGAGCGGGTGCACGTCACGACGCACAACGGCACCCACCTCGACGCGCCCTACCACTTCGCCTCCACGATGGACGGGGGCTCCCGCGCGATCACCATCGACGAGGTCCCCCTCGAGTGGTGCCTGCAGCCTGCGGTCAAGCTCGACTTCCGCCACTTCCCGCACGGCTACGTCGTGACCGCGCACGACGTGGAGTCCGAGCTGGACCGCATCGGCCACGAGCTGTCCCCGCTGGAGATCGTCGTGGTCAACACGTCCGCCGGCACGCGGTACGGGCAGGACGACTACGTGTCCTCCGGCTGCGGGATCGGCCGCGAGGCCACGCTGTACCTGCTCGAACGCGGCGTGCGGCTCACCGGCACGGACGCGTGGAGCTGGGACGCCCCGTTCGTGCACACCGCCGCCCGCTTCGCGGTCGACCGGGATCCGTCGGTGATCTGGGAAGGGCACCGGGCCGGGCGGGAGATCGGGTACTGCCATCTCGAGAAGCTCCACAACCTGGAACGCCTGCCCGCCAGCGGCTTCCAGGTGTCCTGCTTCCCGGTCAAGATCCATGCCGCGTCCGCCGGGTGGACCCGCGCGGTCGCCATCCTCGACGGGGAGCAGGCATGAGGCTCGGCAGCCTGACCGTCGACGGGGCCCGCCGCTTCGGCCTCGTCCAGGGTGACCGGATCGCGCTGCTCGACGAGCACGCCGACCCGTTCGCCGTGCTCGGTGCCGGCACGCCGGGTGCGTCGACCGGTGAGCGGCTCGGCTGGGACGAGGAGGCGGTGCTCGAGGTGCCCGTCCCGGTGACCAGCATCCGGGACTTCATCACCTTCGAGCAGCACACCGCCGGCGCCCTGCGCGCTGTCACCGGGACCGGCGAGGTCCCGGACGCCTGGTACGAGGCCCCGGCGTTCTACTTCACGAACCCGCACGCGGCGATCGGCTCGGGCGCCGCCGTCGCGATGCCACCCGGGTGCGAGGTGTTCGACTTCGAGCTCGAGGTCGCCGCCGTCATCGGCCGGGCCGGCTACAACCTCTCGCCTGCCGAGGCGGCGGGCCACATCGCAGGCTTCACCATCCTCAACGACTGGTCGGCCCGCGACCTCCAGGGTCGCGAGATGCGCGTCGGGCTCGGCCCCGCCAAGGGCAAGGACACCGCGACCACCCTGGGGCCGGTGCTCGTCACCCCCGACGAGCTCGCCGCCCACGAGCGCGACGGCCGCTACGACCTGGGCATGGAGGTCCACGTCAACGGGACCAGGATCGGCGGCGACACGCTCGCGAACATGGCCTGGACGTTCGCCGAGCTGATCGCCTACGCCAGCCGCGGAACCTGGGTCCGTCCCGGGGACGTCCTGGGGTCGGGCACGTGCGGCGGCGGCTGCCTCGCCGAGCTGTGGGGCTGGTACGGACCGGGGCGACCGGCGTCGCTGCAGGTCGGCGACACCGTGCGGATGACGGTCGAGGGTCTCGGCACCCTCCAGAACACCGTGACCGCGGGCCCGCCCCTGCACGCCGTGCCGCGCGCCCGCCGGGGCGATCCCCGGCGACCTCTCCTACCCTGACCTGCCGACTACGACGCGACGGTCGGCAGCAGGCGGACGACGCCCGGCCGCAGCCGCGCGACCGGGGTGGGATCGGCTCCGCAGGACGGGGGACGCGTGCGGTCCGGGGCCACCTGCACCACGTCGACGAGCCAGCGGCGGCCGTCGGCGGCGGAGACGAGGACCTGGCTCATGCCGACGGTGGGCGCTGCCGCGTGGCCCGGCGGGACCGTGGCGGGCACCGTCGTGGTGCACTCCTCCACCCGCACCGCCACGGCCTCGCGCAGGCCGGTCGCCTTCCGGACGGCGATCTCGGCGACCTGGCCCTCCGGAGGCCAGGTGGAGCGTCCCCGGCACAGCAGCGGCTCCATCTCGCCGTGCGCGGCCGCCTTGACGACGTCCACCGCGGTGGCCGGATCGAGCCGGCCGTACAGGTAGCCGGTGGGCAGCACGAGCGCGGTGGGAGCGAAGCGGTGCCCGCCCAGGTGGCTCGACTCCCACACGTTCGGTGCCATCTCCGGGTTGCCGGCGAGGACGGACGTGACGAGAGCGCGGCCGTCCAGGGCACAGCAGACGTCGCGGCGGCCGTGCGTGCAGATCAGGAGCAGCGGGTCGCGGACCGGCGTGCCCGGCAGCGGCTCCTCCGGACCAGGCAGCCGCAGCGACCCGAGCCGGCCCGGAGGCAGGACGAGGCGGCTGACGCGCGGGTCGGCGGGGTCGGTGTCCGCCAGCAGGACGGTCAGGGGACCCGAGGCGCGGGGACGGCGCCCGGGGCGGCGGATCAGCAGCGGCCGCCACCCGGCGGCCAGGGCCTGCTCGGCGAGGTGGCGCAGTGCGGGATCGGGATGCTGGGAGACGCGCCGCGGCCATGCCCCCGGGTGCTCGACGCACAGCCAGCGCCGGGCCACCGGTGCGGTGCCGGCCAGCGGCTCCTCGAGGGCCCTGGCGAGCACTGCGCACCGGACCGCGGGGGCGGGCTCGGCATCCACCCCGACACGTTAGCGCAGGGCACCCTAACTTCATGCCCGGGACCACCCTTTCGGGCCGCGCGATCGGCCGGTGTGCGTACCCCCGAACGGGGTCATGACGCCGGCAGCTCCCGCTTCACGATCTTGCCGGTGGTGTTGCGGGGCAGCGCGTCGAGCACCACGACGTCGCGCGGCACCGCGAAGCGGCCCAGCTCGTCGCGCACCCGGCCGCGGATGCCGTCCGCGTCCACCTCGTGGCCCGGCTCGGGGACGACGTAGGCGGCGAGCCGCTGCCCGTACCGCTCGTCCGGCACCCCGACGACCGCGACCTCGCGGATCCCGGGCAGCGCCGCGATCAGCTCCTCGACCGGGCCCGGGTGCACGTTCTCCCCGCCACTGACGATCATGTCGTCGGCCCTGCCGGTGAGGTGGAGCCTGCCGTCGGCGTCGAGGTGCCCGACGTCGCCGGTGCCGAGCAGGCCCGCGTGCCGCTCGACGTCGGAGCCCTCGCGGGTGTAGCCCTCGAACGGCATGTCGTTGCCGACGAAGATCCGGCCGTCCGTGCCGGTGGGAACCTCGCGGCCGTCCTCGCCGAGGACGGCCAGCCGCGTGCCCGCCGGCGCGCGGCCCGCGGTGCCGGGGCAGGCGCGCAGGTCCTCGGGCGTCGCGATGCTCACCCAGGAGACCTCCGTCGAGCCGTAGAGGTTGTAGAGGACGTCGCCGAAGCGATCCATGAACGCGGTGGCGAGCCCGGTGGGCAGGGCCGAGCCGCTGACGGCGACGATCCGCGGCGCATGGGCGCGCCACGCGCCGTCGAGCTGTGCCGCGGGCAGCTCCATGATCCGCTGCAGCATCACGGGTACGGCGAAGACGGCGTCGACCTGCTCTCGCTCGGCGAGCGCGAGCATCCGGGCGGGGTCGAACCGCGCCGACAGGACGACCGTGGCGCCGTGCAGCAGGGACAGCTGCAGCGCCGCGAGCCCCCAGGCGTGCAGCAGGGGAGCGGCGACCAGCACGGGGCGCCGGGCCTGCAACGGGATCATCGACAGGATGGCCCCGACCGGGGCGAGGCTGCCCGGGGACGGGCGGCGGGCGCCCTTCGGTGGGCCCGACGTGCCCGACGTCAGCACGATGGTGTGCGTGGCGCCGGGGCGCAGCGGCAGCGGGGCGTCCCCGGGGGCGGCGATCAGCGCCTCGATCCCGTCGCCGGTGCGGATCGCGACCGGGCCGGAGGGGAGGTCGAACTCCGGGTCCGCGACCAGGATCCGCAGGTCCTGCTCCTCGGCCACCTCGCGCAGCTGCGCGACCGAGAGGCCGGTGTTCAGCAGGACGACGTCCGCGCCCGCCGCCCCGGCCGCGATCTGCGCCTCGATCGCCCAGCGGTGGTTGCGGCACAGCACCCCGAGCCGCCCGCCCGGCGCGAGGCCGCGGGCCGTGAGTCCGCGCGCCAGCCGCAGGGACCGGTCCGCGACCTCGGCGTAGGTGAGCCGGCCGTGGTCGTCCACGATCGCCGTGCGCCCGGGATGGCGCGCCGCGGCGGCCACGTAGCCCGCCGTGAGGGTCATGCCGAACCGCAGCGCGCCCACCGCCATCCGCGCGACCCGGTCCGGCCGCACCGGGCCGAGCACGCCGGAGCGTCCCATCAGGCAGAGCGCGCGGGCATTGCCGGCGATCCCGTCCACGACGGCCGCCACCCTGTCCCCGATCATGAGGACAGGGTGGCACCGGCGCGGCCGGACGGCACTGCTCAGGTGCTCGCGGGCTCGGTGTCCTCCATCTCGTTCTGGTAGGTCTCGGTGAGCGCGAGCGTGCAGGCGATCGCGAGCACCGACACCACGATGATGTAGATCGAGATCGCGCTCGTGCCGCCGGTGACCTGCAGCAGGTAGACGGCCAGGAGCGGGGCGATCGCGCCGCCGAGGAGCGCCCCGAGCTGGTAGCCGAGCGACGCGCCGCTGTAGCGCAGCTTCGCGGTGAACATCTCCGAGAAGAACGCCGCCAGCGGGCCGTACATCATCGAGAGCGCCAGCTGCGCGACCGTGATCGAGACCGTCATCGACCACAGCGAGCCCAGGTCGGCGAGCAGGAACAGCGGGTAGGCCCACAGCGCCGTCGCCACCGATCCCGCGATGTACATGGTGCGCCGCCCGATCCGGTCCGAGATCGCGGCGAAGATCGCCAATGCCGGGATCTGGACGACCGACGCGATCGCGATCGCGATCAGCACCTCCGGCTGGCTCATCCCGACGGTCTTGGTGCCGTAGGACAGCATGAACGTGATGTAGAGGTAGAACGTCGTGTTGACGACGGTGAACGCGCCCCCGGCGAGCAGGATCCGGCCCCAGTGGTGGCGGATCACCTCGAGCACCGGCGAGCGCTGCTGCGCGGCCTGCGCCTGCGGGTCCTCGGCGGCGAGCTGCTGCAGCCGTGTGAACGCCGGGGTGTCCTCGAGGCGGTTCTTCGCGTAGATCGCCACGGCGACGAGCACGACGCTCGCGACGAACGGGATGCGCCACCCGTAGGCGTCGAACGCGGCCTGGTCCATCGAGATCCCGAGCAGGAAGAACGCGACGACGCCCAGCAGCACGCCGATCGGGACGCCGATCTGCGCGAAGCTGCCGTAGAACCCGCGCTTGTGCTTCGGCGCGAACTCGGTGGCGAGCAGGACCGCCCCGCCCCACTGGCCGCCCACGGCGAGGCCCTGCGTGAACCGCAGCAGGGTCAGCAGGATCGGCGCGGCGATGCCGATCGCGGCGTAGGTGGGCAGCAGGCCGATCAGGACGCTCGCCACGGCCATCGTCATGAGCGCTGCGAGGAAGGCCTTCTTGCGCCCGGCGCGGTCGCCGAAGTGGCCCCACAGGATCCCGCCCAGCGGCCGCGCCACGAACCCGACGCCCAGCACCGCGAACGACGCCAGGAGGCCCGCGAACTCGTTCTCGCCGGGGAAGAACAGCCGCGGGAAGACCAGTGCTGCGGCCGTACCGAACAGGAAGAAGTCGAACCACTCGACGCTCGCGCCGACGAGACTGAGGCCTGCGATCCTGCGTATCGACCGTTCGTCGAGCGTCGCGCTGCGTTCCCGTGCAGTCGTCATCGGTAGAGAGCCCTTTCGCTGGATCGGGTGGTGCGATACCCACGGTCGCGAGATCCGTAAACCGGGGTTCGTCTCGCCGGCGCGTGTGCCCCGTCGCCCGCGCGGGGACGGTAAAGGGCCGAACGGGTGTGCCGGTACCCGCGCAGGAGGGGGCTTTCGGCCGTCACGAGATCGGCGAACGGTGGAACCGCGGGCGCCTGCGGCGCGTCGGTGTGCGGGCCGGGATCGCCCGGCCCGAATCCGAGGGGGAGACGATGATCCGATCGAACACGGCCGAGGTGGGCCCGATGCGAGATGTGGGGGTGACCGACGGCGCCACGGTCGTCGCATCCGGGTTCCGCGGCTGGCCCGCCGACGCCACGGCGTTCCTCACCGAGCTCGCCGCCGACAACACCGCGCAGTTCTGGTCCGCCGAGCGGCATCGCCACACCGAGGCGGTGCTGCCGCCGCTGCGGGCGCTGGCGGCGGAGCTCGCGGCCGAGTTCGGCGAGCTGCGGATCTTCCGGCCGTACCGGGACCGCCGCTTCCGCCCCGACGCGCCGCCCTACCGCTGTGACGCGGGCGGGGTCTGCCACAGCGCGGGCGGCACCGCGCGGGCGGTGGTGCTGTCCGGATCGGCGCTGACCGTCGAGGTCGGGCGGTTCGCGTTCGACGGCCCGGCCTTGCAGGCCTACCGGGCCGCGCTGGGCGGGGCCGGTGCTGCCCCGGTGGACGGTGCTACCGCTGGGCCGGGGGCGGCGGGTACCGGTCCGGGCCGCGACGTCGATCCCACCGACGCGGCCGGCACCGCCGTGGGTGCGCGGCTGGCGGCGATCCTCGCCGACCTCGCCGCGCGGTGCGTCGTCCCCGACGATGCCCGGCTCCTGACCCGGACGCCGCGTGGCGTGCCGGCGACGCATCCGCACGCCGACCTGCTGCGGCGGCGGGCGCTGCTCGTGCGCCGGTCCTGGCCCGCCGGGGAGTGGCTCGGCACGCGCGAGCCGCTGCACCGGGTCCGGGAAGCGTGGCGGGCGGCGGAGCCGCTGGTCGCCTGGCTCGACGAGATCGTCGGGCCGGCCTGAGGGCATCCACGAGCGGCGCACCGCCCGCTCCCCGTGGGCGAGTGCGCCGCTCGCGGTGGGCGCCGGTGCCGCGGCGAGGGGTGCGCGCGAGCACCGGCGCCCGGGTGGGCCGGGCCGCCCCGCCGGCCCGGCCCTGGTCGGGCTCCGGATCAGGCCGGGAGCGGGTCGGCGAGGTCGTAGACCGTCTGGCCGTCGATGGTGACGGGGGCGTAGTGCTCCCGGACCCACTGCGCGATCTCCGAGCCGGGGCCGCCCCTGCCCGGGCCACGAGAGACCCGGCCGTCGTCGACGGTGGTCGCGGCCGCGGTGGAGCTGCCCGGGCCGGAGGCGTCGCCGGTGCCCGGTGCGGGACCGCCCGTACCACCGGGTCCACGGGATCCCGCGATGCCACCACCTTCGACGAAGTAGCGCACCTCGCCCGCCGCGACCATCGCCTGGAACTCCGCCGACGTCGGTGCCGGGTCCGAGCCCATGAAGCCGCCAATGCTGATCACCGCGGTACCGCTGGCGAGCTGCAGGGCGGAGCCGGTCTGGGCGCCCGTCGTGGCGGCAGACCACTTCGTGCCCGAGTCCCGCAGCAGCGCCACGAGTTCCGCGGACACCTCGGGCTCGCCGCCGCGGAAGAGGTTGCGCGACGCCCCCGTGCCGCCGTCCGCGCGTGGTCCCGCGTGAGGCAGGGATCCCGTGTTCGCCTGGGCCACGGTCTGCACCGTGTACGCGGCCGGCCCCGCGAGCCCGCAGACCGCTGCGGCGACCAGCGCGATCCCCGCCACCCAGCGTCGTCCGACAGTGCCGACAGTGCCGACGGTGCCGACGGTGCCGACAGCGCCGACAGCGGCGGCGGCCCGGCCCGGTCGCGCGGCGAGCATCGCGACCGCGCCGGCGGCGCCCGCTGCGAGGACCACCCACCGCAGCCACGGCAGGAAGTCCGGGGTGCGGGCGAGCAGTACCCACGCCCACGCCGCCGTCCCGGCGACCGCGACGGCGAGCGTCACCCGCGCGGCGACCGACCCCCGACGGCTCCACAGCTCGTGCCCTCCGATGGCGACCAGCGCCGCGATCCCCGGGGCGAGCGCCACGGTGTAGTACTCGTGGAAGATCCCCTCCATCAGGCTGAAGATCAGCGCGGTGACGATCGTCCAGCTGCCCCAGAGGATCAGCGACGCCCGGACGGGGTCGGTGCGCGGCGCCGGCCTTCGCGCCCAGAGGGCCGCCACGAGCAGCACCAACGCCGCCGGCAGCAGCCAGCTCACCTGCCCGCCGACCGTCTCGCCGAACATCCGCAGGATCCCCGCCTGGCCACCGAACCCGCCCCCGCCGGGGCCCGGGCCGAACTCGAACTGCGTCGCCGCCGGACTCCCGGGCGGCGGTGTGGGCATGCCGCCGGTGACCCCGCGCGCCACCGCCCCTGCGTCGCCGCCGCGGCCAACACCGCCGAACAGCCGGGAGAGCCCGTTGTAGCCGAGCGCGAGCTGCAGCGCGCTGTCGCCTTCCGAGCCACCGATGTAGGGCCGCGACGCCGCGGGCCAGAGCGCCGCGATCGCGATCCACCACCCCGCACCCACGACGACGGCCAGCGCCGACCCCACGAGCTGGCGCGCCCGCCGCCAGAACCCGGTCGGGGCGGCGACGGCGTACGCGAGCACGAACGCGGGTAGCACCAGGAACGCCTGCGCCATCTTCGTGAGGAACGCGAAGCCGATGACGAGGCCGGCGAGCAGCAGCCAGCGCGTGCTCGCGATCTCCGTCGCGCGCACCACCGCGTACGCGGCGACGACCATGAGCAGGACGAGCAGCGCGTCGGGGTTGTTGAACCGGAACATCAGCGCGGCGACGGGGGTCAGCGCGAGGATCACCCCGGCGAGCAGGGCCGCGTTCGGGCCGGAGACGCGGCGCACCGCGGCGTACAGCACCCCGACGGCGGCGACGCCCATCAGGACCTGCGGGACGAGGATGCTCCACGAGGACACCCCGAACAACCGCGCGGACAGGGCCATGATCCACAGCGAGCCCGGGGGCTTGTCGACGGTGACGACGTTGTAGCGGTCCAGCGAGCCGAAGAAGAACGCCGTCCAGTCCTGGCTCATGGCCTGCACCGCGCCGGAGTAGTAGCTGTTGGCCCAGCCGTTGGCGTCGAGGTTGTACAGGTAGAGCGCGGCCGTGGCGACCAGGAGGGCCACCAGCGCGGGCCGATCCCACCGGCGCGGCGCGCGGGACGGGTCGACGGGCGCGGCGGCGGGCCGGGTGAGGGTGGTGGTCATCGGGCGTCCTCGGGGAGCGACGTGACGGTGTGCAGGGAGCCGGCGGGCGGCGCCGCGGCGACCGGCGTGGCCGAGCCGTCGCGGGCCGCCGGGTCGTCGCGGAACACCCAGGTCCGGAACGCGACGAAGCGGACGACGGTGGCCAGGGCGTTCGCCGCGACCAGCACGGCCACCTCGACGGCCTGCCCCGCGCCGGGGAACCAGGCGCCCAGCGCCGCGAGCGAGCCGGTGGTCAGCACCAGGCCGACACCGAGCAGGAGCAGGCCCTGCAGCTGGTGGCGGGCCGCGCCCTCGCGGCCGACGACGCCGAAGGTGAGGCGGCGGTTGGCGGCGGTGTTGGCGACGGTCGCGAGCAGCAGCGCGACCAGGTTCGCGCCGAGCGGGCCGAGGGCACCGCGCAGCATCAGGTAGAGGACGGCGTGCAGGACCGTCGACGCGACACCGATGGCGCCGAAGCGCAGCAGCTGTCCGGTCACGGGCTGGGACACCTCCGGTGCGGGAGCGCCGCGGGCGAGGTCGCGCAGCTGGTGCAGGGGCAGGCGACGGGTGGTGAGATCGCGGCCGAGCCGGGCGATTCCGCGCAGGTCGGCGAGCGCGGTCGCGAGGATGTCGACGCGGCTGTCCGGGTCGTCGACCCAGTCGACGGGCACCTCGTGGATGCGCAGCCCGGCCCGCTCGGCGAGCACGAGCAACTCGGTGTCGAAGAACCACCCGGTGTCCCGCACGAGCGGGAGCAGGCGGCGGGCCACGTCGGCGCGGATGGCCTTGAACCCGCACTGGGCGTCGCTGACGCCGATCGCCAGCGTGCCGCGCAGCAGCAGGTTGTACGCGCGCGAGATCACCTCGCGTTTGGCGCCGCGCACGACGCGGGCGCCGCGGCCCAGGCGGGTGCCGATGGCGAGGTCGGAATGCCCGGAGACGAGCGGGGCGACGAGGGGGAGCAGCGCGGCGAGATCGGTGGACAGGTCGACGTCGCAGTAGGCGAGGACGTCGGCGTCGGAGGCACCCCACGCGGTTGCGAGCGCCCGCCCGCGGCCCTTGGCCTCCAGCCGCAGCACGGTCACGTGCGGGAGCTCGGCGGCGAGGCGTACGGCGATCACGGGCGTGGCGTCGGTGCTCGCGTTGTCGGCGATCGTGATGCGGAACCGGTAGGGCAGCCCGGCCAGGTGGGCGTGCAGGCGATGCACGGACGGCTCGAGGTCGGTCTCCTCGTTGAAGACCGGCACGACGACGTCGAGCACCGGCGGTTCCTCGCCGGTCCGGTCCCGCGGGGCGAGCAGGGGCTGGGCTCTCATGGCCCCGACGATGTCGATCGCCGCTGTCCGAGGCTTGTGACGAACCTGTGGACGAGCTGTGTCCTCGGCCGGTGCTCAGGCCGTCCTCACGCGGTCCTCACGCTCGGTCCTCACGCTCGGTCCTCACGCTGAGGCCGCGAGGACCTCCAGGATGCGGCGCAGCTCGGTACGGTCGTCGGGGGTGAGGCGGTCGAAGAGGCCCGCGGTCGAGGCGATGGCCTCGCGGAGGCCGCTGACGACCGCGCGCCCGTCGTCGGTGGGCACGACGACGCGCTTGCGGCGGTCCTCCGGCGGGGTGGTGCGGCGCACGAGGCCGCGGCGTTCGAGCTGGTCGACGATGCCGGTGGCGTTGCTGGGATCGCAACACAGGCGCGCCGCGATCTCCTTGGTGGCGACGCCGCCGTCCCCGAGATGGCTGAGCGTCATGGCCTGGACGGGAGTGAGGTCGTGCCGGACCGCGACCTCGTAGAGCTGCGCGCCGAGTCCGCGGGCGACCTGAAGGTACAGCTCCAGGAGCTCCCGATCGTCCGCGGTGCTCACGGAGAAACGGTAACACGCATGTATCGGTACTCCTCAATGTTTGACATGCTCCACTATCCCGGAGTACCGATGGTTCGTATGACTCCGACGGGGGACGGGGGACCGGAACTGCCCGGCACGGCGGACGTCGCCGCGGCGGTGGAGGGTGACGAGGTCGCACGGCAGCGGGTGCTGGCCGTGCTGCATCCGCTCGTGGTGCGCTACTGCAGGGGCAGGCTCGGCGCGGGCCCGGCGGCCGACGAGGCTGCCGACGAGATCGGTGAGCGCGTCGCCGCGCTCCTGCCCGGTACGGACGGAGCGGCGTTCCTCGTCGCGGTCTACCGGCTGGCCCGCGACGTCACCGATTCGGTGGAGGACGCGCTGGCCGGTCGGGGTAGCGGGGTCCGCCCGCGGCGGCTGCGGGTGGTCCCGGGGGCCACCGCGGCGGTCTCGGTGCTGAGCCGGTTGCCCGCCGACCTGCGCGACGTCCTCGTCCTGCGTGTCGCCGCCGGGCTGGGGGTGGCGGACGTCGCCGCGCTCGTGGGATCGAGCGTCGAGACCGTGCGGGTCCGCCAGCACCGGGCGCTCGTCCGGTTGCGCGCCCGCGGGCAGGGCGCCGCCGCGGCCGGTGCCTGACGGCATCGAACGGCCGGGGGCGATGAGTTCGCCCACCCCGGGTCGTCGTAGCACCGACGACCACCCGAGGAGGAGTGCCGATGTCCCTGCCACCCGTCGTGTCACCTCAGGAGTGGGAGGCCGCCCGCGCCGAGCTGCTGGCCGCCGAGAAGGCGGCCACCCGGGCGCGGGACGCGCTGGCCGCCGCGCGGCGCCGCCAGCCGATGGTGCGAGTCGACGACCACGTGCTCACCGGCCGCGACGGCCCGGTGCGGCTCTCGGAGGCGTTCGACGGGCGCCCGCAGCTGATCGTCTACCACTTCATGCTGCAGCCGGGCCTCGATCACGTCTGCGAGGGCTGTGCGATGTTCACCGACAACCTCGGCCATTCCGACCACCTCCACGCGCGGGGCGTGAGCCGCGTCCTCACCTCGCCCGCGCCGATCGAGGAGATCGAGCAGGTGCGCGAGCGGATGGGCTGGAGCCATCCCTGGTACTCCGCGCCCGCGTTCACGCGGGCCATGGGCGTCGGCGACGGGTTCGGGCTGTCGGTGTTCCTGCACGTCCCGGCCGACCGCGCGGTGTACCGCACGTACTTCACCTCCGGTCGCGGGGTCGAGGCCCTCGGCAGCAACTGGACCTTCCTCGACCTCGTCCCCTTCGGCCGTCAGGAGACCTGGGAGGACACCCCGCCGGGGCGCCCGCGCTCCGCGCCGTACGTGTGGTGGCGCCACCACGGCGACTACGACCACCAGGAGGACCAGGCGCGACGGTGCTGCGGCTGAGCGCCCGGCGTGGCGTACTGGCCCGGCGGGCGGAGTGCGGACGGCGGTGGTGGGGTGCCGCGGGCTGTCGGCGGGGGGCTCGGGCCCTGCCGGCGGGCGGGGGGCTCGGGCCCTGCCGGCGGGCGGGGGGCTCGGGCCTTGCCGGCGGGCGGTCGGGTCCTGCCGGCGGTCGGTCGGGCCCTGCCCGGGGTCGCGGGCGCGCTCGGGCGAGATCTCGAACATATGTGCGACACCTGGCACACGGCGTGGTGTCGTGGCACACATGGTGGGCGTTGTGTGCGAGCGCGCACCGATGTGTGCGGGCGCTCGAACATGTGCTCCACGGCGACCGGGCTGCCGACAAGCGAACACGTTTCCACGGCGACCCGGGCCGTAGGTGCGCGAACATGCGTTCCGGTGCAGCCCGGGTGGACGTGCGCACGGCCGTAACGGCGGTTGCTGCGGGGGGTTGCCGGCGGGCGCATGCCCTGCCGGGTGCGGGCCGGGGCGTTCCGCGTGTGCTCGAACATATGTGCGAGCGCTGGCGCATGGCGTGGTGTCGTGGCACATACGGTGGGCGGTGTGTGCGGGCACCGCGCGGTATGTGCGCGCGCTCGAACGTGTGTGCCACGGCGGCCCGGGGTGCTGTGTCCCAGCGCGGCCCGGGCGCAGGCACGCGAGCACGTGTTCCAGCGCGGCCCGGGCGCAGGCACGCGAGCACGTGTTCCAGCGCGGCCCGGGCGCAGGCACGCGAGCACGTGTTCCAGCGCGGCCCGGGCGCAGGCACCCGAACACGTGTTCCAGCGCGACCTGGGGTGCTGGCACGCGAACATGTGTTCCCCGGCCCCGACCCCGGCCCCCGGCCCCCGGGCGCTGGCACGCGAACACGTGTTCCAGCGCGACCGGGGGGCAGGCACGCGAACACGGGTTCCAGCGCGGCCCGGACAATCAGCCGCCACGGGGGAGCGTGACGGTCAGCGCCGTGCGGCCCGGCCCGCTCTCGGCGGTGACGGTGCCGCCGTGCGCGGCCACCACGGCGTCGACGATCGCGAGGCCGAGGCCCGTCGAGCCGTGCTCGCGGGAGCGTGACACCTCGCCGCGGGCGAAGCGCTCGAATACGTGGGGGAGTACGTCCGGGGCGATCCCGGGGCCGGAGTCGACGACGGTGAGCCGGGCCGAGTCGCCGTCCGCCCGCAACGCCACGTCGACCTCCGTACCCGGCGGGGTGTGGGTCCGCGCGTTCGCCAGCAGGTTGGCGAGCACCTGTGCCAGACGGGTCGCGTCCCCGACGACCGTCACGGGTTCCGGCGGGAGGTCGAGGCGCCAATGGTGGTCCGGGCCGGCGACGTGGGCGTCGCTCACCGCGTCCAGGACGAGCCGCGTGAGGTCGACGGGCCCGCGGTCGAGCTCGCGGCCCGCGTCGAGGCGGGCGAGCAGCAGGAGGTCCTCGACCAGCAGGCTCATCCGCTGCGCCGACGCCGTGATGCGCCCTGCGGCGTGCTCCGGGTCCGTGGGGGAGCGTTGCAGCAACTCGGCGTAGCCGCGGATCGCGGCCAGCGGCGTGCGCAGCTCGTGGCTCGCGTCGGCGACGAAGCGCCGCAGCTGCGTCTCGCTCTCCTGGCGGGCGTGCAGGGCCGCGCCGACGTGGTCGAGCATCCGGTTGAACGCCGCCCCCACCTGCCCGACCTCGGTCGCCGGGTCGACCGCGTCCACCCGTTCCGCCAGCGACACCTCGCCGCGGTCCAGCGGCAGCGCGCTCACCCGGCTCGCCGTCGCCGCCACCCGCTCCAGCGGACGCAGCTCCCGGCGTACGAGCACCGCGCCCGTCACCCCGGCGCCGAGCACGACGATCAGCCCGATGCCGAGCTCCAGCGCCACGAGCCGCGCCACGGCCTCGTCCACCGGCTGTTCGGACAGGCCGGTGACGACGACGTCCCCGGTCGCGCTGCGGACGACGATCATCCGGTGGGCACCGAGCGGGCCGAGGTCGGTGCTGAACGGCACCCCCTCCGGGGGGAGCCCGACGAGCGTCGCGAGCTGCGGCCCGGGCACGGAGTGCAGATCGCCGCCGCGGTCCACGGCGGTGGACGCCACCGCCGTCCGATCGCGGACGACCACCGTGATGCTGCCCGGCCGGGGCGGGCCGACGAGGCTGATCCGCGTGCGCCCGGCGGAGGTGTCGGACGGGGGCGCGTCCGGCGGCGGAGAGCGGTTGACCGCGCGGCCGACGGCGCGCAGCTCGTCGTCCAGCCGATCGAGCAGGAAGCCGCGCATCGCGACGGCGGTGCCCGCGCCGATCAGCGCCGTCGCCACGGCAAGGAGCGTCACGACCACCACGACCAGCCGGGCCCGCAGCGAGCGCGGCCCACTCATCCGGGCGCCCGCAGCACGTACCCGGCCCCGCGCACGGTGTGGATCATCGGCTCGCGGCCGGCGTCGATCTTCTTGCGCAGGTAGGAGACGTAGAGCTCGACGACGTTGGACTGGCCGCCGAAGTCGTAGTTCCAGACCCGGTCGAGGATCTGCGGCTTCGACAGCACCCGGCGCGGGTTGCGCATCAGGTAGCGCAGCAGCTCGAACTCGGTGGCCGTCAGCTCGATGAGGTCCCCGCCGCGGCGCACCTCGTGGCTGTCCTCGTCCAGGGTGAGGTCGCCGACGGCGAGCACCGGGCCCTGGCGTGTGGCCGCGGCCCCGGCGCGGCGCAGGAGCCCCCGCAGCCGCGCCACCAGCTCCTCCAGGCTGAACGGCTTGGTGACATAGTCGTCGCCGCCCGCGGTGAGGCCTGCGACCCGGTCGGCGACGGCGTCGCGGGCGGTGAGGAAGAGCACGGGGACGTCGGTGAGCTCGGTGCGCAGCCGGCGCAGGACCTCCAGGCCGTCGATGTCGGGCAGCATGACGTCGAGCACGACGGCGTCGGGGCGGAACTCGCGTGCCGTGCGGACGGCGGACAGGCCGTCCGCGGACGTGCGGACCTCCCAGCCCTCGTAGCGAAGCGCCATCGACACGAGCTCGGCCAGCGTCGCCTCGTCGTCCACGACGAGCACCCGCACGGGGCTGCCGTCGGGCCGGTGGAGATCGGAGTCCCGCACGACGGTCACGGTAGCGATCGTGCGCCGCCGGGCTGTGGGGGTGCTGGGCGGTTCCTGTGGGCGGGCTGTGTGTGGACGTGCGGTCAGCGGCGGGCCCGGCGGCGCGCGGCTCCGATCAGCCAGAGCACCGGCGTGCCCACCAGGAGGATGGCGGCCAGGTCCATCAGGCCACCCCGAGGCCACCGATGCTGCACAGCAGTCCGAGGTTCGCAGCGCTCGCGGCCAGCGGCTGCCGCCACCGGCGGTCGGCTCCGGCGAGCAGTCGGACGGTCGCGAACAGGGCGGCTATCCCGATCGCGACGACGATCTCCCAGCTCGCGTACAGCTGGGTCACCCCAACGAGCGCCGCGGCGACCGTGGCCGACACGGCGGTGTCGGCGGCCGCCCAGGAGGCCACAGTCGGGTGGTCCTGCACCGCGCTGGGAACGCGGTCAGCGGGCGCGCCAGTAGCCCGTCGCGTAGACGGCGCGGCGGTCGAAGCCGCGCTCACCGAGCAGGTGCAGCCGCAGATCCTTGACGCAGCCCGACTCGCCGGAGAGCCACGCCTGGCCCCGCCCGCGCGGCAGCTCGGCGGCGCGGACCGCCTCGGCGAGCGGCTCGCCCGGGGGCCGGTCGCCGCGGTGCACCCAGTGGATCTCGGCGTTCCCGGGGAGCTCCTGCTCCTCGCCCGCGTCCTCGACCTCCAGGTAGGCGTGTGCGGGCACACCCCGCGGCAGCGCGTCGAGGACGGTGGCGACGGCGGGCAGCGCCGTCTCGTCGCCGATGACGAGATGGTGCTGCGCCGCCCCGTCCGGCTCGTACCGGCCCCCCGGCTCGGAGACGCCCACCCACGCGCCGGGCTCCGCGTCGCGCGCCCACGCCGCGGCGGGCCCGTGGCCGTGGTGGAGGACGAAGTCGACGTCGAGCTCGCCGGCGCCCGCGTCGAAGCGGCGAACCGTGTAGGTCCGGATCGTCGGGCGGGCTTCGCCGGGCGGCCACAGCGGCCCCCCGGACGTGGCGCGCGGGACGGCGGGGCGCTCCTGGCCGGCGACGGGGAAGAACATCTTGATCCGGCGGTCCGGGCCCTCGCCGGGGAAGCCGGCCAGCTCGTCGCCGTGCAGGGTCACGCGGACCATCCGCGGGGTGATCCGGACGCTGCGGCGCACCTGCAGCAGTCGGGGGGCGGTGGTGGTCACGGCCCCATTGTCCGAGTTCCCGCGGTCGCGGGTGGTGGTGGGTGCCGGGGTGGGCGGAGTGCGGGGTCGTCGCCGGGGCTGCGCTTGTACGCAGACCCCGTGCTTGTGGTCGCAGGCCGGTGCTTGTGATCGCCGGGCTGCGGGTCCGCCTCGCAGGGGCTCGGGCCTGTCCTCGCACGGCCCGGCGCGCGCTTCGCAGGGGTCGGGTGCGCTTCGCAGGGGCTGGCGGCTGTCGTCGCAGGGGTTGGGTGCGCTTCGCATGGCCCGCGTGCGCTTCGCAGACGCTGCAGCCCCTGCGAGGCGTGCGGAAGCACTGCGAAGACGGGTTCCTCGCGCTCGACCGGGGTGGTGGCGGGGTAGCCGACGCTCGCGCCCGCGTATCCGTTGCGGCCGACGGAATCCGCAACTCGCCGCCGCGGATTGCGGAACTCGCCCCTGCGGGATGCGCAACTCGCCGCCGCGGGTTGCGGAACTCGCCGCCGCGGGATGCGCAACTCGCCGCCGCGGGATGCGCAACTCGCGGGGCCGGGGCCGGGGCCGGGGCCGGGGGCGGGGGCGGGGGCGGTCAGCGGCGGCGGGCGGCCAGTCCTGTCCAGGCGAGGTCCATGAGGTACTCGGTGGCGTCCGCGCCGCTCACGGACGGATCCCGGTCCCGCCAGAGCGCGAGCCGTTCGCAGGCGCCGACGATGACCTGCGCCCAGCCCGTGAGCCGCTGCGGATCGGCATGCGGGTCCTGGGCGGCGAGCAGTGCGGCGATGAACGCGGTCTGCTGGCCGCGGATCTCCTCGATCGCGTCGGCGCTCACGCCCGGCTCGGCGTAGAGCGCCGTCCAGCCGGGACCCTGGGCGTCGAGGAAGTCGAAGAACGCGCGGATGCCGCGGCGCAGCATGTCCTCGGGATCGCGCGCGGCGGCGACCGCGGCGGTGGTGACCTCCAGCAGTTCTGCGCGTGCCCGCGTCAGGCAGGCGAGCAGCAGCCCTTCCTTGGAGCCGAAGTGCGTGTAGAGCACGGGTTTCGTGACGCCGACGCGCTCGGCGACCGCGTCCATCGACGCCCCCGCGTAGCCGCGCTCGGTGAAGACGGCGACGGCGGCGTCGAGGATCTGTCGCTCGCGCTCGGCCCGCCCGACGCGCCGCCTCGGCGCCCTCGTCTCCACGGCGGCGAACCCTACCGCAAGTAACTTACCCGTGGTAACTTACCGCCGGTAGCCAGCCGGAGGAGGCAGCGATGACCGTGGACGTCGCGATCGTGGGCAGCGGGTTCGGCGGGCTCGGCGCCGCCGTCACGCTCACCGAGGCCGGCCGGAGCGTCGTGATCCTGGAGAAGGCCGGCTCCGTCGGCGGCACCTGGCGGGAGAACACCTATCCCGGCTGCGCCTGCGACATCCCGTCGCATCTCTACTCGTTCTCCTTCGCCCCCAACCCGGACTGGACGCACCTCTACGCCCGCCAGCCGGAGATCCGCGCCTACCTGGAGGGGATCGCGGACCGCTACGGGCTGCGCGAGCACCTCCGCTTCGGTGTCACCGTCACCGGAGCGGAGTGGGACGGCGCGGCGTGGAACGTCGCCACCGCCGACGGCGGCAGCGTCCGCGCCCGCGCCGTCGTCTGGGCCACGGGGCCGCTGCACGAGCCGGCGATCCCGGAGATCGAGGGCCTGGACTCGTTCGCGGGCACCGCCTTCCACTCCGCGCACTGGGACCACGGCCAGGACCTGCGCGAGCGGCGCGTCGCCGTCATCGGCACGGGGGCGAGCGCGATCCAGTTCGTGCCGCGGATCGCGCCGGACGTCGAGCACCTCACGCTCTTCCAGCGCACCCCGCCGTGGATCCTGCCCAAGCCGGATCGCCGCATCCCCGCGTGGCTGCGCCGCGCCTACGCCGTCGCGCCGATCCTGCAGAAGCTGCAGCGGGCGGTGATCTACGGGCGCAACGAGGCGCTGGTCGGCGGGTTCCTGAACCCCGCCAGGATGACGGTCGTGGAGGCCGTGGCCCGCCGGCACCTGGACCGGAAGCTCGCCGCGGACCCGGAGCTGAAGGCGAAGCTCACGCCGGACTTCACCATCGGCTGCAAGCGGATCCTGCTCTCGAACGACTACTACCCGGCGCTCACCCGCTCGAACGTCGCCGTCGAGACCGGGCGGATCGCGCGGGTCACGGCGAACGCGGTGGTGACCGAGGACGGCGTCGCGCACGAGGTCGACACGATCATCTTCGGCACCGGGTTCAAGGTCGGTGACACCGTCAAGCAGATGGCCGTCACCGGCCGGGACGGGGTGAAGCTCGCGGACGCGGGCCAGCGCGGCCTCGAGGGCCACCTCGGCACGACGTTCGCCGGGTTCCCCAACATGTTCGCCCTCTGCGGCCCGAACACCGGTCTGGGCCACAACTCGATGGTCTACATGATCGAGTCGCAGCTCGCGTACGTGCTGGACGCGCTGCGGATCGTCGACGCGCACGTCGCCGTGGCCATCGACACCCGCCCGGATCGCCAGGACGCCTACAACGCCGAGATCCAGCGGCGCTTCGAGGGCTCGGTGTGGACCTCCGGCGGGTGCATGAGCTGGTATCTCGACGCGGACGGCCGCAACCGGACGCTCTGGCCGGGCTACACGTTCGACTTCCGGCGGCGGACGCGGAAGGTGGATCCGGCGGACCACGAGCTGGTGGGATAGCAGTGATCATCGGTTCCGCGACATGAGGTGCGCCCGTGCACCTCATGTCCCGGAAACGGCGATCATGGCGGAGCGGCCGACCGGGGATGCGTGGGGTCGTCTCCCCGGCGACGGCCCGGCTACCGTGCCGGAATGGTCGCGCCGCCGAAGTCGCAGCAGCCGGGCCAGCCGGCGCACCCGGGCCAGCCGCAGCAGCCGGGCCACCGGGGAACGCCGCCGTCCGCCCTGGTCCCCGAGCTGGTCGCCGCCCTGCCGCGCGGCCGGGTGCTCACCGACCCCGACGTCGTCGAGCGCTACCGCCACGACGAGGCCGAGTGGGCCGAGCACGGCAGCCCGCTCGCGGTCGCCCGCCCGGAGTCGACGGCCGAAGTGGCCGCGCTCGTGCGGGCGTGCGCCGAGCACCGGGTGCCGGTGGTGCCGCGCGGCGCGGGGACGGGCCTGTCCGGCGGGGCGAACGCCGTCGACGGCTGCGTCGTCCTCTCCACGGAGCGGATGCGCGCGATCGTCGAGATCGACCCGGGGGAGCGGCTCGCGGTCGTCCAACCCGGGGTCGTGAACGACGACCTGCGCGCCGCGGCGGCGGCGCGCGGCCTCTGGTATCCGCCGGATCCCGCGAGTGCCCCGTGGTCGACGATCGGCGGCAACGTCGCCACGAACGCGGGTGGGCTCTGCTGTGTCAAGTACGGGGTGACGCGCGACTACGTGCTGGCGCTGGAGGTGGTGACGGCCTCCGGCGAGGTGGTGCGGGTCGGGCGGCGCACGGCGAAGGGGGTGGCGGGCTACGACCTCGTCGGCCTGCTGGTCGGCTCGGAGGGCACGCTCGGGGTGATCACGGAGGTGACGGTGCGGCTGCGGCCGCTGCGGGCCGCGCCGACGCGCACGGTGGTCGGGTTCTTCGACTCGCTCGCCGCCTGCGGGCGGGCCGTCGCGGGTGTGACGGCCCGCGGGCTGGAGCCCTCCGCGTTCGAGCTGATCGACCGCCACTGCCTGGCGGCGGTGAACGAGTGGAGGCACGCCGGACTGCCGCAGGACGCCGCGGCGCTGCTGCTCGCCCGCACCGACCTCCCCGAACCCGCCGCGGAGATCGAGGCCACGGCGATCCGCGAGGAGTTCGTCGAGGCGGGTGCCGCCGAGGCGCTGATGTCCACCGACGCCGTCGAGGCCGAGGCCCTCTTCGACGCCCGCCGCCTCGCCTACCCGGCGCTGGAGCAGCGCGGCGACGCCATCCTCACCGAGGACGTCTGCCTGCCCCGCGGTCGCCTCGCGGAGATGTTGCAGCGCGTGGAGGAGATCGCCGCGCGCCACGACGTCCTGGTCGCCAACATCGCCCACGCCGGCGACGGCAACCTGCATCCCCTGCTCATCACCCCGCACGGCGACGACGACGCCCGGCGCCGGGCACAGGCCGCGTTCGTCGAGATCGTCGACTCCGCCATCGACCTCGGTGGCACCGTCACCGGCGAGCACGGGGTCGGCCTGCTCAAGCGCGACGGCATGCGGCGCGAGCTCGGGCCCGCCGTCCTCGCGCTGCAGCGCGCCGTCAAGCAGGCCCTCGATCCGGCCGGCATCCTCAACCCGGGCAAGGTGGTCGGGTGACCGCCCCGCTGCTGCCGGCCCTGTGGGATCCGACGGACCGTCCCGCACTGAGTTTCACCGACGGCGCCGGTTCCACCGCCCTCACCTACGCCGAGCTCGCCGGTGCCGCGGGGGCGCTCGCCGGGAAGCTGCCATCGTCGGGGCGCGGGGCGGTGGTCGCCACCCCGACGCTCCACACCGCGGTCGCCGTGACGGCGGCGCTGCTCGCGGGCGTGCCGGCCGTCCCACTGAACCCGAAGCTGGGAGCGCGGGAACTCGCGCACGTGCTCGGCGACGCCGCCCCGGACGTCCTGCTCGCCCCGCCCGGCGCGGTGTTCGCCGGCCCGCTCGCGGAGCTCCCGCGGGTCGACGTCGATCCCTCCGCGACCGGGCCGGTCCCCACGGCCGAGCCGGACCCCGAGCAGCCCGCACTGATCGTCTACACCTCGGGGACGACGGGCCCACCCAAGGGGGCGGTGCTCTCCCGGCGGGCCGTCGCGGCCAACGTCGACGCCCTCGCCGAGGCCTGGGGATGGACCGGCGAGGACGTGCTCGCGCACGCGCTGCCGCTGTTCCACGTGCACGGGCTGGTGCTGGGGATGGTCGGGGTGCTGCGGCGCGGCGGGTCGCTGCTCCACCTCGGCACGCTCTGCGCGGAGGCGCTCTCCGCGGCCGTCGAGTCGGGCGCGACGATGGTGTTCGGTGTCCCGACCCAGTACCACCGGCTCGCCGCGGAGCTGGAGGCCGATCCCGCGGCGGCGAAGACGGTCGGCCGGGCGCGGCTGCTCGTGTCCGGATCCGCGGCGCTCACCGCGGTGGACCACGCGCGGCTGCGGCGCGCCACCGGGCTCGCGGTGCGCGAACGCTACGGCCTCACCGAGACCCTCATCCTCACGGCGGCCCGCGCGGCGGAGGATCCCGAGCCGGGCACCGTCGGCCGCCCGCTTCCCGGCACCGAGGTGCGCCTCGTCCCGCTCACCGAGGGCACCGACGGCACCGACAGCACCGACAGCACCGACGGCGCCGGGGATCGGGCCGCCGACCACGCCGCGGACGGGCTGGGCGCGGTCGAGGCGCGCGGCCCGGGACTGTTCTCCGGCTACCTCAACCGCCCCGACGCCACCGCGGCGGCCATGACGCCCGACGGCTGGTTCGCCACGGGCGACATCGCTCGCTGGACGGAGTCGGGCGCGCTCGCGATCGTCGGGCGCCGGGCCACGGACCTCATCAAGTCCGGCGGCTACAAGATCGGTGCCGGGGAGATCGAGAACGCGCTGCTGGAGCACCCGGGCGTCGCCGAGTGCGCCGTCGTCGGCGTTCCGGACGAGGACCTCGGCGAGCGGATCGTGGCCTACGTCGTCGCGGCGGAGCCGGTCGAGCCCGTCGAGCCGGAGGTGCTGATCGGGCACGTCGCGGCCCTGCTCGCGCCGCACAAGCGGCCGCGGGAGGTGCGGTTCGTCGGCGAGCTGCCGCGCAACGACATGGGCAAGGTGATGAAGGCCCGGCTGCCGCTCTGAGTCCCGTGAGCGGGTTCCGCGAGCGCCGCCGCGCCGAGCGTCCGTTCGCACGGTGTGGCCGCGGCGCGCACGGGGCATCCTGGTCGGGTGACGACCCTCTCCGCCGTGCCGAGCACCGAACCCGCGCCCCCGCCGGCGCCCCGCGCGACCGGGAAGAGCGGATCCGCGGGTGCGGTGCTGCTCGCCTACCTCGGCGAGCACACCGACCGCCTCGCCGCCGAGGCCGAGCGTGCCCGCACCGACGAGCCCGACGCCGTCCACCAGCTGCGGGTCAACTCGCGTCGGCTACGCAGCGCCCTGCAGGCCTACCGGCCGCTGCTCGACCGGGATCGCGCGGAGCCCGTCGTCGAGCTGTTGCGCGAGTTCGGCCGCCGCATGTCGCCCGCCCGCGACACGGAGGTCCTGGAGGAGCGGATCACCGGCCAACTCGCAGAGCTCCCCCAGGAGCTGCTGCTCGGCCCCGTGCAGGCGTTCACGACCCGGCACTTCGCCCGGCTCGGCGCGGAGGCCCGGGCCGGCGTCCTCGCCGAGCTCGACGGCGAGCACTACGCCCGGCTGCGCGCCGCGCTCGACGAGCTGCTCGCCGACCCGCCGCTGACCAAGCGGGCCGCGCGGCCCGCCCGCACGGAGCTGCCCGCCGTCGTCGCCCGCACCGCACGGCGGCTCGCCCGGGCCGTCCGCGACGCCAACGACCCGGCCAACCCGCACCGCGCCGAGGCCGTGCACGCCGCCCGCAAGGCCGCCAAGCGGCTGCGCTACGCCACGGAGGTCGCCGCCCCCACCGTCGGCAAGCCCGCGACGCGGTTCGTGGCGGGCCTCAAGGGCTTCCAGACCGCGCTCGGCGAGCACCAGGACACCGTCGTCGCCCGGGCCATGCTGCGCGAGCTCGGCGCCCGCGCGGACAACGGCTTCGCGTTCGGCGTCCTGTACGGGCGCGACGCAGCCCGCGCCGAGCGGATCGAGGAGGAGCTGCCCGGCCTGTGGAAGGCGGCCTGGCGCAAGCGCAACCGGAAGTGGTTGCGCTGATCCCGTGGTGGTTCCGTCGAGAACGACGTTACGCAGCTCGGAGGGCCCTGTTGATCAGCACAACGTCGTTCTCGACGGGCGGACCCGGCGTGGCAGCATCGACGCCGTGACCGCCCGGGACCCCGTCGCCGACCTGCGGCGCATCGCGTTCCTCCTGGAGCGCGCCCACGAGTCGACCTACCGCGTCCGCGCGTTCCGCGGGGCGGCGGCGGCGCTGCGCGGGCGCGGCACAGACGAGCTGACCGACCTCGCGCTGTCCGGCGAGCTGTTGCGCCTGCGCGGGGTCGGGGAGAAGACCGCGCGGTGCGTCGTCGAGTCGCTGGCCGGGACCGAGCCGTCCTACCTGCGAGCGCTGCGTGAGGCCGGGGACGCGCCGCTCGCGGAGATCGGGGCGGCCGCCGCGGACGTCCGCACCGCGCTGCGCGGCGACTGCCACAGCCACACCGACGCCTCCGACGGCGGCTCCCCGCTGCGCGAGATGGTGCAGACCGCCCGCGAGCTGGGCCACGAGTACCTCGTTGTCACCGACCACTCACCGCGGCTCACCGTCGCCAACGGGCTGTCCGCCGACCGGCTGCGTGCGCAGGTCGAGCAGATCGCCGAGCTGAACGCCGAGCTCGACCCCGGGTTCACCGTGCTCACCGGGATCGAGGTCGACATCCTCGAGGACGGCGCCCTCGACCAGGAGGCGGAGCTGCTCGACAGCCTGGACGTCGTCGTGGCCAGCGTGCACTCCAAGCTGCGGATGCCCGCCGCGGAGATGACGGAGCGGATGCTCACCGCGATCGAGAACCCACTGGTCGACGTGCTCGGGCACTGCACGGGGCGGATGGTCACCGGCTCGCGCAAGCGGCCCGAGTCGCAGTTCGACGCTGCCGCGGTGTTCGCCGCGTGCGCCGAGCACGGTGTCGCCGTCGAGATCAACTCGCGGCCGGAGCGGCTGGACCCGCCGAAGCGGTTGCTGCGCCAGGCCGTCGAGGCGGGGTGCGAGTTCACCGTCGACACCGACGCGCACGCACCGGGCCAGCTGGACTGGCTGGACTACGGCTGCTCCCGGGCGGCGGACTGCGGCGTCCCGCTCGAGCGGATCCGCAACACCTGGCCGGTGCGGCGGCTGCTGGCGGCTCGGGGCTGACGGCCTTCGGCCGCGGTGGGGCGGACGGGCCTAGCCTTGGCCGCATGGCCACCCAGTCCACCATGCTCGCCCTGGGCACCCCCGCACCCGACTTCGCGCTCCCCGAGCCCGCGACGGGCCGGACGGTCACGCTCGCCGAACTGACCGGCCCGGCCCTGGTCGTCACGTTCCTGTGCAACCACTGCCCGTACGTGCAGCACGTCGCGGCGGGCCTCGCCGCGCTCGGGCGCGACCTCGCGGCACAGGGGGTGCCGATGGTCGGGATCTCCAGCAACGACGTCGTCACCTACCCGCAGGACGGCCCGGAGGCGATGGCGCAGGAGGCGCGCCGCCACGGGTGGACGTTCCCGTACCTGTACGACGAGTCGCAGGAGGTCGCCCGGGCGTACTCGGCGGCGTGCACCCCGGACACCTTCGTGTTCGACGCCGATCGGCGCCTGGCCTACCGCGGGCGGCTCGACGACTCCCGGCCACGCACGGACCGCCCGGTGACGGCGGCGGACGTGCGGGCGGCCGTGGCCGCGATCCTCGCGGGCGAGCCGGTCGACCCGGACCAGTGGCCGTCGGTGGGCTGCGGCATCAAGTGGCGGTCCTGACCTCTACGCCCGGGGAACCCCGTTGGCGGCGGTGCGCCCCCGCGGTCTACTGAACCGGTGACCGTGACGCCCCGGCCCGCGCTCGTCGGTCGAGCGGCGGAGTTCGCGACCCTCGCGCGGCTGGTGGACGGGCTGATCTCGGGGACGGGTGCCGCGCTGCTGGTCACGGGCGAGGCCGGGATCGGCAAGTCGCGGCTGGTGGCCGAGGCGGCCGCCCGGGCGGGCGCGGCCGGGCGGACGGTGCTCACGGGGCGGGCCGTCGACGGCGGCGGGACGTACCGGGCCGTCGCGGAGGCGCTCGCACCGCTCCTGCGCGACGGGGCGCGGGCCGGCTCGGCCGCGGGCGGGCCGGCACCCCGATCCCCGGCGGCCGAACCGCTCACCGCCCTCGGCCGGCTGCTCTCCGCCCCCGGGGCCGACGTGGTGGCCTCGCCCGGGATCGACCCGACGGTCGTCCTCGGCGAGGCCGTGGTGTCCCTGGCCCGCGAGCTCCCGGGTGGGGCGGTGCTGGTGCTGGAGGACCTGCACTGGGCCGACGCCGACACGCTCGACCTCGTCGGCTACCTCGCCGACGCCGCCCGCGCCGTCCCGCTGGTGCTCGCCCTCACCGCGCGCACGGAGCGGCCGATCCCGGCGCTGGCGGCGCTCGCCGCGCGGCCGTCGGTGACGACGGTCGGGCTCGCCCCGCTGGACGCGGACGGGGTGGCGGCGCTCGCCGCCGCCTGCCGGGGCGGGGTGCCGCTGCCGGCGGCGGAGATCGCGCAGCTCGTCGCCCGTTCGGACGGGCTGCCGTTCCTCGTGGAGGAGCTGGCGGGGGGATCGGCGGGCGCGCTCCCGCCGACGCTGTCCGCCCTGGTGGCCACGCGGCTCGCGGCGCTCCGGGACGGGGCGCGGCCGATCCTGCAGGCCGCCGCCGTGGCCGGGACGGATCCGGACTGGCGGCTGCTCGCGACCGTCACCGGCGCGTCGCAGGCCGTGACGCTGGCCGCATTGCGCGCGGCCACCGACGCGGGCCTCCTGGTCGCGGACGGCGACCGGCTGCGCTGGCGGCACGCCCTCACCCGCGACGCCGTGCTGGCCACGCTCATCCCGCCGGAGAGGGCGGCGCTGGCGGGCGCGGTCGCCGACGTGCTGGACGGGCGCGGCCCGGACGAGCGGGCGCTCGCCGCCGAGCTGTTCGTCACGGCGGGCCACCCGGAGCGCGCCGCGGCGGTGCTGCTGGACCTGGCCCGCCGCGACACCGCCCGCGGTGCCCTGCGCAGCGCCGCGGACCTGCTGGACCGGGCGGCGGCCGCGGGCGGTCCCCCGGGCGCGGTGGCGCTGGAGCGGGTCGGGGTGCTCACCCGCAGCGGGCGCGCGGTGGACGCGCTGGAGGCGGGTGCCGCCGCGCTGGAGGGCGGGGACGTGGTGGGCGAGGAGCACGCCGAGCTGTGCCTGCGCCTGGCCCGGGCCGCGGTGGTGGCCGGCCGGTGGGTCGACGCGCTCGGCTGGCTGGACCGGGCCGGGCGGCCGCAGGACCCCCGTTCCCTGGTGATCGCCGCCGACGCCGCGTACGGCGCGGGGGACGCGCCGCGGGCCGCGGAGCTGGCCCGGGCGGCGGTCGCGGGCGCCGAGGCGGCGCTCGTGGCGGCCGGCGGGTCGGGCGGCCGCGGGGGTCGGGGTGCGGCGGGCGAGGTCGCCGCCCGCGCCGCGACCCTCTGCGAGGCGCTGCTGATCCTCGGCCGCAGCGCGCCCGCGCAGGGCCTCGTCGTGCGGGTGGGGCCGGTGCAGCGCTCGGCGCAGGTCGCGGCCGAGTACGGGCTCGCGCCGTGGCGGGTGGAGGCGCTGTTCGTGCTGGGCTCGGCCGAGGTGTCGGCGGGCGACCCGGTCGCGCCCACGCTCGCGGCCGCCGTCGAGCTGGGGGAACGCACGGGGGCGCTCGTACAGGTGGTCCAGGCCGGCATCCTCGGCACGGAGCAGATGATCACCACCGAGGGTCCACGGGCAGCGGTGCTGACGGCACGGCGGGCGGCGGAGCGCGCGGGCAGGCTGCGGCTGACCGCGCTGCAGGCCATGGCCGAGCTGCTGGCGGCGTCCGCTGCGGCCCTCGACGGTGACACCGCGACGGCGACGGCGCTGGTCGAGGCCGCGGTGTCGCGACCGCACGCGCCGGTGGAGGCGCAGGCCGCCCGGCTGACGGTTCCGGGACTGTGCCGGTTGACCGAGCACGACCTGGTGGCCGCCAATGCCGCCGTCGATGCGGGGATGAGCCCGCTGCTGCGCCACGGTTCGGCGGC
This sequence comes from Pseudonocardia sp., assembly GCF_050246655.1. Classification (GTDB taxonomy): domain Bacteria; phylum Actinomycetota; class Actinomycetes; order Mycobacteriales; family Pseudonocardiaceae; genus Pseudonocardia. The sequence continues at coordinate 98,997 of NZ_JBFWVQ010000005.1, forward strand.
GCCGACGGCCTACTTCGGGCTCTGGGTGCTGCTGCGCACCGTCGTCGGGGACCGTGACGCGGCCGCACGCGCGGAGCTGCGCGGGCATCCGACCGTGCAGTCGGGGCCGAACGGGGCCGCCCTCGCCTACGCGGACGCGGTCGCGGCCGGACGGGCGGGGGACCGCGAGGAGGCGGCGAACCGGTTCACCGCGGCCGACGCGGCCCTCGCGCAGCTGCCCTGGTGGAACCGGCTCCTGCGGCTCCTGGCGCTGGAGACGGCGGTCGCGGACGGCTGGGGCGACCCGGTACCGGCACTGCGGGCCGACCTCGCCGCCCACGAGGCGGCGGGCGACGAGGCACGGGCCCGGCTCTGCCGCGATCTCCTGCGGGCGGCGGGCGCCCCCACCCGCCGCCGCGGCGGCCCACCCGTGCCCGCGGAGCTGCGCAGGCGCGGGGTCACCGGCCGGGAGGCCGAGGTGCTGGTGCTGGTGGCGGCGGGACTGTCCAACGCGGAGGTGGCGAAGCGGCTGTACCTCTCGCCGCGCACCGTCGAGACCCACGTCGCGAACCTGCTGGCCAAGACCGGCGCGGCGAGTCGCACGGAGCTGCGCCGCTGGTCATCCTGACCGGCGCGCCCGCCACGTCGCGACCAGCATCCTCGCCAGGTACAACGGCGACGGTGGGGTCCAGCCCAGCTGCATGGCCTGGCCGAGGTCGTCGCGGTTGGCCCAGTGCTCGACGACGAGGCCGTCGCGCATCCGGAACCAGTGCGACTGCGTGACGGCGAAGTGCCGCCCGGTGGGCGGGAAGGCCTGGGTGGGGCGGGCGTCCGGCCCGTAGGCGACGAACGTCCCGACGTGCCGCCCCGACATGGTGGCGTGCACGACGACGAGGTCGCCGTCCTGCGCGGGCTGGTGGACCACGTCGTGGATCTCCCAGTGCAGGTCGGCGTAGGCCGCGCGCAGCCACAGCGCGGTGGCGTGGAGGGCGGCCGGGCCGCGTCCGCGCGCGGCGCGGGGCTCGTCGACGTCCTCGCGGTTGCGGCAGTCCGGGTGGACGACCTCGGCGAGGTCGGCGAGGGTGCCGTCGGCCATGAGCCGGATGGACCGCACGCACACCTCGCAGGCATCGGTGCGGGTGCTCATGCGACGGCCCGCCCGCCCACGCCGGGCGTGCCGGCGCCGATCGCGTGCTCGCGGCTGTAGAGGTGGATCTCCAGGCCGTCCGGGTCATGGAAGACGACGACCCGCCCGATCGTGCCCTGCCGCACGGAGTGCGCGATGCCGGCGTCGGCGAGCCTGCGGGTCCAGGCGGTGACCGCCGCGGGGCCGTCGATCGCGAAGATGACGGGATCGAAACCGGACATGCCGGCGACGTCGGGGCGCTCGCGCAGGGCGAGGCCGGTGTCGCCGAGGCCCGGGACGTCGTAGGCGACGCCGCGCACGACGCCGTCGTCGTCGGCGAACTCGCGGATCGGGCGCAGCTCGAAGAGCTGCTCGTACCAGGCTCTGCTGCGGCCCAGGTCGCTCACGGGGAGCTTGACGCCGAAGACGCCGCTCAGTCGTGCCTCGTTCACGGTGGTGTCCCTCTCGGGTATCTTGGAAGCTGACAACATTCATTGGAATGCACTTCTAAGCAACTGTCAACGAGGTTTCCGTGGCCGACCGGCGCCGCTACTCCACCACTCTGCGCAGCGAGCAGACCGCCCTCACCCGGCGGCGCATCCTCGACGCCGCGGGGACGCTCTTCGCGGCGAACGGCTACCTCGGCACCACCGTCGCGGCCGTCGCCGCCGCGGCGGACGTGAGCGTGCAGACGGTCTACAACGTCGTCGGCAACAAGGCCGCGCTGCTCAAGAACGTCTACGACGTCACGATCGCGGGCGACGACGAGCCGGTCTCCATCGCGGACCGTCCGGAGGGGCGGGCGATCGAGACGGCGGCCACGGCGGAGGAGAGCCTGCGTGCCTACGCCGCACTGGCCCGCCTGCTCGGTGGCCGCACCTTCGCACTGCTCACGATGCTCCTGGCGCAGGCCGACAGCGGCGACGAGGACCTGCGCGCGTTCGTCGAGACCACCGAGCGTCAGCGCCGCATCGGCAACGAGGGCACGGCCCGCCACGTCGCCGAGAACTTCGGCCTGCGCCCGGGGACGACCGTCGAGGAGGCCACGGACGTCCTGTGGGTCCTCACCTCGCCGGAGGTCACCGATCGCCTGATCCGCCGGCTCGGCTGGAGCTGGGAGCGCTACGAGCGCTGGCTGGGCCAGGCGATGTGCGACCTGCTGCTCGGGCCGGGCCGGTAGGGCCGCTCACCCGGCGGCCGCCGCCTGCGCCGCCGCACTCCAGCCGAGGGTGACGTCGAGCGCGCGGGCCAGCACCCCGTCGTGGTCGGTGCACGGCCCGTCGTGGCGCCACGCGACGATCCCGTCGGGCCGCACCAGCACCGCCGAACCCGGCGCGAGCCGGTACGCGGCCGCCACCCCGCGCGCCTTACCGTCCGGGTCGCCGTCCGCGACGAGCAGCTCCAGCCGCGCGAGGGGCGCGTCGACGAGGGCGGGCAGCAGGCCCGCGGCCGTCCGCGCCCACGCGAGCGCCCGCCGCTCCCGCCGCGCGACCGCGCGGGCCCATCCCGTGGCGTCGGGGCCGGTGACGAGCGTGAGGCGGTCCGCGAGCACGTCGAGCAGCGACGTCGCCGGCCCGAGCCACACGTGCGGCGCGCGCTCGCCAGGGCGCGCGGCCCGGTCCGTGCGGAACGGCGGCGCGTCGTCGGTCGCGTCGATCACCGGCGAGCGGTAGCTCCGGCCGAGGTCGCCCTCCAGCCCGTCCGCCGGGTCGGACTCGTCGCGGCGCAACGAGCGGGCCGCGTTCCAGCGGCCCACCGGGCCGCGCTCGGCCTCGTGGCTGTCGAGCAACGCCTGCCCGGCGAGGCCGCGGGCCACCCAGGCGAGCTTCCAGCCCAGCTCGTGGCCGTCGTGGATCGCGGTGTTGAGGCCGGTCGCACCGGCCGGGGTGGTGCGGTGGGCGGCGTCGCCGACGAGGAATCCCGGCCCCGCGCGGAACGCGGTGGCGACGGCGGCCGTCATCGCGAACGTCATGCTGCCGAGCAGCTCGACGGGCAGGTCCGGGATCCCCGTGGCGGTGCGGACGAGATGCACCCAGCGGGCGGGGTCGTCGACGGGCTGCTCGCCGCGCTCCGGCTCGTAGGGGTGCGCGAACTCCCAGCGTCCGGAGCCGACCGGCAGCAGGACCCCGGTCGCCTCGGGGTGGTCGAGGAACGCGATGCCCGGCGGCCTGCGGTCGAGGTGGGCGTGGATCGGGGCGCGGAAGAGGGCCTGCGCGTAGGCGCCGGAGCCGCCGAGGTCGCGGACCCCGATTCCGAGGGCGCTGCGCACGGTGCTGCGCGTCCCGTCCGCACCGACGACGAACCGGGCCCGGACGGTGTCGGTGCCGCCCGCGCCGCCGTCCAGCCGCGCGCGCACCCCGCGGGGCGTCACGTCCAGGCCGGTCGCCGTGGTGCCGAAGCGGACGACCCCGCCGAGCCGGGTGACCTCGGCGGCCAGCACCGGCTCGGTGTGGTCCTGGGGGACGATCGTGAGGTGGGTCGGGCTCACGGCGAGCGACTCGGCGGTACTCGGAAAGCCGTGGTGGGCGTAGCGGGTCGCCGGATCGGTGAGCGTCGGTCCGATCGCGACCATCGGGTCGCAGTCGACCGCCCCCGCGCGCACGGCCGCCTCCAGGCCCCAGGTGCGCAGGATCTCCATCGTCCGGGTGGACATGCCGGTCGCGCGGGGGATGCTCGAGGTGTCGGCGCGCCGCTCGACGACCAGCACGCGCGCCCCGTGGCGCAGCGCGGAGATCGCGGTGGCGAGGCCGGCCGGGCCTGCGCCGACGACGAGCACGTCGGTGGTGTGGTTCATGGGGCCCAGGATCGGCGGGCGGGGCCGCGCGCGGATCCGTGACGGATACGGAGTTACCCGGCGGCGGCGCGGAGGCCACGATGTCCGCATGCCGGCCGTGCGGGTGCGCCTCCTCGGGCGCTTCGAGCTGCGCGCCGACGGTGCCGAGGTGGCGCTGGAGTCGGCGCGGGCGGAGTCGCTCCTCGCCTACCTGCTGCTGCACCGGGGGGAGCCCCAGCCTCGGGAACGGCTCGCCGCGCTGCTGTGGCCCGAGTCCACCCAGGCGCAGGCGCGCACGAACCTGCGCCACGTGCTGCACACCGTCCGGGGCCGGTTGCCGGACCCGGCCGCCGTCCTCGACGTCACGACGAAGGCGCTGTGCTGGCGGGGCGAGGTATGGCTCGACGTCGCGGAGTTCGAGCGGCTGCTCGACGCGGGCCACCCGGAGGAGGCCGTCGAGATCCACGCCGGTGAGCTGCTCGACGGCTGCGACGACGAGTGGCTGCGCCCGGAGCGCGACCGGCTGCGGGCCCGGCTGGGCGAGGCCCTGGCCGTCGTCGTGGAGCGGGCCGAGGGCCGTGGCGACCTCGCCGCCGCGCTGGCGCACGCGGAGCGGCTGCGCGGTGCGGACCCGCTGCGGGAGGCGACGTACCGCCTGCTCATGCGCCTGCACGATGCCCGGGGCGAGCGGGCGCGGGCGCTCGCGGTCTACCACGAGTGCGCGTCCACCCTGGAACGCGAGCTGGGCGTGGCGCCGTCGGCGGCGACGCGGGCGGCCTACGAGGCGCTGGTGGGCGGCGGCCGGGCGGCGGCCGCGGGGCGTGCTGCCGGGCACGCCGCGCTCGTCGGGCGGGTGCCCGAACGGGCGGCGCTGGCGGCGGCCTGGCGGGCCGCCGAGCGCGCCGAGCCCCGGTTCGTGCTCGTCGGCGGCGAGCCGGGGGTGGGCAAGTCGCGGCTGGTGGAGGAGCTGCGGGCCTGGTGCGCGCGCCGCGGCGCGGCGGTCGCGGACGCCCGCTGCTACGCCGCCGAGGGCCCGCTCGCCTACGGCCCGGTGGTGGCGTGGTTGCGCGGGTCCGCGCTCGCGGCGCGGGTGGCCCGGCTGGACGCGGCCCGCCGTGCCGATCTCGCCCGCCTGCTCCCGGAGCTCGGGGACACCCGCCCGGAGCCGCTGCCCGCGGCGGAGCTGCGGCTGCGCCTGCTCGACGCCGTCGCCGCGGCCGTGCTGGCCCCGGGGCCGCCGGTGCTGCTCACCGTGGACGACCTCCAGCACACCGACCGCGAGACCTGCGCGGCGTTGCACTACCTGCTGCGGGCGGACACCCCCCGGCTGCTGGTGGTCGCGACCGCCCGCACCGGGGAGATCGACGCCCTGCATCCGGCGCGGGAGCTGCTCGCCGGCCTGCACGCGCTGGACCGGTGCACGGAGATCGAGCTGGGTGCGCTCGGCCCGGCGGAGACGGCACAGCTCGCCCACGGCCTCGCCGGGGCACCGCTTTCCGAGGCGCAGGCGCACCGGCTCCACGAGGAGACCGAGGGCAACGCGCTCTTCGTCGTCGAGGCGCTGCGGGCGGGCTGGTCGCCGGGCGCGCCGGCGAGCGCGCGGGTGCAGGCCGTCATCGGTGCGCGGCTCGCGCAGCTCACCGATCCCGCCCGCGAGCTGGTGGCGGTGGCGGCGACGATCGGGCGTGCCTTCCGGGTGGACGTCCTCGCCGCGGCGATGGAGGCGGCGGCGACGGGGGAGGACGAGCTGGTCACGGCCCTGGACGAGCTCTGGCAGCGGCGGATCGTGCGCGAGCAGGGCCCCGACACCTACGACTTCGCCCACGACCGGATCCGGGAGGTCGCCGCCGCGGCCGTCGGACCGGTGCGGCGCCGGCTCCTGCACGCGCGCATCGCCGCGGCGCTGGAGCGCTCGCCGGGGGCGGACCCGGCGGCCGTCGCGGGCCACTACGAGGCGGCGGGCCGGGCGGCCGACGCCGTGCGGTGGTACCGGGTCGCGGCGGAGGCGGCGCAGCTCCTGCACGCGGACCGGCGCGCGGTGGAGCTGCTCGACCGCGCACTCGTCCAGCTCGAGACGCTGCCCGCGGGGCCCGGTCGCGACGCCGAGGAGCTGGCCGTGCGCACCGCGATCCTCGCGCCTCTGGCACTGGTGGACGGCTACGCCTCGCCGGCCACGTCGGTGCACCAGGAGCGCGCCCGCGAGCTGTCCGGTGGCGCCGAGTCGCCGCCGCTGCTGCGCTCGCTGGCGCTGACCGCGCTGAGCGGCTCCGACTTCGCCGCTGCCACCCGGGCCGGGCATCTGCTGCGCGCCGCGGGTGAGCGCGACGGCGACGACGTCGGGCTGGTCGAGGCGGGTTACGTGCTGGGCGTGGCCGCGTTCTGGCAGGCGGACTTCGCGGGAGCCCGCGACCACTTCACCGCCGCGGTGGCGCGGTACCGGCCCGAGCACAGCCGCGTCCACCTCATCCGGTACGCCCAGGACCCGAAGGTCACCTGCCTGGGGCGGCTCGCGAACACGCTGTGGTTCCTCGGGCGCGCCGACGAGGCGTTCGCCGCGCGGGAGGGGGCGCTCGCGTGGGCGCGTGAGCTGGGACATCCGCTGAGCACGGGAGTGGGCCTGCTGTTCGCCGCGCTCCTCGACCTCGACGCGGGCGACGACGAGGCGCTGCGCGCCCGGGTGGCCGCGATGGCCGAGGTGCGCGCCGAGCAGCCGCCGTTCCGGCTCAGCCGGGCGGCGTTGACCGCGCTCGTCGCGGGTGGCGGCCCGGACGAGGTGGACGCCGCGGCGGCCGCCGTCCCCGGCGGCATCGCCGCGCCGGGCCAGACGGCCGTGCTGGCGCGGGTGCGGCTCGCCGCCGCCGTCCGGACGGGGGACGCCGCGCTCGCCCGGGCCGCCTCCCGGGCCCTGCTGGACCTGGGCGGACCGGCGTGCGTGTGGGCACCGGAGGCGCACCGGGTCCTGGGGGTGCCGTCGAGAACGACGTTGCGCAGCCCGGAGGGCCCTGTGGATCAGCACAACGTCGTTCTCGACGGAACGCTGCCGGGGAACGGTGCCGGAACGCCGTGCCCGCCACTGTGACCGCATGCAACCTGCCATGATCACCGAAAAGCTGCGCCCGGACTTCCGCGGCGCCCTGCTGCAGCCCGGCGAGGAGGGCTACGACGACGCCCGCCGGGTCTGGAACGGCGCGATCGACCGCAGGCCCGCCGTCATCGCCCGCTGCGTGGGCGCGGACGACGTCGCCACGGCCATCCGCTTCGCCCGCGCCAACGACCTGGAGCTCTGCGTCCGCGGTGGCGGCCATGCCGTCGCGGGCCACGCCGTCGCCGACGGCGCCCTCATGATCGATCTGTCCCTGATGCGCGGCGTCCGGGTCGACCCGGCGACCCGCCGGGCCCGGGTGTCGGGCGGAGCGCTCTGGTCCGACGTGGACGGCGCCACCGCGGCGTTCGGCCTGGCCGTCACGGGCGGGCAGATCAGCCACACCGGCGTCGGCGGGCTCACGCTCGCGGGCGGCCTCGGCTACCTCATGCGCAAGTTCGGCCTCACCGTCGACAACCTGGAGTCCGTCGACCTCGTCGCCGCTGCGGGCGAACCGATCACCGTGGACGCCGGGTCGGAGCCCGAGCTGTTCTGGGCGCTGCGCGGGGGTGGCGGCAACTTCGGCGTCGCCACGTCGTTCACGTTCCGGCTGCACCCCGTGGGCCCGCTCGTGCTGGGCGGCCCCGTGTTCTGGCCGCTCGACGCGGCGGGCGAGGTGCTCGGCTTCCTCGACGGGTTCGCCCGCGAGGCCCCGGACGAGCTGGGTGTCGCGGTCGTCGCCCGGCTCGCGCCGCCGATGCCGTTCCTGCCGCGGGAGCGCTACGGCACCCCGGTCCTCGGCGCCGTGCTGGTGTGGGCGGGCGACCCCGCCGAGGGCGAGCGGGTCCTCGCACCGCTGCGCACCGTCGCGCCCCCGATCGCGGACGTCGTGCGGCTCGTGCCCTACGCGGGGCTGCAGTCGATGCTCGACGGCGGCGCGCCGCGTGGGCGCCACTACTACTGGAAGTCGCTGCGCCTCGACGCCGCCACGCCCGAGGTCGTCGACGTGATCACCCGCGGGGTGGCGTCGATCCCGACGCCGTTCTCGCAGTTCAACGGCTACATCGTGGGCGGGGCGGTGAGCCGGGTCGACCCGGACGCCACCGCCGTGGCGCGCGAGCCGGGGCTCGACCTCAACGTCGCGGCCGCGTGGTCGCCCGCCGACCCGGACGGGGACTCGCACGTCGCGTGGGTGCGCGAGCACTGGGGAGCCCTCGCGCCGCGCGCGCACGGCCTCTTCGCGAACTTCGTCTCCGACGAGGACGCCGCGGCGACCTACGGCGGCAGGCTGGCCCGGCTCACGGCGGTGAAGGACCGCTGGGACCCCGACAACGTGTTCCACCACAACGCCAACATCGCGCCCTCGGGAGGCCCCCGATGAGCCGCTCGACGAGCATCGTCGTGTTCGGTGCCACCGGCACCGTCGGGCGGCATGTCCTGGCCGGGCTCGCCGCCCGCGGCGTCGCAGCCCGGGGGGTCTCGCGGTCCGCGCCCGACCCGGGTGCCACCCACACCCCGTCCGCGCGAGTTGCGCATCTCACCGGCCCGAGTGCGGCCGCGGCCATCCGGGCCGACCTGGACGAGCCGTCGTCCGTCAAGGCAGCGGTGGCGGGCGCCGACGCCGTGCTGCTCTGCACGCCGAACCATCCACGGCAGGCCGAGCGGGAGATCGCGCTGATCGACCTGCTGGAGCCTGGCACCCGCGTCGTCAAGGTCTCTGCGATCGCGGCCCGAGCCGGGTCGCCGTCGGCCTTCGCCGACGCCCACGGGCGTTCCGAGGCCCATCTCGCCGCCTCGGGGCTGCCCGCGACGGTGCTGCGGGCCGGGTTCTTCACCTCCAACCTGCTCGCGGGGGCGGAGACGATCCGGATGCACGGCCGGTTCTTCCTGCCCGCAGGGGACGCCGCGCTGCCCTTCACCGACCCGCGCGACGTCGCCGCCGTCGCCGTCGCGGCGCTCACCGGGACGGGGCACGAGGGCCGCACGTACACCGTGACGGGGCCGGTGCCGCTGACCTGCGCGGACGCCGCCGCCCAGCTGGCAGCGGCGCTGGGACGCCCGGTGGAGTACGTGCCGGTTCCCGACGACGTCGCCCGCGCCGGGATGCGCGACGCGGGCGTACCGGCCTGGTTCGCCGACCAGATCGTCCTGCTCTACGGGGAGCTGCGCCGGGCCGGGAGCGCTCCGGCGACCGACGTCGTGCGGGTGCTCACCGGCCGCGAGCCGCGCACCGTCGCCGACTTCGCTCGCGACCACGCGGCTGCGTTCGGGCTCGCCGACCTGTCGTCGTAACCGACCGTCCGACCGGGTTGCGCCGCCGGACCGTGGCGCGGTCTGCTGGACCCATGCCCGGCGCCGTGGCCACGCTCGACAGCCCCGTGGGGCCGCTCACGCTCGCGGCCTCGGACGCCGGGCTCACCCATCTCGTCTTCGGCTCGCGCGACCTCGCGCCGCCCGCGACGCCCGCCGCGATGCGCTGGCTCGACGTCGCCCGCGACGAGCTGGCCGCCTACTTCCAGGGCCGGCTGCGCACGTTCACCGTGCCGGCGGACCTGGAGCGGGTCACCGGTGAGCGCCGCGCGATTCTCGACGCGCTCGTGCACGTCGGCTACGGCGAGACGGCGAGCTACGGGGCGCTCGCCGTCGCGGCCGGCCTGGACGGCGACGGGGCGCGGCGGGTGGGGGTGGCCATGGCGCGCAACCCGGTCGCGATCGTCGTGCCCTGCCACCGCGTGATCGGCTCGGACGGGTCGCTCACCGGCTACGGGGGCGGGCTCGCGGCCAAGCGGTGGCTGCTCGACCTGGAGGCCGCGCAGCCGTCGGACCGGCCCGGCCAGCTGGCGCTGCCGCTGTGACGGCCCGGGGCGCCGCACGCGCCGCGCCGGCCCCGCGCCCGACCCTGGCGCGGCACGGGCCACGCGGCGTACGCTCCGCGCCTCCCCGCACGTCCGGCTATGGCCCGCGAGCCGGCCCGGGGGTCCCGGAGTGTCCCGTATCCGGGTCACCCACCCACCGCCCCGCCCCGCCACCCCTGACCGATGGTCCGATTCTGCGACAGCGCCCGTGTGATGGCGGCCACTAGCGTCGAGCATGTTCGCACCGGCAACCACGGAGGTTTGGGATGAAGGCGCTCGTCTACCACGGCCCCGGGAAGAAGTCCTGGGAGGACGTCCCGGACGCCGCGGTCCAGGAGCCCACGGATGTCGTGGTCCGCGTCGACACGACCACGATCTGCGGCACCGACCTGCACATCCTGCAGGGCGACGTCCCGGCGGTCACCGACGGCCGCATCCTCGGCCACGAGGCCGTCGGCACCGTCACCGCGGTCGGGGACGCGGTGAAGGGGTTCTCGGTCGGGGACCGCGTGCTGGTACCGGCGATCACGAAGTGCGGCCGCTGCGAGTACTGCCAGCGCGGCATGCCGTCGCACTGCCAGACCGTCGGCGGCATCGGCTGGATCTTCGGCCATCTCATCGACGGCACGCAGGCCGAGTCGGTGCGCGTGCCGTACGCGGACACGTCGCTCTACTCGATCCCCGAGGGCGTCACGGACGAGCAGGCGATCTTCCTCGCGGACTCGTTGCCCACTGGCTACGAGGTGGGTGTGCTGGCCGGCGGGGTGCGCCCCGGCGACACCGTGGCCGTCGTCGGCGCCGGGGCGGTGGGCCTGTCGGCGATCCTCACCACGGGGCTGTGGGGGGCGTCGAAGGTGATCGCGGTCGACACCAACAAGTTCCGGCTGGCCAAGGCCCTGGAGTTCGGCGCAACCGACGCCGTCGAGGTCGGGCCGGGCACGGTCGCCGACGTCATCGCGCTGACCGACGGGCTCGGCGTGGACGTCTCGATCGAGGCGGTCGGCTACCCGGAGACGCTGCTCACCGCGGCGTCGCTGGTGCGGCCCGGCGGCACGATCGCCAACATCGGCGTGCACGGCACCCCGGTGGAGCTGCCGATGCAGGACATGTGGATCCAGAACGTCACGGTCACGATGGGGCTGGTCGACACCGTGTCGATCCCGACGCTGCTCAAGATGGTGGCCAGCGGGCGGATCCCGTCGGAGAAGATGGGCACCCACTCGTTCACGTTCGGCCAGATCGACGAGGCCTACGACGTGTTCAAGAACGCGGCCGCGAACGAGGCGCTGAAGGTCGTCATCACGCCCTGATCCCGGGGCCCCCGTCGAGAACGACGTTGTGCAGCCGAAACGGCCTTGTTGATCAGCGCAACGTCGTTCTCGACGGGACGTCACGCGATGTACGAGATCCCGAACGCGTCGATCTTGCGGTACAGCGACGACCGGGCGATGCCGAGCATCGACGCCGCCTTGTACCGGTTGCCGCGGGACTCGTAGAGCGCCTGGATGATCGCGTCGCACTGCGCGGTCTCCAGCATCGACAGCCGCCGGGCCCGCCCCGCGAAGCACAGCGCGGGCAGGTCCGGCGGCTGGACCTCGCCGAGCGGCTTGCGGGCCACGACGTAGCGCAGCACGTCCTCCAGCTCGCTGATGTTGCCCGGCCACGCGTACCCCTCCAGCACCCGCACGACCGTCAGCGACAGCCGCAGCGACCGCCCGGCCGCGAGCCTGCGCAGGATGGCGAGCGCGATGTCCCCGATCTCGTCGGCCCGGTAGCGCAGCGCCGGGATGCGGGTCATCTCGTGGAAGTGGCGCAGCAGCAGCCCGTAGGGGCGGGTCGCGTCCACGGCGGGCGTGTCCACGCAGCCCGCCACGAGCGGCGGGGACGGCAGGGCGACGAGCGGGCGCAGCGCCTCGTCGAGCCGCCGGGCGCCGACCGGGCTCAGGGTGTTCAGCCCGCGCAGCACGAGCAGCTGCGGCCTGCCCTCGACACCGTCGAGGAGCGGACGGACGGGGTCGCCAGGGTCGGCCGCCCCGCCGACGGCGCCGCAGTCCACGGTGACGATCCGCCCGCGCGGGTGGAGCTGGTGGAACCGGGTCGTGAGCAGGGTGCGCTTGCCGACCCCCGGTTCGCCGATGAGCAGGTGGTTGCGCCACCGGGTGAGGCTCGCGGCCACCTCCTCCTGCGCACGCAGGAACGGGCTCAGGAGCTCCCGGTTGGCGCGGACGCGGGCCTCGGCGTGCTCCCGGTCCGCCCGGTCGCCGCGGCGCAGGTCCTCGGCGTAGTCGCGGCGCGTGGTGGGCGCGACGTGCGAACCCTGCCTGCGGACGGCCTCGGCGACGGCCGCGGTGACGAAGCTCGACCGCGCGGCCGAGACGGTGGCGCCCGTGAGCAGGCAGCCCACGAGCTCGCCGCCCACCTCCACCGGCGACAGTTCCAGCTCCGCGCAGCCGCCCGCCGGGAGGTCGACGTGGCTGCGGGTGAAGTCGCGCAGCACCGAACCGGCGAGGACCCGGTCGCCGAGGATGCGCAGGTCCGCCCCGTCGAGATGGCGGGCGGCGGCGTTGGTGAGCAGGACCTCGCCGTCCGTGGCGAGCACCCAGCCGCCCTCGGCGTCGGCCCGGCGGAACGCGTCGAGCAGCGCGCGCGACCGCCGGTGCGGCTCGTCGGCGGCGCGCTCGGTGAGCCGGGAGGCCAGCAGCCGGGCCAGCGGCAGCCGCAGGGACGTGGCCTGTGCCGCGTGGCCGAGCACCACCACGACGCCGACCACGTGGCCCTCGCCGTCGCGGACGAGCGCGGCCGCCTCGTCGAGGCAGGTCAGAGCGGTGGCGTAGTGCTCGGGGCCGCACAGCGCGACGTCGTCGTCCTCGTGCAGGGCCACGCTCGCCGCCGTCGTCCCGACGGTGCTCTCGTCATGGACGTAGCCCGGGACGACGAGCAGCGCGTCGAGCACCCCGGCGAGCGCCGTCCCGGTCCCGGCGTCGAGGCGCATCCGGACCACCCCGGCCGGGTCCAGCAGCACCACTGCGGCGCCGGTCCCGGCCAGCGCCGCGGCGACGACCTCCTCGGCCCCCGCCACCAGGGGCGCCACGGGCCCGTACCCCTCGTAGCGGGCGCGGGCGCGCTGCGGGTCGACACCGCGCGCGGCCGACCGCTTCCACGAGGCCAGCACGGCCGGTGCGACGCCGGCCGCGCCGACATCGCACCGCCCGTCCACCAGGAAGGCCTGCCGGGCCGCTTCCGTCTCCACCGCCGCGGGCACCTGTCGGAGGATAGGCACGTGACGCCGCTTCCGACGTCTCACAATCGGACGCTTCAGGCCGCGAGCTCCAGTTCGCGCCGCAGCCGCCGCAGGCCGTGGAACACCCGCGTCTTGACCGTCCCCTCGGGCACCCCCAGTGCGTCCGCGACGGCCCGGTAGCGCCGGCCGTCGACGACTGTCGCGAGGATCGCGGTGCGCTGGTCGCGGCCGATCGTGGCGAGCGCCTGCGCGAGGGCCGCGCGGTCGGCGAGGGTGTCGGCGTGGTCGCCCTCGACGGGCCCGGCCGCGGCGCTGACCGTCCCGACCGCCATGGCCGGACGGGCGGCCCGGGCGCGGATCATGTCGATGGCGACGTTGCGGGTGATCGACGTCAGCCACGCGGCGAGGTGCTCGCCCCGTCGGGTGTCGAACCGGTCGCAGGCCCGCCAGGCACGCAGGAACGCCTCCTGCACGGCGTCCTCGGCCAGGTCCACGTCGCCGAGCAGCAGGTAGGCCCGGTGCCGCAGCAGCCGATGATGGGTGCGGTGGGCCGCGGTCATGCCCTCCCGCGTGCACAGCCCCGCGCATCGCGACTCGTTCGAACCGGTGGTGTCCATCGCCCTGTCTCCGTCCCGCGTCCCGGCCATCCGTGACGGGGACCACACTCGGCGGGTGCGCTGACAGGGCGGTGTCACAGCGCTGTCTCGGCCGCTGTCTCGGCGGCTGTCTCGGCGGCTGACCCGGCGGCTGACCCGGCGGCTGACCCGGCTGACCCGGCGGTATACCGGTGGCGTGCACATCACCGGCTACCAGCGCTGGCGGGAGCTCGCGTTCCTGCACTGGCCCGCGGACCCCGCCGCCGTCGAGCCGCTGCTCCCGCCCGGGCTGGCCGTCGACACCTTCGACGGGCGGGCGTGGCTGGGGATCGTCGCGCTGACCATGCGTGACGTCCGCCCGCGCTACGTCCCGGCCCTGCCGGGGATCTCGCACTTCCTGGAGCTCAACGTCCGCACCTACGTCCGCCACGGTGACGGATCCGGCATCTGGTTCTTCAGCCTGGACGCCGCGACGCTCGTGGCCGTCGCGGTCGCGCGGGCGTGGTGGAGCCTGCCCTACCACCCCGCGTGGATGGCGACGCGCCGCGACGGGGACGTGATCGCCTACCGCAGCCGTCGCGCCTGCGGCGGGGCGCGCTTCGCGGCTCGCTACCGGGTCGGGGCCGGTCTGGGCCCCGTCGACCCCGGCACCTTCGAGCACTTCGCGGTGGAGCGCTACCGGCTCTACGCCCACCGCGGCGGGCGCTTGTACACCGGCCAGGTCCGGCACCGGCCGTACCCCTTGCACGCCGCCGAGCTGCTGGACCTGGACGAGTCGGTGCTGTCCGCCGCCGGGCTGCCCGCGGCGGACGGGCAGCCGCACGTGCTGTTCAGCCCCGGTGTGGAGGTCGGACTGGGCCCGCGGACGCGCTGCCGGTCAGCGGTCCACCTCGACCGGCAGGACCGCCCCGACCGGGTGGGCAGCCGCGCCGTCGGCCGGCCCGTCGCCCGCGCTCACCAGCAGCACGAGCCGCGCCTCCCCTAGCAGCGCGGCGTACCAGCCGGCGGGCACCGTGCCGGTCACGATCGTCATGGTCGCGCCGTCGGGGTCGCGTAGCCGCAGCTGCCCCCGCGCGTCGACCAGCACCTCCCAGCCGGGCGGGTCCGGCAACCGGCCCGGGTCGTCGACCGCGTGGACCGGGTCGAACCCGGCGACCAGGAGCGCCGCGAGGAGCACCTCCCGGTCCGCGGCCGTCAGCGGCTGCGGGGCCGTCTCGGGCACCGCGATGAGCGTCGGCACCGGCCCGTCGAGCCGGGCCGTGGCGCGCAGGTGCAGGGTGTGGTCGGTCGGGGGAGCGGGGGAGCCGGTCATGGCCGCGAGGCTGCCGGACGGGCCCTGTGGGGACGCTGAACGCGGGTCCGGGAACGGTCACGGGCCGGCGTCGAGGTAGCGCGGATCGGGCTCCGGCAGCGGCACGGCCGGCTGCCCGCCGAGGTACGCCCCCAGCGCCCGGTACACCGTGCGCGCCGGGGCCGTCCCGCCGAACAGGTTCCCGCCCGGGCAGGGGTGTGGCGGGGAGCCGTCGCACAGCGGCCCGGGGTGCGGGGAGTCGTCGAACACGATCGCGGCGCCCGCCGCCGTCGGGGTCGCGGCGACGAACGACGCGGACTGGTTGCGCTGCGTCGTCCCCGTCTTCGCCGCGACGGGCCGGTGCCAGCCGGTGATCCCCGCCGCGGTCTCGGACGTCCCGCCGCCGGTGTCGTCGTGGCCGAGGGCCGCCATCAGCGAGTCCGCGAGCCCCGGCGCCACCGCCTGGCGGCACGGCGCGGTGGGCAGCGGCACGGCGGCGCCGTCCGGCCCGGTCACGGACGTCACCAGCTGCGGCGGGCACCACGTCCCGTGCGCGGCGAGTGTCGCCATGACGTTGGCGAGCTCCAGGCCGCTGGTGGGGCTCACCCCGAGGGTGAACGACGCCTGCGAGCGCGCCGCCTGCCCGGGCGGGGGTCCGTCGCCGAACGGGACGGTGAGCGAGGTCATCCCGAGCCGCTCGGCCATCTCGACGACCGGTGCGATCCCGGTGCGCTCCTCCAGCGCGACGAACGCGGTGTTGGGCGAGAGCGCGAGCGCCTCGGAGAGCGTGAGCTGCGGCGGGTAGTCGCCGGCGTTGTCGATCGGGACGGGCCGGTTGCCCGCGCCCTTGTAGATGGGGGAGAGGTAGCCCGACGGCGGGACGTCGATCGTCGAGTCGATGCCGACGATGCCCTGCTCCAGGGCGCTCGCCGCGGTGAAGATCTTGTAGACCGAGCCGGCGCCCAGCCCCTCCGGCTCGTAGGGGAGCCCGGCGAGCGTCGCGCCCGGCCCGGTGCCGTAGTGGCGGCTCGCGGCCATGGCGCGCACCGGGTGGGCCCCGGTGCCCGGTTCGACCACCGACAGGACGTCCGCGGCGTGCGGCGCATCGGCCCCCACCTCGTGGGCGACCGCGTCCTCGGCGGCGGCCTGTGCCCGCGGGTCGAGCGTCGTGCGGACGGTGTAGCCGCCGGTGGTGAGCTGGTCGGGATCGATCCCGGCCGCGGCGAGCTGGGCGACGACCGCCGTGCAGAAGAACCCGGCGCCGCCCGCACCGGTGCAGCCCCGCGGCGGCGGTGCGGGATCGGCGACCACCCCCAGCGGGGCGGCCGTCGCGGCCGCGGCCTGCGCGGCGTCGATCATGCCCTGGTCGTGCATGAGGCCGACGACGAGGTCGCGCCGCTGTGTGGCCGTGTCGGGGTGGGTGAGGGGGTCGAAGGCGGCGGGACTCTGCACGAGCCCGGCCAGGAGCGCCGCCTGGGCGATCGTGAGCCGGTCCGCCGAGGTGGCGAACCAGCCCTGCGCGGCGGCCTGCACCCCGTAGAACCCGCGGCCGAACGACACCAGGTTGAGGTAGCCGGTGAGGATCGCGTCCTTGCTCGCCGCGTCGTCGACGGCCAGGGCGAGGCGGGCCTCGTCCAGCTTGCGGCGCAGCGACGGCGCCGTCGCCGCCCGCCGCTGCGCGTCCGTGCGCGCCGCGACGTAGAGCAGGTAGTTCTTCACGTACTGCTGGGTGAGCGTCGAGCCGCCCTGCCGGTCGCCGCCCGCCGCGTCGTGCAGCAGCGCGCGCAGCGTCCCGACCGGGTCGACGCCGCCGTGCTGCAGGAACCGCCGGTCCTCGACGGCGATGATCGCGCCCTTCATCGCGGGCGCGATCATCGCGGACGGCACGGGGTCGCGGTCCTGGTCGTAGAGCCGCGCGATCGGCGCGCCGGTGGCGTCGGTGATCGTCGTGGCGGCGGGCAGGTGCGGGTCCGCGAGCGCGCCGGGATCGACGGGCGTACCCGCGGCCGCGGCCAGCGTCCGCCCCGCGAGCACCGCGACGGGCGCGACGGCGACCGCGGCCACCACACCGCCTGCGACGGCGAGGCCGGTCAGCCGCAGCAGCAGGCCCCTCACGCGGGCGGCGGGGTGTCGCCGCGCCCGGTGCCGTGCTCGGTGCCGCCGCGGTCGTCGGCCTGCAGCTCCACGCGCAGGATCCGCAGCGAGCGCCCCACGCTCCTGGCGGCGCCGGGCAGCCGCGCGGACCCGAAGAGCAGCACGAGGACCACGAGCACGATCAGCCAGTGCCAGACGCTGAGCTCACCCATGCGTGCGTTCTCCCACGTCGTGCCATGGTCCGCAGGCGGACCTGAAGGGACGCTGAGGGCGCTGGTCAGCGCGGGTCGCCGTCCGCGCGCATGAGGTAGCCGGCGCCGCGCACCGTCTCGATGTGCCCCGGCGCGCCCGCCGGGATCGCGGTCTTGCGGCGCAGGTAGCCGACGTAGACCTCGACGATGTTGCCGTCGCCCTCGTAGTGGGGGTCCCACACGGAGCCGAGGATCTCCGCCTTGCTCACCGCCCGGCCCGCGTGGCGCAGCAGGAACTCCAGCACCGCGAACTCCCGCGGCGTGAGGGAGATCGGCTCGCCCTCGCGCAGGACGCGGTGCGCGGCCGGATCCAGCGAGAGCGCGCCCGCGGTGAGCACGGCGGGGCGCGGATGGACGCCGCGGCGCAGCAGCGCGCGCAGCCGCGCCAGCAGCACCACGAACGAGAACGGCTTGGTGAGGTAGTCGTCGGCGCCGAGATCGAACGCGTCCGCCTCGTCGTACTCGCCGTCCTTGGCGGTGAGCACCAGCACCGGCGTCCACACCCGGGCGGCGCGCAGCGCCTCCAGCACGCGGTAGCCCGACATCCCGGGAAGCATGAGGTCGAGGATCACCACGTCGTAGTCGCGGTGCTGCGCTGACCACAGGCCGTCCGGCCCGGTGTGGGCGAGATCGACGCTGTGGCCGGCCTCGGCCAGCCCGTCGCGGACGGTGCGGGCGAGCCGCACCTCGTCCTCGACCACCAGCACCCGCACGGGCGCCACGCTAGCCGCCACCATCCGGCGAGCGTGCCGCCCCGGCGCTGAGAGGGCGCTGAAGGGCCGCTGCACGCGGCCCCCTGCGACACGGTCAGCCTGCCGCGGGCAGCCGGACGGTCACGAGCGCCCCGCCCCGCGGCGAGCGGCCCACCTCGACCGTCCCGCCGTGCGCGTGCGCCACCTCGGTGACGATCGCGAGCCCCAGCCCGCTGCCGCCCGCGTCCCGGGCCCGCCCCGGGTCGAGGCGGACGAACCGGCGCAGCACCCGCTCGCGGTCCGCGACCGGGATGCCCGGCCCGTCGTCGCCGACGGCCAGCTCGACGGTGCCGTCAAGGCTCGACAGGTGCAGCTCGACGACGCCGGCGGCGTGGCGGACCGCGTTGTCGACGAGGTTGCGCACCAGCCGGGCGAGCTGGCCGCGGTCGCCGCGCACCCGCGCCGCGGCGACGACGGTCACGACCTCCACCGTCGACACCGACCGCAGCCGCAGGCGCTCGGCGTCGAGCAGCTCGTCGAGGTCGACGTCGTCACCTGCGCCGTCGCCGCCCGGGCGCAGGCCGCGCTCGTCGGCGCGGGCGAGCAGCAGGAGGTCCTCGACGAGGTGGCCGATCCGGGCGGCGTCCACGGCCATCGCGGCGATCCGGGCGTCGTCGCGCTCCGTGCGGCCGCGGGTCAGCTCCAGCCCGGCGACCACCGTGGTGAGCGGGCTGCGCAGCTCGTGGCTCGCGTCCGCGACCAGCTGGCGCTGGGCGGCCCTGGCGGCGCGCAGCCGGGCGAGCATGGCATTGAGCGTGACGGCGAGCCGGCCGACCTCGTCGCGGGCGGCCGGCTCGACGACGTGCTGGTCCAGGTCCCGGTCGGTGATCAGCTCCACCTGGGCGCGCATCGCCTCGACGGGCCGCAGCGCCCGCCCCGTCGCGACGTAGGTGGTGATCGCCGCAACCAGCGCCAGCAGCGGGACGGCGATCGCGAGCAGCTCGGCGGTCGCCGCGACGCTGCGCCCGACGGACCCGAGCGGCTCGCCGACCACGACCACGAGGTCGCCGTCCGCGGTGGCGACCCCCCGGACGGCGACGGCCACGTCGTCCGGGTCGAGCCAGCCCCCGTCCGGATCGGTCCCGGCGGTGCCCGAGCCACCGATCAGGCGGACGCTCACCTCCGTGCCGGGCGCGGGCCGCTCGGCGACCAGCGGTGGCCGCCCGGCGAGCGACGGCGACGCCGCCAGCGCCGCGCCCCGGGCGTCGAGCACCTGCACCAGAGCCACGACCGACCGCGACCGGCCGACCGCGTCCTGCGGGGCGACGCCGGCGGCCAGCGCGTCGGCGACCTCGGCGGCCCCGACCCGCGCCTCGTCCTGCTCGACCGACTCCAGCGAGCGGTCCAGCAGCAGCAGCATCGCCGCGCCGCCGAGCGCGAGCGCCACGGCGACGACGATCGCGGCCGTACCGGCCGTGCGCACCCGCACGCCCGCCCGGCGGGCCCACCAGCCGCGCACACGTCGCACCCGGCGGACGCTACGCCGCGCCACCCCGCCCCGGGCGGGCTGTCCCGGTCCACCCCGTCCGCGCCCGCACCGTCACGCCCGCACCGCACCTCGCAGCACGGCGGTGCACCTCGCAGCCGGTCGGACGGCTGCGAGGTGACCCGGAACGCTGCGACGTGGCCCGGCGAGGCCGTCCGGCCCTCAGCCCGACGCCGGCCCGCCGAGCTGCCGGCGGATGTCGGTCTTGAGGACCTTCCCCACGGTGGAGCGCGGGAGATCGGGCCAGAACTCGACCTGCTTGGGCGCCTTCACCCCGCCGATCCGCTCCTTCACGAACCCGATGAGCGCCTCGGCGCCCACCGCGGCGCCCGGCTGCAGCTGGACGACCGCGGTGACCCGCTCGCCCCACTTGTCGTCGGGCAGGCCGATCACGGCGCAGTCGCGCACCGCGTCGTGGGCCATGAGCGCCTGCTCGACCTCGGCGGAGTACACGTTGAACCCGCCGGTGATCACCATGTCCTTCGCCCGGTCGACGATGTGCAGGTAGCCGTCGGCGTCGAGCAGCCCGATGTCGCCGGTGTGGTGCCACCCGTGTGCCGACGCCTCCGCGGTGGCCTCCGGGTTCTTGTAGTACCCCGCCATCACCAGCGGACCCCGGACGACGATCTCGCCGCGCTCGCCCGGCGGGAGCAGCGTGCCGTCCTGCGCCATGATCGCGACGGTGCACAGCGGCGACGGCCGCCCGGCCGAGGTGAACCGCTCGACGGCGAGCGTCCCGTCGGCGTGGCGGTGCTCGGCGGGCGACATCGTCGAGACCATCATCGGCGCCTCGGACTGGCCGAAGAGCTGCGCCATCGGCCCGATCCGTTCGCACGCCTCGGCGAGGCGGGCCGCCGACATCGGCGCGGCGCCGTACCAGAAGCACTGCATCGCGCTGAGGTCGGTGATGTCGAGGTTCTCGTGGCCGAGCACCATGTAGATCAGCGTCGGCGGCAGGAACGTGTGGGTGACCTCGTGCTCCTCGGCCAGCCGCAGGAACTCCCCGACGTCCGGACGCGCCATGACGACGACCTCCCCGCCGAGGGTCATGACGGGGAAGCAGAGCACCCCGGCGGCGTGGGTGAGCGGCGCCAGTGCGAGGTAGACGGGCCGCCGCGCGAACGGGTAGCCCATCAGGGTGATCGCCGTCATCGTCTCGAAGTTGCGGGCCGTGAGCACCACGCCCTTGGGGCGGCCGGTGGTGCCACCCGTGCCGACGATCGCGACGACGTCGTCGGGCGGGGCGGCCTCGGCGGGCGGGTCGTCCGCTGCGGCGGCGAGCCAGGCGTCGAACCCCGTTCCGAGCTCGACGGCCACGTCGACGTCCAGCTCCTTCACCAGCGGCGCGAACGCCTGCTGGTGGATCAGCGTGCGGCAGTCGAACAGCTCCAGCAGCTCGCGGTTCTCCGCGGCCCCGTTGCGCGGGTTGATCGGACACCACACGGCTCCGGCGCGGGCGATCCCGAAGACGCACGCGAACGCCACCGGGTCGTTCGCCGACAGGATCCCGACCTTGTCGCCCGGACGGACGCCCGAGCGCCGCAGCGCACGGGCGACCGCGTGGGACAGCTCGACGACCTCGCCGTAGGAGAGCGTCCGGCCGTCGAGCGTGAGGCAGGGCGCGTTCGGCCCCAGCGAGGCGCCCTTGTCCAGGTAGAAGGTCAGCGACATGGCTGGTCGCGAACCGTGAGCTCCCCGCCGCTCATGTGGCTCCTCCCCGGCACCTCGACGTGCCCCGCTGTGGCGTGGGGCACAACGTAGGAACTGACCTGGACGAGTGTCAAGAAAAACCTGGACGAGCGTCCAGTGATCGTGTCAGTGGGCTACGCTCCGGGCAGCCGAGCCACGAGAGGCCGCTGTGACCAAGCCCGCCGAACGGACCGACCGGATCTCCCGGCGCCAGGTCGACAAGTTCGCGGAGCGGCGCCGGTTGCTCGCCGAGGCGGCACTGCAGACGCTCGCCGAGCGCGGCTACGCGCGCACGAGCCTGCGGGAGATCGCGCAGAACACCGAGTTCAGCCACGGCACCCTGCACTACTACTTCCGCGACAAGGTCGAGCTCATCACCTACTGCGTGCGCCAGTACAAGGCCCACTGCGTGCAGCGCTACGACGGCATCGTCGCCACCGCGCGCTCGGCGCCCGAGCTGGCGCGGGACTTCGGGGACGGCCTCGCCGCCACGCTGGAGCAGGACGTGCTCATGCACCGGCTCTGGTACGACCTGCGCGCGCAGTCGTTGTTCGAGGAGTCCTTCCGCGCCGACGTCGCCGAGATCGACGACAGCCTCGAGCGGATGATCTGGCGCATCGTCGTCCGCTACGCCGCGCTGGCGGGCGTCGAGCCCGCCTGCACCCCGGCCATCGCCTACGCCACGTTCGACGGGCTGTTCCAGCACGCCCTCCTGCGCCACGTCTCCGGCTCCCCGCAGGCCCTGGACGCGCTACGTGACGGCGCCCGCCGGCTGCTGGACCACGTCGTGCGCGCCTGACCGCGAGGGCTTGGTCGACGCCGTGGACACCTGGCGCTCACGCTGGCCCGCCGCCGCGGGCCGGGCCCGCGGGAGCCTCGCGGGCCGGCTCGTCCTGCGCTTCGTCGCCGCCAGCGGCTACGACCGCGCGCTCGCCCTGGCCACGCAGGCGTTCGTCGGGCTCGTCCCGGCCGCGATGCTGGCGGCGGGGGTGCTCTCCGGCGACCCCACAAGTGCCCAGCACTGGCTGGTGGCCCGCCTCGACCTCGGGGAGCAGGCGTCGCAGGCGGTCAACGACCTGACCCGGATCGCGCCGGTGGCGGACCCGCCGAGCGTCGTCGTCGCGACCGTGCTGGTCGTCGTCACCGGCCTCGGGTTCACCCGCACCCTGCAGCGGCTCTACGTCGCCGCCTGGGCGCTGCGGCCCCTCGGGGTCCGGGGGTACCTGCAGGGGCTGCTCGGCGTGCTCGTGCTCGTCGGCGGCATCGCGGCGGGCATCGCGTGGCGCCATGGCAACCCGGCCACGGCGACGGTCCACGTCGTCACCACGGTCCTGCTGTGGCTGCCGGTCCAGCGCCTGCTGCTCGGCGACCGGGTCACCCTGCGCCAGCTGCTGCCCGGCGCCGTGCTCGTCGGAGTCGGCCAGGCGATGCTGACGTTGTTCGCCGCGCCCTTCCTGCGTGCCGCGGTCGTCGAGCACGCCGCGCGCTACGGCGCCATCGGGGTGGCGTTCGTGCTGGTGTCGTGGCTGCTGCTGTTGTCCTACCTGCTCGTCGGGGCCGCGGTGCTGAGCGCCGAGCTCGCCGGTGCGCCCGTGCCCGGCGTCCGGCCGGGTGACGCCTACTGATCCCGTCGGCGCGGCACCCAGGCCGTCACGATCTTCCCGACGGCCGCGACCAGGAAGAACTGCCCGACGACGATCTCCACCACCGACGCCGTCTCCGCCGCCCAGCCGATCGGGACGACGTCGCCGTAGCCCGTGGTCGAGAGCGAGACGAAGCTGAAGAAGAGCAGGTCGCCGGTGTTGACCGGGGTCGAGAACGACGGCGTCACCGCGTCGATCAGCCGGTAGACGAAGGCGAAGAAGATCCCGATCTGCAGGTACGCGGCCACCGAGCCCACGAGCATGTCGCCGTCCACCTCACGGGAGGAGGCGACGTCGCGCAGGATCGACACCGGCGCGATCACGTACAGCAGCGTGTTGAGCACGTAGACGGCCCACACCCCCACGTCCGCAGGCACCTGCGTCACCGACGGCGCCAGCGCCACCGCCACCACGACGACGGTGGCGACCAGGAGCAGGGTCAGGGAGAGCCTGACGACGCGACGGTCCGCGCCGGAGTGACGCAGCGACAACGACACGGTCGCCACCTGCAGGAACGCCGCGACCGCCGCCCCGCGCAGGCCCTCGACGGCCAGCGAGACGGCGTAGGTCACGATCACGAGGAGCAGGACGGTCGGGTAGGTGGTCCGACGGCTCGACATGCGCACGCGGGCGACGCTAGAGCCGGCGCGGGCCGACCGGGAGGCCCGAACCTGACGATTGCACCCGCCCCGGCGTGAGGATGGACGACCGCGCGAGGCAGGCGGCCCGCGTCACCTCGCCGCGAGGCTCGGCCGATCGACGACGGTCATCTCCACGCCCGGTGCGATCCGGTAAGGACGGCTCTCGACGATGCCGCCGAGCTTGCGCCGCAGCCGCGACACCTCGGCGCGCACGGTGATGAGGTGATCGGCGTCACCGTGCAGGGCGCGGCTGAGCGCGACCGCGCTCAGCCCGGCCGGGCCCGCACGGTGGAGCAGCGTCAGGATCTCCGCGTGCCGCGCGGTCACCGAGCTGCGCCACTGCCGGTGGCAGCCGGAGACCTCGATGCAGGGCGTCGTCGAAAGATCCAGGGTCAGCACGATGCGCCGGTCCTGACCCGACGGCCGGACCAGCCACCCGTCGGCCAGCGGCTCGGGCAGGCAGAGCCCGAGGCCGGGCACCGTCAGCGGCTGGTCGGCGGACGGCACGGCGATCCGGTCCCGCGGCGCCACGCCCACGGTGTGCGCCACCCACCCGTGCTCGTCGACGAGCAGCAACGGCCCGGCCACCGACGTCAGGGTGGGTGTCGCCGCGGTGCGCAGCCGCTCCAACCGGAGCTCGTGGTGGCGTCGCAGCTGCCCCTCTTCGAGCCGGACGGCCGTCTCGACGAGCGCCAGGATGGCCGGGTGGAGGGTCAGCGCGGGCCCGCTGATGTCGATGATCCCGATCAGTGCGCCGGTGCGCGGGTCGTGCATCGGCGCCGCCGTGCAGTACCACGGGTGCTGCTGCTGTTCGAAATGCTCCGCCGAGAACAGCTGGACGGGGGCGGCCTCGGCGAGTGCGGTGCCGATGGCATTGGTCCCGACGTGTGCCTCGGTCCATTCGGCACCTTCCGCGAAGGCGAGAGCGTCCGCGCGGCTGCGGACCCGCGCGGATCCCTCACGCCAGAGAATGACGCCGTCGGCATCGGTGACGACCATCAGGAACTGCGACGCATCGGCCACCGAGCAGAGGATCTGGCGCAGCTCGTCGATCACGAGCGACAGGGGCGACTCCCGTCGGCGGCGCAGCACCTCGTCGAACGGGAGCGGGTTGCGCAATGACCGGTGGCCGGGATCGAGCCCCCCTTCGAGCACCCGCGTCCACGACCGGGCGACGACGCCGCGAGGACGCATTCTGGGCTTCCCGCCACCGATCACCGCGTCGTGCATCCGCACCAGTTCCCGGGCATGGCTCGGAAGGTCGGTGCCGGGACGGATCGCGCTGAAGTCGTTCACGTGGCCTCCACGACACGCGATGGATCCGACCAGGATAAGCACCGGATCGCGGGTGGCACGGCCCGCCAGGTCGCATGCAACCCCGTGCAACCCTTGCCGCCGGGACGCCGCGGGTGTGGGTTGTACCACATCGAACGTGTCATCGGGGACGGCGCGGCGCGACCGGGACGAGGTCCCGTCGCCGGCGCGGTCCTGCGCTGCGGGAGGTCCATAGCCAGCGTCTGACCTGCACGATCACATCACACGGGCAGCGAAGCCGATCGGGTCGACTTGGCCCGGCGACCCGACCGGCCTCTCGCGTGCGCTCTCCGGGTCCAGCCGGTGCGCGCCCCGAAGCATAGCGATGCACTGCCGCAGCGGTGCCGGGCCGATTCCACAGAACGCCTCGTTTGCGCTTCAGGAAGGCCGGTCCTGATATGTCCGCAACACAGCAGAACCCGACACAGCAGAACCCGACACAGCAGAACCCGCGCGCCGCCACCGCCGCGGGAGAGCGCACCGTCAGTTGGTGGGTGCACGGTCTGGCGACCGTCGGTGTGGTGGTGGTCGTCGCCCTGGCGGGCTGGTACCTGCTCGCCGATCCGATCACGAGCCCGCTCGGTGTCTACCCGCTGCCCTTCAACGCGGCGCTCTTCTGGGCGCTGATGTTCGTCGTGTGGACGGGTTTCAACCTGGAGATGGCCTGGTTCTCGCGTCTGGGCCAACCGCTTCGCGGAATCGTCTACACGGGCGCCATCTTCGCCTTGGCGATCGTCGTCACGTGGGTTCTGGCGGCCGGGATCGGCCAGGTCGATCCCGACTTCGCCGCGTCCCGCGACGGTGGCCTGGGCTATTTCGCGGGCGCGTTGTTCGTCCTGTTCGGCTTCTCGACCTACGTCCTCGTCGTCCTCAACTGGGCGCACTGGCCGTGGACCGACCTCGGCCTGAGACAGCCGCTCGTCGGCCTGTGCGAGATCGCGTTCGTGTTCCTGCCGACGCTGCTGCTCTACGTCGTGCTCGGCCTGCCGGCGGTGTCGGCGTCGCCCGTACAGGGTCCGCCGCTGATCGGCCTCGACACGCTGATCGGCTGGTACTACTCGATCATCGTGGCGGTCGTCGTGACGGGCCTCGTCCTCGACAACTGGCCGTGGCGGCTGGCCGGGAGCCGGGGGCGGATCGCCGCGGTGTCGCTCGCCGGGAACGTCGTGCTGGGCACGCTGCTCTACGTGGTGCTGCTGCGCGTGAGCGAAGTGCTCGTCGGTCCCACCGCCGCGGAGGAGCTCGGTGAGAGCATCCACCAGTTCCCGGCGCAGCTCGGGGTGTGCTGGGTGGCCTGGATGATCGTCTGGGGCAACGCCTTCGGGAACCGTCCCGCCGGGCGCGGCCGCGCGGTCGACTTCGTCTCGCGCATCGGGATCACCTTCGGCCTCGCGGTGGGCACGTTCGTCCTGTACTACCACTGGCTCGCCGGCGCGGTGCTCCACGAGCCGGTCGTCGCCGGAAGCCTGCACGGCAACGCGCTCGGGTTCATGGACTGGTTCGCGCTGGTCACCCTGCTCTACGTCGTCGGGTTCGAGTCGTACGGCATCCCGCGCCCGCGCACCGGCGACGACGCGGTCACGCCCGAGTGACAGCCGTCGCACTGACCAGCCGTCCAGACCCGTCCGCACAGCCACAGTCCACAGTCCGGAGGACAACCATGAAAGCAGCCCGCTTCCACGCACCCGGCGACATCCGCATCGACGACGTCCCCGAGCCCGCCACGCGGCCGGGAACCGTCAAGGTGCAGGTGGAGTGGTGCGGCATCTGCGGCACCGACCTGCACGAGTACGTCGACGGCCCCATCTTCGCGCCCACGGCGGCCGCGCCGCACCCGCTCACCGGGGAGTCGGTGCCGATCACGCTGGGACACGAGTTCGCCGGTGTGGTGGCCGAGGTCGGCGAGGGTGTCACCGCGGTGCGTCCCGGTGACCGCGTCGCGGTCGAGCCGTACATCGTCTGCGGCCGGTGCGACGCCTGCACCATCGGCCGCTACAACGTCTGCCAGAGCCTGGGTTTCGTCGGCCTCTCCGGGCTCGGCGGGGGCTTCTCGCAGTTCGTCGTCGCCGAGGAACGCTGGGTCCATCCCCTCGGCGAGCTGGGCACCGACGTCGGCGCGCTGATCGAGCCGCTCGCGGTCGCCTACCACGCCGTCCGGCTGTCGGGGGCGAAGCCCGGGCACACCGCGCTTGTCTTCGGCGCGGGACCGATCGGCCTGGTCACGACCGCCGCGCTGAAGGCTGCGGGCGTCGAGCAGGTCGTCGTCGTCGAGCCCGCCGACGTCCGCAAGGCGAAGGCCCCCGTCGCGGGCGCCGACCACGTGCTGGATCCGACGACGACCGACGTGACGGCCGAGGTCCGCGAGCTCACCAAGGGCCGTGGCGCCGACGTGTCCTTCGAGTGCGCCGGCATCGACGCCGTCCTGAAGTCCGCGATCGGCTCGACGCGGGCGGGTGGCACGGTGGTGAACGTGGCGATCTGGGGACACGAGGCGAAGGTCGCCATGAACGACCTCGTCTTCCGGGAGGTGAACATCCTCGGCTCGCTGGCCTACGCGGACGATCACCCGGCCACGATCCGGATGGTCGCCGAGGGCAAGGTCGACCCGTTCCAGTTCATCACCGGCCGGATCGAGCTCGACGACATCGTCGCCAAGGGCTTCGACGAACTGATCCACAACAAGGAGGAGAACGTGAAGATCCTGGTCAGGCCCTGATCGCAGGGCGGACCACGCGCCGGGCCGGTGCCCCCGACAGGGGACACCGGCCCGGTCCTTCGCGGTGCGGTGGTGTCCCGCGCTGCGGGAGATGACCCCGCCAGCGCCGATCGGCCCCTGCCTGCTCGCGCCGCTCCAGCCGCGCCCGGTCGGGGTCCTGCACCGCTCCGCTCGCCGACGGCCGCCCGGCACCGCGGCGGGACGAGCGAACGGCGCCTGCGCGCGAAGAATGGACCATTTTCCGGTATGTCGATCATCGGCGGTGCCCGCCGTGGGCGGCGCGCACCACCGATGACCTGCATGGATGGCGCCCCCGGCAGGACTCGAACCTGCGACCCTGGGATTAGAAGGCCCACGCTCTATCCGACTGAGCTACGGAGGCTCGGCCGGCCGAGACTAGCCTGCCGCGGACGGGATGTCGCATGTCCGGGCGCCCCGACGCTTCGCCCACGATCGAGCAAGTGAGAAGCTGAATCATGCCTCCGACGCTGCACTTCGCGGTCGGCTCCGACATCGGACGTCGCCGGTCCATGAACCAGGACTCGGGATGTTCCAGTCCCCGCCTGCTCGCCGTCGCCGACGGCATGGGCGGTCACGCCCACGGCGAGGTGGCCAGCGCCATCGCGATCGCCGAACTCGCGACGATGGACGTCGCGCTGCGCGACGGCGGGCTCGCCGACGCGGACCTGCTCGGGGAGCTGCGCAAGGCCGTCGCCCGGGCCGCGGCGGTGCTCACCGACAAGGCCGCGCAGGAGCCGGACCTGCGCGGTGCGGGCACCACCGTCGTCGCGATGCTCGTGGACGGCACGCGCGCCGGGATCGTCCACATCGGGGACTCGCGCGCATACCTGCTGCGCGACGGTGAGCTGCTCCGCCTCACCCGCGACCACACGCTCGTCCAGGCGCTGGTGGACGAGGGCCGCATCTCGGCGGAGGAGGCCGCGGACCACCCCCGCCGCTCGGTGCTCGTCCGCACCCTGCAGGCGGGCGGGCACGACGAGCCGGACCTGTTCCCGCACGAGGTGCGCATCGGCGACCGCTACCTGCTCTGCTCGGACGGGGTCACGGCCGTGCTCTCGGACGCCGATCTCTTCGACGTGCTCACCTCGCTCGACGAACCCACAGCGGTCGTGGACCGGCTCATCGAGCTGGCGAACGCGGGCGGCGGACCGGACAACATCACGTGCGTGATCGCGGACGTCGTCGAGTCCGAGGCGAACGGCAGGCCCGTGCCGGCCGAGCCGGTCGTCGTCGGGGCCGCAGCCGCGATCTGATCGCTGTCCGCCGGTCCGCGCACCGGGTCGTCAGCGCCGGGCGACGAGCCGCCGCACCGGCACCGGCAGCACCCGGTCCGGACCGCAGCGCTCGGCGAGCTCGACGGCGAGGTTCTCGGCGACGTCCGCCGGTAGCGGCGGCCACAGTCCCGCGGCGGGCAGCGTCTCCACCGCCTCGAGCGCAGCGGCCGGATCGGGCAGCGGGAGCGCGAAGGGCATCCGGTCGTCGGCCATCACGGCGAAGTCCGCGGCGGCGAGCAGCCAGCCCGCGTTGTCCAGCCCGGACCGGTTCGGCCACGCGCCCCGGCGCACGGGCCGCAGCAGCCGGGCGAGGCGCAGCTCCGGCACCGTCCGCAGCGTCACCGAGGGCGTCAGCACCACCAGCGTGCCCGCCGGGCGCAGCACGCGCCGGATCTCGGCGAACACCCGGTCGATCGCGACGAGCCGGGACAGTGCGAGCAGCAGGCAGATGCCGTCGACGGCGTTGGTCGCGAGCGGCCACGGCGTCGCCAACGTCCGGGGCAGGGGAGCGGGCCCACCCCGCTCGACGACGCGGCCCTCCGGGTCGAGCCACCGACGCCGCTCGCCGAGCTCCGCGTCGAGCACGCCGGGACCGATCTCGAGGACGGTCCGCGCGCCCGCCAGCGGGCCCACCGCCCACGGAAGGGGGGTCGTGCCGTGGGGATCGACGATCCGCTCCAGCACCCGTCGCACCGCGTGCGTCGGGTCGCCTGCGCCGCTCACCCCAGCAGTGTGGCGACCCCGCGGGATGAACGGCCGCGCGGGCAGGTCCTAACCTGGGGGGCATGGCCGAGCCGTCCGTGGGCGCGCCGGCAGGGTCGCCTGCCGGGTCGCCCGCAACGCCGCCCGCCCGACCGGAGCCCGTCGGCCGGCGTGGGTCGGACACCGTGCTCGTGGTCGCGGTCGGGATCGCCGTCGCGGTGTTCGTCGCGGCCGGCCTCGCCGCCCTGTCGCCACCGATCGTCGTGCCGGGGCTGCCCGCGCCGGACCCGGTGCTGACCCTCGGCCTGCCCGCGGTCCGGACCTTCTCCCACCTGTGCATGGCGATCACGATCGGCGGGCTGCTCTGTGCCGCCTTCCTCGTCGCGCCGCAGACCTCGGGATACCTGGACGTGGCGGGCTACCGAGGCCTGCGCGTCGCCGGCTTCGCCGCGATCGGGTGGGCGCTCGCGGCGGCCGCGCTCGTCCCCCTCACGGTGGCGGACGCGCTGGGCCGCCCGCTCGGCGACGTGCTCGACCCGGCCGTGCTGCTCGACCTCGTCCCGCGGCTGTCCACCGCCTCGTCGTGGCTCTTCACCGCGCTGATCGCGCTGGTGGTCCTGATCGGCTGCCGCAGCGTCCTCACCTGGGGCTGGTCGGTGGTGCTGTTCGCGGTGTCGCTGCTCGGGCCGGTCCCGGTGGCGCTCACCGGTCACTCCGCGGGCGGCGGTGCGCACGACGTCGCCACGGACAGCCTCCTGCTGCACGTGCTCGCCGCGTGCCTGTGGGTGGGCGGGCTGGTCGCCGTGCTCGTGACGGCCGCCGCCCGCGGCCCTGACCGTTCGGCGCTCGCCACGGCAGTGCCCCGCTTCTCGGCGCTTGCGGGGGTCTGCTGGGCCGTCCTCGCGGTGTCCGGTGTGGTGAACGCCCTGGTCCGGGTGCCGCTGGGGGCACTGTGGGGGAGCCCTTACGGAGCGCTCGTCCTCGCGAAGGCGGCCGCGCTGGGCGTGCTCGGGTACGCGGGGTGGCGGCACCGCCGCGCCACGGTCGGGAAGGCGGCGCGCGGGGAGCCGGGCGCGCTCCTGCGGCTGGGCGGTGTCGAGGTGCTGCTCATGTTCGCCACGTTCGGGCTCGCCGTCGCACTCGGCCGCACCGCGCCGCCGGAGACCGGCGCCGGTCCGCCGACCGCGGTCGAGCTGCTCCTCGGCTACAACCTGGACGGGCCCCCGACGCTCGCCCGGCTGCTGTTCGACTGGCGGTTCGACCTGATCTTCGGCACGGCCGCGATCGCGCTCGCCGCCGCCTACCTGGCCGGGGTGTACCGGCTGCGCCACCGCGGGGACGCCTGGCCCGTCGGTCGCACGGCGGCCTGGTTGGCGGGATGCGCCGCCCTGCTCGTCGCGACGAGCTCGGGCATCGGCAGGTACGGCCCGGCGATGTTCAGCGTGCACATGGCCGAGCACATGATCCTGTCGATGCTCGTGCCGATCCTGCTGGTCCTCGGCGCCCCCGTGACGCTCGCGTTGCGTGCCCTGCCCGTCGCGGGGCGAGGGGGGCCGCCCGGGCCGCGGGAGTGGTTGCTCGCCGCCGTCCACTCGCCACCGGCCCGGCTGCTGACGAACCCGCTGCTCACGCTGCCCCTGTTCGTCGGCAGCTACTACGCGCTCTACTTCTCCGACCTCTTCGCCTGGGCGCTGCCCCAGCACCCCGCCCACGTGGTGATGAACCTGCACTTCCTCGTCACGGGGCTCCTCTTCTTCTCGCCCCTGATCGGGGTCGATCCGGCACCCCGGCGGCTACCGCCGGTCGCCCGGTTGGGGCTGATCTTCGCGTCGGTCCCGTTCCACGCCTTCTTCGGCGTCGCCCTCATGGGTTCGGACCGGGTCGTCGGCGGGGAGTTCTACCGGGCGCTGGCGCTGCCATGGGTCCCCGATCCGCTGAAGGACCAGCAGCTCGGCGGCGGTCTGGCATGGGCGTCGGGGGAGCTGCCCCTGCTGATCGTCGTCATCGCGTTGCTGGTGCAGTGGGCCCGGCTCGACGAACGGTCGGCGCGACGGGATGATCGTCGAGCAGCCGCGGACGGAGATGCGGACCTGCAGGCCTACAACGCCATGCTGCGGCGGCTCGCCGCGGGGGACAGGCCGTCCGGCGTCCCGGACGGGTCCGACGTCAATCACCCGGATGGGCGCCTCCGCGACGAGCGGCGGGCCGTCGCGGTCCCTTCTTCGCCCGCTGCCGCCGCGGAGGCCGGCGAAAGTCCTGCTCACGACCGCCCCGGCCGAGGTAAGGTCGCTGACGAGGACGCCGAGGAGGGCTGACCGCTCGTCGCGCCGCGATCATGGACGGGTACTGCTCGTGAGGGCTGTTCCTGCAGGTCAGGCGCGGTTTGAGGGGGGCGATTTGACGCCCCCTGAAGCCCCGGCGTAACTTTGTCGTCGTCAGCGGGACACCGGACAGAACGAAGCCCTAGCGGCCCGGTCAACAGGGCCCCGCGGACCGACCCACTCGAGCCCCCCGATTCCGCAAGGATCTCGGGGTGTTACAGTGGGAAAACACAGCCCCGGAAGTTCTCCTCGCGGAGAGCGATGGTGTGCGGGTGTCTTTTGAGAACTCAACAGTGTGTCGAGCTTTGACTGCATCGGCTGTGGTTTTGTGGCTGTGGTTGGTGTGGTTTTGCGGATTGGTTTTGTGCCAGTTTGTTTTTTTCCCTCGGGCTTGTGTGTCTGGGGGGTTTGTTTGGCCAGGTTTTGTTGGAGAGTTTGATCCTGGCTCAGGACGAACGCTGGCGGCGTGCTTAACACATGCAAGTCGAGCGGTAAGGCCTCTTCGGGGGTACACGAGCGGCGAACGGGTGAGTAACACGTGGGTGA
>NZ_JBFWVQ010000006.1:0-2006 GCF_050246655.1 Pseudonocardia sp.
CGCGTCCTCGATCTCCATGGTGTCGCGCACGCGGAGCTTGCGTTCCTGGATCCGCAGCAGCGTGTTGCCGTCGGCGTCGTTGAAGTTCATGGTCTCCCGGATCCGCAGGGCCTTCCCGTCGACCTTGAAGACGCGCCGCCCCTCGTCGTCCTCGATCCAGTAGTCGTCGCCGATGGAGACCAACTTCTCCCGCATCCGGTAGTGGGTCGCCGCCCCCCGGTCCTCGTGGCGCTCGCGGAGCCGATCCCTGAGGCTCATGGTCCACCCTCCGATCCCGATGAGTGCTCCCGAGAGTGCAGCTGTCGGCCTGCTGGGCAATCACCCGCCGGGGATGACACGAGCCGAGGGGTCAACCGAGGTCCTTCACGACAGCGCCGTCCTTCATGATCACTCGGAACGCCGTCTCGGGACGTGCGACGAGGGTGATGTCGGCCAGCGGGTCGCCGTCGACGAGGACGAGATCGGCGAGCGCGCCCTCCTCGACGACGCCGAGCGGGCCGGGATAGGGGTTGCGCGGCCCGGAGAGCGCGAGCAGCTCGGCATTGGTGAGGGTCGCCATCGTGAGGATCTCCGCGGGCGTGAACCAGCGGGTCATCTTGGCGAGCTGCTTGCCCTGCTTGGCTGCGAGCGCCGGGTCGAACAGGGTGTCGGTGCCCCAGGCGAGCTGCACGCCGTGCTTCCTCGCGAGCGCGTAGGCGGTGTCGGTGCCCGCGGTCATCTGCAGCAGCTTGGGGCGGTTCTGCGGGGGGATCGGCGCGGCGTCCTCGTCGTCGAGGAACGGCTGCAGCGACCACCAGACCCCGGTCTCGGCCATGAGTGCGGCCGTCTCGTCGTCGAGCAGCTGGCCGTGCTCGATGCACCGCACCCCGGCGCGGACGGCCTGCTGGACCGCGCGCGGCGTGTAGGCGTGCACCATCACGTAGGTGCCCCAGTTCTCGGCGGCGTCGACGGCGGCGCGCAGCTCGGGCTCCGTGTACTGGGTGACGTCCAGGGGGTCGTGCGACGAGGCGACCCCACCGCCCGCCATCAGCTTCAGCTGCGAGGCGCCGCGCATCAGCTGCTCCCGGGCGCCCTGCAGGACGGCGTCAATGCCGTCGGCGATGCAGACGGCCCCGCTCAGCTCGGCGTGGCCCAGGTGGCCGAGCCGCCCGCGGGGGAGGTCGTTGATGGTCCGGAAGTCGCCGTGGCCGCCGGTCTGGGAGATCATCGCGCCGGACGGGTAGATCCGCGGGCCGGCGACGACGCCCGCGTCGACGGCCTGCTTCAGCCCGAACGCCGGCCCGCCCGCGTCGCGGACCGTGGTGAACCCGCGCATCAGGGTGTCGCGGGCGGTGGCGGCGGCGAGGATGTGCAGGAACCCGACGTCGCCCATGAGGGCCGCGGCCAGCGGGGCGGCGGCGAAGATGCTGTGCCAGTGCGCGTCGATGAGACCGGGGATCAGCGTGCCGCCCAGGCCCTCGACCACGCGCGCGCCATCGGTGCCGGGAAGGCTCTCGTGCGCGGGCGCGACGGTGTCCACCCGATCGCCGCGCACGAGCACCTGCGCGGGCCCGCCGATCGTGCCGCTGCGGCTGTCGAACACCCGGACGTCGCGGAAGAGCACCGGATCCGGCGGCATGCAGCACTCCTTCACGGTGGGTGGTCGCGCGCCTGGGACGCTACGGGCCCCGCCCGCCCGCCGCCACGCGCTCGTGCGGGTGGTGGCACACCCGCGGGTGGTCGCACATGCCGCAGACGGTGTGTGCGAGCACCGCGGGGTGTGTGCGAGCGGCGCCGGCCTCTCGCGGGGTGGTCGCACATGTGTGCGAGCGGTGGCACACACCCGCCGGTGGTGGCACACACCGCGGACCGTGTGTGCGAGCACCACGGTGTATGTGTGAGCGGCGCCAGGCCCGGCGCGGGCGGGCGCGGCGCGGGCTCGGCGGGCGTTCCACCGCCGACGGCCCCCGCACCTGGTCGCACATACGTGCCAGCGGTGGCACATACCCGCCGGTGGTGGCACACAC
>NZ_JBFWVQ010000006.1:2106-130672 GCF_050246655.1 Pseudonocardia sp.
AGCGGCGCCAGGCCCGGCGCGGGCGGGCGCGGCGCGGGCTCGGCGGGCGTTCCACCGCCGACGGCCCCCGCACCTGGTCGCACATACGTGCCAGCGGTGGCACATACCCGCCGGTGGTGGCACACACCGCGGACCGTGTGTGCGAGCACCACGGGGTATGTGTGAGCGGCGCCAGGCCCGGCGCGGGCGGGCGCGGCGCGGGCGGGCGCGGCGCGGGCTCGGCGGGCGTTCCACCGCCGACGGCCCCCGCACCTGGTCGCACATACGTGCCAGCGGTGGCACATACCCGCCGGTGGTGGCACACACTGCCGACGGTGTGTGCGAGCGCCGCGGGGTATGTGCGAGCGGCGCCGGCCCCGGCGCGGGCCGGCCCGTCGCGCCCGATCGCACATGTGTGCGAGCGCCCGCGGGGGTCTGCGCGCGCAGGATCGCGGACGGCCCCGGGCGACGACGTCACGCCGGCACGAGCAGGGCGAGCGTGAGCCCCGTGAGCTGCCACACCTGCTGCACCCGGTAGGTGCGCAGCGCCTCGCGCTTGGCGTCGTCCAGGCCGCCGAGGGGGTCGGTGCGCTCCCCGGACCGCACGACCCAGATCCGCGGGGGAGCGCCGAGGCAACCGGTGCACTCGGTGGCGCGCAGGCCGTCCGTGCGCAGGGGGCGGGACAGCAGGACGTCGACGGGGCGGCGGTCCGCAGGGACGTAGCGGTCGACGAGGTCGCGGCTCACCCGGTCCTCGCCGCGGGCGCCCGTGCCGTGCACGACGACGTCACCGGGCAGGTACTGCGTCGCGACGAGCGCGCCGAGCTCGCGGGTGGCCTGGCCGTGCCCGTCGGCGGCCCGCTGGTCGAGCTGGGCGGGAAGCGCGAGCACGCCGACGCAGGCCACGACGGCCGTGGCGCGCGCCGATGTCGTGCCCGCGAGGGCGAGCGCCGCGAGCAGCGTCCAGGCCGGGACGGTGAACAGCAGGTAGCGCCCGAGCCAGAGGTCCAGCACCGCGGAGGCAGCGAGCAGGCCGCCCAGCGGGACGAGCGCCCACAGCGCCGGGACGGCGGCGGGTGGCCGCAGCGAGACCGCGAGCAGGCCCAGCCCGATGACGACGCCGCCGATCAGCGTGGTCCCGAACATCTGCGACGGCGTCGTGGTGAGCCGGTCCGCGCCGAGCGTGGGGATCCAGTCGACCTGCGCGCGCTGCCGGGCGCCCAGCCACAGCAGGGGGAGGGCGGGCAGGCAGCCCGCGACCGCGCTCGCGAGCCACGCGGTCCCGCCGCGGCGCGCCAGGGCCACGGCCAGGCCGTGCGCCGGGACCAGCAGCAGGGCGACGACATGGAGGAGCCCGAGCGCCGCCACCGCCGCGGCGTACGCCGACCAGCGCGCGATCCCGGGCCGGTCCAGCGCGCGCACCAGCAGCAGGGTCGCGGCGACGGCCGCGCATACGGTGAGCGCGTACGGGCGTGCCTCCTGGGCGTACCGGCTGGTCGTCGGGAGGATCGCGAACAGCACCCCCGCCGCGAGCCCCGTGCGGGCCCCGGCCAGCCGGGAGCCCAGCGCGGCCGTCAGGCCCGCCGCGACCGCCATGGCCAGCACGGACGGGACGCGCAGCGCGAGGTCGGACGTCCCGGCGAGCGTGGCCCAGCCGCGCATCAGCAGGTAGTACGGCGCCACCACCGCGTCGATCTCGCCGAGCATCGCCCGAAGGCCCGGCAACGGCACCGTCACCGCGCCCCAGGTGGCGAGCTCGTCGGCCCACAGGGCGGGGGTGGACGCGCCGAGCAGGCCGAGCACGCCCGCGAGCACCGCCGGGAGCAGCGACACGAGCGCCCGGCGGTCCCGGAACCGCTCGGTCTCGATCATGCTGAGGTGACCCTAACCGGCCCGGGGCCACTCCGACAGGCCGCAGCTGCCCGTTTCCCGGCAGGATCCACCCCATGACCGAGCCCACCACCACGCTCGACGAGCGGTTCAGCGAACCCGACACGGCGGCGGTCCCGTGGTCGGACACCCTGCGGGTGATCGAGGAAGCGGAGCTGTTCCTGGTCACCACGGTCCGCGCGGACGGCAGGCCGCACGCCAGCCCGCTCGTGGCGGTCTGGCAGGACGGCGCGCTGCACTTCTGCACCGGCCCCGAGGAGCAGAAGGCCCGCAACCTGGCCGTCCACCCGCACGTCCTGCTCAGCACCGGCGACTCCCGCTGGGACGGCGGGCTCGACGTCGTCGTGGAGGGCGAGGCCGTCCGCGTCACGGACCCGGGGCGGTTGCGCGTCCTCGCCGAGGCGTGGACGCGCAAGTGGGACGGGCGGTGGCAGTTCGACGCGGGCGAGGGCGGGTTCGTGCACGAGGCGGGCGCCGCGTACGTCTACCGCGTCGAGCCGGCGAAGGTCCTCGCGTTCGGCAAGGGGCGGTTCACCCACACGCGCTACCGCTTCGCGCCCGCGCCTCGACGGGGATGAGCCGCGGGCCGCGGATCCCGTCGGTGCTGCGATGATCGGCCCGTGATCGTGCGCAGGGAGGTGGCGGGGGACGCGACCCGCGACGTCCTCCTCGCGGCGTTCGAGACCTCGCTCGAGGCCGGCCTGCTGGACGCCCTGCGGGCCGATCCGGGCTGGCTGCCGCGCCTGTCGCTGGTCGCGGAGCGGGCGGGCACGGTGGTGGGCCACGTCGTGTGCACGCGCGGGTACGTCGCGTCGACGCCCGCGCTGGGCCTCGGCCCGCTCGCCGTGCTCCCCGAGGAGCAGGGCAGGGGCGTGGGCTCGGCGCTCATGCACGCGGTGCTCGGCGCCGCCGACGCCGCGGACGAGCCGTTCGTCGCGCTGCTGGGCGAGCCCGCCTACTACGGGCGGTTCGGGTTCGTCGCGGCGTCGGAGCGGGGGATCGCGGCGCCGGACCCGGCGTGGGGCGGGTACTTCCAGGTGCGGGCGCTCACCGCGTATCGGCCGGTGAGCGGCACGTTCGCGTACGCAGCGCCATTCTCGTCGATGTGACGAGAAGGGGCGTGATGGCGGCGTACCCTCCTCGGCCCGGCCAGCACCGCCCAGACGGTCTTGCCGTCGGCGTGCGCCGCCACCCCCCACGCGCGCGCCAGCTCCGCCACCAGGTCCAGGCCGCGCCCGGAGCGCCTGCGGACGTCGGCCGCACCCCGCGGATCCGCGTCCCGGACGGCCACGTGCAGGCCGCGGCGGTCCAGGCTCAGGATCAGCAGCGCCGGTGCGCCGCCGTGCGCGGCGGCGTTCGCCGCGAGCTCGGCCACCACCAGCGGGGCGTCGGGGAAGCGGCCCGCGACGCTCCAGGCCGCGCAGGCGGCATCCACCAGAGCGCGGACGTCCGCGTCCGGCGCGAGCCCGATGCGTCGGCACAGTCGCTGCGGGCGCCGCCCCAGCAACGGCCGGGCGCCCGACCGGTGCGGCCCGACCGGGACCGCCTCGTCGATCCGCTGCGTGCGCAGCATCAGCGCCGTCGGCTCGCGGGCACCGAACAGCACCAGCCGCGCCGTCGGCCAACCGCCCGCGTCGGCCAGCGCGAGGGGGAAGACGTGCAGCAGGCCGGGGCGCGCGACCGTCAGGGCGCCGAGATCGACCCGAACGTCCACCCAGGCCGTGAGGTGCGCATGGACGGTGGTGCGCAGGACGTCCGCCGTGTCCGGGGCGAGCTCGCCGCGGGGGGTCAGGACGCGCTCGGCGACGTCGGTGTCGATCCGGATCGCGGCCACGGTCCCCTCCTGCGCGGCGGGTACCCCTGCCGCAGCGGCCCGAACCCCTACGCCGTCGCCCGAACAGCGATGGCCGTCGCGTCCGGGACGCAGCAGACTGGGCCCCGATCCCGGGAGGTATCTTGCCGCACACCGCCGTGCCCGAGCGCTACGACTCGATGCCCTACCGCCGCTGCGGGCGCAGCGGCCTGAAGCTGCCCGCGATCTCGCTGGGGCTGTGGCAGAACTTCGGCGACGACCGCCCGCTCGCCGTCCAGCGCGAGATCGTGCTGCGGGCGTTCGACCTCGGCATCACCCACATCGACCTGGCCAACAACTACGGTCCGCCCTACGGCTCCGCCGAGCGCAACTTCGGCCGGATGCTCGCCGCCGACCTCGCGCCGTACCGGGACGAGCTGGTGATCTCGACGAAGGCGGGCTGGGACATGTGGCCCGGCCCGTACGGCGAGCTCGGGTCGCGCAAGTACCTGCTCGCGAGCCTCGATCAGAGCCTGGCGCGGATGGGGCTGGACTACGTCGACATCTTCTACTCCCACCGCTTCGACCCCGAGACCCCGCTCGAGGAGACGATGGGCGCGCTCGACGCCGCCGTCCGTGCGGGCAAGGCGCTCTACGTGGGGATCTCGTCGTACTCCCCGGAGCGCACCGCGCAGGCCGCCGAGATCCTGCGCGGGCTCGGCACGCCCCTGCTGATCCACCAGCCGTCCTACTCGATGCTCAACCGCTGGATCGAGGACGGCCTGCTCGACGTCGTGGAGCGCGAGGGCGTCGGCGTCATCGGGTTCTCCCCGCTCGCGCAGGGCATGCTCACCGACCGCTACCTCAACGGGGTGCCGGAGGGTTCCCGCGCGGCGCAGGACGGCTCGCTGGACCGGCAGTGGCTCTCCGAGGAGAACCTCGACCGCATCCGCGCCCTCGCCGCCATCGCGGAGAAGCGCGGGCAGTCGCTCGCGCAGATGGCCCTTGCCTGGACGCTGCGCGATCCGCGCGTCACGTCGACGCTGGTCGGGGCGTCGAGCGTGGCGCAGCTGGAGTCGAACGTCGCGGCGCTGGCGAACCCTGACTTCGACGCGGACGAGCTGGCCGAGATCGACCGGTACGCGACCGAGGCGGGGATCGACCTGTGGCGGGGCTCGGCGACGAGCTGACCGGCGATCATGTCGGCGATGGGCTGGTCGAGTACGAATGCCACCAGGAATGCGGCCGGACGGAGAACGCCCGGCCGGTCCGTCGGGACCTGCCGGGCGTTCTTCCAGGTAGATGGCGGTAGCGGTGGGATTTGAACCCACGGAGGGCGTGAACCCTCACGCGCTTTCGAGGCGCGCTCCTTCGGCCGCTCGGACACGCTACCGGGACGAACTTTACCGGGGCACCGTCGGCCGGCGTCCGCGGGGCGGCTCGCCCGAACGCTGATCGACTTCCGTGCCCGCCCGCGCCACACTTCCGGGATGACCGTCGCCGCCCGACTGCTACTCCCCGTGATCGCGCTCCTCCTCGCGGGGTGCGCCCCCGATCAGACCCCGTCGACCGCCGAGGCCGACTGCACCCCCGGAGCCCTGCCCACCCTCGCACCCGGGACCCTGACCATCGGTACGGACGAGCCGGTGTTCCCGCCCTGGTACGTCGACAACGACCCCACGACCGGAGAAGGCTTCGAGGCGGCCGTGGCGTACGCGATCGCGCAGGAGCTGGGCTACCCGAAGGACAAGGTCACCTGGACGCGGGTGCCCTTCAACGCCGCGATCCAGCCCGGCCCGAAGACCTACGACCTCAACCTCACCGAGTTCTCGATCACCGAGGAGCGCCGCCAGGCCGTCGACTTCTCCACGCCCTACTACGACGTCAAGCAGGCCGTGATCACCCTGACCACGAGCCCGGCCGCTGCCGTCACCGACATCGCCGGGCTCAAGCCCCTGCGGCTCGGAGCCCAGGTCGGGACGACGAGCCTCGCCGCGATCAACGACCAGATCGTGCCGACCACCCCGGCCGCGGTGTTCAACACCAACGACGACGCCAAGCTCGCGCTCACCAACGGCCAGATCGACGCGCTGGTCGTCGACCTGCCGACGGCCTTCTACATCACCGGGGCGGAGCTGGACAACGGCAAGATCGTCGGGCAGCTGCCGTTGGCCGGGGGCACGCCGGAGCAGTTCGGGGCGGTGCTGGACAAGGGCAGCCCGCTGACCCCGTGCGTGAGCGACGCGGTGGACACGCTGCGCGCGGCCGGCACGCTCGCCGCGCTGGAGCAGCAGTGGCTGGCGTCGACCGGTTCGGCGCCCGAACTGAAGTGAGCCTCCCGGCTCCCCAGCTGAGCCCGCTCGCGCAGGAGCGGCTCGCCTACCGCCGCTCCCGCGCCCGCCGGTCCACGGCCGTCGCGTTCTTCTCGACGCTGCTGTTCGCGATCGTGCTGGTCGTGGTCGTGGGCAACTCGCCGGGCTGGCCGCGGTTCCGCGAGACGTTCCTGGACCCGGCGGAGGCGTGGCGCTCCCTGCCGTCGATCCTCGACGGGCTCTGGCTCAACCTGCGGGTGCTGGTGGTGGCGGAGATCGGCGTGCTGGTGGTGGGGCTCGCGATCGCGGGCATGAGGACGCTGCGCGGGCCGGTGTTCTTCCCGCTGCGCGCGCTGGCGACCGCCTACGTCGACCTGTTCCGCGGGGTGCCGCTGCTCATCGCGCTCTACCTGATCGGCTTCGGGCTGCCGGCGCTGCGGTTGCAGGGGATCCCGACGAGCGCGGCCGTCCTGGGGACGATCACGCTGATCCTCGTCTACTCCGCGTACGTCGCGGAGGTGTTCCGGGCGGGGATCGAGTCGGTGCACCCGTCGCAGAGTGCGGCGGCGCGCTCGCTGGGCTTGTCCCACCGCCAGTCGATGCGGCTGGTGGTGCTGCCCCAGGCGGTCCGGCGGGTGCTGCCGCCGCTG
The DNA here is from genome assembly GCF_050246655.1 of Pseudonocardia sp. Taxonomy (GTDB): domain Bacteria; phylum Actinomycetota; class Actinomycetes; order Mycobacteriales; family Pseudonocardiaceae; genus Pseudonocardia. The sequence goes on from NZ_JBFWVQ010000006.1 coordinate 8,730, forward strand.
CTCAACGACTTCGTCGCGCTGCAGAAGGACGTCGGCCTCATCTCCGTGCTCGGCGCGGTGGACGCGATCCGGGCCGCGCAGATCGCCGTCGCCGAGTCCTACAACTTCACCCCGTACGTCGTCGCGGGGCTGCTGTTCGTGCTGCTCGCCGTGCCGACCGGCCGGTTCGCGGACGCGGTCGCCGCGCGGGCGGCGCGCCGTCAGGAGGGCTCGTGATCCCCGTCCTCCAGGTCCGCGAGCTCGTCAAGCGCTACGGCGACGCGACCGTGCTCGCCGGCCTGGACCTGCAGGTCCGCGAGCACGAGGTGGTCACGCTGATCGGGGCGTCCGGGTCGGGGAAGTCGACGCTGCTGCGGTGCGTGAACCTCCTGGACGACGTCGACGACGGCCAGGTCCTCCTCGACGGCGTGGACGTCACCGACCCGCGGCTCGGGGCGCGCAACCTCGCCGACGCGCGGCGCCGGATGGCGATCGTGTTCCAGGCGTTCAACCTGTTCCCGCACATGACGGCGGTGCAGAACGTGGCGCTCGCCCCGCGGGTCGTGCACGGGATCTCCCGGCGCGACGCCGACGCCCGGGCCACCGAGCTGCTGGAGAGGGTCGGGCTCGCGGCGCTCGCCGGGGCGTATCCCGACCGGCTCTCCGGCGGTCAGCAGCAGCGGGTGGCGATCGCGCGGGCGCTCGCCGTGGCTCCGCGGCTGCTGCTGCTCGACGAGATCACGTCGGCGCTGGACCCGGAGCTGGTGGGGGAGGTGCTCGCGATCGTGCGGGAGCTCGCCGCCGGCGGGATGACGATCCTCATGGCGACCCACGAGATGGGCTTCGCCCGTCAGGTGGCGGACAGGGTGTGCTTCCTCGACGGCGGGCGGCTCGTCGAGTCCGGTCCGCCGGAGCAGGTGCTGGGCGACCCGGTGCACGAGCGGACACGGACGTTCCTGGCCCGGATCATCGCGGCGGGCCGGCTGGGTTGACCGTCGAGAACGACACTGCGCTGATCAACAGGGCGATTCGATCATCGTAAGGTCGTTCTCGACGGGGTCACGGGAGCTGCGCGGGCAGGCCGAACGCCGCGAGGTGTTCCGGGCCGACGAACGTCGTGATCGCGCCGATGCGGTCGTCGCGCACCGTCAGGACGTCGACGGCGAAGCCGACGTGGGCGCCCGACTTCTCGTCCCACAGGTAGGAGCCCAGCGCGGGCTGACCGTTCGCGCCCGTCGGCAGCCGCCGCCACCCCCCGCAGGTGCCGAGCGGGACGGCCTTTGCGAAGTCCGTGACGGCGTCGCGGCCCGCGTACCAGTGCGGGAGCGGCGGCATCGCCCACGTGACGTCCTCGGTGAGGAGCGCGACCAGCGAGTCCGCGTCCCCGCGTTCGAGCGCCGACGCGTAGCCGTTGACGAGCGCCTGCAGGCGGGCGTCACCGAGGCTGCGCAACGTCGCCTGCTGGGAGCGCGGCGGCACCCGCTGCGCGACGACGCGGCGCGCCCGCTGCAGCGCGCTGTTCACGGACGCGACGGACGTGTCCATCACCTCGGCGATCTCCGCCGCGCTGAACCCGAGCACCTCGAACAGCAGCAGCGCCGCCCGCTGGTTGCCCGGCAGGTGCTGGCACGCCGCGACGAACGCCAGCTCGACGGCCTCGCGCTGCTCGTAGGGCAGCTCGGCGTCGGGGTAGGGGCCGAGCCACGCGACGTCCGTGCGCGGGCTGTCGTGGGCGACGGCGTACGGGCTCGACGGCCCGAGATCGACGGGCAGGGCACGGCGTCCGCGGCGCGCGATCACGTCGAGGCAGGTGCGGGTCGCGACCGTGTACAGCCACGTGCGCACGGCGCTGCGCCCCTCGAACCGTCCGATGTGGCGCCAGGCGCGCACCAGCGCGTCCTGCAGGGCGTCGTCGGCATCGTGGACGGAGCCCAGCATCCGGTAGCAGTGGGCGTGCAACTCGCGGTGCAGCGGCTCGACGAGGCGGCTGAATGCGTCGTCGTCGCCTGCACGGGCGCGGTCGAGGTCGGACGTATCTTCGGCCACAGCGATGAGTCTGCCGGACCGGCCGCGGTCACACCCTCCGTGCACCGAGCCGAGGAGGAGAACGTGACCACCACCCACCGCGCCCGACGCCGGAACGCCCTGGAGGAGTGGGCGCTCGTCCACGCCGAACGCGCCGCCCTCGCCGCGGATCTTGCGGACCTGCCCGAGGAGGCGTGGGAGACGGAATCGCTCTGCACCGGGTTCACCGTGCGCGAGGTGCTCGCCCATCTCGCCTCGGCGGCGGGGCTCACCCCGCTGCGCTGGTGGTGGGGCGTGCTGCGCTGCCGGTTCGACTTCGACCGGCAGGTCGCGATGCGCCTGGCCGAGCAGCTCGGGGACTCACCGGCCGAGACCCTCGAGCGCTTCCGCCGCGTCGTCACCAGCACGACGTCGCCGCCGCTGCCGGTGCTCGCGATGCTGGGCGAGACGATCGTGCACGGCCATGACATCCGCCGCCCGCTGGGCCTGCGCCGGGACCACCCGATCACGACCCTCACCCGCCTCGCCGACTACTACGCCGGGACCGACCTGGTCGTGCTCGCACGGGGCCGGATCGGCGGGTTGCGCCTGGTGGCCACCGACGGGCCGTTCACAGCCGGCGCGGGCGCGCTCGTCGCCGGCCCGACGCTGGCACTGATCATGGCGATGACCGGCCGCGGCTCCTTCTGCGACGACCTCGACGGCGACGGCGTGGAGCTCCTGCGCGAACGGTGCTAGTGCCTCGTCCCGGAAGGTTGGGGTTGTGATCGGGTCTGCTTGATCCATCGGTGGAGGGGCGGGAAGGGTGTCCGCCGGAGGTGGTGGGCGTGGCGCGAGGGCCCGAGGTGTTCGTCCGGGAGCTGACCCCGGACGAGGCGCAGCGACTGGTGAAGATCACCCGCACGGCGCGGGACCGGGTCCGGCTGCGGCGAGCGGGGATCGTGCTGGCCTCGATGCAGGGACGCACCGCGACCGAGGCGGCGGCGATGTTCGCCGCGACCGCGCAGTACGCGCGGGAGGTGATCCACGCGTTCAACGACAAGGGGCTCGCAGCCCTGGACCCAAAATGGAGCGGGGGTCGACCGCCTAAGTTCGGCCCCCACGTCCGCGAACTCATCTGCAGGGTCGCCCGCACCCCGCCCCAGCAAGTCGGACTGCCGTTCACCACCTGGAGCCTGACCAAGCTCGTCGAGCACCTCGCCGCAGCGCATCGAGTCGTGATCAGCGTTGAGACCGTCCGGCAGATCCTGCGCACCGCGGGGGTGCGCTGGCAGGCCACCAAGACCTGGAAGGCCAGCAACGATCCGCAGTTCGCCGAGAAGATGACCCGGATCCTCGACGACCGCTGCGCCGCCGGACAAATCCCCGACGGTGGTCGGGTGATCTGTGTCGACGAGTTCGGGCCGCTGAACCTGCAACCACGCCCAGGCCGGGGCTGGTTCCCCTCCGGGCGTCCGGCCCGGCTGCGGGCGACCTATCACCGCTACGGCGGCGTACGGCACATGCTCGCCGGGCTCGATCTCGCCTCGGGGCAGCTGTTCTACCGGCTCCGCGACCGCAAACGCTGGCAGGAGTTCCTGTCGTTCCTGCGCCAGCTGCGCCGCCGGTTCCCGCTCGGGCGGCTGCATGTGGTCTGTGACAACTTCTCCCCACACCGCAAGACCGAGGTCGCCACCTGGTGCGCCGACAACGACGTCGAGCTGGTGTTCACCCCGACCCACGCGTCCTGGCTGAACTGGATCGAGTCGGAGTTCACCGCGCTGCGCTACTTCACCCTCGACAGCAGCGACTACCCCTCCCACGCCGCACAGGAAGCCGCGATCGCCGGCTACGTCCGCTGGGCCAACCGCCACTCCCGACCCAAACGGCGCTTCGCCCCCGAGTCCAAGATCCGCAGACCGGATTACCTACCGAACGTTGCCTGACGAGGCACTAGCGGTGCGCGCCGAAGAACTCCTCCAGCAGCGCGGCGCACTCGCCCGCCAGCACGCCCCCGACCACCTCGGGACGGTGGGTGAGCCGCCGGTCCCGCAGCACGTCCCACAGGGAGCCCGCGGCCCCGGTCTTCGGCTCCCACGCCCCGAACACGACCCGCTCCACGCGGGCCAGCCCGATCGCGCCCGCACACATCGTGCACGGCTCCACGGTCACGACCAGGGTGCAGCCCGAGAGCCGCCACTCGCCGACGGCCACCGCGGCCGCGCGCAGGGCGAGGATCTCGGCGTGGGCCGTCGGGTCGCCCAGCGCCTCGCGTGCGTTGCAGGCTGCAGCAAGCTCGCGACCGGACGCGTCCAGCACGACCGCGCCGATCGGCACGTCGCCCGTCCGGAGCGCCCCCGCCGCGACCTCCAGCGCCCGGCGTACCAGCGCTTCGGGCTCCGGTGTCAACGCGGTGTCACCGCGCGTCGACGACTTCCGCCAGCGCCTCGCCGAACCCGCAGCGGCGGCCGATCGCGATCAGCTGCTCGTCGGGGTAGAGATCGGTCTCCGTGGCGAGCACCTCCAGCTCGTCCGCGGGCAGCCCGAGGTCGGCGACGATCGCGAGGTCGCCCTCCGGCCACGGCTCGGCGTCGGGATCGTCCGCCTCGTAGTCCGGCAACTCGACGCGCAACAGGTCCAGCACGTCCGCCGCGACGTCGTAGTCCAGCGCCGCGATCGCGTCCGACACCATCAGCGCCACCCCGCCCGGCACCGGGCGCAGCAGCACGAAGAACTCGTCGTCCACATCGAGCAGGCCGAGTACCGCCCCCGTCGAGCGCAGCTCCCGCAGGGCGGTGATCGCGCTGTCGAGATCGACGAGCGCTTCCGAATCCAGGCGAGTGCAGCGCCACCGCCCGTCCTCACGGATCGCGGCCACGGCGAACCCGGGCAGCGCGTCCTCCCGCCGGTCCGGGGGCGCTTCGGCGCTCTGCACAGCCATATGTCCACGGTAAGCCTTCGCCGGGGTGTGGGACAGAGCACAGTGGTGGTCGAATCGCCGACCGCAAGCCGACGTGCCGGTAACGGTCGGTTCGGTGCCAGGATCGGTACATGCCCCCGGCCGACGAGCAGCTGAACGGTCTGGTCGCCCAGGCACGCAGCCTCCAGCCGCGGACGATCGCCCTGCGCCGCGCGCTGCACCGCAGGCCCGAGATCGGCCTTGAGCTGCCGCATACGCGCGACGCCGTCGTCGCCGCGCTCGCCGACCTTCCGATCGTGGTCCGCCTCGGCCGGTCCAGCAGCTCGGTCACCGGCGTGCTGGAGGGTGCCCGTCCCGGGCCGACGGTCCTGCTGCGCGCCGACATGGACGCCCTGCCGCTGCAGGAGCAGACGACCCTCAAGTACCGCTCCGAGATCGACGGGCGCATGCACGCGTGCGGCCACGACACCCACGTCGCGATGCTCGCCTCCGCGGCCCGCCTGCTCGCCGAGCGCCGCGACAAGCTCGCCGGGCGCGTCCTGTTCATGTTCCAGCCGGGGGAGGAGGGCTACCACGGCGCACGGCACATGATCGACGAGGGGCTGCTGGACGCGTCCGGTCCGGCCGGCCGGCCGGATGCGGCGTTCGCGCTGCACATCTCGGCGACGCTGCCCGCCGGCGAGCTGCACACCCGCCCCGGCCCGCTGATGGCCGCGAACGACACGGTCCGCGTCGCGGTGACCGGCCGGGGCGGGCACGCCTCCGCCCCGCACGACGCCCTGGACCCCGTCCCCGCCGCCGCGGCCATGATCGGCGCGCTGCAGACCGCCATCACCCGGCGCGTCGACGCACACCAGCCCGCCGTGCTGACGATCGCCCGGCTCGTCGCGGGCACCACCAGCAACGTCATCCCCGAGACGGCCGACATGGAGGGAACGCTGCGGACGCTCTCCGAGCCCGTGCGCACCGTGGTGCGCGAGGAGATCCGGCGCGTCTGCCGGTACACGGCGCTCGCGCACGGTTGCACCGCGGAGGTCGACATCGAGCCGGGCTACCCGGTCACCGTCAACGACGAGGGGTCGGTCGAGCGGGTCTGCACGGTGGCCCGGAAGCTGCTGGGCCGGGGCAAGGTCGCCACGATGTCGACGCCGATCATGGGTGCGGAGGACTTCTCCTACGTGCTGCGGCAGGTGCCGGGGGCCCTGGCCTTCCTCGGCGGCTGCCCCCGTGGCACCGATCCCCGCGCGGCGGCACCGAACCACTCGAACCGGGTCGTGTTCGACGAGGAGGCGATGGCGGCCGGGACCGCCGTCTATGCGGGGTTGGCGCTGGACGTCCTCCGGTAGCCCGGCGAGTTCCGCATCTCGTCGGGGCGAGTTGCGCTTCTCGTCGGGGCGAGTTGCGCTTCTCGTCGGGGCGAGTTGCGCGTTCCAGCGGGGCGAGTTCCGCATCCGGCGGCCGCGAGTTCCGCATCCCGCGGCGGCGAGTTCCGCATCTCGTCGGGGCGAGTTGCGCTTCTCGTCAGCCGCGCACCCCGTCCCGTCCGACGAAACGAACAACACGGCCCGATGGATTGCGCAACTCGCGGGGCCGGGCGTCGGGCACAGTATCGCCCGTGATGCGGATCCGTGAGCTGGCGATGGCGCTGCGTTCCGGCGAGCTGTCGCCGGCCGAGCACGTGGCGGACGTCCTGGACCGGCTCGTCGCCGACACGACGAACGCCGTCGTCGCACTCGACACCGAGCGGGCGACGGCCGAGGCCGCCGCCCGTACCGCCGAGCTGGCGCGCGGCGAGTGGCGCGGCCCGCTGCACGGCGTGGCCGTCGGGATCAAGGACCTCGTCGACGTCGCAGGCCTCCCGACGCGCGCCGGCTCCCGGATCCTCGACGACGCCGGCCCCGCCCGGGCGGACGCCCCGATCGTGACGGCGCTGCGCCGCGCGGGCGCGGTCGTCGTCGCGAAGCTGCACACGCACGAGTTCGCCTACGGTCCGACGGGCGACGTCTCCGCCACCGGACCCGCCCGCAACCCGCACGATCCGTCGCGGATCACCGGTGGTTCGTCGTCGGGGTCCGCCGCGGCGGTGGCGGCCGGGCACCTGCCGCTCGCGATCGGGACGGACACCGGCTGCAGCGTGCGCACCCCCGCCGCGTTGTGCGGGATCGTCGGCCTGAAACCGACGTTCGGCAGGTTGCCGACCGAGGGCGTGTTCCCGCTGGCCGAGAGCTGCGACCACGTCGGGCTGCTCACCGCGGACGTCCACGGTGCCTCGGTGACCTACGACGCGCTCGTCCGGGAGGGCGGCGGCGGGGGCATTCAGGCCCCCGGCGTCGCGGGTGTGCGGATCGGAGCGCCGGCGGACGGCTACTGGGCACCGCTGGACCCGGCGATCGCGGACGGCGTCGCGGCCGCGGTGGAGCGGTTGGCGCGGCACGGCGCGGAGGTCGTCGAGGTCCGCACCGCGATGATCGGCGAGCTGGCGGCGACCTATCCGGTGATCGTCGGCAGCGAGGCCCTCGCCACCCACGGCACGTGGCTGGCCGAGCGGCCCGAGGACTACCAGCCCCTGACGCGACGGCGCCTCGAGCGGATGGCCGACCTCCCCGCACGCGAGTACGTGCTCGCGCAGCGGGCGCGGCGTCGGCTGGTGGCCGCGATGCGGGCCGCGCTGGACGGGGTGGACGCGCTGGTGTTGCCGACGACACGGCTGCGGGCGACGCCGATCGGCGAGCAGGTGATCGACGGTGTGACGGTCGCGTCCGCGCTGCTCGACCTGAACCTGCCGTTCAACCTGTCGGGCTGGCCCGCGGTGTCGGTGCCCGCGGCGGTGGACGGGCTGCCGGCCGGGGTGCAGGTGGTCGGCGTCGGACTGGAGGAGCGGGGCGTGCTGCGGGTGGCGGCTGCCCTCGGCGCCTGATCGCCCGGCTACTGTCTGTACGCATGGAGCGGGCGGTCTGCGTGCTGGGTGCCGGGCTGATCGGCGGCTCGCTGATGCGCGCCGCGGCGAAGGCGGGCCGCGACGTCTGGGGCACGAGTGCGTCGGAGGCGACGGCCGCCGCGGGCCGCGCGGACGGGTTCGACGTCACGGTCGACGCCGACGAGGCCCTTCGCCGCGCGGCGGATGTCGATGCGCTCGCCGTGCTCGCCGTCCCGCTGCCGGTGGTGCCGCGCGTGCTGGAACGGGTGGACGCCGTCGCGCCGACGGTGCGGCTGACCGACGCGGTGAGCGTGAAGGTGGCCGTCGCCGACGCCGTTGCTGCGCACGCCCCCCGGGCCCGCTACGTCGGCGGGCACCCGATGGCCGGCACGGCCGAGTCCGGCTGGCGGGCGGGCGTGCCGGACCTGTTCGAGGCGGCCGCGTGGGTCGTCGACAGCGACGACGGCGTCGACACCGACGTGTGGTGCGACGTCGCCGAGCTCGCCTGGGCCTGCGGCGCCCGGGTCGTCCCGGCCGCGGCGGACGAGCACGACCTCGCCGTTGCCCGCATCTCCCACCTGCCCCATCTCCTGGCCGCCGTCCTGGCCGCGACGGGCGCCGGACCTCAGGGCGGTGTCGAGTCGGACCTGCCGCTCGCCCTGGCCGCCTCGTCGTTCGCCGACGGCACGCGGGTGGCGGGGACCCGGCCGGAACTGGTGCTGGCGATGTGCGAGGGCAACCGGGCGGCGCTGCTCGCCGCGGTGGACGACGCGCTGGGCCGGCTCGGCGCCATGCGTGGCGCGCTCGCCTCGACGGGTGGGCTCGCCGCGACCGTGCGCGCCGGCTACGCAGCCCGGCAGCGCTGGCAGGCGACGCGGGAGCCGCTGGGGCACCGGGTCCGGCGGCCGCGGCCGGGCGACCTCGCGGGGCTGCGGGAGATCGGCAGGCGCGGCGAGGTCGTCGTCGGCTGGGCGTGACGGCGGCCTGCCGAAACCCGCAACTCGGCCGGGCGGAACCCGCAACTCGGCCTGGCGAAACCCGCAACTCGCCGCCGCGGGATGCGCAACTCGCCGCCGCGGGATGCGGAACTCGCGGTCAGCTCGCCACGGCGGGCGCTGCGGGAGAGGCGGGCCGGGGGACCTCCGTGGCGGCGACCAGCGTCGCGATCTGCGGGTACTGCACGACGAAGCCGTTCACGTCCACGACGAGCTCCGCCTCGAAGTCGTCCCAGCTGAACCCGACGACCGCGTGGTCGTCGACCACCGGCGAGATCGTGTGGTAACGCTGCGTGACCAGCTGGGGTTCGAGGTCCGGGAGGGACACGAACACCATCGGGACGTCCTCGTCGCGCGGCTCGCGATGCAGCCCGAGCCGTCGGATGGGCAGGGAGTTGTAGAGCGCGCTGAACTCGACGTCGACGTCCAGCGCGCCGTCGAACGCCGGCCGCGTGCTGCCCGAGCCGCTGTCGGCGAGCCAGAGGCCGTCCTCGCGGCGGTTGAGCGTCAGGTGGCGCTCGCGGGCCGCCGTCGCGGAGGTGAGCGAGACCCGCTGCACGATGTCGTCGTCGCCGACGATCAAGCGGTACGACGCGGTGAACCCGGGTCGCACCAGCCTGCCGAGCGCGCGCAGGCCGCCCTGGGCTCGCTGGATCCGGACGCCCTCGATGCCGATCCCCTCGGCTGCCTGCCACGTGAGCATGGAGGTCACGTGGCACACGGTAGTCACCCGAGTGGCAGGTCCACCTCTCCTGGTGCGGGTCCGGGGGAGAATCCTGCCCGATCGGCGGGGTCTCAGGACCGCGAGGGGACCCGCAGCCAGTCCGGACAGCGCAGCCCCGGCCGGTAGATCGAGCTGCGGCGTTTCGCGACGACCCCCGGCAGCCCGCGTTGGGAGGCGGCGGTGAGGAGGGCCGCGCCGTCGGCGTAGATGGGGGATCGGGTGACGGCGGCGTCGGGCGCCGGGTCGAACGGCAGCCGCTCCAGGGTTGCGCGCCGGTCGGCGAGAGGCCGGTCGAGCAGCGGGACGCCGTAGAGGCGCAGCACGTCGAAGGCCATGAACGTGACGGCGCCGGGCTCGCCGTGCCCGGCGAGGCGCCGCGCGAGAGCCTCCCCGCTGGGCACCCCGTCGGCGAGCAGGACGACGACGCCGTCGAGCAGGATGTCCGGGGCGAGATCGGCGACGGCACCGAGCTCGGGGAAGACGCCGGTGCGGTCGGTGCCGCCCGCGTCGGTGAGGCGTAACCGGCGGTCTTCGACCTCGGCCAGCATGCGCAGCCCGTCCCACTCGACCTCGAACATCCAGTCCGGCCCACCGGGGAGGGTCCCCGGAGTGGCGAGCATGGGTTGCACACGGCCATGCTGTCACCGGGACCGGCGGAATCGTGGGAGGAGCCCCATGCGCGCGATGTGGAGTGGCGCGGTGTCGTTCGGGCTGGTGAGCGTGCCGGTCAAGCTCTACACCGCGACGTCGAGTCATGACATCCGCTTCCACCAGGTTCGGGCCTCGGACGGGGCGCGGATCAAGTACAGGCGGGTCGCGGCGACCGACGGCGAAGAGGTCGAGTACGCCGACATCGTCAAGGGTTACGAGACCGAGGACGGCGAGCTGATCATGCTCACCGAGGAGGATCTCGACCAGCTGCCGATCGCCTCCGGCCACGAGATCGACGTCGTGGAGTTCGTCCCGGGCGACCAGATCGACCCGCTGCTGTTCGACAAGAGCTACTACCTGGAGCCCGAGCCGAAGGCGGCGAAGCCGTACGCGCTGCTTCGCGAGGCGCTGGTGCAGACCGACCGCATGGCCGTCGTGAAGGTGGCGCTGCGGCAGCGCGAGACGATGGCCGTGCTGCGGGTGCGGGGCAAGGTCATCGTGCTGCAGACGATGATCTGGCCGGACGAGGTGCGCACCCCGGACTTCGACATCCTCGACTCCGACGTCGAGCTGCGCCCGCAGGAGCTCAAGATGGCGGCGTCGCTGATCGAGAGCCTCGGCGCGGAATTCGACCCGAGCGACTTCCACGACGAGTACCGCGACGCGGTCGCCGAGATGATCGAGCGGAAGCGGACGACGGGAGAGACGCGTCCCGCGCCGGTGGCTGAGCAGCCCGCGGACGAGGGCGACAGCATGACGGACCTGCTGACGGCCCTGCAGCGCAGCGTCGAGGCGGCGAAGGCGAGTCAGAAAGCGCCGGAGAAGCAGGAGAAGCCCGCGGACGACGCGCCGAAGGAGAAACCCGCTGCGCGCAAGCGGTCGTCGAAGAAGGCCGACGATGCCGACGAGAAGCCCACGCGGCGGCGCAAGGCGGTGTAGCCGGCCGCCGGGTGAGCAGGGTGCCCCCCGACGGGCGCGGACCGCCGCGGGTGCGTCGAGTGTGCGTTCGTGCAGGTCGGGCCCGGACTGGGTGCACGCTCGGCGGGTGGGCCGCGCAACTCGGCCTGATGAGATGCGCAACTCGCGGTGGGCGGGCGGTGAGTGGCGGTCGGACGCGCAACTCGGCCTGATGAGATGCGCAACTCGCGGTGGGCGGGGGCCGCAACGGGTCGGGGGAGGGGTCAGCCCGTGTCGATCGCCCGCGCCGCGAGGATCCGTTCGAGGATCAGTGCGGCGCAGCCCGCCACCCCGCCGCGCTCGCCGAGCTTGCTGGGCTCGATGCGCAGCCGCCGCGTGACCGACGCCGAGGCGTGCCGGTAGACCTCCTCGCGCACGCCCGCGACCAGGGGTTCGAACGCGTCGGCGAGGTCGCCCGCGAGGACGACGACGCCCGGGTTGACCAGGTTGACCGCCCCGGCGAGCACCTCGCCGAGACGCCGTCCCGCGTCGCGGACGAGCGAGACTGCCTCGTGGTCGCCGCGGTGGGCGAGCTCGACGATCCCGGCGAGCGTGGTGACGCCGCGCCCGGACAGCGCCCGGATGAGCGCGGGCCCGCCCGCGACCGCCTCCAGGCAGCCCGTCCCGCCGCAGCGGCACGCGACGCCGCCGCCGTCGCGCACCGCGGTGTGGCCGATCTCGCCGCTCGCGCCGTCCGCGCCGCGCTGCAGGCGCCCGCCGCTGACCAGGCCCGCCCCGATGCCGGTGGAGATCTTGACGAGCAGCAGGTCCTCGACGCCGGTGTCGCGCAGGGCACGGTGCTCGGCGACGGCGAGGGCGTTCACGTCGTTCTCGACGACCAGGGGCAGCGGCCGGCCCGGCAGCGTCAGGTGGTCGGTGAGCGCGACACCGTCCCAGCCGGGCATCGCGGGCGCGCGGACGCTGCAGCCGCGGTCGCGGTCCACGGGGCCGGGGATGCTCACGGCGATGCCGCGGACCGTGGCGTCCTCGGTGGCGGCGATCCGGCGGAGGGCGGCGAGCTCCTCGGCGACGGCGCTGAGGACGGCCGCGGGGCCGAGGGTGACATCGATGCGTAGCTCGGACTCGGTGACGACGCGGCCGGCGAGGTCGCACACCGCCACCTGGCTGCGGCTGGCGCCGACGGCCGCGACCAGGACGGCGCCGCCCGTGGCGTGGAACTCCAGCCGGGCCGCGGGCCGACCTCCGGTGGACGCCTCGCCGGGCCGCTCGACGAGCCAGCCCTTCGCGAGGAGGTGGTCGACGCGCGCCGCGACGGCGGTGCGGGACAGGCCCGTGAGCCGGCCCAGCTCGGCGCGGGTGTCGGCACCGCCGCGGACCAGCTCGAACAGGTCTCCGGCGGAGGGTTGGTAGCCGGCTCCACGACGAGCTGCCATGGGGGTCAGTGAATCACTTCCGTCGGTGCGAGGCACGATCAGCACCATATAGGCACTTTAAGTACCTAAACATGACTGCTATGGTTCGGAACTGCCCCACTTCCGACGGGAACAGGAGTCGGCTCGTGCCGAAGCCTTCGAACCCCTCGCCCACCACAGACCGGGCCTGCGATCTGGTCGTCTTCGGCGGCACCGGTGATCTCGCGATGCGCAAGCTCCTTCCGGCGCTGCTGCGCCGGGACACCGACGAGCAGCTGCCGGAGGTCTCGCGGATCGTCGCGGTCTCGCGCGCCGGCCTCGACGACGCGGGCTTCCGCGACAAGGTCGACGCCGAGCTGCGCCGCTCCGCACCGGACCACACGGCGACCGCCCGCAAGCGCTTCCTGCGCAGGCTGCACCACCGCACCGTCGACGTCACGGACGGCACCGATGCCGAATGGGCCGCCCTCGCGGAGCTGCTCGGCCCGCCCGGCCGTCGCGACCGCGTGCTGTACCTCGCCTGCGCGCCGCAGTTGTTCGGCCCGATCGTGCGCCAGGCCCGTGCCGGCGGCCTTCTCGACGACGCCACCCGCGTCGTCCTGGAGAAGCCGATCGGCCACGATCTCTCGTCCGCGCGGCGGATCAACGACGAGGTCGGCGCCGTGGTCGCCGAGGAGAACACCTTCCGCATCGACCACTACCTCGGCAAGGAGACCGTCCAGAACCTGCTGGTCCTGCGCTTCGCCAACACCCTGCTCGAACCGCTGTGGAACGCCGGCGGGATCGACCACGTGCAGATCTGCGTCGGCGAGACCCTCGGCGTCGGCGGGCGCGCCGGCTACTACGACGGTTCCGGCGCGCTGCGCGACATGGTGCAGAACCACCTCCTGCAGCTGCTCTGCCTGGTCGCCATGGAGCCGCCGGCCCGGCTCGACCGCGAGGCCGTCCGCGACGAGAAGCTCAAGGTCCTGCAGTCGTTGCGCCCGCTCACCGGCGCAGACGTGGCCCGCTGCACGGTCCGCGGGCAGTACACCGCGGGCCTGGTGGACGGCCAGGCCGTCCCCGGCTACCGCGACGAGCTGGCGGCCCCCAGCCGCACCGAGACGTTCGTGGCGCTCAAGGCGCAGGTGCACAACTGGCGCTGGGCCGGGGTGCCGTTCTACCTGCGCACCGGCAAGCGGCTGGGCCGGCAGGCCTCGGAGATCGTCGTGCAGTTCCGGCCGGTGCCGCACTCGATCTTCCCGCTGGTCGGCGACGACATCCCGGCCAACCGGCTCGTCCTGCGGCTGCAGCCGGACGAGGGCGTGCACCTGCAGATGATGACCAAACAGCCCGGCCCCGGCGGCATCCGCCTGCACCCGGCGCAGCTGGAGCTGAGCTTCGCCGAGACGTTCGCCGCCCGCCTGCCCGACGCCTACGAGCGGCTGCTCTCCGACGTCGTGCGCGGCAACCCGACGCTGTTCATGCGCCGCGACGAGATCGAGGCCGCGTGGCACTGGACCGAGCCGGTCCAGGCCGCCTGGGACGCCCTCGGAGAGGCGCCGCGGCCCTACCCGGCAGGCACCGCGGGACCCGCGGCAGCCACCGCCCTGATCGAACGTGACGGCCGTACCTGGTACGAGGAGACCCTTCCGTGACCCAGCCGACCCTCCACCCCGTCCTCGCCCGCGTCACCGACACGGTCCGCGAGCGCTCCGAGACCACCCGCGCCACCTACCTGGCCCGCACCCGGGCCGCTGCGCTCGAAGGCCCCGCCCGGGCCGGCCTGGGCTGCGCGAACCTCGCCCACGGCGTGGCCGCCTGCTCGCCGCAGGACAGGCTCGCCCTCACCCGCGCGCCCGTCCCGAACGTCGCGATCGTGTCGGCCTACAACGACATGCTCTCCGCGCACCAGCCGTTCGCCGAGTACCCGGCCCGGCTCAAGGACGCCGTGCGCGCCGCGGGCGGCACGGCCCAGTACGCGGGCGGCGTGCCCGCGATGTGCGACGGGATCACGCAGGGTCGCGCCGGCATGGAGCTGTCGCTGTTCAGCCGCGACCTCATCGCGATGTCCACCGCCGTCGCGCTCTCGCACGACATGTTCGACGCCGCGCTCCTGCTCGGCGTCTGCGACAAGATCGTTCCCGGGCTGGTGATCGGTGCCCTGTCGTTCGGGCACCTGCCGACGATCCTGGTGCCGGCCGGGCCGATGACCTCTGGGCTCGCCAACGCCGAGAAGAGCCGGATCCGCCAGCTGCACGCCGAGGGCAAGGTGGGCCGCGAGGAGCTGCTCGCCGCGGAGTCCGCGTCCTACCACGGGCCCGGGACCTGCACGTTCTACGGCACCGCGAACTCCAACCAGCTGCTCATGGAGATCATGGGTCTGCACCTGCCCGGGGCGAGCTTCGTCAACCCGGGCACGCCGCTGCGCGACGCCCTCACCACCGCCGCGGGCGAGCGGGCGGTCGCGCTGGCCGGTGGCGGCGCCCCGATCGCCGACGTCGTGGACGAGCGGGCCGTCGTCAACGGGCTCGTGGCGCTGCTCGCCACCGGCGGGTCGACGAACCACACGATGCACCTCGTCGCGATGGCGGCCGCCGCGGGAGTGGAGCTGCGCTGGTCCGACTTCGCCGAGCTCTCGGCCATCGTGCCGCTGCTGGCCCGCGTCTACCCGAACGGCAAGGCCGACATCAACCACTTCCACGCCGCGGGCGGTACGTCCCACCTCGTGCGGGAGCTGCTCGGGGCGGGCCTGCTGCACGGTGACGTCACCACGGTGGCGGGTGAAGGCCTCGACGCCTACACCACCGAGCCGTTCATCGGGGACGGCCTGCGCTGGCGGCCCGGCCCGGCCCGCAGCCTCGACACCGAGGTGCTGCGGCCGGTCGCCGCGCCCTTCGCCCCGGACGGCGGGCTGCGCCTGCTCGACGGCAACCTCGGCCGCGCGGTGATCAAGACCTCTGCGGTGGCGCCCGAGCACCGGATCGTCAAGGCGCCCGCGCGCGTCTTCGACGACCAGGCGCACTTCCTCGCCGCGTTCGCCGCCGGTGAGCTGTCAGGCGACCTGGTCGCGGTCGTGCGCTACCAGGGCCCGCGCGCCAACGGCATGCCCGAGCTGCACAAGCTCACCCCCGCGCTCGGTGCGCTGCAGGACCGGGGCCACCGGGTCGCGCTCGTCACCGACGGGCGGATGTCCGGGGCGTCGGGCAAGGTGCCCGCCGCGATCCACGTGTCCCCGGAAGCGGCGGCGGGCGGTCCGCTCGCCCGGATCCGGGACGGCGACCTCGTCGCCCTCGACGCCGACGCCGGGCTGCTGGAGGTCCTCGTGCCCGCACCCGAGCTGGACGCGCGCGAGCACGCCGGTGCCCCGCCGGACGACGGCAGGTGGTCGGGGACGGGGCGCGAGCTCTTCGCCGCGTTCCGCCGCGCCGTGGGCCCGGCCGAGCTGGGCGCGAGCGTCATCGGGGGTGTGCGGTGAGCGAGCTGCTCGACATCGCTCTTCTCGACATCGCGCCGGTGATCCCCGTCGTGGTGCTGCACGACGTCGAGGCGGCCGTCCCGCTGGCCCGGGCGCTGGTGGACGGGGGCCTCGCCGCCATCGAGGTCACGCTGCGCACACCGGAGGCGTTGCCCGCCGTCGAGCGGATCGCCGCGGAGGTGCCGGATGCGCTGATCGGCGTCGGGACGGTGCTCGGCCCGGCGCACGTGGCGGAGTCGGTGCGCGCGGGGGCGCGGTTCCTGGTCAGCCCCGGGGCGACTCCCGGCCTCCTGGACTGCCTGGTCGACAGCGGGCTGCCGTTCCTGCCCGGCGTCGCGACGATCTCGGAGATGATGGCCGTGTACGAGCGCGGGCTCACGGGGATGAAGTTCTTCCCTGCCGAGGCGGCGGGCGGTCGTGCGTTCCTGTCGGCCGTTGCGGGTCCGCTGCCGCAGCTGCGGTTCTGCCCCACCGGGGGAATCACGGCGGCGTCCGCGCCGGGCTACCTCGCGCTGCCCAACGTGGGCTGCGTCGGCGGCTCGTGGACCACGCCGCGCGACGCCCTCGACGCCGGGGACTGGGGGCGCGTCACGGCGCTCGCGAAGGAGGCGGCGGCGCTGGGGCCCTGAACTTCCCCTCGCAACGAGCGGCGCGTTCGTCCCACTCAGTTGGACGAACGCGCCTTTCGTTGCGAAGGGTGGCCGGGTCAGGGGCCGTGGGCGGACTTCGGCGGTACCTCGTCGTTCTGGATCGCCTTGAACAGCACGGAGGCCCGCTTGGTGTCCCAGCGCACGACGGACTGGCCGCCCACGCTGCCGGAGTTCGCCACGGGCACCGTGGTGGCGAGGCCGTCGCCACCGGCGATCCCGCGCATGGCGAGCGCGAGCCCGGCGAGGTTCCACACGTGGTCGCCGGAGTCGACGGTGACGGCCCGCGCCATCGCGCCGGCCAGCGGCACCACGCGGAACGGGTTGAGCAGCGTGGTGGGGCTCGTCGCCTTCTCCACGAGCGCGCCGAGGAACTGGCGCTGCCGGGTCACGCGGTCGAAATCCGATCCCGCGGTGGCCCGTGTCCGGACGTAGCCGAGCGCGGTGGCGCCGTCCATCTCCTGGCAGCCGGCCTTGATGTTCAGCGCCGCCTTCGGGTCCCTGATCGCCTGGTCGGCGCAGATCTCCACCCCGCCGACGGCGTCCACGGCGTCCACGAAGCCGCTGAAGCCGATCTCGGCGTAGTGGTCGATACGCAGGCCGGTGGCCCGCTCCACCGTCTGGATGAGCAGCTTCGCCCCGCCGAAGGAGTACGCCGCGTTGAGCTTCTCCCGGCCGTAGCCCGGCACGTCGACGTAGGAGTCCCGCGGCAGGCTCACCAGGACGCTGCCGCTGCTGCCGCTGTGCAGCAGCATGATCGTGTCCGTGCGCTGGCCGACGTCGCCTCCGGTGGCGAGCTCGCGCTCCTGCTCCTTCGTGAGGCCCTTGCGGCTGTCCGAGCCGACGATGAGCCAGTTCGTGCCGTCCGAGCTGGCCGTGCTGTCGCTGGGCAGCGCGTCCGTGCGCTCCAGGTTGACCTCGACGTACGTGCCGAACGCCACGACCAGCGCCAGCACCACCACGCACGCTGCGATGACGCGGCGCTTCCAGAAGCCGGCACGGCGCGGTGGGCGCGGGCGTACCGGAGGCCGGTCCTGCCGGGGCGGCCCGGGCGCGACGGCCGACCGCGGGGCGTACCCGTTCGGCGGCAGCACCTCTGTGGGCGACTCTGTGGGCGACTCGGCGGGCGGCTCTCCGGACGGCTCGTACCGGGGCGGCGGCGAAGTGTTCCAGCTCGGACGCTGGGAGCGCCGGCCGGGCGGTGGCGGCGGCGCGCCGCGCCGCGGTGGCCCCGACCGTCCGTTCATCCCGCTCTCCCCGTCCTCACTGTCCGTTGCTGTCCATCACTGTCCGTCGACGTGCCTCTGGCCGTGCGCCCGACAGAGGGATCCCACATGAGGGAGACGTCCGAGAGGCCCTACAGGTTCTGTCGTGTCGATTACAGATCGGTGGGCGGTGCGTCCGGGGCGGCGGGAGGGGCACTGCAGCGCCGCCCGCGAGGTGGGATTGACGACGCTGCGGCGGGCCGGGGCGGGGCAGTTGTCCACCTCGACGGTACCTGTCCACAGGTTCCGGATTCGTCCGCAGGCGAGGTCGCCGACGGACGATCATCGGATCCGTGGAGATCACCAACGGTCGGCTGCTGCGCCCGGCCGAGCTGCGGGTACGCGGGTTCACCGACGGCGAGCTCCGGAGACGGCGGCGGGCGCGGGAGCTGGCGGCCGTCCGGCGTGGAGCCTACGTCCTCGGCGGCGACGAGCGGTTGCGGACGCCGGCCTCCCGGCACGCGTTGCTCGTGGAGGCCACGACGGGTGCGGTCCACCCGGACGCGGTCGTCAGCCACGTGTCGGCCGCCGTCCTGCACGGGCTCCCGGTCTGGGGTGCCCCGTTGGATCGCGTGCACCTCACGCGGCCGCGGCGCTCCGGCGCGCGACGAGGTGGCGTCGCGCACGTGCACGCCGCATCCCTCGCTCCGGGCGAGATCACGGTCGTCAGGGGGATCCCGGTCACGACCGTCGCGCGCACGGTCGTCGACATCGCCCGGTCCGCCTCGTTCGAGGCCGCTGTCGTCACCGCGGACGCCGCGCTGCGTGCGGGCGTCGATCCCGACGAACTGCGGGACGTACTTGCACGAGGTGCCCGTCGTCCCGGGCAGCCGGGGGCGCGCCGCGTCGTCGCGTTCGCGGACGGGCGCAGCGAGAGCCCGGGGGAGTCGCGCAGCCGGGCGCTGCTGCACCTGCACCACCTGCCGCCTCCGGAGCTGCAACGGCCGGTGTGGTCGGCCGAGGGGCACTTCCTGGGCCGGGTCGACCTCTGGTGGGAGGGGCGCCGCACGGTCGGGGAGTTCGACGGGCTCGTCAAGTACGGCCGCTCGCTGTCGCCGGGTCAGGACCCCACCGGCGTGCTCGTGGCGGAGAAGCGCCGGGAGGACGCGCTGCGCGACTCCGGCCTGCAGGTGGTCCGCTGGATGTGGGACGAGCTGGAGCACTTCGTCGTGGTGGTCCGGCGGCTGCAGCGGGCGTTCGACCGCGCCGGGCGCGCCCGACCGGCCTCGGACGGCCGCGCTGCCCGGCCGCCGCCCGCTCGGCCGCCGCCCGCCGCGCCGCGGGCCCAGCCGCCGCCCGCCCGGCCGCCGCGCGGCCGGCAACCGCTCCCGGCTCCGCGACCTCGCAACGTCTCGATGCACCGCGCAGCGCTCCGGATGGCTGCGGAGTGGCGGTTGACGCTGCGAGGTGGTGCGGCGACGTGGCGAGGTGGCTGCGAGGCGGCGCGGCTCACTCCAGCAGCGGCTCGCCCTCGAACAGGCCGAGCTGCTCGGCGTAGAACTCGATGCCCACTCCGTTCGGGTCGCGGATGTAGAGGCTGTTGTCGATGCCGCGGTCCGGGCCGATGTAGGGGATGCCCGCCTCGTCCAGGCGCTTCCGGGCGTTCGCGAACTCCTCGTCGGAGGTGGACAGCGCGAGGTGCTGCACCCCGCCGATCGTCTCGCTGAACTCCGGGTGGTCGTGGCCCGGGAAGTCGAAGAAGCCGAGGAGGTTGCCGTTGCCGATGTCGAAGAAGAAGTGGCTGGACCCCGCGTAGTCGCGGTTCTCCACGAGCTCGACGAGCGGGAACCCGAGCGTCTCCTGGTAGAAGCGGATGGTCTCCTCGACGTCGCGGCAGATCAGGGCGAGGTGGTGCACCCCCCGCACGGTGGTCCGCGGCCGCTTCGACGGCGACCGCAGGTACTTCTCCTTCAGTGACGCGCGCCGGGCCCGGACGGCCTCGAGCTCGGCTCCCTGCGGCTGTGGCATGGCGGTCCCTTCTCGCGGTGAGTCCGGCCCCCACCTTGGCACGGCCGGGGCCTACGGTCACCGGAATGCAGCGCCACGCCTCCGGATCGCCCTTCGAGGCGACGATCGGGTTCTCCCGCGCCGTCCGCATCGGCAGCCGGATCCTCGTCTCCGGCACCGCCCCCGTCTGGCCGGACGGCTCGTGCCCTGACGACGTCACGGAGCAGGCCCGCCGCTGCTTCGCGATCGTCGCGGAGGCGCTCGCGGCACTGGGGACCGAGCTGCGCGACGTCGTCCGCACGCGGATGTTCCTCACCGACCGTGCCGACGCCGACGCGGTCGGCGCCGTGCACGGCGAGCTGTTCGCCGAGGTACGGCCCGCCGCGACGATGGTGGTGGTCGTCGGGCTGCTCGACCCGCGCTGGAAGGTGGAGGTCGAGGTGGAGGCCGAGGTCACCCGGCCCTGAGCAGCGCCGGGCACTCCGAACGGGGGACGCCGGATCGCGAGCTGCGGCCGGTGTGAGGGTCTGTTAACGGGGGTCGTACGCGGCAGAAACAGGGGCGATGAAACCTCGAACGGGTGACCGCGACACACTGCCCGTACTGCTCGCTGCAGTGCGGCATGACGGTGTCGCCGGACGGTGAGGTCGCGGGCCGGGACTTCCCGACCAACCGTGGCGGGCTGTGCCTGAAAGGCGCATCCGCCGCCGAGCTGCTGGCGCACCCGCAGCGGCTCACCACGCCGCTCGTCCGCCACCGCGGCACGCTGCGACCCGCGTCCTGGGCCGAGGCACTGGACCGGATCGCCGCCGCGATCCGCTCCGCCCAGCTCCGGTACGGCCACGACGCCGTCGGCTGCTTCGGCGGGGGCGGGCTCACCAACGAGAAGGCCTACCAGCTGGGGAAGTTCGCCCGGGTGGCGCTGCGGACCTCGGCGATCGACTACAACGGCCGCTTCTGCATGTCCTCGGCCGCCGCGGCGGGCACGCGCGCGTTCGGGATCGACCGGGGGCTCCCGTTCCCGATGGCGGACATCCCGCTGGCCGACGTCGTGGTGCTGGTGGGCGCCAACCCGGCCGACACGATGCCGCCCGCGATGCGGTTCTTCGAGGAGGGACGGGCGCGGGGCGCGCGGCACGTCGTCGTCGATCCGCGGCGCAGCGCCACCGCCGAGCTCGCGCACCGCCACCTGCAGCCGGTGCCGAACACGGACCTCTCGCTGGCCGCGGGGATGCTGCACGTCGCAATCCGGGAGGGCCTCGTCGACGAGGTGTACGTCGCCGAGCGCACCACCAGCTTCGACGCGGTCCGCCGCGCGGTGCGGGAGTACTGGCCGGACAGGGTCGAGCGGACGACCGGCGTTCCCGTCGCGGACATGGTCGCCACCGTCCGGGAGCTGGCGGGCGCCCGTACCGCGATGATCCTCACCGCGCGCGGCGCCGAGCAGCACGCCGACGGCACCGACACCGCCCAGGCCTGGATCAACCTGGCCCTCGCCCTCGGGCTGCCCGGCAGCCGCCCCGGCTCGGGCTGGGGCACGCTCACCGGGCAGGGCAACGGCCAGGGCGGGCGCGAGCACGGCCAGAAGGCCGACCAGCTCCCGGGCTACCGCAGGCTGGCCGACGCGGCCGCGCGCGCCCACGTCGCCGCGGTCTGGGGGGTCGACCCCGACGAGCTGCCCGGCCCCGGCCCGTCGGCCTACGAACTGCTGGACCGGCTCGGGACGGACGGCGGCGTGCGGGTGCTGCTGCTCGCCGCGTCCAACCCGGTGGTGTCCGCGCCGAACGCCGGGCACGTCACGGCGCGCCTGGACGCGCTGGACTTCCTCGCGGTCAGCGACTTCTTCCTCTCCGAGACCGCACGGCGCGCCGACGTCGTCCTGCCGACGACGATGTGGGCCGAGGAGGAGGGCACGCTCACCAACCTGGAGGGGCGCGTGCTGCTGCGCCGCCGCGCCCTCGCGCCGCCGGAGGGCGTGCGCAGCGACCTGGAGATCTGGCACGCGCTCGCGCAGCGCCTCGGGCGCGGGGAGCTGTTCCCGACCGACCCGTGGCAGGTCCAGGACGAGCTGCGCCGGGCGTCGGCCGGCGGTCCGGCGGACTACGGGGGCATCACCCGCGAGCGGCTCGCCGCGGGCGAGGAGCTGTTCTGGCCCTGTCCGGACACCGAACACCCGGGTACCCCGCGGATGTTCACCGAGCGCTTCGCCACCCCCGACGGCCGCGCCCGCTTCGTCGCCGTCCGGCCGCGGCCGGCGCGGGAACGCCCGGACGCGCGGTACCCCTACCTGCTGACGACGGGTCGCAGCCGCACCCCCTACCAGTCGGGCACCCAGACGCGCCGCACCCCGTCCCTGCACGGTGCGGAGCCGGACGCCCGGGTCGAGCTGCACCCGGAGCTGGCCCGGGAGCTGGGTATCTCCGACGGCGCGCCGGTGCTGCTGCGGTCGGTGCGCGGCGAGACGCGGGTGCGTGCCCGCCTCACGCCCGCCATCCGGTCCGACACCGTGTTCGTCCCGTTCCACTGGGCGGGCGTGAACGACCTGGTCAGCGACGCCCTGGACCCCATCTCCCGCATGCCCGAGTTCAAGACCTGCGCCGTGTCCGTCGGACCCGAACCCGCCCACCACCACCTCGGAGGACAGATGCACAGCACGCACCGGTTCCTGCAGGGCATCTACGAGTTCACCGGTACCGGAGCCACCAAGCCCGCGCTGCTGCACCCGGACCTGCGCTACACGGTCCCCGCGGGCGTGACGTCGCAGCCGCTGTACTTCCGCGGCGGCAACTCCACCGACGAGCTCGTCACGGTGGTCCTCCTGCGCGACGGCGTCCCGATGCGCTACTTCCCGATCGGGGCGAAGGCCGACAGCCACGTCTCGCTGCGCGTGGTCGAGGACCTCGACGACGGCACGACCCTGGAGCTGCACCTCGCCGCGCCGGACGGGCTCACCGGCACGGTGGTCGTGGACCTCGGCCTGGTGGAGGTCTGATGGCCCTGGACCTGGTCGTCGTCGGCAACGGGATGGCAGGCGCCCGCGCGGTGGAGGAGATCATCGCCCGCGGCGGCAGCGAGCGCTTCCGCATCACGGTGTTCGGCGACGAGCCGTACGGCAACTACAACCGGATCATGCTGAGCCACGTCCTCGCAGGTGAAGGGGACGAGGACGGACTCGGGGAGATCTACCTCAACCCGCTGGACTGGTACGCCGACAACGGCATCACCCTGCACGCAGGTGTGCGGGTCGTGCGCATCGACCGCTTCGCCCGCAAGGTCTTCGCCGACGACGGCACGGTCGCCCCGTACGACAAGCTGATCATCGCCACCGGGAGCCGCACGTTCTTCCCGCCGATGGACGGCATGTGGGTCGACGACCGCACCCTCACCCCGGGCGTGTTCGGCTTCCGCACCCTCGACGACACCACGGCGATGCTCGACTGGGCCGTCGACGCAGCGCCCGAGCGCCGCCGCGCCGTCGTCATCGGCGGCGGGCTGCTCGGTCTGGAGGCCGCGTACGGGCTGCAGCAGCGGGGCGTGGAGTGCCACGTCGTCCAGTCCGGGCCGGTGCTCATGAACCAGCAGCTCGACGACGAGGCGGGCGCGATCCTGCGCCGCGTCGTCGAGCGCCTGGGGATCGGGGTGCACACCGGCAGGCGGACGACCGCGATCCGCAGCGCCGGGCACGTCACCGGCGTGGTGTTCGGCGACGGCTCGTCGCTGGACGCGGACATGGTCGTCGTCACCGCGGGCATCCGGCCCAACGTCGGCCTGGCGATGATCTCCGGGCTCACGGTGGAGCGCGCCATCGTCACCGACGACCAGATGCGCTCGGTCGACGACTTGGACGTCTACGCCGTCGGTGAGTGCGCCCAGCACCGCGGCGAGACCTACGGGCTGGTGGCGCCGCTGTGGGAGCAGGCCCTCGTGCTCGCCGACCACATCACCGGCGCCGACCCCAAGGCCGCCTACCACGGCTCCAAGACCGCGACGAAGCTGAAGGTCGCGGGCGTGGACGTCGCGGCGATGGGGGTCAAGCGTCCCGAGCGCGACGACGACGAGTTCGTCCGGTTCTCCGAGCCGCGCCGCGGCGTCTACAAGTCCGTGGTGATCCGCGAGGGGCGGCTGGTCGGCGCCACCCTCCTGGGCGACGTCGGCAAGGTCGCGTTCCTCACCCAGAGCTTCGACCGCGGCCTGCCGCTGCCCGAGGAGCGCGTCGAGCTGCTCTTCGAGCTGGGTGCGCCCCCGGCGGAGCAGAGCGTCGCGGAGATGGACGACTCGGTGCAGGTCTGCAACTGCAACGGCGTCTCCAAGGGCGACCTGGTGGCCTGCGTGAAGGCGGGCACCCACAGCGTCGGCGGGGTGATGGCCGCGACGCGCGCTGGGAAGGGCTGCGGGTCGTGCAAGGCGTTGGTGGCGGACGTCGTCGAGTGGGCTGCCGGTGGGGACGTGGAGATCGACGAGTCCGCGGGCTGGTACGTCCCCGCGATCCCGATGGACAAGCCCGCGCTGGTGGCGGCGATCCGCGCGCAGGGGCTCCGGTCGGTGTCGGCGGTGTTCGCCGCGCTCGCCCCGGACGGCGAGGACGCGGGCTCCAAGATGGCGCTCACGTCGCTCCTGCGCACGATCTGGCCGGGCGAGTACGTCGACGAGCGCGACGCCCGCTTCATCAACGACCGCGTGCACGCCAACATCCAGCGCGACGGCACGTTCTCCGTCGTGCCGCAGATCGCGGGCGGGGTGACCTCGGTCGAGCAGCTGCGGCGCATCGCGGACGTCGCGGAGAAGTACGACGTCCCGATGGTGAAGATCACCGGTGGGCAGCGGATCGACCTGCTCGGCGTCCGCAAGGAGGACCTGCCCGGTGTCTGGGCCGACCTGGACATGCCCTCGGGGTACGCCTACGGCAAGTCGTTCCGCACGGTGAAGACGTGCGTGGGCACGGACTTCTGCCGCTTCGGCCTCGGCGACTCCACCGGCCTCGGTGTCGCGATCGAGAAGCGCTACCAGGGCCTGGAGGGCCCGGCGAAGCTGAAGCTCGCGGTCGCGGGCTGCCCGCGCAACTGCTCCGAGGCGATGGTCAAGGACGTGGGGCTCGTCGCGGTCGGTGACGGGCGGTGGGAGGTCTACATCGGTGGCGCGGCGGGGGCGTCCGTGCGCAAGGGCGACGTGCTCGCGACCGTCACGGGCCAGGACGAGGCGATCCGGCTCGTCGGGCGCTTCATCCAGTACTACCGCGAGAACGGGCGCTGGCTGGAACGCACCTACGACTTCGTCCCGCGCATCGGGCTCGACGAGCTGAAGGCGATCCTCGTGGAGGACCGCGACGGCGTCGCCGCCGACCTGGACGCGCGCATGCAGGACTGCGTGGACGCCTACGTCGACCCGTGGCTGGAGGGCCGCGAGCCCGTGACGCCGGGGCAGTTCGCGGGCGCGTTGCCGCTGGTCCCGCTGCCGCGCGTGCCGGTGCGCGGGGTGGGGGCGTGAGCGCGCGGCGCCGCCCGTCCCCGGCCGCAGTGGGGTGGCTTCACTCCGGCTCAACCGGCGTAAAGCCACCCCACTGCACCCGCGGCGGCCGGGCGGGCGCGAAGGACTCCCGGTGAGCGCGCCGGAGGTGACGGCGCACCGGCTGGGCCCCGCGGCGGCCGTCCCGGTGGGGGAGGGGCGCGCCTTCGCCGTCGGCGACGAGCAGGTGGCCGTCTTCCGGCTCCGCGACGGGTCGCTGCACGCGCTCTCCGCCGCGTGCCCGCACGCGGGCGGCCCGCTCGCCGACGGCACCGTCGACGCGACGAAGGTGGTGTGCCCCCTGCACCAGCACGCCTTCGCCCTCGCCGACGGCGCGTGCCTCACCGCAGGTCCCGACGCCCGGGCGTACCCGGTGCGCGTGGAGGGCGGCGAGATCGTCGTGGAGACCTGACGGGGGACGCGGTCAGGTGCGGTGGTGGCTCTCCTGCACCTCGTACACCGGCGTCGGGATCGCCTCCTGGCGCGCCTTCAGCTGCAGCGCCAGGTACAGCGAGTAGTGGCGCGACTGGTGCAGGTTGCCGCCGTGCAACCAGAGGTTCTCCTGGTTGGTCGGCTTCCACATGTTGCGCTGCTCGCCCTCCCACGGACCGGGGTCCTTGGGGGTGTCCGAGCCGAGGCCCCACACCCGGCCGACCCTGGCCGCGACGTCCTCGCCGCACAGCTCCTCGACCCAGCCGACCATGTTCCCGTAGCCGGTGGCGAAGACGACGACGTCCGCCTCGAGCTCGGTGCCGTCCTCGAGCTTCACACCCTTCTCCGTGAGCTCGGCGACCTGGCCCTGGACGAGCTTCACCTCGCCGTTCGCGACCAGGTCCGCCGCGCCGACGTCGATGTAGTAGCCGGAGCCGCGGCGCAGGTACTTCATGAACAGCCCCGAGCCGTCCGCGCCCCAGTCGTGGCGGAAGCCGGACGCCTCCAGGCGCTCGTAGAAGTCGGCGTCGCGCTCCTTCATCTGCTCGTACAGCGGGATCTGGAACTCGTGGAGGATCCGGTACGGCAACGACGCGAAGATCATGTCGGCGTGCCAGGTGGTGACGCCGTTCCGGATGGCCTGTTCGGAGTAGAGGGCGCCCAGGCCGATGTCCATCAGCGTGTTCGACTTGACGATGTGCGTGGACGAGCGCTGCACCATCGTCACCGACTCCGCGCCCGCCTCCCACAGCGCACCGCAGATGTCGAACGCCGAGTTGTTCGACCCGACGACGACGGCCTTCCTGCCGGCGTAGGCGTCGGGGCCCGGGAACTGCGAGCTGTGGAACCACTCGCCGCCGAAGGCGTCCTTGCCGGGGATGTCGGGGATGTTCGGGCGGCCGGACATGCCGGTGGCCAGCACGAGCTGCGTCGGCCGCAGGGTGATCTCCTCGCCGTCGCGGTCCAGGACGACCGTCCAGCGCTCCCCGTCGAACGTCGCGGACCGGCAGGTGGTGGAGGACCAGTAGTTGACCTCCATCACCCGGGTGTACATCTCCAGCCAGTCGCCGATCTTGTCCTTCGGCGAGAACACCGGCCAGTTGCGCGGGAACGGCAGGTAGGGCAGGTGGTCGTACCAGATCGGGTCGTGCAGGCACAGCGTCTTGTAGCGCTTTCGCCACTGATCGCCGGGCCGCTGGTGGCGGTCGACCACGATGTGTGAGACGCCGAGCTGGCGCAGCCGCGCGCCGAGCGCGATGCCGCCCTGCCCGCCGCCGACGATCAGCACGTACGGCTGCTCGGTGCGGCCGAGCTCGGCCGCCTCCACCTCCTTGCGCTCCTTCCACGTGACGCGGTCGCGGAAGGCGCCGTGCTCGGTGCCGTGCGGGCGCCGCTCGTCCAGGTTCTCCTCGTGGCCCTTCAGCTCCTCGAGGGCCGTGAGGAACGTCCACGCCTTGAGCGCCCCGTCCTCCTCGGTGAGCCGGACGAGGCCCTTGCCGCGGCCGACGCCGGTCTCGAACGCGAACCAGCCGGTGACGACGCCGTCCGCCTCGGTGGGCTCGGCGGTGAAGGTGAAGCCGGACGGGTCGGTGCTCTCCAGCGTGGCGTGCAGCAGGTCGGCGACACCGTCGGGGTTCTCGACGGTCTTGATGTTCCACGTGAACGCGATGAGGTCGCGCCAGAAGCTCTGCGCAGCGAACATCCCGGCTGCGCGGTCCACGTCCCGCGCGGCGAGCGCGTTCTCGAAGTCCGCCAGCCACGCGTCCGCCCGGCGGGCGGGTGTCGAGGTGTCGGGGCGTTCCAGGGTCTGACTCACGGCGGGGACCTCCTGCGACGGTGCGGTTTCCTGTGACAGGCAACACCGCGCAGAACCGGTCGGGCACCGGTTGCATCAGGGTTGCATCGGTAGCCGTCGCGCCTCAGAGCCAGCGCGGCGCCCCCGGCACGCTCCCGTTCGACGAGGCCACGTCCCCGCCCGTGCTGCGCCCGGTCAGCCAACCGGCGAGCGCTCCAGCGGGCCCGTCGAGGACGGCGACCGGTTCGCCCCGCCCCAACCGCCAGCGGCCGTCCGGCGAGCGCAGCAGCATCGAAGGGCAGCCCTCCCGCGCGCTCATCACGGCGGTGATGTCGTCGAGCAGCACCTCGGCCATCCCGTCGGGCAGCCGCAGCGGTGTCTCGTGATCGGTCCCGAGGCTCGCGTCGATGTCGTGGGCGTGCAGCCACACCTCCCGGGTCCGCATCCACGGCACCTCCGCCGCCGGGATCGTGCGGCCCTGGGCGCTGCGCACCGACGCCGTCCACTCGGTGTCGGAGAGCTCGGCGAGGGCGGCGGCCAGGTCGGCGGCGGTGGACACCAGCTCGGCGCGCAACCACGCGATCGGTCGGGCGGCGGACTCCTCGATGCCGCGATCGCGCTCCTCGGCGTCGGCGTACATGGGCGTCTCCACACCGGTGCGGGCCCACGCGGCGAGCCGGCCGAGCGCCTCGGCGTTGCGGGCCAGGTGGCCGACGACGTGCGCGCGGGTCCAGCCGGGCAGCGCGCTGGGTGCGCGCAGCGCGTCGTCGTCGAGCCCGTCCACGACGGCCTCCACATGCGCCTGGCCCGCGTGCATCCAGGCCAGCGTCGTCGTGGTCTCGTGGCGGGTGCTCACCGCCCTCCCCTCGCTTCCGTGCCTCGGCACTCGGGCCGGGACGGGTCGGATCCGGGCGCGTCGCGTCGTCCTCGCCTGGCGGCTCGCCCGGCGCTCATGCGCCCTCCTCCTCGGCGCTGGATGGGTCGGATCCGGGCGCGTCGCGTCGTCCTCGCCTGGGCGGCTCGCCCGGCGCTCATGCGCCCTCCTCCTCGGCAACCCTGCGCGCCACGTCCTCCCGCAGTGCCTTCTTGTCGATCTTCCCGACCGCGGTCGTGACCATCTCGTCCACCACGATCAGGCGCTCCGGGAGCTTGAACTTGGCGACGGGGCCCATGCCGGCGCGGATCTCGTCCAGCGTCACCGTCGCCCCGTCGCGCGGCACGACGAAGACGGCGACGCGCTCCCCGAGATCGGGATCGGGCATCGCCACCGCGGCGACCTCCAGCACGCCCGGCACCTGGTAGACGAGGTTCTCCACCTCCTCGGCGGAGATCTTGTCCCCGCCCCGGTTGATCATGTCCTTGTCCCGGCCCTCGACGATCAGGTAGCCCTCGGACGTGCGGCGGCACACGTCACCGGAGCGGTACCAGCCGTCCTTCGTGAACGACTTACGGTTCTGCTCGGGCGCCCGGTAGTAGCCGCGCGGGGTGTACGGGCCGCGGGTGAGCAACACGCCGAGCTGGCCCTCCCGGACCGGGTGCTCGTAGGAGTTCACCAGCTTCACCTCGTCGCCGGGCGACAGCGGGCGGCCCTGGGTGGTGCAGACGATCTCGTCCGGATCGTCGAGGCGGGTGAAGTTGAGCAGGCCCTCGGCCATGCCGAACACCTGCTGCAGCTGCGCCCCCAGCACCGGCCTGATCTTGCGGGCCAGCTCGTCGGCCAGCCGGGCCCCCCCGACCTGCAGGACCTGCAACGGCCCGTCCGGTCCGCCGGGCGGCCCGTGGACCGCCGCGTGCTCGAGCCAGCGGGCGGCCACCGCCGGCACGGTCGAGGTGAGCGTGACCCCCTCCGCCGCGATCGTCGCGAACGCCTTCTCCGGCTGCAGCGTGCCCAGCATGACCACCCGCCCGCCGCGGATCAGCGTGCCGAGGACGCCGGGGGAGGCGAGCGGGAAGCTGTGGCCGACCGGGAGCTGCACCAGGTAGACGGTGTCCGCGTCGATCCCGGAGACGTCTGCGCTGGCCTTGGCGTTGTAGGCGTAGTCGTCGTGGGTGCGCGGGATGAGCTTCGGCAGGCCGGTCGTGCCGCCCGACAGCAGGAACAGGGCCACGTCGCGCCCGCCGGGCGGGGTGGCGTCCCAGCGGGCCCGCTCCGCCGCGGCGTCCTGCGGCGGAGCACACAGGGTGCGCAGGCACTCGCTGCCCGGAGCGATCTCGTCGCCCGCACAGAGCACGAACGACGGCCCGTCGATCTCGTGGGCCATGCTCTGGTGGTCGAAACCCCGTAGCCGGTCCGGCACCGCGACCGCGACCGCCTCCGAGTGCTGGGCGAGGTAGGACACCTCCGTCCGCCGGTGCCCCGGAAGGGCCATCACCGGCACGATCCCGGCGCGCAGGCACGCCGCCGTGAGCGCGACGAACTCCCAGCGGTTGGGCAGCTGCACCACGATCCGGTCGCCGGCGCCGATGCCCAGATCGGCCAGCCGGGACGCCGCGGCGTCCGCCCGCGCCATCAGCTCGCCGTAGGTGAGGCGCACGTCGCCGTCGACCACGGCCACCGCGTCCGGGGCCCGGTCCGCCGCCTCCTGCAGCAGCGTGCCCAGCGGCACGCCCTCCCAGTAGCCGGCGGCGATGTAGCGCTGCACGAACTCGTCCGGCCACGGGACGAGCCCATCCGTGATGGGGGCGGCCACGTCAGTGCTTCTCGGCCACGCAGACGTTGCGGCACTCGCCGAGGCCCTCGATGGCCGTGACGACCTCCTGGCCCTCGGCGAGGAACAGCGGCGGCGTGCGGCCCGCACCGACCCCGCCCGGCGTACCGGTGAAGATCAGGTCGCCCGGGGCGAGCGTGACGATCGCGGAGATGTACTCGACGAGGCGGACCGGGTCGAACACCAGCTCGGAGGTGCGCGAATCCTGGCGGACGTCGCCGTCCACCGTGCACGAGATCCGCCCGGGCTCGACCTCGGTGACCAGCCACGGACCGACGGGCGTGCACGCCTCGAACATCTTGCCCTGCAGCCACTGCAGCGTGCGGTTCTGGTAGTCCCGTGCGCTGACGTCGTTGCCCACCGCGTAGCCCGCGATCGCCGCGGCGGCGTCCGGGCCGGTGGCGTGGCGCACCTCCGCGCCGATCACCACGACGAGCTCGGCCTCCCAGTCGACCTTCTCCGACCCGGCCGGCAGCACGATCGGGTCGCGCGCGCCCGTGAGCGTGCGCGCGAACTTGGCGAACAGAGTCGGGTACTCGGGCAGCTCGCGACCCATCTCGCGGATGTGGTCGCGGTAGTTCAGCCCGACGCAGATCACCTTCTCCGGCGACGGCACCAGCGGGGCGTAGTCGAGGTCCGCCAGCGGCAGGACGGCCCCCGACGCAGCGGCGGCCGCCTCCCGCCAGTCCGGCTGCTCCAGCACGGCGCGGACGTCGGTGCGGCCGAGATCGACGGCCCCTTCGTCGTCCACCCGGACGGCGCGCAGGCCGCTGTCGGTGCGGACGGTCGCGAGCTTCATCGAGGGACCTCTCGTCGTGACGGTGCGTGTGGGCAGGGGCCCGCCGCACCGTAGCGCGCGGACCGGGTTCCCGCCGACGTCCGTTCCGCCCAGCGACCGGCCGACGACTAGAGCCCTCGGGTGAAGCCCTCCGGCACGATCACGTCGTTCGGGCCCAGCTCGTGGATGGTGGACTTCCCGAGCCCGAGCAGCGCCTCGTCGATCCCCGCCCGCAGGATCTCCAGCACCCGCTTGACCCCGGCCTCACCCTCCGCGGCCATGCCCCAGAGGTACGCCCGGCCGATCATCACGGCCTTCGCGCCCAGCGCGAGGGCCTTGACGACGTCCCCGCCGCGCCGGACGCCGCCGTCCAGCAGGACCTCGACCTGGTCGCCGACCGCCGCCACCACCGACGGCAGCGCGCGGATCGACGCGGGCGTGGTGTCCAGGTTGTTGCCGCCGTGGTTGGACACCGAGATCGCGGAGGCCCCGGCGTCGACGGCGCGGCGCGCGTCGTCCGGATGCATGATGCCCTTGATCATGAACGGGCCGCCCCACTCGTTGCGCAGCCACGCGAGGTCGTCCCACGTCGGCAGCGGGGTGAACATCCACTGCCCGTAGAACTGGAAGAAGGGCGGCGCCTCCTCGCCGGGCATGACGGTGTTCGGCACGGTGAGATCGGGGATGACCTTGCCCGAGCGCACCCAGTCCAGGATGTAGCGCGGCTTGAAGGCGACCTCCGGGGCGAACTTCAGCACCGCCTTGAGATCCATCTTCTCCGGGATCGACGGGCTGCCCACGTCGCGGCGGTGGCAGAACGTCCAGTCCAGGGTGACGATCAGGCCCTGTGCGCCCGCTTTCTTCGCGCGCTCGGCGCGGGCGAGGATCACGTC
Source organism: Pseudonocardia sp. (assembly GCF_050246655.1). GTDB lineage: Bacteria > Actinomycetota > Actinomycetes > Mycobacteriales > Pseudonocardiaceae > Pseudonocardia. The sequence goes on from NZ_JBFWVQ010000006.1 coordinate 40,674, forward strand.
CTTGTCGCCCGCCCAGTACATCTGGAAGAACGTCTTCGGGTTGGCGGCCACGACGTCCTCGACCGAGCGGCTGGCCATCATGGACAGCCCCATCGCGGTGCCCTCTGCCGCGGCGGCCTTCGCGACGGCCACCTCCCCCTCGGGGTCGACGGCCTGCACGCCGGTCGGGGAGATGATCACCGGCGTCGAGAGGTCCTGGCCCATGACGCGGGTGGACTGGTCGCGCTGCTGCGGCAGGTTCGCGATATGCGGGCGGAACCCGATCTCACCGAACGCCCTGACGTTGTCCTCGCGCGTGAGGGCTTGCTCGGTGCCGGCCATCAGCGCCTTGTACACCGACCTGGGCAGGCGCCGCTTCGCCCGGCGCTGCGCCTCGGCGACCGTCTCGAACCACTGGTTGGCCATTTCCGGAGACTAGCCCCGCCGGGGTGGCGCGGGCCCGGTTCCGGCCCGGTCGGGCAGGTCCGGAAGGTGAGGTTCCTGCCCGATCGGCGGGGCCGTGCCGCCGTCGGGTGACCTCGCCCGCGAACGGCGCGTCACCGGAGTAGGTTGCCGCCGACGCCGAGGTGGGGGAGGGCACGTGCACGATGGCGACGAGGGCCGTGACCGGGATGTCGCGGGGCCGTCCGAGACCCCTCGCCCCGCCCCGGACGGCGGCCCCGGCCATGACCCGGAGCGCACGCAGCCCGCACTCGACCGCGCCGGGGACGCCCCGGGGGGCGCCGAGGGCCGCACCCCGCCGGAGCGCGTGCCGTGGTCCCCCGATCCGGGGGCGGATCCGGCCCCGGCATCGTCCGAGCCGGCTCCGTGGGGGAGCGACGGCCGCCAGGAGGCGGGCCACGCCGCGCCTGCCGGGACCGAGGGGGGGTCCGAGGTGGAGGAGCCGCCCGCGCCCGCCGAACCGCAGGCGCGGGCCGCGACCGCCGAGGAGCCCACCGCCGACCTGCGGCAGCTGCCCGAGCCGCGGACGCCCGGTGAGGGCTCGCCTGCGGAGGAGCCGACCGCCGTCCTGCCGCTGCCGTCCGAGCCGGGGACGCCGCAGGACGAACCGCCTGCCGAGGAGCCGCCGCCCGCCGAGCGTCTCGTCATCGCCCTGGCCGACGGACCGACGTTGCGGGACGTCGCCGCGCGGGCCCCGATGCGGGCGGGCGAGGTGGCGAGGATCGGCTCCGAACTGGCCACCGTCCTCGCCCACCTGCACCACCGCGGCCACGCCCACGGGGCCGTGAGCCCCGCGAACGTCGTCCTCGCCCCCCGCGGGCAACCGCAGCTCGTCGACGTCGGGGACGGGGCGGGTGCCCGGCCCGCCGACGACGTGCACGACCTGGGCCTCGTGCTGCTCACCGCGCTCAACGGATCGGACTCGGGCGTCGTCCCGACCGACGTCCCGCGGCCGCTGCGCCGCGTCCTGCTCGCCGCCACCGACGCCGATCCCACCCGCCGCCCGACGGCGCGGCAGATGGTCGACATGCTGGCCTGGGTGGCGCGCGACGATCATCCCGGCGCGCCCCCGGAGCCGGGGCCACGGAGGGGCTGGAGCGCCGGGTGGGCGGTCGGGGTCGGCGCGTTGCTGCTGGTGCTCCTCGGGCTGGCGGCCGTCGCGGTGCTGCGGGAGAACCCGGATCCGGCCGCGAACCCGACCGTGCCGACCTCCGAGCCCGCCCCAGCGCCCGCCCCTGAGCCCACCCCCGTGCCCACTTCGGCGCCGACGTCCGTCGCCGTACCGGAACCGACCCCGTCCGTGGCGCCGCCCGTCCCGACACCGACACCGACCGTCCCCGTGCCGACCGAGACGCCCGCGGTGCCCGAGACGCCGGTTCTGCCCACCGCGCTCCCCACCTCGCTCCCGGCCCTGCCGACCGGGCTGCCCACCGCCCTGCCGACCACCCTGCCCACGATCGACGTGCCCACCGCGCTGCCCGAGCTGCCCGACGTGCCGGACCTGCCCTCCGAGGCGGGCGGGCTGTGGGACCGGTTCGTCGAATGGGTCAAGAGTCTGTTCTGATCTGCTCCGGTGCGCGGAGGGGCAGGGGTAGGGGCATGAGCGGACGAGGACGGGGCACGGCCGTGCGGGCGGGCGCCCTCGCCGTGACGGTCGCGGGCGCTGCGGCGGGGACGTGGGCCGGGGCCCGGGCACTGCGCCGCCGGGCGCGCACCGTCCCTTCCCGGGCAGTGCTCGTGGAACCCACCGGGGACCGGACCGCGGCGACGCCGTACCACCGGGAGGGCACGGGCACCCCGCTCGTCCTGCTGCACGGCATCACCGCCACCTGGAAGGTGTGGATGCCGCTGCTGCCCTACCTCACCGCGCACCACGACGTCCTCGCGCTCACCCTCGTCGGTCACGACGGCGGCGCCCCCCTCGCCGAGGGCGTCGCGGTGTCGGTGGACGCCCTGGTCGACGGGGTGGAGGCCGAGCTGGACCGGCTCGGCGTCGACACCGCGCACCTCGTCGGCAACTCGCTCGGCGGCTGGGTGGCGATCGAGCTGGCCCGCCGCGGGCGCGCCCGCTCGCTGGTGCTGTTCAGCCCGGCCGGGGCGTACACGTCGAAGCGTCGGCTGGCGATGGTGACGGCGGGCATCGGGGCGTCGCTGTCGCTCCTGGTCCGGCTCGCCCCCCGCCTCGACACGATCGTGCAGCGGCCCGCCGGGCGGCGTGCCCTGGCGTTCACGCAGGTGGCGCACCCGGAACGGCTGCCACCGGACGTCGTCGCGGACACGGCGCGCTCCGCCCTCGCGGCCACCATCGCCACGCCGCTGCTGCGCGTGCTGCTCGACACCCCGCTCGACCCGCTGCCGGCCGGTCACCGGTACCCGATCCGGCTCGTCTGGGCGCAGCCGGACCGCGTCATCCCGTTCGCGCACTTCGGCGCGCCGATGCTCGAGAAGCTCCCGGGTGCCGAGCTGATCCGCCAGCCCGGCATCGGCCACGTCCCGATGAGCGACGACCCGCCGCTGGTGTCGCGGCTGGTCACCGAGATCACCACCGCCGCGGACCGGGCCACCCCCTGACGCGCGAGTTCCGCATCCCACCGCCGCGAGTTGCGCATCTCGTCAGGCCGAGATGCGCGTTCGGTCAGGCCGCCGTGTTCAGGACCGCCGAGTTCAGGGCCGCCCGCAAGCCGCGCAGCGCATGGAACATCCGGCTCTTCACCGTGCCGACGGGGATGCCCAGCTCGGCCGCCACGTCCGGGTAGGCGCGGTCGCGCAGCACCGCCCGCACCACCACGCTGCGGTGCGCGTCGCTCACGGTGGCGAGCGCGTCCACCAGCACGAGCCGCGTGAGCACCGCGTCGGTCACGGGCGCGACGGTGTCGGGCGGCAGCGGCAGTCGCGCCAGCGCCCGGTCGTGGACGGCGCGCGAACGGGCCGCGTCGACCAGCACGTGCCGCAGGATCGTCGTCAGCCAGGCCTCGACGGGCTGGCCGGGCCGTGGTTCGAACGAGCGGCATGCCCGCCAGGCGCGCACGAACGTCTCCTGCACGGCGTCCTCGGCGCAGCCCGCGCCGCTCGCGGCGGCGAGGCGCAGCAGTCGACCCCGGTGCGCGCGGTACGCGACCGCGAACCCGCGCTCGTCGCACAACCCGGCGCACCCGCGGGCGCCCCCGCAGCCCGTCATCTCGCCGATCACTTCGGGGCCGCCACGCAGCGGTAGACCTGGCGGGTCGTGGCGGCGACGATCTGGACACTGCCGTCGCCGGAGACGAGCCCGGCGAGCTCCTCCTGCCCGGCCCGGTAGCGCAGGTTGTGCCACTCGGGCACCGCCGTTGCGCCGCCGGCGAGGAAGGTCTGCAGCTCGTCGAGTGCCGGGATGCGACGCCCTTCGGCGAGGCAGGTCAGGTTGGACTCCCGCCAGGTCAGCCGCTCCGTCCGCAGCTGAGTCTCGATGCAGGCGCCCTCGTGCAGCGCGGTGCCCGCCGGGCAGGTCGTCCCCGGTGCCGCGGTCGGGGTGACGGAGGCGGCAGGCTGCGGTGCGCCGCACGCGGCGAGGGAAGCGGCCGCGACGGCGGCGAGGACGGCTCGGCGGATCATCTGGGTCTCCCGGCGTGACGTGGGTGCCCGGGAGCCTCTCGGCCCGGCAGGTGCGGCACCATCGGGGAAACCCCGCGAACCGGGCCGGGCCGACGACCGTGGATGCTCGGCGAAGGGGACGGGAGGTCCGGTGCGCGACGACGAGCTGCTCGGCCGCGACCGCGAACGGGCGCGCCTGCACGCGGCGTTGCGCCGGCTCGCGACCGGATCCGCGGCGGTGCAGCTGGTCGGCGAGGCGGGGATCGGGAAGTCGGCGCTGCTCGCCGAGCTCGCCCACCGGGCCGCCGCGGGCGGAGCCCTCGTGGTGCGCGCCGACGCGGCGGAGTTCGAACAGGACCGGCCGTACGGGCCCCTCGCGGATGCGCTGGAGCCCCACCTGCCGCTGCTCGACCTCGACGCGCTCGGACCCGGCCACCGCGCGTCCCTGGCCGCGGCGCTGCCCGCGCTCGGCGCCGCTGGGGGGATCTCGCGCCCGCACGTCCACCGGGCGGTGGCGGCGTTGCTGGACCTCGCCGCCGCGGCGCACCCGCTCGTCCTGGTCCTCGACGACCTGCACTGGGCCGATCCGGAGACCGCCGCGCTCGTCGGCCACCTGGTGCGCAGCCCCGGGCGCGGGCGGGTGCTGCTCGCGGTGGCACACCGCCCGCTCCCGCCGGGAGACCTCCTCGCGGCGCGGCTGGATCGCGCCGTCGCGACCGGGTCCGCCGACCGCGTCGAGCTCGGCCCGCTCGACGACGAGGCGGCGACCGCACTCGTGGCGACGCATGTGCCCGAGGGGCCCGCCCGCGACGCACTGCTGCGGGCGTGCGGGGGCAACCCCTTCCACCTGCGTCAGCTCGCACGCTCGCCGCGCGGCGTTCCCGGGACGGTGACCGGGACGATCCTCGCGGAGGTCGCGACGCTCGACCCGGCAGCGGCGGCGCTGCTGCGCGGCGCGGCGACGGTCGGCGATCCCTTCGACCTCGATCTCGCCGCCGTCGCCGCCGGTCAGGACCCCGACGCGGCGCTCGATGCGCTCGACACCCTCGTCGCGGCCGCCCTGGTGGTGGTCGGCGAGTCGCCGCGGGTGTTCCGGTTCCGGCATCCGCTGGTGCGGCGGACGGTGCGGGGGCACACCGCGCCGGGGTGGTCCGCGCGCGCCCACGGGCGGATCGCCGCCGCGCTCGCGGCCGCCGGGGCCCGTCCGGAGGCGCGCGCGCCGCACGTCGCCCAGGCCGCCGGGCTCGGCGACCGCGACGCCGCCCGGCTGCTCGTGACGGCCGCGGACGCCGTCGTCGCCCGCTCGCCCGCCACCGCGGCGCGCTGGCTCGCCGACGCCCTGCGCCTGCTCCCGGGCGCCGGGGCGGCGCTGCGCCACGACCTCCTCGGCCGGCGCGCCCATGCGCTCACCGACGCGGGGCGGCTCGACGACGCCGTCGCGACCCTCCGGGAGATCCTCGCGCTCGGCGCCGCGGACCGGACGGCGGTCGTCGCGGCGTGCGCGCGCACCGAGTACCTGCGGGGACGGCCCGTGGCGGCGCTGGAGCTGCTCGACGCCGAGCCTTCCGCCGGGGCCCGGGAGCGGGCGGTGCTCGCCACGGAACGGGCCGCCATCACGCTGCCCGCCGATCCGGTACGGGCGGCGGAGCACGCCGCGGAGGCGGTCGCGGCCGCGCGGTACATCGGTGGGCGGGCGCTGCGGACCCGGGCGCTCGCGCTGCAGGCGCTGGCGCTGGTACTGGCGGGGGACCCTCGCGGGGTGGCGATCGCGGGGGAGGCGGCGGGCGAGGTGGCGGACTCCGGGGTCGCCGGGACGGAACCGGTCCCGGTCGGCCGGGCGGTGTGGACGGCCGCGGCCGATCCCGCAGACACCCTCCGGTGGCTCGGCGAGGCACTCACGCTGCTCGGCAGGCCGTCCGGGATCGACCACCTCCGCCGCGGTCTTGACCTGGCGGCAACCGGGCCCGCAGCGGTGTCGTTGCGCACCGCGCTCGGGTTCGCCCTCGCCCGGCAGGGGCGGCTCCCGCGAGCCCGCCTCCAGCTCGACGACGCCGTCGACCACGCCCGCCTCGCCGGGTCGGACGAGCTGCTCGCCCAGGCGCTGACGGTGCGCTGCCACGTCCGCACCTGGACCGGCGACCTTCCGGGCGCGCTCGCCGACGGCCGCCGCGCCGTGGACCTCTCCGCGCACCGCCGGGACGGGGTCGGGGCGGCAGCCGCGATGTTCCTCGCGGACGCGTTGCTGCAGGCCGGGGACCCGGCGGCGGCCGTGGATACGATCCTCGACGGCGCGGGTGGGCCGGAGCTGGCGCTGCTCGCTCCCGCCCTCCGCGCGGACGGCGCGGCGGTGCTCGCGGAGGCGGCGCTGGCCACGGGGCGGGTCGCGTTGGCCCGGGCCGCCGCGGGGGAAGCCGGTCCCGGTACCGCCGCGGGAGAAGCCGGGGCCGCCGGTGGAGCTGGCCCCGGAGCGCCCGGTGCCGCCGGTGGAGCTCGCCCCGGAGCGCCCGGTGCCGCCGCCCGTGGAGCCGCGCCCGCCGTCCCGTCCCCGGTCCTGCGCGCCCGCGCCCTGCTCGCCGTCCACGACGGCCGGACGGACGCCCGCGAGCTGGCCGCCGGGGCCCGCACGCCACTGGAGCGGTTGCGCGCCAGGCTCGTCGGCGCGGACCGGGCCGAGTTGCTCGCGGTCGCGGAGGCCGCGGACGAGCTGGGCGCGACGACGATCGCCGCCGCCGCGCGGGCGGGTGCGGCGGGGCGCGCCCTCACCGACCGGGAGCGGGCTGTCGCCGAGCTCATCGCGGCCGGGCACTCCAACCGCCGGATCGGCGCCGAACTCTACCTGGCCGAGCGGACCGTGGAGCGCTACGTGAGCGCCGTCCTCGCGAAGCTCGGCGCGCCGAACCGCGCCGCCGTCGGCGGGCTGCTCAGGGGAGGTCGGTCAGCCGCACCGGGGTGACCTCGGTCCGGGCCGCGACCCAGGGCGGCAGGAGGCCGAGCGCGGCCTCGGCGTCGTCGGCCTCCACCGTCCACCAGAGGGTGTGGCCGCCGTAGAGGCACGACGCCGGCACGGACTCATGGCGCAACGGGCTGTCGTAGCCCTTCCATGCGGCGAACGCGGTGGCGCAGTCGGTGGCGGCGTGCCGGTGCAGGAGCTGGAAACGTCGCCGGCCGGTCACCGCACCAGAGTCGCGCCGGCGCGGCCCGCGCGGTGTCGGGGAAAGCCGCCGCCGTCGCCGCGGGTGCTGGACCCGGACCGGCGGCGATCTCCACACTGGCCCCATGGGTGCGGGCCTGGTCGGGCGGGAGGCCGAGCGGGCCCGCGCGGAGCGGCTCGTCGCGGAGGTCGGGACGGGTGTGCCGCGGGCGCTCGCGGTCCGCGGCGAGCCCGGGATCGGCAAGAGCGCGCTGCTGGGGCATCTCGCCGTGGTGGCCGGGTCCGCGGGCTTCCTGGTCCTCTCCGGGCGGGCCGCCGAGTACGAGCAGGACCTGCCCTTCGGGGCGGTCGTCGACGCGGTCGACCCGTTCCTCGGGGCGTGGGACGGCGCCGCCCCCGCCGAACTGGCCGCGGTGTTCCCGGCGCTCGGGCCCGGCACCGCTCCGTCGCCCGTGGACCGCCACCGGCTGCACCGGGCGATGGCCGACCTGCTCGCGATCCTGGCCGCCCGGCGGCCCGTCCTGCTCGTCCTCGACGACCTGCACTGGGCGGACGCGGCCACCGTCGAGCTGGTGGAACGGTTGCTGCGTCGCCCGCCCCCGGGGCCCGTCCTGCTCGCCGCGGCGCTGCGGTCCGGGTCGGCGGCCACGCCGTTGCGGGCGGTGCTGCGCGCTGCGGAACGGCACGGTCACGTCGAGGCGGTGGACCTCGGCCCGCTCGACGCCTGCGAGGCGGACCTGCTGCTGGACACCGTGCTCCCGCCCGGCGCGCCGCAGCGGGACCGCATCGCGGCGGACGCGGGCGGGAACCCGTTCTACCTGCTCCAGCTCGCCCGGGCGCCCGGGGCACCCGCGGGGGAGGGCGACAACGGCCAGCTGCCTGCGCCGATCGTGGCCGCGCTGCGGGCGGAGCTGCGCGACCTGCCCCGGAACGCCGGCCTGCTGCTCGCGGCCGCGGCGGTGGCGGGCGACCCGTTCGAGATCGACGTCGCGGCGGCGGCCGCCGGGCTGGCACCCGATCCCGCGCTGGACGCCCTGGACGAGCTGTGGGCGCGCGATCTCGTCCGTACCACGGACGCGCCCCGCCGGTTCGCCTTCCGCCACCCGGTGCTGCGCCGGGCGGCCTACGCCGCGGCCGGGTCGGGCTGGCGGATCGGTGCCCACGCGCGGGCCGCTGCGGCGCTGGCGGCGGCCGGTGGCCCGGCGGCGATGCGCGCCCACCACGTGGAGCGGTCCGCGGCCGCAGGGGACCGGGACGCGGTGGCCGTGCTGTCGGCGGCCGCGCGGGACGTGGCGGGCGTCGCGCCGGTGACGGCGGCCCGCTGGTCGGGGGCGGCGCTGCGGCTGCTGCCCGCGACGGCGGCCGCCGAGCGGGTGGAGCTGAGCGAGGCCACCGCGGCGAGCCTGCTCGCGGCCGGGCGCCTGGACCAGGCCCGGCCGGTACTGCGCGCGGCCGTCCCGCTTGCGGCGGACGAGGCCACGCGGGTGCGGCTGGCGTGCGGGTGCGCGGACGTCGAGTGGCGCCTCGGGGCCCGCGCGGAGGGGCTGCGGCTGCTCACCGACGTCCTCGGCCGCTGCACGGATCCGGCGCTCGCGGTGCGGGTACGGATCGCGCTCGGCACTGCGCACCTGTGGGGCGCCGATCCGTCCGCCGCCGCGCGCTGGGCGGTCGAGGCCAGGGACACCGCGCGCGATCCGGGGCTGCGGGCCACGGCCGCGGCGCTGCTGGCCATCGCGACCGCGCACGACGACCTGGACGCCGCCCGCCTGGCGGTCGCCGAGGCCGCGGCGTTCCTCGACCGCTTTCCCGACACCGACGCCGCCCACGTCGATGCCTTCCTGTTCGCGGGCTGGGCCGAGACCTCCCTGGAGTGCGAGGCCGCGGCCGTCGGTCACCTGCAGCGGGCGCTCGCGGTCGCCGCGGACGCGGGACGCGCGCTCGTCGTCCCGGAGATCCGCTACGGGCTGGCGGTGGCGCTCGCCGCGACCGGCGACGTCGCGGGTGCGGCCCGCGCGGCCGACGAGGCGGCCGAGGCCGCGCGGGCGACCGGCGCGACGGACACCCTGGCCTGGGCGAGGCTCGCGCACCTGCACGCGGCGCTGGCGGCCGGGGATGCCGCGACGCTCGCCCGGTACGCGCGCGAGGCCGGGCCGGAGAGGGACCCGTCGGACCTCTCCGCGTCGATCGACGGAGCCGGCCGGGCGATGGTCGAGATGGCGGGCGGGGACGCGGCCGCGGGCGTGACGTTGATGCTCACCGCGGGCGGCGGCCCGGACCTGCTGCAGTTCGCCCGGGCCTACCGCCCGTACTGGTACCTGCTGCTGACCGACGCCGAGCTGCGCCGCGGCCGCCGCGACGCGGCCGCGGGCTGGGCCGAACGGGCCCGGACCGCCGCGGAGGGGCTGGGACTCGACGGGCGGACGGGGTGGGCGCTGCGGGCCGAGGCCGCCGTGCGGTTGGCCCGCTACGAGCCGGCGGCCGAGCTCGCCCTGCGCTCCGCGGAGCTGCTCGAGCGGGCCGCCTACCCGCTGGAGGCGGCCCGCTCGCGGGCGCTCGCCGGTGCGGCGCTGGTGGCCGCGGGCAGGCGCGCGGCGGGGGCGGCGATGGTGGACGGGGCCGCGGCGACGCTCGCCGCGCACGGTGCCCACGGCTGGGCCGCCGCCGCCCGGGAACGGGTGGGCGGAGCGGGCGGTGAGCTGAGCCGCCGCGAACGGGAGATCGCCGATCTCGTGGCGGACGGCTGCACGAACCGGGAGATCGCCGAGCGGCTCACCCTGTCGGTGAAGACCGTCGAGACCCACCTGGGGCGGGCGTTCGGCAAGCTCGGGGTGAGCAGCCGGTCGGGCCTCGCCGCGCGGCTGCGGGGGTAGCTCAGCGCTCGCGGAAGGCCGCCTCCACCGCGTCGACGATGCCCCGGTAGCCGGTGCAGCGGCAGATGGTGCCCGCGAGCTCCGCGCGGATCGTCTCCCGGTCCGCGTCGGTGTGGGTGGCCAACAGGTGCACGGCCGTGAGCAGCATCCCCGGCGTGCAGAAGCCGCACTGCAGGCCGTGGTGGGCGACGAACGCCTCCTGCACCGGGTGCAGCACGCCGTCGCGTTCCAGGCCCTCGACGGTGGTGACGGCGCACCCGTCGGCCTGCACGGCGAACATCAGGCAGGCCCGGACCGGCTCCCCGTCGACCAGGACGGTGCAGGCCCCGCACACGCCGTGCTCGCAGCCGAGATGGGTGCCGGTGAGGCCGAGGTCCTCGCGCAGGGCGTCGGCGAGGGTGCGGCGGGGTTCGACGTCGAGGTGCTCGACCTCGCCGTTGACGGTGACCGTCACGTCCATCGCCGCTGCCTTCCCAGGGCCCGCCGGACCATCTCGGCGGCCAGCGCGCGACGGTGGTCCGCGGGAGCATGCACGTCGTCCGCCGGCCGGATCTCGGCGGCCGCGGCCTGGGCCGCCCGCTCCGGCGATCCGCCGTCGCGCAGCACCTCCTCGGCGGCGACGGCGCGCACCGGCAGCCCGCCGACCCCGCCCAGCACGATCCGCTGCTCGCGGCCGATCTCCGCGAACACGGCCGTGACCAGCGCGAAGTCGCCGTGACGGCGGGCGAACTCGGCGAAGCCCCACCGGCGTGGCACCGGGAACCGCAGCCCGACGACCATCTCGTCGTCGGCGAGCGTCGTCGTCAGGGGGCCGGTGATCAGCTCCTCGACGGCGCACTCCCGCGTCCCGGCCGGCCCGGCGATCTTGGCGACGGCCCCCGTCGCGACGGCTACCGCCGGCAGCTCGGCCGCCGGGTCGGCGTGCGCGATCGAGCCACCCGCCGTGCCCCGGGTGCGGATCGCGGCGTGCCCGATGAAGCGGGCCGCCTCCGCGAGCAACGGGTGGTGGTCCTGCGCGGCGAGGTCGCGGTGGCGGGTGAGCGCACCGACGTCGACCGCGGCGGACCGGGCGTGCGCTCCGTCCGGTTCGAGGGTGACGGGGTGCACGCCCGCCAGGGCCGGGATGCGGTTGACGTCCACGAGCACCGCGGGCCGGGCGAGCCGCAGCGCCATCACCGGCACGAGGCTCTGCCCGCCGGCGAGGATCTTCCCCTCGCCGTCGGCCGCTGCCAGCGCGGCGACGGCCTCAGCGACGCTGGACGCCCGCACGTACTCGAACGGCGCCGGCTTCACGACGCCGCCGACCCGCGCCGAGTGTGCGGTGAGTCCGCCGCCGGCCTGCCGAAGTGCACGCTCGCCGGGTCGGCCAGCGCCGCCCACACCGTCGCCGGCGTCACCGGAAGCGTCGTGATCTCGACCCCCAGCGCGTCCGCCACCGCCCCGGCGATCACCGCGTTCGGCCCGAGCGTGCCGCCTTCACCGACTCCGCGGACGCCGAGCGGGTTCGCCGCCGGGTGCGCCACGTGCCCGATCGCGATCTCCGGGATCTCCGCCGAGGTGGGCATCAGGTAGTCCAGCAGGGTGCCGGTGACGAGGTTGCCGTCGGCGTCGTAGGCGAGGTGCTCGTACATCGCCCCGCCGATGCCCTGCGCGACCGAGCCGAGGATCTGCCCGTCCACGATCTGCGGGTGCATGGCCCGACCGGCGTCCTCGACGCAGGCGTAGCGCAGGATCTCCACCTCGCCGGTCGCGCGGTCCACCCGGACCGCCGCGGCCTGCGCCCCGGCCGCGAACGCGCCGCGGATCGGGTCGTAGAAGCGGGTGGCCGACAGGCCCGGCTCGATGCCCTCGGGCAGGCGGTTCGACTCCAGGTACGCGACCCGCGCGACCTCCGCGAGCGTGATGCGCGGATCGGCCTGCCCGACGACGGTGATCTCGCCGCCGGAGATCCGCAGGTCGTCCGGGTTCGCCTCCATCAGCCCCGCTGCGAGCCGCAGCACCTGCTCCCGGACGGCCTGCGCGGTCCGGTGCGCCGCGCCACCGCCGATCACGGCCTGCCGCGAGGAGAACGCGCCGAACCCCCACAGCGACTCGTCGGTGTCGCCGAGCCGCACGTCCACGTCGTCGAAGCGCACGCCGAGCGCGTCCGCGACGATCTGCGCGATCACCGTCTCCTGGCCCTGCCCCTGCGAGGTGACACCGGTGAGCACGGTGACCCGCCCGTCCGGGTCGACGCGGACGGTGCACGCGTCGTGGCCCGTCCGGAACGGCATCCGCGGGCCCGCGCTCGCCGCCCGCCCCAGCCCGGTGAGCTCGTTGTAGCAGGCCATCCCGATCCCGACGGAGGGGTCGTCGCGCAGCTCGTCGTGGCCGATCAGCTCCAGCGCCCGCTCCAGGCACTCCAGGTAGTGACCGGAGTCGTCGACCAGCCTCGTCGGCATCCGGTAGGGCACGTCCTCGGGGCGGATCAGGTTGCGTCGCCGCACGTCGAGCGGGGAGCGGCCGAGCGCGCGGGCGCCCGCGTCGAGCAGCGACTCCATCACGAACACGCTCGACGGTCGCGCGACCCCGCGGTACGGGCCCGCGGGAGTGGTGTTCGTCGCGACCCCGCGGACGGTGCACCGGTAGTGCGCGAGCTTGTACGGCCCGGTGAGCAGCCCGCCCGCCATCAGGGCCTCCAGCCCCGCCGTCCACGGGTAGACGGAGTAGGCACCGACGTTGCAGGTGACGTCCGCGTCGATCGCCAGCAGCTCGCCGTCCGCGGCGAAGCCGGCCCTCACGAGGTAGCGGTGGTCGCGGGCGTGGCACGCGGCGGCGAGGTGCTCGACGCGATCCTCGACCCACTTCACCGGGACGCCCGGCATCGCCAGCGCGACCAGGCACAGCGCGACGTCCTCGGCGTAGAGCACGGCCTTGACGCCGAACCCGCCGCCGACGTCCGGCGCCACCACCCGCACCGATCCCTCGGGCAGCTCCAGCAGTTCGGCGACCATGTTGCGCACCAGGTGGGGCACCTGGGTGGTGGTCCAGAACGTCAGCCTGCGGTCGTAGGGGTCCCACAGCGCGACCCCGGCCCGGCACTCCAGCGGGTTGGCCGCGTGCCGGTTGGTGACGAGCTCCCGCTCGACGACCACGGCGGCGTCGCGCAGCGCCGCCTCGACGTCGCCCGCGTCGAACGTGCGGGAGAGCAGCACGTTGTCCGGTGCCTCCGGGTGGACCGGCGCGGCGGGAGGGTCCCAGGCGCACACCGTCACCGGCAGCGGGTCGTAGTCGACCTCGACCAGCTCGGCGGCGTCCTCGGCGCGGTAGCGGTCGGGTGCGACGACGACGGCGACGGGCTCGCCCGCGTACCGGACGACGTCGTGGGCGAGCACGGGCTGCGCGGTCTCCACGTACGACCGCAATGCCGATCTCGCCCGCAGCGCGACGTCGCGGAAGTCCGCGCCGGTGAACGCACGCACCGACCCGGGGACGTGCACGCCGGTGATCCTGGCGTGCGCCAACGGCGAGCGGACGAACGCGACGTGGCGCATCCGGGGCAGCGCCAGGTCCGCGACGAACCGGCCGTGGCCCGTGACGAGCCGGTGGTCCTCCTTGCGCCGCGGGCTCGTCCCGAGCGCTCCCGCGAGTTCCGCATCTCGCCGCCCCGAGTTGCCGGTTTCGCCGGTGCCCGCCCCCGCGAGTTCCCCATCTCGTCGCGCCGAGTTGTGGATTCCGTCAGGCGCGCTCACGGCATCGCGTACCCGCCGTTGACCGAGATCACCTGGCCCGTGGTCCACGACGACAGCGGCGAGGCCAGCAGCAGCACCATCGGCACCACGTCCTCGGGGCGCCCGAGGCGGCGCAGCGGGTACTGGGCGAGGATCCGGCGCATCCGCTCCCCGTCCTCGGCACGGTCCTCGGATTGCCCGCCACCGGAGTGCTCGGCGAAGTTGTCGGTCCGGACGAGCGCGAGGGAGACGGCGTTGGCCCGGATGCCGAAGCGGGCCAGCTCCTTGGCCAGCGACCGGGTCAGGCCGACCGTCGCGGACCGCGCCGTCGCCGTCACCAGCAGGCCGGACTCGCCGACCCGCCCGGAGTCGCCCATGAGGCTCACGATCGCGCCGCGCCCGCGGTCGGCCATCCGGGTCGCCACGGCGTGCGTGACCTGCAGCGTCCCGGTCACGGTGACGTCGATCTGCGGCGCCCAGTCCGCCGGGGTGGAGTCCAGGAACCGCTGCAGCTTCGTGGCCGCGGCGTTGTTGACCAGCACGTCGATCGGCCCGAGCTCGCCCTCCACCCGCCCGACGAGGGACGCCACGTCGTGCGGGCTGCGCAGGTCCCCGCCCACCGCGAGCGCCTTCACACCGAGCCCCTCGGCCTGCGCAACCGCGGAATCCGCGCCCTCGGACGAGGAGAAGAAGTGGAACGCGACGTTCGCGCCCTCGGCCGCGAAGCCGAGCCCGATCGCCCGGCCCAGACCCTGTCCCGCGCCGGTGACCAGCACCGTCGCGCCCGCCAGCTGGAGATCCATCGCGGCCCCTTCGCCTCGCTCCGCGAGCAGGCTAGCCCCGGCCGGCGGCAGGTGCGTGGCGAGCGGGGCGGGGCCGGTGCTCCTCGGCCGCCCACGTCGCGTCCGGGGCGAGCTCCACGACGTCGCGGTGCAGGCGCGACTCGCACCGGCGGCTGATGGCGACCGACACCACCGTGACGGGACCGTGCGCGCCGTGGCCGTGCTGGGCCGTCACCGGCCAGCCGCGGGCCCACAGCCCCTCGGCGAGGCTCGCCGATCCGCTCACCACCGTGACGCCGATCGAACCCGGGGTGATCCGGTCGCCCGCCACGAGCCCGGCGAGCACGCCCAGCGCCACCCCAGCGGCGTACGCGCCGACGCTCAACGGGTCGTCGACGTTCGTGACGACCTGGCTGATCGCCGTGATCTGCAGGACGGCGCCCACGGCGCCGAGCGCCACCGCACCGGCCCGGCCGCCGCGCGCGGCGATGAGCACCCGCCACTGCCAGAGCCCGACCTCGGTGAGGACGAGCGCCGCGATCAGGAGCGGACGGTAGGTGGCCATCGCGTCCTCACAGCACGGCCAGGATGAGAAGTGTCATGACACCGATGCTCGGTGGGGCGGCCCGGCGATCGTGAGTGACAGGAATGACCAGGTGCGCAAGAATCCAGCCATGCATGTCGTGGCCGTCCTCGCGCTGCCGTCCGTCGTGGCGTTCGACCTCGCGATCCCCGCGCAGGTGTTCGGCCACGTCGACGAGCGCGACCACTACCGGCTCGCCGTCTGCGCCCCGGTGCCCGGCGACGTGCCGACGACGACCGGGTTCGGCATCCGGGTCGACGACGGGCTCGCGGCGCTCGCGGGTGCGGACACCGTGATCGTCCCCGGGTACCGGCCGCTGGACCCGCCCGACGCCGCGACGATCGACGCGCTGCGCGCCGCCGCCGACCGCGGGGCACGCGTCGTCTCGATCTGCACCGGGGCGTTCGCGCTCGCCGCCGCCGGGCTGCTCGACGGCAGGCGCGCCACCACGCACTGGCGCGACGCCCCCGCGCTCGCGCGGCGCTTCCCGGGGGTCGAGGTCGACCCGGACGTCCTCTACGTCGACGAGGGCCGGGTGCTGACCAGCGCCGGCGTGGCGGCGGGGCTGGATCTCTGCCTGCACCTGGTGCGGGCGGACCGGGGCGAAGCGGAGGCGACCCGGATCGCCCGGCGGATGGTCGTCGCCCCGCACCGCGGCGGCGGCCAGGCGCAGTTCCTGCAGCGCCCGGTGCCGCGCAGTGGCGGGCCGACGATCGCGGCGGTGGCGGAGTGGGCGCTGCGCCATCTCGACCGCCGGCTCACCGTCGCCGATCTCGCCCGCCGGGCCGGGCTCGCGCCCCGCTCGCTGGCCCGCCGCTGGGTGGCCGAGACGGGCCACACGCCGCTGCAGTGGCTGACCGAGCAGCGGCTGCTGGAGGCGCGGCGGCTCCTGGAGAGCACGGACCTGCCGGTCGCGGCGGTCGCGCACCGCACCGGCATCGGCTCGGCCGCGCACCTGCGGGCACTCTTCGCCCGCGAGACCACGACGACCCCCTCGGCCTACCGCGCGGCCCACCGTGGCGTCAGCGGGGTCAGTGCGGGGCGGTCATGAGCTCGACGAACCGCCGGTACGCCGCGTCGACCTCGCTCCCGTCGGCGCCCGCGAGCAGCTCCATCAGCAGGCCGCGGGTGACCGCGATCCCCAGGCGCACCCCGGCCGGATCCGGCGGTATGCCCAGCGCCTCGGCGGCGGCCGCCGCGTCGTCCAGCCACGGCCGGGTGAGGCCGGCACGCAGCTCCTCCGTGCCGGGAGCACCCTGCACCACCAGGCCGAACACCTCGAAGAACAGCGCGACGGACGGGCGCATCGCGGGGTCGCTCACGCGGGCCCACAGGTCGGTCATCACCTCCGCCGGGTCGGCGGCGCGCCGGGCGGTGTCCGTCATCAGGGCGCGCTGGCGGGCCTCGACGGCGGCGACGATCGCCGCGAGCAGCCCCTCACGGGACCCGAAGTGGTACAGCAGCATGCGGTGGCTCGTGCCCGTGCCGCGCGCGATGTCGCGCAGGCTGCGCCCGGTGATCCCCTCCTGCGCCGCGTACGCCAGGACGCGTTCGAGGAGCCGTTCCCGCGCTTCCGCCGCCATGTACCAAACGGTACATTGGCGGTATGAGATGGACACACTCGGTGCCGATCGATGCGCCGGCCGACGTCGTGTGGGAGCTCGTCACCGACGTCGAGGCCTGGCCCGGCTACTTCACGACGGTGCGGTCGGTGCGGCGGCTCGACGAGGGTCCGCTGCGGGTCGGCAGCTCGGCCCGGATCGAGCAGCCCGGCCAGCCGCCCGCGGTCTGGACCGTCGCCCGGCTCGATCCCGGCCGGGAGTTCAGCTGGGGCACCGCCCGGCGCGGGTTGCGGATGACCGGCACCCACCGCGTCGTCCCCGAGGGGCCCGGCTGCCGCAACGAGCTGGAGCTGGCGGCGGAGGGCCCGCTCGCCTGGCTGGTCGCGCTCGCGGCGCGGTACGTCCTGCGCACCGAGAACGCCGGCTTCCGGGCGGAGGCGCTGCGGCGGGTCGCCGCCTGAGGATCCCGTGACGGCCGTCGACCTCGGCCTGCTCGGCGGGTTCGAGGTGACGGTCGACGGCGTCCCCGTACCGGCCGGGCGCTGGACCCGACGGCACGCGACCGCCCTGGTCAAGCTGCTCGCGCTCGCACCGGGCCGGCGCCTGCACCGCGAGCAGGTCCTCGACCTGCTCTGGCCGGGGGAGTCCCCCGCGGACGCGCTGCCCAGGCTGCACAAG
Source organism: Pseudonocardia sp. (assembly GCF_050246655.1). Lineage (GTDB taxonomy): Bacteria > Actinomycetota > Actinomycetes > Mycobacteriales > Pseudonocardiaceae > Pseudonocardia. Next base: position 58,021 of record NZ_JBFWVQ010000006.1, read on the forward strand.
GCGGCCCACTTCGCCCGCCGGGCGCTCGGCGTCCCGGACGCCGTCGTGCTGCGGCGGGAGACGGTGCTGCTCTGCCCCGACACACCGGTCACCCTGGACGTGGACCGCTTCGAGTCGCTCGCCCGCGCGGCGCTCGGCGGCGGGGACACCGCGGCCGCCCGGGCCGCGCTCGCCGCGTACCCGGGCGAGCTGCTCCCGCACGACCGGTACGAGCCCTGGGCACAGGATCGCCGCGAGGAGCTGCGGCTGCGCCACCGCGAGCTGCTGCGCCTCGACGGTGCGTGGGCGGAGCTGCTGGAGACCGACCCGGCCGACGAGGTGGCGCACCTCGCACTCATGCAGCGCCACGCGGACGCGGGCGACCACCTCGCGGCGTTGCGCCAGTTCGAGCGCCTGGCCCGGACGCTGCACCGCGAGCTGGGTGTGGCGCCCGGCCGCGAGGCGACGGCGCTGCGCGACCGCATCCTGGCCGCGCGGTCCGCTCGGCCCCGGCGGGTCGGGACGCTGGTCGGCCGGGACCGCGAGCTGGCGGTGGTCGAGGACGCCCTGCGGGCCGTCGCGGGCGGCCGCGCCCGCACGCTGATCGTCACGGGGCCGGCGGGAATGGGCAAGTCCGCGCTGGTCGAGGCGGCGGTCGAGCGCGCGGCGGGCCGGGGTCTGCGGGTCGGCACGGGGACGTCAGCCGCGATGGAGGGCGCGTGGCCGTACGCCCCGGTGCTGGAGGCCCTCGCACAGCTCTGCCGGGCCGATCCGGGTCTGCTCGACGACCTCGACGCCCCGCAGCGCGCCGCCATCGAGCGCGCCCTCGCCGGGGCGGACACGGACTGGGACGGCGCCGGCTCGCACCAGCGGCTCTTCGGGGCCGCGGCGGACCTCGTCGCGGCCGCCGCGGCCGGGAGCGGTGTGCTGCTCACCGTCGAGGACCTCCACGACGCGGACGAGGCCAGCCTGCGCCTGCTGCACCACCTCGTCCGGGTCGGGCACGGGCGGGCGGTCGGGGTCGTCGTGTCGCACCGGCCCGACCCGATGCCCGACGCCCTGGTCGGGTGGCGGCGCAGCCTCCTGGACCGCCACGGCGCCGTCGAGGTGCCGCTTCGCCCGCTCGCCGCACCCGACGTCGCACGCCTCGTCGGCCGCCACGTCGCGGCGCCGGACGCGCAGTTGCTCGGCCGCATCGACGCGCTGGGCCGCGGGATCCCGTTCGCCGTGCAGGAGCTGGCCCGCCGCGCCGCGGCGGGGACACCGCTGCAGGCGACGCTTGTCGGCGTCGCCGGAGAGACCCGCGACGTTCTGCAGCGCGTCGCGGTCGCCGGGTCGGCCTTCGACACCGACGAGTTCGTGGCGCTCTCGGGGCTCGCCGAGCACGAGGCCTTCGACCACCTGGACGCCGCGCTCACCGCGCTCGTCGTCGAGCCTGTGGTGGTCGGGACGCCGGCCGGCTACCGGTTCCGCCACGCCCTGCTGCGCGAGGCCCTGCTCGCCGACCTCCCCGAGCACCGGCGGCGGACGGTCCACCGCGACGCCGCGACCCGGCTCGTCGGGCTCGGCGCGTCACCGGCGCGGATCGGCCACCACCTGATGGCCGCCGGGATGGGCGCGCAGGCCGTGCCCCACCTGCTGCGGGCCGCCCGCACCCAGGCGGCCGTCGGCGCGTACGGCGAGGCGCTGGCCCTGCTGGACGACCTGTGGCCGCACGCGACGCGGCGTGAGCGCGGCGGGGCCTTGATGCTGCGCGGCGACCTGCAGAACGCGCTCGGCGATCCCGCCGCCGTCGCCACGTACCGGGAGGCGCTGGTGCACGCGCCGCCGGAGGCGCACCGCGCGCTGCGGATACGGCTGGCGCACGCGGCGATGCTCGCCGGGGACCTCGCCACGACCGTGGCGGCGCTCGACGGCCTCGACCCCGACGGCGGGGACGGCGACGCCGACCTCCTGCTGACCCGCGGCAAGTGTGCGTACTTCGGCGGCGACTTCACGGCTGCCCAGGCCGCGGCGGACGCGGCGCAGCGCCTCGTGCTCGCCGGGGCGTCGAGCTGGAAGGTGCTGGACCTCGTCACCCTCCAGGGCATGCTGGCGCACCGCACGGGCGGCTGGTTCCACCGGCTCGCCGCGGAGCTGGAGCGGACCCGGGAGAGCCCGGAGGTCGCGCACACGATCTTCGACGGCTACCTGTGCTCCGCGGAGTACCTGCTCTACGGGCCGACGCCGTACGCCGAGGTCATCGACCTCGCCGGCGACCTCGCTGCGACGGCGCGGCGCAGCGGGGCACAGCGCGCAGAGGCGTTCGCAACGGCGCTGCTGGGCGAGGCGGCGCTGCTGTCCGGGGATCTCGCGCGGGCCGGCCCCGCGCTGGAGCTGGCGGGCGAGCTGCACCACGCGATCGGCTCGGTCGGCGGGGAGGCGCACGCGGTGCAACGGCTCGCGGAGGTACGCCTCGCGGCTGGCGACCGGGCCGGTGCGCGGGAGCTGCTGGACCGGGCGCTGCCGCTCGCGCGGCGTTCGATCCTCGCCCGCCACCTGCTGCACCGCGTCCACGGGACGATGATCGTGGCCGCCGAGGACCCGCAGGAGGCGCGCGCGGTCGTCGACCGCGCCGAGGCGGCCATGGGCTGGGACGACCGGTGTGCGTTCTGCTCGATCATGCTGTACGTGCCGGCGGCGACCGCCTGCGCCCGCGCGGGCGACCTGGCCGACGCGCGGCGGCTGCTCGGGCTGGCCCGGGAGTCGGCGGCGCTCTGGGACGGGACGTCCTGGTCCGGGGCGATCCGGGAGGCCGAGGCGGAGATCGCCCTCGCCGAGGGCGATCTCCCCGGCGCGCGGGCGGGGCTGGCGGCCGCCGCGGCCTTGTTCGACCGGGCGGGCCAGCCCCTGGACGCCGCGCGTTGCCGACGCGCGGTGCGCGCGGCGGAACCCGGTCAGGCGGGTGGGGCGAACAGCTCCAGCGCGATGCCGTCGGGGTCGCGGAACGCGAGCCCGGAGCCGTAGCCCGCGTCGACGATCTCGCCGCGGGTCACGCCCAGCTCGTCCAGCCGGGCGGCCCAGTCCACGAGCTCGGCGCGGCTGGCGCAGCCGAACGCGATGTGGTCCAGCCCGGGCCTGCGCTCGGAGAACCGCTCGTAGCTCGTGAGCGCCGGGAAGCCGTGCAGGCCCAGCAGTGTGCCGTTCAGCTCGTAGACGACGTGGCGGAACGGGCCCGTGTCCTCGTCCAGGATCGGCTTGACGCCGAGGACGCGGTTGTACCAGTCGACGCTGGCGTCGAGGTCGGTCACGGTGATCGCGACGTGGGTGATGGCGGGCATGGTGGTCGGGACGGCCACGGTCCCCTCCTCGCTGTGTGGTGACGCCGGCGGATGCCGGATGCCGACGACGCTAGGAGCCGGTCCTTCCCCGGGCCTTCCCCGCCGCGCGGGCGGGGGAAGGCCGGGCGGCGGGCTGGTCGGGCGGTGACCGCTCACCCGTGCCGTGATCACCGGATCTGTGACCTGAGCTGCACGGATGCACGTCGTGTCACGGAATCAGTGATCACTGCACGTGAGCGGCGCCACGGCCGGATCACCGGCTCACCGCTCGTCGGCCCGCCGTCCGGCAGCGGCCTCGGTGACGGTGCGTGCGATCCGCCCCGCCCGGGTGGCGTCCCGCTTCGCGGTGGAGATCCAGTCCAGCAGGGAGCGCCGGGCCGAGCGGGAGAACCCGTCCCAGTGCACGCGGGCTTCGGGGACGGCGTCGAGGGCGGCGCGCAGGTCGGCGGGCTCGACGAGGTTCTCGACGTCGTCCAGCGCGGTCCAGGCCCCGCTCGCCTTCGCCTCCTCGACGGCGGCGAGTCCGGCCGGGCGCATCAGCCCGGCCTCGGTGAGCCGCGCGACGCGCGCCTTGTTCGTCCCGGCCCACCGACTGCCGGACCGGCGCGGGGTGAGCAGCAGCGCGGTACGGTCCTCGTCGATACGGCGACCCCGGCTGTCCACCCAGCCGACGCACAGCGCCTCCTCGACCACCTCGTCGTAAGAGACGTGCGGCCCGCGGCCCTTCTTCCAGGTGACGGCCCAGAACCCGGGCCCGGTCGCGTCCGCGAGCACCTCGCGCAGCTGCGCCCGCGACGCGACGGCGATCTCCGGGTAGGTCTCCGGTCTCGTCACGGCAGCGCCCGGTACATGACGTGCAGGCCCACGAGCCCCGCCACCCGGTCGTCGAACGCCTCCGGCACGGTGCCGACGATCTCGAACCCGAGGGACCGCCACAACCGCACGGCCGGGTTCGTCTCGACGACGGCGTTGAACTGCACGCCGCGGTAGCCCTGCTCGCGCGCCCACGCGAGCGCCCACTTCCCGAGTGCCCGCCCGACCCCGCGGCCGCGCTGCGCCGGGTCCACCATGAAGCTCGCCGTCGCGATGTGCCCACCGCGGCCCGGCCGGTTCGGACCGGCCTTCGCCGAGCCGAGCACGGTGTCCCCGTCGACCGCGACCACGGTGACCCCCGGCGGACGCTCCATCCACAGCGCCCGGGCCTCGTCGGAGGACAGTCCCTCCGGATAGGCGTACGTCCGGCCGTCGGCGATGATCGCGGCGAAGAACGGGTGGATCGCGGACCAGTCCGCGTCCGTGGCCGGGCGGATCTGCACCTCGCCGAGGGTAGGTGCCCGACCCCGCCGCCGGGCAGGCGGCAGGCGATGCCACGCGCGCGATACCGCCGATCCCGGTCCCGCTGCCGGACCCGCGGGCTGCGGTGCCCATCGGCCACCGGGGAACCCCGGGGAGGCGGCTCGTCAACGCGGCTCGATCGGCCCCGACACGTGACGGGCGAGCTGTGCCGCGATCGGCTCCGCGCCGATCCGGTTGTCGACGGCCAGGTGCGGCACCGGCGGCGGCTCGTCGGGGCGCATCCTCGCCACGAACCCGTCGAACGCGGTGAGCTTCCCGGCGTCCTGGGCCCGACCCCGGGCCTCCAGCCGGGCGCGCAGGGTGCGGGTGTCCGAGCGCACCCACACCAGCCGGACGGGCTCGCCGCCCAGCTCGGCCACCCACGCGCGCCACCGCGCCGGTTCGCGGATCTGCGTCGTGAACGGCGCGCACAGCAGCACCGGGCAGCAGTGGGCGCGGATCTCCGCGGCGACGCGGGTCATGCCGGCGTACTCGTGCACCTTGACGTGGGCGTCGTACCAGGCACCCTCGCGCTCGCCGTCGGGGCGACCCGCGGCGGCGAGGGCGGCGGCGACGAACCCGCCGTACATCGTGTCCTTGTCCAGCAGCGCCGGTGCGGGGTCCAGCGCAGCGGCCAGCGCGGCCGCGACGGTGCTCTTTCCCGCGCCGGGCGCCCCGGCGACCACCCACACGTCCGCCACGGAGGGCGAGTATCTCGTCGAGGAGCCGCGCTCAGCCGCCCGCGTCGTCCTTCTCCGGCGGCGCGGCGCCGTCCGGGCCGCCCTGCGGGGCACCCTCGGCGGGTCCGGCCATCTCGGGGGGCGCCATCTCGGTCCCACCCGCGTCCGGCTGCCCGGCGTCGGGTTGCCCCGCGTCGGGTTGTCCGGCATCCGGCTGCCCGGCGTCCGGTTGTCCGGCATCGGGTTGTCCGGCCTCCGGCTGTCCCGCGTCGGGTTGCCCGGCGTCCGGCTGCCCGGCCTCCGGCTGTCCCGTGTCCGGCACCGTCGGGTCCGCCGGGACGGCGCCCGCCCTGGTCACGGGGGCGAGCCCCGGTTGCGCGACGAGCACGGTGTCGGGCGGGTACGGGTACTCGCCGCTGAAGTTGCCGGGTCCGGCGTAGCGGCAGACCACGAGGTCGTAGGGCAGGTTGCCCCGGGCGGCGAAGCCGCAGCCCACCCGCGTCGTCGTGCTCCAGACGATCTGGGAGTAGTGACCCCAGCTCGTCCAGTTGCCCGGCGGCTGGTCGACCGGCTGCGGGTCGGTCTGGTAGAGCACGCGCTCGTCGGCGGCCAGCCGGTCGGTCGCGCCTTCGAGCGGGCCGCCGGCGAGGTTCTCCCCGAGGCCCGGCCGCGAGTCCCACGTCGAGTGCTCGAACGTGCCGTCGGCCTGCTTCGCGTCGGCCCACTGCTGTGCGCCGGCGGCGATCGTGGCGTCCCACACCAGCGGGGCCTCGCCGACCTCGGCACGGTAGACGTTGTGCCGAGCGACGATCTCGTCGCGCTGCGCGGTGGTGAGCTGCGCGCCGGTCGTCGGGTCGACGACCAGGTTCGCGCTGCTGACCGGCGCCGCGAGGCCTGCGCAGGCCGACAGCATCAGCCCGCAGACGGCCAGCGCGACCGGTCCGACGGCGTGGCGTCGGACCCGGGGCTGCGGGCCGGTCGGTCGTGGTGTGCGGTGTGGTGCGACATCCATCCGACGGCCCTCCCCGTCCTGTCCGCCGCAGCGAACCGGTCGGACGCTACGCCGGAGCGGCTCGCCCGGGCCAGAGTGGACCCTCGCCGGCCGGCGGGATTGCGGCGAACGGCCCGGCCGGGCGCCCACCCCTGAGGCGACCGGAGCAGTCCCGGAGCACCGCGCACGGGGGGTGGTGTGGCGGAGAACCCCGACGCGCGGGACGATCGGTGTTGCTGTACCGATCCACCGTTCCCAGAGCCGAGAGCGGTCCGCCCGATCCCCGGGGGAGGACCCGTGAACGCACCCACCGCCGCCGCCATCCATGCCGGCGTGGTCTCGGAGGAGGAGCACACGGCCCTGCGCCGCGACATCCGGCGGCTGTCCACGCTGCTGGGCGAGACGATCGCCGCGCACGGTGGCCCCGAGCTGCTGGTGCTGGTGGAGGACGTGCGCCGCTCGTCGCGGGAGGCGGCATCGATGACGGCACAGCGCAACGGCACCGGGGCAGCGGACGGCGCCGCGGTCGCCGCCCTGCTCGCCGGCCTCGACGCGGGGACGGCCGTGGCGCTCGCGCGGGCGTTCTCGCAGTACTTCCAGCTCGCGAACCTGGCCGAGCAGCTGCACCGTTCCCGCGAGCTGCGGATGCTGCGTCCCGCGGAGCGCCGTCCGCTGCGCGCGCTGATGCAGCGCCTGGCCGCGGAGTGCGACCACGCCGAGGTCGAGGAGGTCCTGGGGCGCGCCGAGCTGCGGCCCGTGTTCACCGCGCACCCGACGGAGGCCTCCCGGCAGTCGGTGCTGCGGGTGCTGCGCCGGGTCGCGGACGCGCTGGACCGCGACGCTGCGGACGAGGAGCTGGCGGCGCTGGTCGACCTGCTGTGGCAGACCGACGAGATCCGCCCCGGCCGCCCCACGGTCGTCGACGAGGCCCGCGGGATCGCCTGGTTCCTCGACCAGCTCGGCACCCGCACCGTCCCGGACCTGCTGGGCGAGTTCGAGCGGGAGGTCCGCGCCGCCGGGTTCACGATGCCCGTCGGCGCCCGCCCGCTGGTGCTGGGTTCCTGGGTGGGCGGAGACCGCGACGGCAACCCGAACGTCACCCCCGCGGTGACGCGCGAGGTCCTGCAGATCAACGCCGAGCGCGCGCTGCGGATCCACGAGCGGCTCGTGGCCCGGCTGATCGAGGAGCTGGGCGTGTCGACGCGCGTTGTCGGGGTGTCCGAGGAACTGCGCGGCTCGCTCGCCCGGGACCGGCGCGTCCTGCCCGAGGTGCACGACCGCTTCATCCGGCTCAACCAGCACGAGCCGTACCGGCTCAAGCTCTCCTACGTGCTGGCCCGGCTGGAGAACACCCGCCGCCGGGTCGCCGACAGCCGCCCGCACGTGCCCGGCCGGGACTACCTGGGCACCGAGGCGTACGTCGAGGATCTCGCGGTGCTGGACCGGTCGCTGCGCGCCCACCTCGGCGGCCGCATCGCCGACGGCACCCTCGCCCGTGCGCTGCGGTCCGCCCGGGCGCTCGGCCTGCATCTCGCCGAGCTGGACTTCCGCGAGCACTCGGGGCTCCTGCACACCGCGCTCGGTGCGGTGTTCGACGCGCTCGGCGAGCTGGACCGGCCGTACGCGGAGCTCTCCCGTGACGAGCGCACCGCCCTGCTGTCCGCCGAGCTGCGCAGCCGCCGCCCGCTCGTCCGGCGCCACTACGGTCTGCCCGCCGCGGCGACGGACGTCGTCGCCACCTTCGACGTCCTGCACGACATCCAGCACGAGCTCGGGCCGGAGGTCTGCCACACCTACATCGTGTCGATGTCGCAGGGCGTGGACGATCTGCTCGCGGCCGCCGTGCTGGCCCGCGAGTCCTACATGGTGGAGCTGCACCAGAACCCGCGCTCGTCGCTCGACCTGGTGCCGCTGTTCGAGACGGTCACCGAGCTCGCACAGGCCGGCGCGCTGCTGGAGGGGCTGCTCTCCGACGAGGGCTACCGCGTCCACGTCCGCAACCGGGGTGACGTGCAGGAGGTGATGCTCGGCTACTCCGACTCCAACAAGGGCGCGGGCATCACCACGTCGCAGTGGGAGATCCACCGCGCCCAGCGGCAGCTTCGCGACGTCGCGGCCCGCCACGGGGTGCGGCTGCGGCTGTTCCACGGCCGGGGCGGGTCGGTCGGACGCGGTGGCGGGCCCGCGGGCGAGGCGGTGGCGTCGTCGCCGTTCGGGGCCGTGGACGCGACGATGAAGCTCACCGAGCAGGGCGAGGTCATCTCGGACAAGTACTCGCTGCCCACGCTCGCCGAGGACAACCTGGAGATCCTGCTCGCGGCGATGCTCTCGGCGACGCTCACCCACCAGTCCTCCCGCTGGCCCGACGACGTCCTCGCCCGCTGGGACGAGGCCATGACCTGCGTCTCCGACGCCGCCCGCGCCGCCTACCGCGAGCTGGTGGACGAGCCGGGGCTGCCCGCGTTCTTCGCCGCCGCCACCCCGGTGGACGAGCTGGGCAGTCTCAACGTCGGCTCGCGGCCGTCGCGGCGTCCTGGTGGCGGGACGGCGACGCTCGACGACCTGCGCGCCATCCCCTGGGTGTTCGGCTGGACGCAGACCCGGATGGTCGTCCCCGGTTGGTACGGGCTCGGCTCCGGGCTGCGGGCCGCACGCGCGGCGGGCTACGGGCCCTTGCTCGAACAGATGCGCGAGTGGGCGTTCCTCGCGAACCTGCTCGGCAACGTCGAGATGACGCTCGCCAAGACGGACCTGCGCATCGCCGAGGCGTACGTCTCGCGGCTGGTGGAGCCGGGCCTGCAGCCGATCTTCGAGCGGATCCGCGCCGAGCACGCCGTCACCCTGCAGGAGGTCCTGCGGCTGGCGGGCGCGCCGACGCTGCTCGCCGCGCACCCGGTGCTGCGCAACACGCTCGCCGTGCGGGCGGCGTACCTGGAGCCGCTGCACCACCTGCAGGTCGAGCTGCTCGCCCGCCGCCGCGAGGTGGACGAGCCCGACGGCGACCTCCAGCGGGCGCTGCTGCTCACGATCAACGGCATCGCTGCGGGGATGCGGAACACGGGCTGACGGTGCACACGGCGGCGTCGTCGTGCACACGTCCCGCCATGTGCACAACCGCCGACGGCGTGTGCGACCGCCGCGGGGTCTGTGCCCCGGCGGGCGCATCACCGCCGACGGCCCCCGCACCCGGTCGCACATGTGTGCCCGCGGTGGCACATAGCCGCCGGGGGTGGCACACATCCGCCGGTGGTGGCACATGCCGCAGACCATGTGCGCGAGCACCCCGGGGTATGTGCGAGCGGCGGCCTCCCGACGGGTGGTCGCACATGTGTGCGAGCGGTGGCACATATCCGCCGGTGGTGGCACATGCCGCAGACCGTATGCGCGAGCACCCCGGGGTATGTGCGAGCGGCGGCCTCCCGACGGGTGGTCGCACATGTGTGCGAGCGGCGCCGGGCCCGTCGCGGGCGGGCGCGTGCCCGGCGGGGCGTTCCACCGCCGACGGCCTCCCGCGCCGGTCGCACATATGTGCCAGCGGTGGGATACACCCGCGGGTGGTCGCACATATGTGCCAGCGGTGGCACGCGACGGTGTGCACCGCGCGCGGGGGGCGGGCGGCCCGAACTCAGCCGATCGCGGCCGTCACCGTCTCCTCGATGAGGTCCGCCATCGTCGTGGCGTAGGTGGCCGACAGGTGGTTGTCGTCCATGTAGACGAGCACGTTGCCGATCTCGGCGGGACAGAACGCGCCGTCGCAGACGGTGTCGGCGATGTCGAGGAACCGGACGTTCGCCGGGATGCCGAACGCGTTCACCCACGGCGGCTCGGGGCCGTAGATGCTGTCGCGGTCCGCGCCGCACACCGGCGAGCCGCGCCCGTTGCGTTCGATGCACTCGGGCATGGAGCCGTCGAACCGAGGGTTGTCCCGCACGGCCAGCACGGGGATGCCCAGCGCGTCCAGCCGCGTCCACTGCTCGACGAAGCCGGGCGGGAGCTGCTCGGTGCGCCCGCTGCGCACGTCGCGGGTCGCGAGCGTGACGACGGCGTCCGGGCGCACGTCGGCGATCTCCCCGCCCGCGGCGTCGAGCCAGGAGATGCAGTCCACGTCGTCGGGGTCGGTCTCGGAGACGGTGGAGAACGGGCAGGCGCCGCGGATGATCGCGACGATCTGCCAGTCCCGGCGCTCGGCGATGGGCGCCAGCGCCCCGATGAGCTGCTGGGAGTGGGAGTCGCCGACCACGACGATCCGCTTGGCCGGGACGCGCTCCCCCATCGGCTGGGCGCACATGTCCATCGGGAAGCGGGCCAGCGGGGCGCACTCCCAGCGCTCGATGCGCACCCAGTCCTCGTACACCGACACGGGCGGCGGGACCAGGGGTGCGTCGGCGACGCCCACACCGGTGAGCGCGCGGGCGCCCGGATGGGTCTCGACGGCGACGGGCCCCGCGCTGCGGCTCAGCAGCGCGAGCTGCCATCCGCCGGTGACGAGCAGGACGACGACGGCACCCGCGGCGGTGCGCCGCGCGAGCGGGCGCAGTGCGGCGCCGGTGAGGCGCTGCTCGACGAGGTGGTGGGTGGCGACGGCGAGCACCACCGACACGGCGACGACGGCGAGCCCGCCGCCCGGCCCGGCCGTGTCGCGGTCCGCGACGACCAGGAACAGCACGAGCACCGGCCAGTGCCACAGGTAGAGCGGGTAGGACAGGGCGCCGACGTAGCGGGCGGGGCGGGAGGCGAGCACCCGCCCGGCGCCGCCGGTGGCACCCGCGACGAGCACCATGGCCGCGCAGAGGGTGGGCCACAGCGCGCCGATCCCGGGGAAGGCCGTGACGTCGAGGACCGCGCCGCAGGCCAGCAGCCCCAGCACGCCCGTCCAGCCGAGCAGGTGGCGCAGCCTGCGGCCGGGGTGCAGCCGGTCGATCACCAGCGCGAGGACGGCGCCGAGGCCGAACTCCCAGAGCCGGGTGAGCGTGTGGAAGTAGGCCAGCGGCTGGTCCTGGGCCGTGAGCCGCAGCGAGAACCACAGGGACGCGGCGACGAGCCCGATCGAGACCAGCAGGAGCCGTCCCCACAGCAGGCGGGGCTGGCCGCGGCTCGCGAGCGCCACCAGGGCGACGGCGAGCGGCCAGAGCACCATGAACTGGACCTGCACCGACAGCGACCAGAAGTGCTGCACCACGCTCACGGCCTGCGAGCGGGCGGCGTAGTCCGTGGCGTCGGCTGCCAGCTGCCAGTTCTGCAGCATGAACGTGGAGGCGACGATCTCGCGGACCGTCTGCGCCCAGCGGCTCTCCGGCAGCAGCGCGATCCCGGCGGCGACCGTGGCGACCAGCACGATGGACGCGGTGGGCAGCAGCCGGGTGGCGGTGCGCGTCCACTGGCGGCGGACGTCGATGGTGCCGGTGCGGGCGGCGCGGTACAGCCCGCCGGTGAGCAGGAAGCCGGTGACCAGGAAGAACACGTCGACGCCACCGGAGACCCTGCCGAACCAGACGTGGTAGGCGACGACGAGCAGGACCGCGAGCGCGCGCAGGCCTTCGAGCTCGGGCCGGAACGTGCGCCGCGTGGCGGCCTGCTCCGTCCCGGTCATCGCCCCGAGCCTAGCCGGGCGTGGGCCGTGCGGGTTCTGGTGTTACCGCCGGTACGCTCCCGCCGCCGGTGCTCTGTTCGGCCGCGTCGGGCGTGTGGGCGACGGAGAAGCTCTCGACGACGTGGGCGTGCGGGACGACGCCTGCGAGCCCGCCGACGCCGCCCCGCGCGGCCCGCCGCGCCCGCGGGACCCGCGCGATCCCGACGACGTGGACGTCGATCCGGTCGCGGGTGACGCGCAGCCGCAGGTGGCTCTTGTAGTCGGGGATCTGCCCGCCCGAGAACGCCTCGAGCGTGTGGCAGCACAGCAGGTGGTCGGCGATCTGGAGGTAGAGGGCGAACACGAGCGCCCCGAGGACCCCGAGCACGACGGTCGTGACGGCTCCTCGCAGGCCGACCTCCGCCAGCCAGGCGACGACGTCCTCCTGTGTCGACTCCGGGCGCAGCCACGCCGTCCACCGTTCGGGCAGGCCGTCGGTCAGCAGCCAGACGATCCCCGCGTACCCGGCCGTGTGCAGCGCGGCCAGCGCCACCGCCCTCGGCCAGCGCGATGGGCTGCCGTCGTGCTCCTTCGTGCCCGCCACGGCGTAGAGAAACGTCGCCAGGAGCACGGCCGCACCGGCGATCCAGAACGACGGTGACCGCACCATCTCGTCCATGGCCCGGGTCGCGGAGAGGTAGAGCGGCAGGATCAGCACGCCGAGCAGCGCAGGCAGCGTCCACCCGTTGCCGAAGGCGGCCACGGGCAGCCGCCGCCAGCCGAGCAGGCGCGACGTCCGGGCCTCCGGGTAGCGCCCGACGATCGTGTAACCGATCTCCGCGGAGTCGTCCGGCCCGGTCTGCGAGGGATCGCGGGTCAGGGTCCACGGGGCGAGGTCGAAGCGCAGCGTCCGCGGCAGGTGGTGGGTCGAGGCCAGGAACGCCCCGCCCCCGCCGCAGGTGACGAGCTCCGGGGCGAATCCGTCGGCGAGTGACGTGTCGGTCGCCGTGTACCTGGCGTAGTGGTGGTCGTCGCCGGTGAGCACGAGCCGGATGCGGTGGCGCTGGGTCGGGCCGAGGGTCCGGTCGACGAACCACAGGGTGGTGAACAGCGGGCTGTCCGCCGGCGCCCGGTAGAGGTCCTCGCCGCGCGCCTCCAGCCAGCTCGGCGTCGCCGTGCACAGCACGATCCGGTCATCGGCGCCCAGCTGCGTGCGGGCGGCCCGGAAGTAGGTCAGCTGCTCCACGTCGATCGGCCGGTTCAGCTGGCCGTCCACGGCCCACAGCCACCAGCCGGGGACGAGCTGCACCGCGAAGTAGCTGCGCGACTGGAACGCGCCCCAGCCGCCCACGCTGCGGCGTTGCCGGGTCGGCGGAACCGGTAGCGCGGGCGGGCCGTCGCCAGCCGGACGGTCGATGTGGGACTCGCAGAAGATCCGCCGGAAGGCGCCCAGCCCGTCGTACCAGTCGTGGTTGCCGGGCAGGGCGAGCAGCGGTGGCCGGTCCGCGACGCCCTCGAGGATCGCCGCGCGGCGCAGCACGGAGACGAACCGCTCCTCGTAGACCTGCGCCGACGCCACCGGGTAGACCTCGTCGCCACCGAGGACGAGCAGGTCCGCGCGCTGCGGGCGGTCGGCGAACGCGGCGGCCTGCTCGATCCGCGCCGCGCCGGAGAGGCAGCGGGCGGTGGCGAACGTCGCGTCGAAGCCGTCGCCGGTGTCGGACACGAAGTCGATCCACACCGTCGCCCCGTCCGGGGTGGCCAGCGTGTAGAACTCCCGCGGGCTCGCCGCCATCGCCTCGCGCTTGTCGGCGAAGCGGGCGAAGGAGGACGCCTGCAGCACGTCGACCGACGTCGTCACGAGCTGGCGGACGTCGAGCCACTTCACGGGCCTGCAGGGTTGCGGCATCCCGCCCTCGTCGGTGATCACGGGCACCTCCGGCTCGGTGTGTACCGGTGTTCGCCGACGGTGGCGGTGGCGTTACGGCGAGCACACAGAAGGTCCCGACACCTACACAGCGGGGGCACAGGTTCGCCCGGCAGGCTGGACGGCACGCGACGAGAGGAGCACCCGGTGACCCCCGGCCACCCCCACACCCACGACCCCGACGACGAGCTGGACCGCGGCCTCGGCTACGACCTGCCCCGGCTGATGGGTCGCCGCCGCCTGCTCGGGCTGCTCGCCGGGGCCGGCCTGCTGACGGCGACCGCGTGCGCCGGCGGTCCGGGCGGCCCGTCCGGGGTCGCCGTCGCGCAGGGCTCCGAAGGCGAGATCCCGCAGGAGACCGCCGGCCCGTACCCGGGGGAGGGCTCGAACGGCCCGAACGTGCTCACCGAGTCCGGGGTCGTCCGCTCGGACATCCGGTCGAGCTTCGGCACGCTCTCCGGCACCGCCGAGGGGATCCCGCTGACGCTGTCCCTGACGGTCACCGACCTCGCCGGGGCGCCGATGCCCGGCGCGGCCGTCTACGTCTGGCACTGCGACCGGGCGGGCGACTACTCGCTCTACACCCGGGAGGACCAGAACTACCTGCGCGGCGTGCAGGTCGCGGGCCAGGACGGCGCGGTCGCCTTCACGTCGATCTTCCCGGGCTGCTACTCCGGCCGCTGGCCGCACGTGCACTTCGAGGTGTTCTCCTCGCTGGACGAGGCGACCTCCGGCGCGAACGCGATCACGACGTCGCAGCTCGCGTTCCCGCAGGAGGCCTGCGCCGCCGTGTACGCGACCGCGGGCTACGAGCAGAGCGTGGAGAACCTCTCGCGGATCACCCTGGCCTCGGACACCGTGTTCTCCGACGGGGTCGAGGAGCAGATGGCCGCCATGACGGGGTCCGTCGGGTCCGGGTACACCGCGGCCCTCACGGTCCCGGTCGCCTGATCCCGGGATGACACGGGCGGCGCGCCGTGTTGGCCCGGTCATGAACCCCGCCACCACTGCCTTCGACCCGCACGCGCTGCTCGCCGAGGCCCGCCTCGGAGTCCTCGCCACCATCAAGTCGGACGGCCGTCCGCAGCTCTCGCCCGTGACACCGTTCTACGACCCCGACGCGGGCGTGATCCTGGTGTCGATGACCGAGGGCCGCGCGAAGACCGCGAACCTGCGCCGCGACCCGCGCGCGACGCTGGAGGTCACCAGCGCCGACGGGTGGGCCTGGGCGACGGTCGAAGGGGTCGCCACCCTCACCGGCCCTGGCACGGACCCGGACGGGCCGGAGGTCGAGGCGCTGGTCGGCTACTACCGCCGCGCCGCGGGGGAGCACCCGGACTGGGCCGAGTACCGGGCGGTGATGGTCGCGGACCGGCGCGTCCTCATGACGATGACCGTCGACCGCGTGTACGGCGCGCGGATCCGCTGAGCCCGCTCAGATGAGCCCGGCCGTCCGCGCGACGTGCGCGGCGGCCGTGCGGTTGCCCACCTCGAGGCGGCGCATGGCGTTGCGCAGGTAGGTCTTCACCGTCTCGACGGTGAGGCCGAGCTCCTCGGCGATCTGCGCGTTCGTGGCACCGGTGGCGACCAGCGCGAGGCACTGCTGCTCGCGCGGCGCGAGCCGGACGTCCGGCGGCAGGTCGGCCGCGGGGCCCGCGAGGCTGCGGTGGGCGCGCATCAGGCGGGCGCGCAGCTCGGGGTCGGTCTGGCGAGCGGCGACGTCCCTGAGCTCGGCCAGCGCCTCCTGCGTGGAGAGCCGCCCCGCCTCGGCCCGGGGCGGCGCCAGCAACCGGGAGAGCTCCACCTCCAGCTTGCGGACGATCCCGCCGGTGCGCCGCACCGCGACGTCGCCGATCGGGAGGCCGTCGCGGGAGGCCCCGTACACGACACCGACGACGTCGGCGCCCACCCGCAGCGGGAACGCGAGCACGCCGGTGAGCTGCTCGCCGTCGACGACCTGGCTGTCGAAGTGGTGGGTGATGGTGGCGTTGGTGCGGTAGTCGCTCACGAGGCAGGGACGCGCGCGGGCCAGCGCGAGACCGCCGAGCCCGCGACCGCGCTGGACGGCGAGGCCGTCCAGGGTGCGTCCGAGGGTGCCGCGCAGCTCCGAGATCACGATCCGTTCGGTGCTGCCGTGCTCCACGGCCCCGCCGAACACCGCGGGCAGCCCGGTGAACTCCCGGAGCAGGTCCAGGCGAGAGCCGACGAGCCGGCGGACGACGTCGGTGGTCGCGGTCGATGCGCTCACGCGGTCGCCTCCCTCGGTCGCGGCGGTGCGAGTGTCGTCCTCCCAACGCCGACGCCCCCCACCGGGTGACGGTTCGTGCCCGGCGCACAACCCGGGCGGCCGGCTTCGGTCCGCAGACCGATGGAACGCGGCGCCCCGCTTCGTAGCGTCGCCGTACCAGCTCGGACGGGGAGGACGGGATGAGGACCTACGCGCTGTCGCGGCCGGTCGACGGACGGGACACCTGGCACGACCCCAAGCGGTACCTGTGGCTGCTCGGACTGGTGGTGCCGGTGCTGCCGTTCGTCGCGATGGGCCTGCACGCCTGGACCGGCCTCGCCGCCGCCCTCTACGTCGGCCCGGTGGTGCTGCTGGTGATCGTCCCGCTGATCGACCTGATCACCGGCGACGATCCCACGAACCCGCCGGACGAGGTGGTGGAGGCGCTGGAGGAGGATCGCTACTACCGCTGGGTGACCTACGCCTTCCTGCCCGTCCAGTACGCGGGGTTCGCCGCCTCGGCCTGGTACGTCGCTACGCAGGACCTGACCTGGGTCGGCGTGCTCGGGCTCGCGCTCACGGCGGGTTCCGTCGCGGGAGTCGCGATCAACACCGCGCACGAGCTCGGGCACAAGCGCGAGTCCGCCGAGCGGTGGCTCGCCAAGGTCGCCCTCGCGCAGTGCTTCTACGGCCACTTCTTCATCGAGCACAACCGCGGCCACCATGTCCGCGTCGCCACGCCCGAGGACCCGGCGTCGAGCCGCATCGGGGAGAGCTTCTACGCGTTCTGGCCGCGGACGGTCCTCGGCTCGCTGCGCAGCGCCTGGCGGCTGGAGACGAAGCGGTTCGCCCGCCGCGGGCGCCACCCGTGGCGCATCGGCAACGACGTGCTCAACTCGTGGCTGCTGTCGGCCGTGCTCTGGGGTGGCCTTGTCGCCTGGCTCGGGGTCGGGATCGTGCCGTTCCTGCTGATCCAGGCCGTGTGGGGGGTCACGCTGCTGGAGCTGGTCAACTACATGGAGCACTACGGGATGCTGCGCCGGAAGGTCGGGCCCCCGGACCGTCGCCGCTACGAGCGGGTCACTCCCGCGCACTCGTGGAACTCCAACCAGATCGCCACGAACGTGCTCCTCTACCACCTGCAGCGCCACAGCGACCACCACGCGAACCCTACGCGCCGCTTCCAGACCCTCCGTGACTTCGCCGAGGCGCCCGTCCTGCCCACCGGCTACGCGGGGATGATGGTGACGGCCCTGGTGCCGCCGCTGTTCCGCAGGCTGATGGACCCGCTCGTCGTCGCCCACTACGACGGCGACCTGCGCCGGGCGAACGTGCAGCTGTCGAAGCGGGAGCAGTTGCTGGCCCGCTACCCGGTCCCGGTGGCCGCCGGTCGCGCCGGCACTGCCGAGGGCGGCGCAGCGGAGGCTGCCGCCAGCACGGCTGCTGCGGACGTCGCCGCTGCCCGCTGCCCCGGCTGCGGCTACACCTACGTCGTCGCCGAGGGCAACGAGCTGGAGGGCTTCGCCGCCGGTACCGCCTGGTCGGACGTCCCGGACGACTGGTGCTGCCCGGACTGCGGCGTCCGGGAGAAGGTCGACTTCGTCCCGCTGGCCGCGGCTGACGGCTGACCGGGAGCCTCCGCCGGGTACGGTCCGGCGATGATCGAGGGCGCCTCGGAGACGCTCCGCGAGGTCGCGGCGGCACTCCTCGCGGAGCCGGACGAGCTGCTCGCCACGGTCGTCGCGGAGATCACCGCCGCGGTACCGGGCCTCGCCGCGGAGCCGCGGCTGCGGGCGCTGCTCGCCGCGACCGTCCACGACACCGTCCTCGGCGGGCTCGCGGTGTTCGCGAGCGGCGCCCCCGTCAGGGACGCCGTCGCGCCCGACGCCGGGGTCGAGCTCGCCTGCCGCTTGGCCCAGCAGAACGTCCCGATCTCGGTGATGCTGCGCGCGTACCGGCTGGGGCAGGCGGCGTTCCAGCAGGAGATGCTCACGCGCATCGGCGGACGCCGGGTCGGCGCCGAGGAGCTGGTGGGCGCGGCGCGCGACCTCACCTCGGTGACGTTCAGCTTCGTCGACGCGATCGCGGAGCAGGTCGTCGCCGCCTACCAGGCCGAGCGTGACGAGTGGCTGTCGCGGCGCAACACCGCCCGCCTCGCCAGGGTCACGGCCCTGCTCGCGGGCGGCACCGGCGACGCACCGCCGGGCTACGACGTCGCCGGCACGCACCGGGCCGCCGTCCTGTGGAGCGACGACGGCGGCCCGGACCTGGAACGCCTCGTCCCGCCGCTGGCCGCCGCGGTGGGCTGCGCGCGGACGCCGCTGGTCGTGGCGCCGGACGCCTCCACGCTGTGGATCTGGTTCCCCGGCGCCCCCGAGGTCCCCGACGGCGCCGCGCTCGGGCCGGGTGCGTGGGCGGCCCTCGGCGATCCCGCGGACGGGCTGGACGGGTTCCGGGCCTCGCACCGCCAGGCCGTCCGGGCGCAGTCCGTGGCGCTGGTGGCCGAGCCGCGGCACCGGCTGCGGATCACGACGATGGCGGCGCTGGGCCCGCTGGCGCTGCTCGGCGCCGATCCCGCCGAGGCCGGGCCGTGGGTGCGCGCGGTGCTGGGCGGCCTCGCCGCGGACGACGAGCCGCACGCCCGGCTGCGCGAGACGCTCTGGACCTACCTCGCCCACGACGGCAGCCTCGCCGCGACGGCGGCCGAGCTGCACCTGCATCGGAACACCGTCCAGTACCGGATCCGCCGTGCGGTACAGGCGCGGGGCTGCCCCCTGGTCGAGCGGCGCCTGGACGTCGAGGTGGCGCTGTTGGCGTGCCGGGTGCTCGGATCCGCGGTTCTCGTTCCGGAATGACCGGACGGTGGTTGGCAATGCTTCACGACTGCTGCTAGGTGTCGGGGGCCGACGGGTGGCAACGGGGCCGCCGGGCGTGGATCGGAGGTCGGCATGGGTCGGGTCGAGGGCAAGGTCGCGCTGATCACGGGTGCCGCGCGGGGCCAGGGGCGTTCGCACGCGCTGCGGCTGGCGGAGGAAGGCGCCGACATCATCGCCGTGGACGTCTGCGAGCAGCTGGGGAGCGTCCCGTACGACATGGCGACGGAGGCCGATCTCGCGGAGACGGCCAAGCAGGTCGAGGCGCTGGACCGGAGGATCGTCACCTGCAAGGCCGACGTCCGCGACCTCGCGGCGATGCAGGCCGCGGTCGCGGAGGGCGTGACCGAGCTGGGGCGGCTGGACGTGGTGGTCGCGAACGCGGGCATCGCCAGCTTCGCGCCCGCCCACGAGCTCACCGAAGAGGTCTGGGACGAGATGATCGAGGTCAACCTCACGGGCGTGTGGAAGACCGTGCGGGCCGCGCTGCCGACGCTCATCGACCAGGGCAGCGGCGGATCGATCATCATCACCAGCTCGACGGCGGGGCTGGTCGCGTTCGGCAACCTGGCGCACTACACGGCGGCCAAGCACGGCGTCGTCGGGCTGATGCGGGTGCTCGCGGTGGAGCTGGCCCCGCAGCGGATCCGGGTCAACACGGTGCACCCCACGACCGTCGACACGGACATGGTGCAGAACCCGTCGATCTACCAGCTCTTCCTCGGCAAATCCGACGCCACCCGCGACGAGGCGGAGCAGGGGATGAAGATGGTCAACGCGCTGCCGATCCCGTGGGTCGAGGCGATCGACATCTCCAACGCCGTGCTCTACCTGGCCTCCGAAGAGGCCCGCTACGTCACGGGAACGACGATGGTGGTGGACGCGGGCGGCACCGCGCCGTACAAGATCCCGCACGCGTGACCGTCTCCACCGGCGCGGCGCGCCGCGATGAGATCGCCCGCGACGTGGTGGGCCGCCGCCGCGAGCTGGACCTGGTGCTCGCGGCGGTCACGGCCGGGCGCGACGTCCTGCTGGAGGGGCCGCCGGGCACGTCCAAGTCCACGATCCTGCGGGCGATCACGGCGAACTGGGGAGTGCCGTTCGCGCTGGTGGAGGGCAACGCGGAGCTCACCCCGGCCCGGTTGGTGGGCCACCACAACCCCGCACGCGTGCTGCGCGAGGACTACTCGGCGGAGAACTTCGTGCCGGGCCCGCTCGTGTCCGCGATGCGCCAGGGCGGGTTCCTCTACATCGAGGAGCTCAACCGGGCCCCCGAGGACACCCTCAACGTGCTGCTCGCGGCGATGGCCGAGCGGCAGGTCGAGGTGCCGCGGGTGGGCACGATCACGGCCGGGGCGACGTTTCGGGTGCTCGCCTCGATGAACCCGTTCGACAACGTCGGCACGGCGCGGATCTCCGACTCCGTCTACGACCGGTGGTGCCGGCTCGCGATCGGCTACCAGGACGAGGGCGACGAGCGCGCGATCGTCGCGGTCCGCACCGGCAGCACCGACGAGCGGCTGATCGCCGACGCCGTGGCGCTCACCCGCGCGACCCGGGTGCACCCCGAGCTGCGGCGCGGCTCCAGCGTGCGCGGGGCGATCGACCTGGTCGCGATCGCGGCCGAGCTGGCCGGCCTGCACGAGGGCGGGTACGAGCAGGTGGTCCTGGACGCCGCGCAGCTGGCGCTCTCGGCACGGATCGGCGTGGACGAGGCGGGCGAGGCGACGCCGGAGGCGGTGATCACCGAGATCTGGGAGAACCATTTTTTCTCGCGCCCCGGCGTGCGGCGCCGGGACCGCACCGGATAGACGTCCCCAACGCGGTCGCGCTCCCGTCGGCGCGCGGGATGCTCGCGCCGCTGCGGCGCAAGCCCAAGCGCCTCGACGAGGCCCCGGCGCTCTACCGGTCGGGGGGCGGCGCGCCGGTGGTCGTCGACCTCGCCGGGGGGCTGCCGGGCCCCGCCGGGGACGGCCCGGCGGGCGGCCAGGGCGTGCTGGTGACGTCTGCTCGGTCGCAGCTGCGGGATCTCGACCGGTTGCTGGAGGACGAGCCGGTCGACCGCGAGGTGGCGGCGCTCGCCCGGCGGATCGCGCGGCGGCTCGCCGTGCGCCGCCGCCCGCGCGAGGTGCGCGGTGAGCGGGGCGCGGGCCGGCTCGCCTCCGTGCCGTACCGCTACCGCTCCGACGACATCGATCTCGACCGCACCATCGAGGTGCTCACCGAGCGTCCCGTCCCCGAGGACGCCGACATCGTGGTGCGCGAGCGGATGCGCCCGCGCCAGGCCGTCGCCCTGGTCGTGGACGTGTCCGGCTCGATGCGCGGGGAGAAGGTCCGCACGGCCGCCGCGACCGTCGGTGCGCTGTCGGCCGATCTCGCCGACGACCGGCTCGCCGTCGTCGCGTTCTGGTCGGACGCGGCGGTGCTCACCCCGCTCGACGCACCGGTGACCGGGCATCAGGTGCTGGACGCGCTGCTGCGCATCCGCGCCCGTGGGCTCACCAACGTGCACTTCGCGCTCGCCGTGGCGCACGCCGAGCTGCACCGGTCCGCGGCGCGGCGGCGCACCGCCGTGCTGCTCACCGACGCCGTGCACAACGCGGGGCCGGACCCTCGCCCGCTCGCCCGCCGCTTCGACGAGCTGCACGTCCTGCTGCAGGCCGACGGCGAGCACGACGCACCGCTCGCGGCCGACCTCGCCCGCCTCGGCCGTGGCCGGCTCGCCCGGGTGCACACCCACCGTGACGTCGCTCCCGCGCTGAACCGGATGTTCGCGGGGAGGTGATCCCGGGGTGAGGGCCCGCCGCGCCCGCCCGCGACCGGCCGGCGCCGCTCGCACAGACCCCGTGGTGCTCGCGCACACGGTCTGCGGTGTGTGCCACCACCGGCGGGTGTGTGCCGCCGCTCGCACATATGTGCGACCACCCGCGCCGGGTTCGCGTCCGCGCCCGCCCCGACCGGCCGGTGTCGCTCGCACAGACCCCGCGGCGCTCGCACACACGGTCTGCGGTGTGTGCCACCACCGGCGGGTATGTGCCGCCGCTCGCACACATGTGGGACCACCCGCGCCGGGGCCGGTGCCGCTCGCACAGACCCCGCGGCGCTCGCACATATCCCGTGGTGCTCGCACACACGGTCTGCGGTGTGTGCCACCACCCGCGGGTATGTGCCACCACCCGCACGAGCGCGTGGCGGCGGGCGGACGGCGTCCTGAGCGCCCCGGCCGGTGTGCCGCGGTCAGTGACCCCGGAACGCCTCCGCGAGCCACCACGACGGCCCGTCTGCGGTCACCTTCGCGTCCACCAGTATCGGCCGGTCCCGCGGCCCGGCGAGCCAGTCCGCGACGGCGTCCAGGTCGGCGGGCGAGCGCACGGTCGCGGCCGCGCAGCCGTACCCGGCGGCGATCGCGGCGAGATCGGCGTCGGGGAACGTGACGGTGGCGTGGTCGTCGCCGGTGAAGTGGTGCACCTCCGCGCCGTAGCCCGCGTCGTCGTAGACCACGACGAGCATCCCGATCCCCAGCCGGACGAGCGTCTCCAGCTCGGAGATCCCCATGAGGAACCCGCCGTCGCCGAGCGCGGCCACCGGCAGCCGGTCCGGCCGGGCCAGCGCCGCCCCGATCGCGGTGGCCAGCCCCAGGCCGATCGACTGGTAGGACTGCGTCATGCAGAACCCGGCCGCGTCCGGGACGGCGAGGTAGGCCGCCGGGTAGCCCATGAAGTTGCCGGAGTCGATCGCGAGGGTGCGCTCGGCGGGCAGCAGCGCGTCCAGCCGGGCGGACAGCGCGCGGGGGTCGATCCTGCCGTCATGGCCGTCGCTGTCCACCGGCAGGTCGGTCCACCGTCCCTCCGTGGCGATCCGCTTCGCGACCTCGTCGGTGCGCTGCCCGGGCCCGCCCCGCACGGCCGCCAGCACGTCCCGGGCGGTGGCGGCGACGTCGCCCACCACCCCGAGCCGGACGGCCCGGTTCCCGCCGAGCGCCGCCGGGTCGTCGTCGACCTGGACCACGGCGGCGTCCGGGCCGATCAGGGCCCCGTGGCGTGTGGTCCACACCGTGAGCGACGCGCCCCAGGCGACGACCAGGTCCGATCCGGCGATCAGCTCGGCGGCGAGCGGAGTGGCGAACCCGCCGGAGATGCCGAGGTCCCACTCCTGCCCGGCGAACAGGCCGTTCGCGACGGCGGACGTCGCGAGCAGTGCGCCGCACCGGTCCGCGAGCGCGACCAGCTCGGGCGCCGCCCCGAACGCCCCGCGGCCCGCGACGAACACCGGGCGCGCCGCCGCGTCCAGCAGCGCGGCCAGCTCGGCGACGGCCGCCGGCCCGGGCCGCGGCGCGATCCACGGCGTCACCGCGGGTAGCGCGTCCGGGACGGTGCACGGCTGCGCCTGCACGTCCAGCGGCAGCGCGAGGACGACCGTGCGCCGCTCCCGCACGCACGTCCCGTAGGCGCGCAGCACGTCGGCGACCGCCGAGGCGGGCGAGTGCACCCGCTCCGCCACCGCACCCACCGAGCGGACCGCGGCGTCGCTGTCGATGCGGAAGTTCGACCGCACCGCCGCCCCCGCCGTGTCCGCGGCCAGGACCAGCAGGGGAGTGCGGCTCTTCGCCGCCTCGGCGATCCCCGTCAGCGCGTTGGTCAGCCCCGGCCCCTGGTGCACGGTGAGCACCGCGACCTGCCCGGACGTGCGCGCGTAGGCGTCCGCGATCACGGCGGCGCCGCCCTCGTGGCGGGCGGCGACGAACGGGACGCCGCCGGCCCGCAGGGCGTTCGTGACGTGGAAGTTCCCTGAGCCGACCACGCCCGCCGCGACCCCGACCCCGAGCCGCGCGAGGACCGTCCCGACGACCTCCGCGACCGTCACTTCTCGACCAGCGCCAGCACGCGAGCCGGGCTGCCGGAGCCGCCGACGATCGGCAGCGGGCACACGATCAGCACCGCGCCGGTGGGCGGGAGCCGGTCCACCCCGCGCAGGCTGGTGAGCCCCCACTTGTTCGCGCCCATCAGCTCGGAGTGGCACGGGAACGCGGGCTCGAACGAGTGCGCCGCACCGGCGTCCGTGCCGACGGTCTCCACGCCGAAGCCGGTGATCGGGGTGTCCCGGGCGAGCCAGCGCGCGCACTCGACCGACACGCCCGGGGTGTGCGGGCCGGACTCGTCGGCGTTGGCGAACGCGGCCGCGTCGTCCCCGCGGGCGGCCCAGCCCGTGCGGTAGAGGAGCCAGCCGCCGTCCGGCAGCGGGCCGTGCTCGGCCTCCCAGGCGCGGACGTGCTCGATCTCCAGCAGGAAGTCCGCGTCCTTCTCCACCTCGCCCGTCATGTCGATGACCGCGGCGGGCCCGACGAGGGTGGTCATCGGCGCCTGGGAGACGTCGAGGCCGTCGCGTCCGGTGATCCAGTGGACGGGCGCGTCGAGGTGGGTGCCGGTGTGCTCGCCGGTGTGGATGTCGTTCCAGTACCAGGCCGGGCCCTTCTCGTCGTAGCGGGAGAGCAGCTCCAGCTCGAACCGGTGGGTGTTGGCCAGCGGCGGGGGCAGCTCCAGGATCGGCGTGGACTCCTGCAACGGGGTGGTCAGGTCGAGGATCTCGACGCGGCCCGAACGGGTGGCCTCGACCACGGCGGACAGCACGGACATGGTTCTCACTCCTCGCGACGGCGTCCCGCCGAGCATTCCGCGTCGGCGCGGCGCGACCAACCCCCGCGCGCCATCCCGGCCCTGGTCACGAGGCATCCGCCGCCTTCCGGGCGTGGCTAGACTCGGCGATCCGGGGGGCCGCGTGCGCCCTCCGGTGCAGGCGGGGTGCGTCGATGAGCGGAGCGGAGCCGGCTCCCCGGGTGCGGCTGCGGGACGTGGCCCGGCGCGCGGGCGTCGCGCAGTCCACGGCGTCCGCCGTGCTCACCGGACGATCCGAGGAGGCCCGCATCGCCCCCGCCACGCGGGCGCGCGTCCAGGCCGCCGCCGCGGAGCTGGGCTACCGGCCGAACCTCGCGGCGCGCAACCTGCGCTCCCGCACGAGCCGCATCATCGGGCTGGTGTCGGACGCGATCGCGGCCGAGCCGTACGCGGGGGAGATGGTGCGCGGCGCGTCCGCCGCGGCCGTCACGCACGGGCGGCTGCTGCTGATCGCCGAGAGCGACGGAAGCCCCAGCGTCGAGGACGATCTCGTGCACGGCATGATCGACCGTCAGGTGGACGGCCTCATCTACGGCTGCCTCGCCACCCGCACGGTGACGCTCTCGGCTGCGGTCCGCTGCCTGCCGACGGTGCTGCTGAACTGCCTGGCGGACCCGCTGCCGGGTCCCGCGGTAGTGCCGGACGACGTGGACGGCGGCCGGGAGGCGGCGGCGGCCCTGCTCGCGGCCGGGCACCGCGAGGGGATCCACGTCGTCGGCAGGCGCTACCGCAACGTCCTGGCCGGGCGGCGCCGGCTACGGGGCATCCGGGCACGGCTGGCGGAGGCGGGCTGTTCGGTCGCCGGGCTCCTGGACTGCGAGTGGACACCCGCGGAGGCCTACGCCTCGGTCTCGGCGCTGCTGCGCCGCACCCGCCCGGCCGCGCTGATCTGCCTCAACGACCGCGTCGCGTTCGGCGCCTACCAGGCGCTGGCGGCGGCGGGGCTGCGCGTCCCGGACGACGTGTCGGTGGTCGGCTTCGACGACTCGGTGATGGCGGGCTGGATGCAGCCCGGGCTGAGCTCGGTCGCGCTGCCGTACCACGAGATGGGCCGGCTGGCGGCCGACCTCCTGATCAAGGAGGACCGCCATCCGGTGGTCCACGAGATCGGGATGCTGCTGCGGCATCGGGGCTCAGTCGGCGCCCCCGCGCCGTCGCGGGCCTGAGCCCGGTCGACGGGCGTGCTTCGCGGGGTTCCGGTGTGCTTCGCAGGGTGTGCCTCGCAGGGTGTGGGTGCGCTTCGCAGGGCCTGCGGCGTCTGCGAGGGGTGTGCGGGCTCTGCGAGGACGCCGGCGGGCTGGGCGGGACCGGTGGCCTGGCCCGGCTGCCGGGCCCCGCCACCGCCGCCCCCACGGGCCGCGCCACCGCCGCCCCCACGGGCCGCGCCGCCGCCGCCGGGGCTGAGCCACTGCCACCACCTGCCGCCGCTGCGGTGGGCTGAGCCTGGTCGACGGGGCCGCGCCTTCGCAGGGTTCCGGTGCGCTTCGCAGGGTGTGGGTGCGCTTCGCAGGGCCTGCGGCGTCTGCGAGGGGTGTGCGGGCTCTGCGAGGACGCCGGTGGGCTGGGCAATGAGGCGCCGCTCGGCGGGGTGCTGATCGGGGAGACCCGGCCGACCCGGCGGTGGGCCCGGCCGACCCGGCGGTGGGCCTATTGTCGGGCCCGGGCGGTGGACCCGTGGCCCGGCCCGGCCGCGGGCCCGCCACAGGCGCCCCGCGGGCTGAGCCACCGCTACCCCCCGCGGGCCCCGCCCCCCACCGTCCCCGCAGGGCCCGCCCCGCCCCACTGAGCCATCCGCCACTACGCCGGTCGGCCCTTGACCCCGCCGCACGATTATCGATAATCGAGCACAGGGCAGTGATGCCGATCACAAGGAGGCCTGGCGTGTCGGTGCAGCAACGCCGGGTGCTCACCCGTTCGGTGCTGCGCGAGCAGCTGCGCGAGGAGATCCTCACCCGCATCCTCGACGGCGACTACGCGCCGGGCGAGCGGATCGTCGAGAGCCGGCTCATGAAGGAGTACGGCGTCAGCCAGGCACCCATCCGGGAAGCCCTGCGCGACCTCGAGGCGATGCGGTTCGTCGAGAGCGAGGCGCACCGGGGTGTGCGGGTCCGGTCGGTCACCGAGAAGGAGATCGGCGAGATGTACCCGGTGCGCGCCGCGCTGGAGGAGACGGCGGGGCGCCTCGCAGCCCCCCTCGTCACGGACGCCGTCCTCGATGCGCTCACTGCGGAGATCGCGGCCATGCGCGAGGCCCACCGCTGCGGCGACCTGCACGCCCAGCTCGTCCACGATGCCCGCTTCCACGAGGTGATCTTCGAGACCGCCGGCAACGGCCTGCTCCTCGACATGTGGCGCTCCCTGCACGCCGAGATTCGCGCTCTCGTGACCTACCTGCGCGTCGACACCACCCCGATCATCGACGCCCACCTGCCGATCCTGGACGCGCTGCGCAGGCGCGACCCGGACCTCGCGGCGCACGAGATGCGCCGTCACATCGAGCACTTCGGCGCGCTCGCCATGGGAGTGCCCGCCGACTGACCGTCCCGGACCGTCCGCACGAGGAGGTGTGGAGTTGAAACCCGCCGCATTCGACTACCTGGCGCCGCGCACGATCGACGAGGCACTGGCACAGCTCGCCGAGCACGGCGCCGAGGCGCGCCCGCTCGCAGGCGGCCAGAGCCTCGTCCGGCTGATGAACCAGCGCGCCGCGACACCGTCGGTCATCGTGGACCTCAACCGGCTGCCCGACCTGGACCACGTCGCGTCCGACAACGGAACCGTCCGGATCGGGGCGCTCGCCCGGCAGCGCGGCGTCGAGACCTCCGACGTCGTCCGTAGCCGGATCCCGCTGCTCGCCGAGGCGGGAGCGCAGGTCGCGCACCTGGCCGTACGGGAGCGGGGCACGGTCGTCGGCAGCGTCGCGTTCGCCGACCCGTCCGCCGAGCTGCCCGCGGCGCTGCTCGCCCTCGACGGGCAGGTCGTCGCGCAGAGCGTCGGCGGCGAGCGGGTCCTGGACGCCGAGGCGTTCTTCACCGGCCCGTTCACCACCGCGCTCGACCCGGACGAGCTGGCCGTCGAGCTGCGGATACCGGCACTTCCGCAGGAGCGCTGCGGCAGCGCGTTCGTCGAGATGGCCCGCCGCCACGGCGACCTGCCGGTGTGCGGGGTCGCCGCCGTCGTCCGCCTCGACTCCGACGATCGGATCGGCTCCGCGCGCATCGCCCTGTGCGGTGTGGACCGCCGCCCCGTCCGGGCGACCGAGGCGGAGGATGCGCTCGCGGGCCGGCAGCCCACGGACGAGCTCCTCCGGGAGGCCGCCGCCATCGCCTCGTGGAACGTCGATCCCGCAGGCGACTGCCACGGATCGGCCGAGTTCCGCCGCCACCTGGCAGGGGTCCTCACCCGCCGTGCCCTCGCCACCTCGATCAGCAGAGCCGTCGATGCAGCCCGGGAGGATGGGAATGCCTGAGAAGGTCCGGATCACCGTCACCGTCAACGGCACCGCCCACGACGTCCTCGTCGAACCGCGCACGCTGCTCGTCGACCTCCTCCGCGACACCCTGCAGCTGCCCGGTACCCACATCGGCTGCGAGCAGGGCGTCTGCGGCGCGTGCACGGTGCGGGTCGACGGCCGCCCCGCCCGCTCCTGCCTGATGTTCGCCGCGCAGCTCGACGGCTGCGAGGTCACGACCGTGGAGTCGCTCGCCGGCCCGGACGGGCTGCACCCCGTGCAGAAGGCGTTCGCGGAGAACCACGGCCTGCAGTGCGGTTTCTGCACGCCCGGGATGCTCATGGCGGCCTGCGAGCTGCTCGAACGCGTTCCGGTGCCCGCGCCGGAGGACGTCCGCGAGTCCCTCGGCGGCAACCTCTGCCGCTGCACCGGCTACCAGAACATCGTCCGGTCGGTGTGCGCCGCTGGTGCGGCGCTCGCGGCGGCTGACCAGGTCCCGAGCGGGGTGCAGGCATGACCACGGTGGAGAACGGCTCAGGGAACGGCTACCGCTGGATCGGCAAGCCCGTCCCTCGCAAGGAGGACCCCAAGCTGCTGACGGGCCGCGCCGGCTACATCGCCGACGTCACCCTCCCCGGGATGCTGCACGCCGCGGTGCTGCGCAGCCCGCACGCGCACGCGCGCATCCGCTCGATCGACACGTCGGCGGCGAAGGCGCTGCCCGGGGTCGTCGCCGTGCTGACCGGGCCCGAGACGCTGGAGCACATCAACCCGATGCCGGCGTTCTGCGCCGAGCCGGTGCCGCAGTCCGCGGTCGCGACCGAGAAGGTCCGCTACCCGGGCGAGGCCGTCGCGATCGTCGCGGCCACGGACCGCTACCTCGCCGAGGACGCGTGCGCGTTGATCGACGTCGACTACGAGGTGCTGGACCCGGTCGTGGACCCGCTCGCGGCGATGGCGCCGGACGCCCCCCGCCTGCACGACACCCTGGACTCCAACGTCGCCTTCCACCGCACGCTCGACTTCGGGGACGTCGACGCCGACCTGGCGCGCGCCGCCCACGTCGTCCGCCGGACGGGCCGCTGGCACCGCATGTGCGCCTCGCCCATGGAGACCGCTGGCGCGGTCTGCTCGTACGACCCCTACAGCGGCACGATGACCGTCTGGTCGAACTCGAACTTCCACAACTTCCTGCCGTGGGCGTTCGCCGGGATGCTCGGCGTGCCCACGAACCAGCTGCGCATGATCCCGTGCGCGGTCGGCGGCAGCTTCGGCAGCAAGCACTTCATCACCAAGGTCCTGTCCGTCGCCGGGGCGCTCACGAAGGCCACCGGCCGGCCCGTGTGCTACCTGGAGGACCGCCAGGACAACATCGCCGCCAACGACAACGTCGGCCCGGACCGTGTCTACGACGCCGCGCTCGCCCTGTCCGCGGACGGCGAGATGCTCTCGCTGACGCTGCGGATCGTCGATGACTACGGCGCCTACTTCCAGTTCGCGCACGGCCAGCACGGCAACGCGATGTCGCAGCCCACCGGCCCGTACCGGATCGCGAGCCTGCGCTACGACGTCTCCTGCGTGCTCACCAACAAGGTGCAGCAGGGCTTCTTCCGCGGCGCGGGCGCGGATCCCGGCAACTTCATCCTCGAACGGCTCGTGGACGCGGCCGCCGAGGAGTTGGGCATCGACCGCGTGGAGCTGCGGCGGCGCAACTTCATCCAGCCCGACCAGTTCCCGTACAAGATTCCCAGCGGCAACGTCTACGACAGCGGCAACTACCCCGCCGTCCTGGACCGCGCGCTGGAGCTCGCCGACCTCAAGCACTGGCAGGCCGAGCAGGAACGGGCGCGCGAGGAGGGTCGCTACCTCGGCATCGGCCTGGCCTCCTGCCAGGAGCGCACCGCGTACAACGCGAGCGAGTGGTGGTTCCTCTACGACGAGCCGCCGCTGCCCGCGACCAGCACGCCGGAGAGCGTGAAGCTGTCGGTGGACGCGATGGGCACCGTGCGCGTCGAGCTGGGCTGCCCGCTGTGGGGCAACAGCCCCGAGACCGTCGTGAGCCAGGTGGTCGCCGAGGAGTTCGGCATCGATCCGGCCGACATCGCGATCGTCTACGCGGACTCCACGGCCGGGGCGCTCTCGGCCGGGCCGGGTGGCAGCCGCCTCACCGTGATGCTCTCCGGGGCCGCCCGCGGCGCCTCGCGCACCGTCCGCGACAAGATGATCCGCATCGCGGCGCACGCCATGGAGATGGCGCCCGAGGACGTCGAGTGCGTCGACGGCACCTTCCGCGCCAAGGGCGCCCCCGGCACGTCCATGACGATGGGCGAGGTGGCGATGCGCGCGCACCTGTTCGCCCACGACAACCCGGAGGGGGAGTACAGCGGGCTGGTCGACGTGCACACCTACGACCACCCGTACTCGACCCCGCCCTCGGCGGACCGCACGGACATGGGCGCCTTCTACCCGATGGTGTCGCACGCCTGCCACATCCCGATCGTCGAGGTCGATCCGGAGACGGGCCAGGTCACGGTGCTCAGGTACTACGTCGTGAACGACTGCGGCACCGTGATGAACCCGCCGCTGGTGGAGGGCCAGGTCGTCGGCGGGGTGGCGCAGGGGATCGGCGCAGCGCTGATGGAGGAGTACAGCTACGCCGCGGACGGCAGCCTCGCCAGCCCGACCTTCCGCGAGTACCTCATCCCGAGCATGCACGAGATCCCCGACATCGTCGTGGAGCACCTGGAGACCCCGTCGCCGTTCACCGAGTACGGGGTGAAGGGCGCAGGCGAGGGCGGCAGGCTCGTCGCGCCGACGGCGATCGCGAGCGCGATCAGCGACGCGCTGCGCCCGCTCGGGGTGTGGGTGGACGAGCTGCCGATGACGCCGGAGCGGGTCGTGGCGGCGGTGCGCGCGGCGGCCGGGGAATGACGTCCACCCGTCCGGTGGCGGTGGGTCCGGCCGGCGCGATGCCGGACGGGCAGCGGGTGCGCGCCGCGGGGCTGGTGCGCACCGGCCGCTCGTACTCGCTGGCCGCGACCCGGTTCCCGGGGATGCCGCTGTTCCCCGGACACCCGGCGTTCCAGGTGCTCTCCTACCGCACCCCGCAGGGGCTGCGGGTGGGGCGGGAGAACCTGTGGGCGCCCGCGGCGAACGACGCCCACCTCGGCTGCATGACCGAGGTGATCAGCTCGACGGCCCACTCCGGCGCGCACGTCGACGCTCTGGCCCACATGACGATCGGCGAGGACGCCCGCTGGTACGGCGGGGCGTGCGCGGCCGAGCACCTGGGCGACTTCGGCCCGACGGTGGGGGACGCGGCGAGCCTGCCGCCGCTGTTCACCCGCGGTGTCCTCGTGGACGTCGCGGGGCACCGCGGGGTGGAGTGCCTGCCAGCGGGCTCGGTCGTGGACGCGGCCGAGGTCGAGGAGATCTGCGCCGCACAGGGCGTGGAGATCCGGGAGTGGGACGTCGTGGTCTTCCGCACCGGCTACATGGGTCTGTGGCCCGACGCCGCGCGGATGGCCCGGCACCGCTCGCCGGGGCCCGACCTCTCGGTGGCGGAGCTGCTCGTCGCGCGCGGGGTGGTCGCAGCGGGCAGCGACACCGAGACCTTCGAGGTGCAGCCCGCGCCCGATCCCGGCGTGCCCGCCAACCCGCAGCCGGTGCACACGAAGCTGCTGATCGAGAGCGGCGTCTACATCATGGAGAGCCTGGATCTGGAGGAGCTGGCCGCGGACCGGGTGTACGAGTTCCTGTTCGTCGCGCTGCCGCTGAAGATCGCCGGGGCGACCGGGTCGATGATGGACCCGCTGGCGGTGATCTGAGCTCCGGGGTCACGCGACGTCCGGTCAGGGGCGGCGGTCCGCGAGGACGCAGAACTCGTTGCCCTCCGGGTCGGCCAGTACGACCCAGCTCTCCTCGCCCTGCCCCACGTCGGCGTGTCGAGCGCCGAGGTCGAGCAGGCGGCGGACCTCGTCGTCCTGCTCCCTGTCGGTGGGGTTGACGTCGAGGTGGAGCCGGTTCTTGACGGTCTTGCCCTCGGGCACACGCGCGAACGTCAACGTCGGTGGCACCGGTCCGGGGCGGTCGCCCGCCACCGTGGCAGGCCCGATCGTGACGGTCCCGTCGTCCTCGTCCTGCACCTCGTAGCCGAGGACCGAGCACCAGAACCGGGCGAGACGGTCGGGATCGGCACAGTCGATCCCGAGCTCGGTGAGCTTGCTGGTCATGTCGGGACCTCACACCACTCCGAACATGATCGCCAGAAGTGAGACGGGCCGCCCGTATCCGGGCTTGCCGTCACACTCCTGGTGATCATGGCTGCGGCAGTCGCCGACCCGCGACGGGGTGACCGGGGCGGGGCTGCATCCCCCGTGCCGGCCCCGCCCCGGTCGGCAGCGGTGGGCGGGACCGTGCCCGCGCACCGCGGGTCAGTCGGGGGGACCGTCCGTGGCGTGGAGCGGGCACCGCGGATCGACGAGTGGTTCCTCGGCGGCGCCTGCGCGGTACGCCGCGTTCGCGAGGATCGAGCACAGGCATCCGCGGGCCACGGCGCGTGGCCCACCGGGCGCCAGATGCGGATCCGGATCCTGCGGCCCAGGCGCGACCACCGACGTCTCGTCGGACATGCATGCCCCTCTCCCCCTGACACGGATGCATGCCGTGCTCGTCGAGTACCGTATACAACGAGTAACGCGAACTTCGCAGTGGCGTTACTCGCCTTGAGAGATGCGTCTCGCGATGTCGTCGGGCGAGGACGAGGCGGCCGGATCGAGCACGATCCCGTACCCGCGGGCGACGCCGTCGATCTGCGCCCAGATCAGCCGCGTGAGGTGGTCGACGACCGCGTCGCGGTCGATCGTCCGCTCCTGCACCCACCACTCTGCGGTGTGCTGGACGAGGCCGACGATGCCGCGCGCCCACACCTCGGCCATGACCTCGTCCTCGTGACCGAACGCGCGCAGGTAGTCGCCGAGCACCGCCCCCACCGCCGTGACCACGAACTCCTCGCCCGCTCGCACGACGTCCTGGCCCCCCACCGGGGGATGGAGGGCGAAGAGGCGGTAGACCCCGGGCGACTCGTCGAGGAACTCCACGAACGCCGCCACCGAGGTCCGGATCCGCGTGTGGAACGGCCCCTCGGCGAACACAGCGGGCATCAGGCGCTGCATCAGCCGGGTGACCGCGCGCTCACCCATCGCGGACAGCAGCGCGGCCCGATCCGCGAAGTGCCGGTAGATCACCGGCCGGGTCACGCCTGCCCGCGCGGCTACCTGGTCCATCCCGAAGTCCGGACCGGCCGTCTCCAGGACGGCCAGCGCGGCGTCGAGCAGCTGTTCCCGCCGTTGCGCGCGGTGCGCGTCCCACCGGGTGCGGCGCCCGTCCGGCGCCGCACGCCGCCCCGCCGCACCGGTCTGGTCGAGCTGCTCGCCGGGCACGCACCGATACTCCACACCGCAGCGCCGCTGTCGACCCGGACGCGGCGGAACCCGCCCGCCGGGTGAACGCGATGATCCCCACGGCCCGCGCGGATCACCTATCCGAACGGGTAGTGGCCCGCGCCATGCGATCGCGCAGGATGGCGGTATTGCAGCGGAACGACAAGGGAGTCGGTCATGAGCGGGACCATGCGGGCGTTCGTCATCAAGGAGATCGGCCGGACCGAGGTGATGGAGAAGCCGATCCCGGAGCCGGGCCCGGAAGAGGCCGTCGTGCGGACCACCGCGGCCCTCATCTGTACCTCCGACGTCCACACCGTGAAGGGCGCGCTGCCGGTCCCGGGGGACCGCACGCTCGGTCACGAGTCCGTCGGCGTGATCCACAGCCTCGGCGCGGCGGTCACCGGGTTCACCGAGGGTCAGCGCGTGGCCGTCAACGCGATCACCCCGTGCTATCGCTGCAGCTACTGCCAGCGCGGGTTCACCAGCCAGTGCGGCGGGCCACTGGGCGGCTACAAGTACACCGGCCAGATCGACGGGAACATGGCGGAGTACTTCGTCGTGCCCGCGGCGTCGGCCAACCTCGCCCCGATCCCGGACGGTGTCGAGGACTCCACCGCCGTCTACGCCTGCGACATGCTCTCCACCGGGTTCATGGGGGTCGAGCACGCCTTCCTGCAGTTCGGCGAGACGGTCGCCGTGTTCGCCCAGGGCCCGGTCGGGCTGAGCGCGACGATGGGCGCCAACCTCATGGGAGCCGGGCAGATCATCGCGGTGGAGTCGCGCCCGGAGCGCCAGGCGCTCGCGAAGCGCTTCGGCGCGGACGTCATCGTCGACTTCACCCAGGGCGACCCCGTCGAGCAGATCATGGACCTCACGGCAGGCGAGGGCGTCGACGCCGCGATCGAGGCGTTCGGCTTCCCGCAGACGTTCGAGGCATGCGTGCGGGTCACCAAGGCCGGCGGGCCGCGTGTCGAACATCGGGTACCACGGCGAGAACCCCGCACCGCTGCAGCTGCCGCTGGACGCGTTCGGGCTCGGCATGAACGACAAGGCCATCCACACCGGCCTGTGCCCCGGCGGCAGCGAGCGGATGAACCGGCTCTTCCGGCTCATGCAGTCCGGCCGCATCGACCCCACGCCGATGACGACGCACACCTTCGCGTTCGACGACATCCAACGGGCCTTCGACATGATGACGACCAAGGAGGACAACATCATCAAGCCGTTGATCACGTTCTGACGATCGTCTGGTGTTGCCGGGCCGGTTGCCCTGGCGGCGGCGGCCCGGCCATCATCCCGCCGACCCGTTGTCGCCGACCGGAGGCCCACCCGTGCGCGTACCACTGACCGTTTCGGACTTCCTCGACCGCGCCGTCACGGCCTACCCCGACGCGCTCGCCGTCGTCGACGAGCCGCTGCAGCCCGCGCCGCCGGTCCCGACGACGACCTACCGGGAGTTCGCCGCGCGGGTCCGTGCCTGGCAGGCGGGTCTCGACGCGCTCGGTGTCGGGGAGGGCGAGCGCGTGGCCGTGGTCAGCCACAACTCGGCGCGCCTGATGGAGCTGCTGCACGCGGTGCCGGGTACGGGCCGCATCTGCGTGCCGGTCAACTTCCGACTCCGGGCCCACGAGGTGGCGTTCATCATCGAGCACTGCGGCGCGGACGTCCTGCTCGTCGATCCCGAGCTGGACGACGACCTCAAGGGCATCGGCGCCCGGCACCGCTTCGTCCTCGGCGCGGAGACCGAGGAGGCGGTGATGCGGTTCGACACCGAGCCGCGCCCCTGGGCCGAGCCCGACGAGGACGCCACCGCCACGATCAACTACACCTCGGGCACCACGGCCAACCCGAAGGGTGTGCAGCTCACCCACCGCAACCTGTGGATCAACGCCCTCACCTTCGCGATGCACCTGCGCCTGTGGGAGCGCGACGTGCTCATGCACACGCTGCCGATGTTCCACTGCAACGGCTGGGGGATGCCGTACGCCACCGTCGGCCTGGGCGTGCCGAACATCGTCATCCGCAAGGTGGACGGGGCCGAGATCCTGCGCCGCGTCGACGAGCACGGCGTGACCGTCATGTGCGGGGCGCCGGCGGTCTGGGCGATGGCGCTCGACGCCGCCGCGGCCCGTGACGCGTCGGACGGCCCGGTGCCCGGCCGCGGCAGCGTGCGCATCGTCGTCGCGGGTGCGCCCCCACCGTCGCGCACCATCCAGCGCATCGACGAGCAGCTCGGCTGGACGTTCCAGCAGATCTACGGCCTCACCGAGACCGCGCCACTGCTGACGTTCAACCGCGCCGATCCCGCCGACGACGGCCTTCCCGCCGAGGAGCGTGCGAGGAAGCTGTCCCGCGCCGGCAAGCCCGCCCTCGGCGTGCGCCTGAAGATCTCCGGCGACGGCGAGGTGCTCGTCCGCTCGAACGTCGTCATGGACGGCTACTGGCAGAACCCGGACGCGAGCGCCGAGGCGTTCGACGGCGGCTGGTTCCACACCGGCGACGGCGGCGGCATCGACGACCAGGGCTACCTGACGATCTCCGACCGCAAGAAGGACATCATCATCACCGGCGGGGAGAACGTGAACTCCGTCGAGGTCGAGGACGTCATCTTCGCCCACCCGGCCGTCGCGGAGGTGGCGGTGATCGGCGTCCCGTCGGAGAAGTGGGGCGAGACGATCAAGGCGCTCGTCGTCCTCGCGCCGGGCGCGGAGGCCACCGAAGCCGACATGATCGCCCATTGCAAGCAGCGGCTGGCGGGCTACAAGGCCCCGACGTCGGTGGAGTTCCGCACCGAGATCCCGCGGACGGCGACCGGGAAGATCCAGAAGTTCAAGCTCCGCCAGCCGTACTGGGAGGGGCGGGAGCGCCAGGTCGGTTAGCCGGCCCGCCGCGCGCGGGGCGTCCGGTGGCGACACGACGCTCGTTGTCGCGCATCCGCGGTTCGTAGTGGGCGAAGAACACCTTGCCGACGAGATCGCGCCTGCTGCGCACACCGGTCTTGTCGAAGATCGACTTCAGGTGTTGCTGCACCGTGTGCGCCGACACGGTGAGCGTCGCGGCGATCTCGGCCGTCGACGCGCCCTGCAGCACCATCCGCGTGACGTCACGCTCCCGCTCGGTGAGGCCGAACGCTGCCATGAGCAGCGGGTTGATCGGGGCCGGACGAACCGGCTCGAGGATCACGGCGACCCGGCCGCCGGTCGTGCCGTCGAGGCGCGCCCCGTGCATCACGACCCACGCGCCCCCGGTAGAGAGCACCCGGGCCATCGCGACGCCCCTGCCGGGATCGCGTGCCCGGGCCGCGACGGAGCGGACGGCCGTGGGTAGCCGCCCGGCACCGAGCTCGGCGCCCGGCAGGTCGGCGAGCAGGAGGTCGACACCGGGCGTGCGCGACTCCACCTCGCCGGTGGCCGACAGGACGAGCAGGCCGGGCGCATCGGCCGACTCGGGATCGGTGGCCTCACCGACCAGGAGCGCCCGGCGCGCGCCGTCGGCGAGGTGCGGCGCGACGGCGCGCAGGAAGCGCTGCTCGGTGGCGTCGAACATCGGACGGCCGGGCTCGCGGTAGATGCCGAGGGCGCCCCACACCTCACCGGTGCGGCTGCGTAACGCGAGGATCAGTTCCTGGTCGCCGCCCATCGCCATGTTCGCCTGCCAGCGTGGGCTCCCGGTGGGGTCGCCGCCGGTGGCGTCGTGGAGCGTCGAGAGGCCGCTCGGACAGCGGGCGACGTCCGCGAGCAGGTTGACGTCGTCGGTGTAGTACTCCGACGTGAGCCACTCGGCCGGGAACTCCGTGACCTGCGGGTGATAATGGCTGGTGATCAGCAGGGACGCCGGGTCGAGGGTGTAGGAGCACGGCGCCGTGTAGTGGGGGACGGCCCGGCGCAGCACCTCGTTCATCCCCGTCCAGAGGGTGACGAGATCGGTCGGGCGCGCGCCGAGCTCGGCGATGCGGTCGACGGCCCGCCCGAGGTCGGTCATGCCCGGCGAGCGTAGAGGCCGCCGCCACGAGGTGGAATGCCACGAAGCTGGAATGGGCGCTGCCTCCGTCGCTGCCTAGCGTCGCCGTCACGGACGGAGGAGGTCGCGATGACGACGGATCTGGCGGCGCGGGTGCTGGCGGCGGGCACCGGGGAGATCAGCCCGGACGCAGGCGGGGTCCGGGACCGCTTCATGATCGACGGGGTGCTGACCGGCGGCCGGTTCGCGCTGGTCGAGCACCTCTTCCCGCCGCGGGCGCTCGCGGCGCCGATGCACCGCCACCACGACGAGGACGAGTTCACCTACGTGACGCGGGGGCGGATCGGGGCCGTCCTGGGCGGCGTGGAGCTGGAGGCGCGGCCCGGTGACCTGATCGTCAAGCCGCGCGGGCAGTGGCACACGTTCTGGAACGCGAGCGACGAGCCCGCCGCCTGCCTGGAGATCATCTCGCCGGCCGGGCTGGAGCAGGCGTTCCGGGAGATGGCGGGGCTCGGTCCCACGCTGGATGCGGCGGGTCTCGCCGAGCTGGCCGCGCGTCACGGTTGCGACATCGACATGGAGGCGACCGGCCCCCTCGTCGCACGGCACGGCCTGGCGTTCTGACATGGACGCCGACATGGACGCCAGGTCGCCGGAGGAACTGGAGACGATGCTCGAGGACGCCGTCGTGCTCGGCGACGGGCGGGCCGCGGCGCGCCTGTTCGCCTCCGACGGGGTGCTGGTCGCCCGCGGCGTGCCGGGCGAAACGCGGGGGCGAGCAGAGCTCGCGTCCGTGTTGCCGCGGCTGGGCTACGTCGCCGATCCGCGGGTCGTGGCGCGGTGCGACGATCTCGCCCTCCTGCTCGGGCCGGCCGCGGTGAACGTCGCCCGGCGCGGGCGGCGTGACCGGTGGCGGTTCGCGATCTCCGTGCGGGCGGAGCCGGGTCCGGCCGAGTGAGATCTCGGACGGCTACCGGTCGAGAGGTGCGTGATCCCCGGCCGGACGGTCCGGCGGGCGAGCCTCCGCGGCCGCGGGATCGCCGGGCGGGTGCTCGCGGAACCACTCCACGATGCCCGGCATCCGCGGCTCGAAGCCGCCGGGTACGGAGAAGTTGAGCGCCCCGGCCCGCTCGCCGGTGCGGTTGCAGAACCCGTGCGGTGTGCCGCCGGGCGCCAGCACGAGCGATCCCTTCGGCGCGTCGATCCACCGATCGCCGAGGAGGAAGGTCATCGTGCCGTCGAGGACGTAGAAGACGTCGTCCTCGGGATGGCTGTGCTCGCCCACCCCCGTGGTGTGCGGCTCCAGCCACCACTCCGAGATCGAGTAGCGGTCGGCGGTCTCCGTCCCGTCCGCCTTGAACACCGCGTTCATCCGGCTCATCGGGTAGTGGCGGCCCTCGCCGGGTGCACGGTGGACCGGGGGTCGGGGTGCCGGGTCTGTGTTCATCTCCCGGACGGTAGCCATCCGCGGGCGCCGGGCGCTTGGACGAATGGGACGCGGCGGGCCAGACCCAGCACTGCCGCACTTACTTGTAGGACGACTATTGACCGACGTCATTCAACCTCGTACCGTCTCCGGCACCGGCGCGACGGCCGCCGCGCCGCAGGGCAGCGGGTGGCCGGAATCCAGCACCGTCACTGCACTCCACCCCGCCGGGGTGGACCGGATGCACGGGAGGCCAGCGTGACGAGCAGTGCTCCGAGCAGCACGCGGAAGGTCGCGGTCGGGACCTTCATCGGCACGACGATCGAGTGGTACGACTTCTTCCTCTACGGGACGGCGAGCGCGCTGATCTTCAGCAGGCTCTTCTTCCCGACCTTCGACCCGCTGACCGGCACGCTGCTGTCGTTCGCGACGTTCGGCGTCGCGTTCGTGGCCCGCCCGATCGGTGGCGTGATCTTCGGCCACTTCGGCGATCGCCTCGGCCGCAAGCCGATGCTCGTCGTGACCCTGCTGATGATGGGGCTCGCGACCGGGTTCGTCGGACTGCTGCCGACCTACGAGACGATCGGCGTGGCGGCGCCGATCCTGCTGGTCCTGTTCCGGCTGGTCCAGGGCCTGTCCGCGGGCGGTGAGTACGGCGGCGCGGTGCTCATGACGGTCGAGCACGCCGAGCGCGGACGCCGCGGCTTCTACGGCAGCTGGGTCCAGGCCG
Source organism: Pseudonocardia sp. (assembly GCF_050246655.1). GTDB lineage: Bacteria > Actinomycetota > Actinomycetes > Mycobacteriales > Pseudonocardiaceae > Pseudonocardia. Next base: position 97,605 of record NZ_JBFWVQ010000006.1, read on the forward strand.
GGTCGCCCGCCGGGCTCATCCTGGCCAACGTCGCGTTCCTCGCGGTCGCCCAGCTGCCCGAGGCGGCGCTGTTCTCGTGGGGCTGGCGGATCCCGTTCCTGGCGAGCTTCGTGCTCGTGGTGGTCGGGCTGGTCATCCGCGTCGCGCTGGACGAGAGCCCGGAGTTCGCCAAGGTCAAGCGGACCACCGGAACCGAGGCCGCGCCCGTCGTCGTCGCGCTGCGCAACGACTGGCGGCAGATCCTGCTGACCGCGGGTGCCTACGTCAGCGCGGGCGTCACCGTCTACGGCGCGGCGGTGTTCAGCCTGAGCTACGCCTCCACCACCGCCGGGTTCACGCGGACCGAGGCCCTGATGTTCGTCATCCTCGGCCAGGTCCTCGCGTTCGTCGCCATCCCGCTGTTCGGCGCGCTGTGCGACCGGGTGGGCAGCAAGCCGGTCTTCCTCGGCGGGGTGGTCGGGATGGGCCTGCTCGCCTTCCCGTGGCTCTGGCTGCTCGACAGCGGCAGCTTCGGGTTGGCGCTGCTGGGCTACTGCCTGCTGTTCATCCCGTACAGCGCCTGCTACGGCGCCATGGCCTCGTTCTTCGCGAGCGTCTACGAGACCCGGGTCGGCTACTCGGGGTTCTCGATGGGCTACCAGCTCGGCACGATCGTCGGCAGTGCGTTCGCCCCGATCATCGCCGCGCAGCTGCTCGCGAGCACCGGCACGGTCGCGGCCGTCGGCTGGTACCTGGTGGCCGCGGCGGTGGTCTCGCTGGTGTGCGCCGCCTATCTCGGATCGGCCCGGCGGGAGGCGGACGTGCCCGCCCGGCTGGGTCGCGAGCTCGCCACGTAGAAACGCACGCACCACATCGTCGACCGAGGAAGCCGGGGCCTGGAAAAGTGGCATTCACACCGTTGGCATCGGGCGGGCGCGGGGACGCGGTCCGCGACCAGCTCCTCGCGGCGATCACCCGGGGCGACTTCCGCCCGGGCGACAAGCTGCCGTCCGAGAGCGTGCTCGTGGCCGAGTTCGGCGTCAGCCGGGTGAGCGTCCGGGAGGGCCTGCGGGCCCTGCAGGCGCTCGGGATCATCGAGATCCACCACGGTCGCGGCAGCTTCGTCGCGCTCGGCCCGGGGGAGCGCTACTACGAGCCGTTCGCCGGCTGGCTGCAGGTGCACCGCGACGAGATCCTCGACCTGCTCAAGGTCCGGGGGGCGCTCGACGAGCTGGCGGCGGCGGAGGCCGCCGCCGGTGCCGGACCAGCGGGTGTGGCCGCGGTCGAGGAGGCGCACGAGCGCTTCTGCGCGGCCGCGGCGGACTCGGAATCCGCGGTCGACGAGCTCGTCCGGCTCGACATCGACTTCCACCAGGCGATCGCGACGGCCAGCGGCAGCTCGCTGCTGCCCCGGCTGCTCGCCGAGCTCAACTCGCTGTTCACCGAGTCGCGGCGGGCCGCGTTCGGGCTCCCCGGTCGGGGGGCGCGCTCGGCCCAGGAGCACGAGGCGATCGTCGCCGGCATCCGCGCGGGCGATCCGGCGACCGCGCGGGCCGCCGCGGCCACCCATCTCGAGTCCACCCGCTCCACCCTCGGCGATCCCGCCTTCCTGCGGGTGCTCGCCGAGGTCACCGACGGCGACCGGGAACCCCCGGAGCCGGCCACCTGAGAGGACGACCGATGCAGATCACGGGCGCAGACTTCTCCATCGTCCGGCTGCCGAAACGCCGCGAGCACACCTGGGCGTCGAACACCAAGCTCACCATCGGCCGCCACGTGCTCGTCCGGCTGCAGACCGACGAGGGCGTCGTCGGGTGGGGCGAGTCCCCCGCGCTGCCCACCTGGGGCGGCGCGGACGGGCGCCACCACGGCGAGACCGCCGAGACAGTCGTGCACCTCGGCCGCGACCACCTGCTGCCCGCGATCATCGGGTGCGACCCGCTGCACCTGGGTGTGATCCACGCCCGGATGGACGCGGCGGTGAAGGGCAACCCGTACGCCAAGGCGGCGCTGGACATCGCCTGCCACGACGCCGCAGGCAAGGCGCTCGGCGTCCCGGTCTGGGCGCTGCTCGGCGGCAAGCACCGCGACGGGATCGAGGTCGCGCACTCGCTGGGCCTGCTGCCGATCGAGGAGTGCCTCGAAGAGGCGTCCACCGCCGTCGCCGAGGGAGTGCGCACGATCAAGGTGAAGACGGGGCGCGACGCCCGCCGCGACGTCGAGGTCGTGGCGCGGCTGCGCGAGGCGCTCGGCCCGGACGTGCGGATCCGGGTCGACGCCAACGAGGGCTATGCCACCGTGCACGAGGCGATCGCCGTCACCCGGGCGCAGGAGGAGTACGGCATCCTGCTCTGCGAGCAGCCGGTGGCCGGTGCGAAGGGCCTGGCCCGGGTGGCCGCCGGGGTGTCGACACCGATCATGGCCGACGAGTCGGCCTGGACGGCGCTGGACATCGTGGAGCTCGACGCCGCGCGCGCCGCGGCCTGCTACTCGCTCTACGTCACCAAGCCGGGCGGGCTGTACCGGGCCCGCCGGCAGGCCGACATCGCGGCCACGCTCGGCATGTACTCCGACATCGGCGGCTCGGTGGAGATGGGTGTCGGCAACGCCGCGAACCTGCACCTCGGTGCGGCGTCGGCGACGGCGTGGCTGCCGAGCGTGTGCCCGGTGACGCGGCTGTCCGGCGAGCCGGGGCCGTCCACCGCGGGCGTCTACTACACCGACGACGTGCTCACCGAGCCGCTGCGGTTCGTCGACGGCAGGCTGCTCGTGCCGGACGGGCCCGGCCTGGGCGTCGAGGTCGACATGGACAAGGTCGAGGCGTACCTCGAGTGACGACGGACGGGACCGACACGACCAGGGGAGGCATGTGATGGCCACGGTCGCCGTGCTCGGCGCGGGCAACGGTGGGCTCGCCGCGGCTGCGGATCTCACGCTGCGCGGGCACACCGTGCGTCTGTTCAGCCGCACGCCCGCCCCCCTCGACCCGGTACGCGAGGCCGGCGGGATCACCCTGGAGGGGGCGGCCGGATCCGGCCTCGCGGTGACGGAGCTGCTGACGACCGATCTCGCCGCCGCGGTGTCGGGGGCCGACCTGGTCATGCTCGTGGTGCCCGCGACCGCGCTCGCGCCCTACGCCGCACTGCTCGCACCGCACCTGACGGCCGGGCAGCCGGTGTTCCTCAACCCGGGCGGCACGGGCGGGGCGCTCGCGCTGCACGCCGCGCTGCGCGCCGAGGGGTTCCGTGGCGAGCTGCGCATCGCCGAGGTCTCAACCCTGACCTACGCTTGCCGTACGTGCGGCCCGGCGGCCGTGCGGATCTCCAACGTCGCGCCCCGGCTGCCGTTCGCCGCGTTCCCCGGCCGCGCCGCAGCGCAGCTGCACGAGCTGGTCGCCCCGCTGTACCCGGCGGTGCGGCGCTGCGGCAGCGTGCTGGAGACGGGGCTCGCCAACCTCAACGCCGTCGAGCATCCGCCGCAGATCCTGCTCAACACCGGCTGGGTCGAGCACACCCGGGGCGACTTCTACTTCTACTACGAGGGCACCACCCCCTCGGTCGGCCGCGTGATCGACGCCGTGGACCGGGAACGGCTCGCGCTGGCTGCGGCGCTCGGCGCGCCCGCCGTCCGGTTCGTCGACGCGTTCCGGGACGCCGGCTACACCACGCCCGAGGCCGCCGCCACCGGCAGCACCTACATCGCGATGCAGCACAGCGCGGCCAACCGCTGGTTCCGCAGCCCGCCCTCGCTCGACCACCGCTACGTGCATGAGGACGTCGGCCATGGTCTGGTGCCGTGGACGGAGTGGGCGCGGCTGGCCGGCGTCCCCACGCCGGTGATGGACGGGCTGGTCACCCTGGCCGGGGCCGCCACCGGGCGGGACTACCGCCGCGACGGGTTGACCGCGGCGCGCATGGGCCTCGCCGGGATCGGCACCGGCGGGATCGTCCGGTTCCTCGACGCCGGCCCGGCCGAGGTGGCGGTGCGGTGACGTCGCCCGCGGTCGACTTCTGCTACGTGCCCGGCGGGCCGGTGGCCGAGGTCGCGGCCCTGGCCGCGCTCGGCGAACGGCTCGGGTTCCGCTGCCTGTGGATCCCCGACCAGGGGTTCTTCCGGGACCCGTTCCTGCTCGCCGCCGCGGCGGCCGCCGCGACCAGCACGATCGGCATCGGGATCGGCATCACGATGCCGGTGACCCGCCACCCGGTGCAGATCGCCCGGGCCGCGGCCACGCTCGACGAGATGTCCGGCGGGCGGCTGCGGCTGGGCCTGGGCAGCGGGAACATGGAGCACGTCGTCCGGCCGCTGGGCATGCCCGCCGACGACCCGGCCGGGCGCGTCCGGGCGGCGGCCGAGCAGATCGCGGCGCTGCTGCGCGGCGAGTCCGTCCGCTACGCACCGGAACCGCTCGCCGCGGTGCGGCTGGACATCGACCCGGCCCGGGTCCCGCCGCTGTACGTGGGCGGGCGCGGCCCGCGGATGCTGGAGACCGCCGGCGCCGTCGCCGACGGCGTGCTGCTGGAGTCGCTGTTCCACGGATCCGGCCTGGAGCACGCGCTGGAGCGCGTCCGGCACGGGCGGGCGACCCGTGCCGATCCGCCGGCGATGGACGTCGTCGCCTGGCAGGTCGTGGTCGTCACCGACCGGCCGGAACGGGAGATCGAGGCCTACCGGCCGTGGATCGCCCGGATCCTGCGGGGCGGGCCGGTGTCGGCACTGCTGCGCATCGGTGTGGCCGAGGAGACGGTGCACGCGGTACGCGCCGCCGGCGACGAGGCGGCGGCGCTCGCCGCGGTCACCGACGATGCGGTGCGCTGCCTGGTGATGCTGGACGACCCGGCCGGGATCGCGGAGCGGTTCGGCGCGCTCGCCCGCCGCGGGTGCACGGCGGTATGCGTGCTGAGCACGACGGGGTTCGCCGAGACCGCGGAGAACCTGACGCGGATCGGGACGACGGTGCTGCCCGCGCTCGCGGGCCCGACGCCGGGAGGGGCGTGAGATGGATCGGGACGTGAGGGGCCGCCAGCAGGCCGCGATGGCGAGCGTCGGGCTGGACGCGCTGGTCGCGGTGTCGGTGGACAACGTCGCCTACGGCGCGGGGTACGTCGTGCCGTCACAGGCGCTCGGGATGCGCCACCGGCAGTTCGCGGTGCTCGCGACCCGCGACGGGGACTCGGCGATGCTGCTCACCACCAACGAGGTCGACGAGGCCCGCGAGCGCAGCCCGATCACCTCCCTCGTCGGCTACGACGAGTTCACCGAGGATCCGATGCAGGTGCTCGGGGAGATGCTGCGCGAGCGCGGCCTGTCCGGTGCCCGGATCGGGGTGGAGCTCGACGTGCTGCCCGCCGTCCGCTGGACGAGCCTGCGCACCGCGCTGCCGGACGCCCGCTTCGAGCCTGCCGCCGCGGCGTTCGACCGCGCCCGGATGATCAAGACCCCGGCCGAGGTCGCGCACCTGCGCGAGGCGGCGGCGATCGCGATGGACGCCCAGCTCGACGCGCACGCCGCGTTCCGGGCGGGGATGACCGAGCACGAGGCGTACCGGCTGCTCGCGGACCGGGCGCTGGCAAGGGGCGCGGACAAGATCGTGATGATCCAGGTGGCCGCGGGCACCCGCAGCACCCTGTCCAACCCGTCGCCGGGCCCGACGCCGTTCGAGGATGGCCGCGCGGTGAAGGTCGACGTGTTCGTCAGCCGGCAGGGCTACCTCTCCGACACCGGTCGCTCGGTCGTGATCGGACGGTCCACCCCCCGGCAGCGCGACACCTGGGCGCGGATGAACGACGTCATGGACCTGATCCGCGACGAGGTGCGCCCCGGTACCGCCACCGGGCAGCTGTGGACGCTCTTCGTGCGCGAGTTCGGGCGCCGCGGGCTCGCCCCCGCGATCCGGTTCCTCGGCCACGGCCTGGGGCTCAGCCTGCACGAGGAGCCCTACATCGCCGCGCACGCCGACACGCTGCTGGAGCCGGGGATGGTCTTCGCCGTCGAGCCGATCGGGATCGACGAGGGCAACGGCTACCACCTGGAGGACATCCTGCTGGTGACCGAGGACGGCCACGAGAACCTCACGCCGCGGTTCCCGCGCGAGCTCGTGGTGTGCTGATGGCGAGCGTGGGCCGCGCCGTCCCGCGGCGCGAGGACCGGGCACTGCTGCAGGGCCGGGGGCGGTTCCTCGACGACCTGCCCGACGTCGGGGTGCTGCACGCCCGGTTCGTGCGCAGCCCGCTGGCGCACGCGCGGATCGACGGGATCGCGGTCCCGGCGGAGGCCGCGGGTCTGGTGGCCGTGTTCACCGCGGCGGACCTGGACCTGCCGCCGATGCTGCCGCCGATCGACAACCCCGACGCCCTCCCGGTGCCGCGTCCGGTGCTGGCCCGCGACCGGATCCGGTTCGCCGGCGAACCGTTCGCGCTGGTCGTGGCGACCGATCCGTACCTCGCCGAGGACGCCGCCGAGCTCGTCGAGCTGGAGGCGGAGCCGTTGCCGGCGGTCACCGACCCGCGCGCCGCGCTCGACCCGGCGAGCCCGAGGGTGCACGACCACCCCACAAACATCCTGTTCGAGCGGCGCTTCGCCACCTCGCAGCCGCTCCCGGAGGACGCGCCGGTGCGGATCCGGCGGGTGTTCGCCTCGTCCCGGCAGACGGCGCTGCCGCTGGAGCCGCGGGGCCTGCTCGTCCGGCCCGCGGGCGACGGGCTGGCGCTGTGGGCGTCCACCCAGAGCCCGCACATGCTCGCCGCGGTTCTCGCCGAGCTGCTCGGCCTGCCGCCGGAGCGGGTCCGGGTGAGCGTCCCGGACGTCGGGGGCGGGTTCGGGCAGAAGGCCCACGCCTACCCGGAGGAGGTCGCCGTCGCGGCAGCGGCGCTGCGCCTGGGGCGGCCGGTGAAGTGGGTGGAGGACCGGGCCGACAACCTCGCCGCCGCCTGCCACGCCCGCGACCAGCGCATCGAGCTGGAGGTCACCGCCGACGCCGACGGGCGCCTGCGGTCGCTGGACGCCGACGTCGTGGTCGACATGGGCGCGTACGGCGTCTACGCGCACGGCCACCTGCTGGAGGCTGCGGGCACGCCGAGCATGATCCCGGGCCCGTACCGGGTGCCCGCCTACCGCTTCCGCAGCCGCGCGGTCGCTACGACGAAGTGCCCGCTGGGCGCCTACCGCGGGGTGGGGCTGCCGGTGGCCACGTTCGTGCACGAGCGGGCGATGGACCTCGTCGCCGCCGCGACCGGGCTGGACCGGGCCGAGGTCCGCCGCCGCAACCTGCTCACCGCGGCCGAGCTCCCCTGCACCTCGGCGACCGGCCAGCGCTACGACAGCGGCGACTACCCGGCCGCGCTCGAGCGGGCGCTCGCCGAGATCGGCTACACCGGGTTCCTCGCCGAGCAGCGGGCCGCGCTCGACGAGGGGCGGTTGGTGGGCTTGGGCATGGCCGTCTACGTCGAGTACGCCGCGGTGGGCTCGGCGGTCTTCGCCGCGCGCGGCATGCGCGGCCTCGCCGGCTACGACGAGGCCCAGGTGACGCTGCGGCTCGACGGGCGGCTGAGCCTGTGGACCACGCTCCCGGCCGCCGGCCAGGGGCTGGCCACGACGTTCGCCCAGCTCGCCGCCGACAGTCTCGGGATCGACGTGGACGACGTCGTCGTCGAGCCCGTGGACACCGCGGCCGCCCCGCTGCGGGGCAACGGCACCTTCGCCAGCCGCAGCGCGGTCTCCGGCGGCGGCGCGATCCGCGAGGCGTGCGGCGAGCTGCGGACCCGCCTGGTGCAGGACGCCGCCCGCCTGCTGGAGGCCGAACCCGCCGATCTGGAGGTCGTTCCCGGTCACGTGCGGGTCGCCGGGGCGCCCGCGAGCCGGGTGACGCTGGCCGTGCTGGCGGCGGCCGCGCCCGAGGGGCGCTACACGGTCCTGCGCCGCTACGACCCGCCGCAGCCGGTCTACCCGTACGGGGCGCACGCCTGCCGGGTCGAGGTGGCCGCGGCCACCGGGGCGGTGACGATCACCGACTACGTCGTCGCCGAGGACTGCGGGCGGGTGATCAACCCGGCGATCGCGCTCGGCCAGACCCACGGTGCGGTGGCCCAGGGCATCGCCGGAGCCCTCTACGAGCGGCTCGTCTACGACGGCGACGGCCAGCTGCGGACCGGCTCGCTGATGGACTACCTCGTCCCGACCGCCGCGGAGATCCCGCCGCTGCGGGTCGTGCACCTGCACGTGCCGACGAGGGTGTCGACGAACGGCGCGCGCGGGGTCGGGGAGAGCGGCACGCTCGCCCCCGGGGCGGCGATCGCGAACGCGATCTCCGACGCCGTCGGTGCGGAGTGCAACGCCACGCCGCCCGCGCCGGAGTGGGTCCGCCACGCCGCCGCGGTCCGCCTGCGCGCGCACCGGGACACGGCCCGCGACCGGGAGTACGTCCGGTGAAGCCCCCGCCCTTCGACTACGCCGCGCCGACGGACCTCGCCGCCGCCCTGGACCTGCTGGCCACACCGGACATCGAGGCCAAGGTCCTCGCCGGTGGTCAGAGCCTCGTGCCGATGCTGAACCTGCGGCTCGCGCGGCCGGACCTGCTCGTCGACATCTCGCGCCTGCGCGGCCTCGACCACCTGGACGCTTCGGACGGGTGGCTGCGCATTGGCGCCCTCGTCACCCATGCGCGGCTCGCCGCGTCACCGCTGGTCCGACGGCACTGGCCGCTGGTCGCGCGGGCGGCGGGGCTCGTCGGTCACCACCAGATCCGCAACGCCGGGACCGTCGGCGGGTCGCTCGCGCACGCCGATCCCGCGGCCGAGCTGCCCGCCGCCGTCCTGGCGCTCGACGCCGAGCTGCTGATCGCCTCGCCCGGCGGGACGCGCACGGTTGCCGCCCGCGACTTCTTCCGCGGGTACCTCGAGACCGCGGTCGGGGTGGACGAGATCCTCGTCGAGATCGCCGTCCCGCCGCCGGCGGAGCGATACGGCTCGGCGTTGCGCGAGCACGCGCGGCGCGCGGGGGACTTCGCCGTCGCGGGCGCCGCGGTGCACCTCGTCCTGGACGGCGGGCTGCGCTGCGCCCGCGCCTCGGTCGTGCTCATCGGGGCCGGCGCCACGCCCCTGCGGGCGGGGGCGGCCGAGCAGCTGCTGGTCGGCGGGCCGGTCGACCCGAACGGCGCCGCCGAGGCCGCCGTACACGGCCTCACCCCGACGGCCGATCTGCACGGCAGCGCGGAGTACCGCGTCCACCTGCTGCGGGCGCTCGTCGAGGGCGCGGTCGAGGAGGCCGCGCGCCGCGCGGGTGCCACCGCGAACGGGGAGCGATGACGATGCGGATCACCGTCGAGGTCAACGGGGGCCGGATCGAGCGGGACGTCGAGCCCCGAGTGCTCCTCTCGGACTTCCTGCGCCACGAGCTCGGGCTGACGGGCACCCACGTCGGCTGCGAGCACGGCGTGTGCGGGACGTGCACCGTGCAGGTGGACGGCCTGCCCGTCCGTTCCTGCCTGCGGCTCGCCGTCCAGGCCGACGGCCGGTCCGTGCGCACCGTCGAGGCGCTCTCGGGACCCGGGGAACCGCTGCACCCGCTGCAGGAGTCCTTCCACCGTGCCCACGCCCTCCAGTGCGGCTTCTGCACTCCGGGGTTCCTGATGTCGCTCGAACCGGTGCTCGCTGACGTGCCCGGGATGACGGACGAGGAGCTCGCGGAGCTGCTCGGCGGGAACCTCTGCCGGTGCACGGGCTATCGCAACATCGTGGCCGCGGTGCGCCGGGCCGCCGAGGCGGTCCGGCAACCGGGGTGCGGAGAGATCCGCGACGCTTGACTTTCGGCATGCATGCATACATAGTTCCGCTGGTCGGCACACCAGCGGAAGGAGAGCGATGTCGCTCGCGACCTTCGCGGAGGATCAGGGGATCGGCGTCGTCACGCTGAACAATCCGCCGCTCAACCTGCTCAGCACCAAGCTCCTCGCGGACCTCGACGCCGCGGTCGACGCGGCCGCGGGATCGGCGGCCAGGGCGGTGATCGTGCGCGCCGAGGGCGGCCACTTCGGCGCCGGCGCCGACGCGGGCGACATGTTCGCCGGTGTGTCCGGGGAGCAGGCGCGGCCGCAGATCATCGGCTGGCTGCACACGCTGCGCAAGCTGGAGACGCTGCCGGTCCCGGTGATCGCCCAGGTGCAGGGCACCTGCGTGGGCGGCGGCCTGGAACTGGCGCTGTACTGCGACGTCATCGTCGCCGGCGCCTCGGCCAGGCTCGGCCACCTCGAGGCGAACCTCGGCACCGCGACGCTGCTCGGCGGGGCCCAGCGCATCGCCGAGCGGGCGGGTCCGGCCCGGGCCCGGTGGTTCGTCTACACCGCCGACGCCGTCGACGCGGCCACCTGTCAGGCGTGGGGGATCGTGCAGCAGGTGGTCGCGGACCATCTGCTGGCCGAGACCGTCGACGCCCTCGCGCGCCGCCTCGCCGACGGTCCCACCCGCGCCCACGCGATCACGAAGCGGCTCATCGGCGCCCAGCGCGACCGGGGCGTCGCCGCCGCCGACGAGCTGCTGCTCGACCTCGCGCACACCGTCTACGACACGGCGGACATGCAGCACGGGGTCGCGGTCCTGGTCGAGCACGGCGCGCGCAAGCTGAAGGAGAAGACCTCCTTCGTCGGCCGGTGAGCGCCGTGACCGGGCCGAATCCCACGACGCTGTGCGCGCTGCTGTTCGACCGGGCCCGCTCCCACGCGACCGCGCCCGCCGTGTCCACCTGGACCGCCACCGGCTGGGAGACGCTCAGCTGGGGCCACTACCGGACCGCGATCGCGGAAGCGGCCGCGGGGCTCGCCGAGCTGGGGATCGCCCGCGGCGACCGGGTCGCGATCGTCGCAGGCAACCGGGCCGAGCACCTCGTCGCCGACCAGGCGATCGTGCACGCGGGCGCGGTGCCCGTGACGCTCTACTCGTCGCTCTCGGCCGACCAGCTCGTCTACTGCGTGAACGACGCGGGTGCGGTCGCGGTCGTCCTGGAGGACCGGGCGCACCTGAGCCGCTGGTGGCCGCTGCGGGACCGGATGCCGAGCCTGCGCACGATCGTCCTGATGGACGCGTTCACCGACGTCGCCCCGCTCGACGACGACGCGGTGGTCCGCCTCCCGGTCCGGTCCGACCTGACCGGGGACGCCGAGCTGCCGGTGCCCTGGCAGGCACTGCTGGCCGGTGGCCGGACCCGGCTGCGCGAGGACGCACGCTGGTTCGACCGGTCGTGGCGCGCCGTGCGCGGCGCCGACACCGCCTGCATGGTCTACACCTCGGGCACCACCGGGAACCCCAAGGGCGTCGTGCTGACCCACGCGTCGCTGCTCGCCGAGATCCGCGGCCTGGACGTCGTGCCCGGGCTCATCCCGCGCCCGCACACCTTCGTCGGGTACCTGCCGTTCGCGCACGTCGTCGAGCGGGTGTTCTCGCTCTACCTGCCGATGCTCACCGGCGGGCACGTGTACCTCTGCCCGTCACCGGCCCGGCTGTTCGAGTTCCTCCGCAGGGCTCGCCCGACGCTCTTCTTCGGGGTGCCGCGGATGTGGGAGAAGCTCACCGAGCTCGCCCGCGCGCACGTCCGCCTGACCTTCGACGCGGACGGCCAGGAGGACTTCGAGCGGGCCGTCGAGGCGGGGGCGGCCGTCCAGCGCGCGGCCGAGGCGGGCACGGACGACCCGGACGCCCTGGCCGTTTGGGCGAAGCTCGATCCGGAGGTGCTGGCGCCCGTGCGCGAGGCCCTGGGCCTGGATGCGTGCCGGTCGGCGATCGGTGGCTCGGCCCCGACCGCACCCGTCGTGAACTACTTCGCCGCGGGCCTCGGGGTGCCCCACCACGAGGGCTACGGGCTGTCGGAGACGAGCTGCGTGCTCGCGATGAACCCGCCGGGCGCGCTGAAGGTGGGGACGGTCGGCCCGGCGCTGCCCGGGACCGAGATCCGGATCGCCGACGACGGGGAGGTGCAGGTGCGGGGTGGGATCGTCTGCCCCGGCTACTGGCACCTGCCCGAGCAGACCGCGGCCCTGTTCACCGACGACGGGTGGCTGCGCACGGGCGACCTCGGGAGCCTGGACGCGGACGGGTACCTCACGGTGACCGGGCGCGCCAAGGAGCTGATCGTCACCTCCTACGGCAAGAACGTCTCGCCGGTGCCGATCGAGGCGATGGTCGACGAGCACCCGCTGGTCCGTCAGACGGTGCTGGTCGGCGAGGCCAGGCCGTTCGTGAGCGCGTTGATCGTCATCGATCCCGCCGAGACCGCCCGGTTCCGGACCGAGCCCGCCGCCCACCCGACCGAGGACGCCGGGATCCACGCCGCGCTGCGTGCCCACCTGGACCAGGTCAACGCCCGGCTGTCCAACCCCGAGCGGGTCAAGAGGTTCGTGGTGCTGGACCGGGAGTGGACCGCCGCGTCCGGGGAGCTCACCCCGTCGCTGAAGCTGCGCCGCAGCGTGATCGCCGAGCGCCACGCGAGCGCGATCGACCAGTTGTACGACACCACCGCCTGAGGGCGGGAAGGAGTACCGAACCATGCGAGAGCCGGTCATCGTGGCCACCGCCCGCAGCCCGATCGGGCGCGCGTTCAAGGGCAAGCTCAAGGACGTCCGCGGTGACGACATGGTCGCCGCCATGATCACCGCGGCGCTGGACCGGGTCCCGGCGCTGGATCACGACCTCGTCGAGGACGTGATCATCGGGACGGGGAGCCCGCAGAACGAGCAGGCCTACAACATCGCCCGCGTGGCCTCGCTGCTCGCCGGGCTGCCCGACGTCCCGGGGGTGACCGTCAACCGCTACTGCTCGTCGTCGCTGCAGGCGATCCGGATGGCGGCGCATGCGGTGGCCGCGGGGGAGGGCGACGCGTTCGTCGCGGGCGGTGTCGAGTCGGTCAGCCGCTACCCGCAGCGGATCCCGGACCCGGACGGATTCGAGAACCCGCGCTTCGACCCGTCGCGGCACCGCAGCGCCGAACGGGCGCTCGGCGGCGTCGAGGACTGGGAGCCGCAGGAGCTGCCCGACGCATACGTCGAGATGGGCCAGACCGCGGAGAACGTGCGGATCCTGGAGGGCGTCACCCGCGAGGAGATGGACGCCTTCGCGCTCGCCTCGCAACAGCGCGCGGCGGACGCGATCGAGGACGGCTTCTTCGCCCGCGAGATCACCCCGCTGACCCTGGCCGACGGCACGGTCGTGGACACCGACGAGTCGCCGAGGCCGGCCACGACGGCGGAGGGCCTCGCCGGGCTCAAGCCCGCGTTCCGGCCCGACGGCGAGGTCACGGCCGGCAACTCCTGCCCGCTCAACGACGGCGCCGCCGCGGTCGTGGTGATGGACCGCAGCCGTGCCGAGCGGATCGGGATCACCCCGCTCGCCCGGATCGTGTCGACGGCGGTGACCGGGGTCGACCCGGAGATCATGGGTCTCGGCCCGGTCACCGCGATCCCCCGCGCCCTGCGCCGGGCCGGGCTGACCGTGGCCGACCTGGACCTGGTCGAGATCAACGAGGCGTTCGCCGCGCAGGTGATCCCGTCGGCCCGGCGGCTGGGCATCCCGCACGACGTGCTGAACGTGCACGGCGGCGCGATCGCGCTCGGCCACCCGTTCGGGATGACCGGTGCCCGGATGACGACCACGCTGATCAACGGTCTGGACCGGGTCGGCGGCCGGTACGGGGTGGTCTCGATGTGCGTGGGCGGCGGCCAGGGCATGGCGATGGTCCTCGAACGGCTCTGACCGGCGGCGCCGCGATGGGCTACGATATGTATGTATGCATATCGACAGCGAGGAGTGGTGGTGGCTCGGGGGAGCGAGGTCAGGTCGCGCATGGTCGACGCCGGGGCGGCGCTCTTGGCGCGGCGCGGCTACGGCATCACGATGCTGGAAGTGATCAAGGAAGCGGAGGCGCCGCGGGGGTCGATCTACTACCACTTTCCCGGCGGGAAGGACGAGCTGGTCGTCGACGTGGCGGCCAGGATCGGCTCGGAACTGCGCCACCTGGTCGAGGTGATGGCGCGCCGGAATCCGGGGATCGCCGATTTCCTCGGCGCCCTCGTGCAGCACCACGCCAAGCGGCTCGCCCAATCGGACTTCGTTGAGGGCTGCCCGCTTCTCGGCGTGACCGTCTCGGTGGACATCGAATCGTCGGAGATTCGCGAGGCGGTCGCCGCAGCATTCGAAATCTGGGTCGACGCCATTTCTTTCGTATTGCGCGAGAAGGGGCTCGACGCGCCTGTCGCCGCCCGGCTCGCCTCGACGACGGTGGCGGCGGTCGAGGGGGCGATCGTGCTCGGCCGCGCCACGCGCAGCAGGCGGCCGCTGGACGACTTCGGCGCACTGATCCCGGCGCTGGTGGCGGGTCTCGACGGGTCCGCTGCGGCCTGAGCCTGCGGATCAGCGGTCGAGGACGGACACGCTCACGTCGATCGTGGCGACGATCTGCTCCCGGTCCACGCCCGCGCGCCAGAGCACGCCGACGGCCTGGCGGATCCCGACGAAGTAGCGCGCGAGGCGCAGCGGGTCGGCGTCCGCCGGGAGCATTTCCGCCGCCTTCGCGGCGTGCAGGTACTCGCTGAGCTGCGCTTCCTGCTGGGCGAGCCCGGTGCGGGCGCTCGCCATGATCTCGGTGGGCGTGTCGTCGGCCTCGGCGACGGTGTTGGTGACCAGGCAGCCACCCGGGCGACCGCTGAGTGCGAGGGTGTCCAGCAGGCCCACCAGCAGGCTGCGGACGGCCTCCCGCGGCTCGTCGCCGGTCATCCGCTCCTGCAGCGTGCCCATCATGTAGGCGCGGTAGCGCTCGAGCACGAGGGCGAACAGCTCGGCCTTCCCGCCGAACGTCGAGTACAGGCTCCCGCGGCTGAGGCCCGTCTCGCGCACGAGGTCGTCGATCGACGTCGCGGCATAGCCCCGGTGGCGGAACAGCTCCGTCACGCGGTCGAGGACCTGCTGCTCGTCGAACTGCCTCTTGCCGGCCACCGACACCGTCCTTGGAAATCGCCGAGGGCATCAGCTTGACATCTTGGATCGATCGTTCCAAGATGATTCCACGCGTGATGCTGTTCACGATCCTAGTTCATTCATTCAGGCACCTCTGCAACGGAGCACACCCATGCCTCTCTGGAAGATCTATCACCCGGCCGGCGCCTATACCGAGCAGGACAAAAAGGAGTTCTCCCAGCGGATCACCGAGATCTACAGCGCGGTCCCGATCCCGAAGTTCTACGTCGTGGTGATCTTCGAGGAGACTCCGCCGGGCAGCGTCTGGGTCGGCGGCGACCGGCACGACCGGTTCGTCCGTTTCAAGATCGACCAGATGGCGCGGACGCTGCCCGGCCCGGTGATCCGGGAGTGGTGGATCAAGGCGGTCGACGAGGCCACCCACCCCTGGGTCAAGGACCGCGGCTACGAGTGGGAGATCACGATCGAGGAGCCGCCCGCCGACCTGTGGACCCTGTCCGGCGAGCGACCGCCGCCGTTCGAGTCCGTCGCCGAGAAGCGCTGGATCGAGGAGAACCAGGCCACGCCGTACTCGCTCGCGGAGCGGCTCCCGGTCGCGCTGTCACTCGCGCCGGGGACGCACGACCCGGGCGACTGACGGCATCTCCGGCGACCGAACGAGCGCACCCTCGTACGCACTGCGCGTACGAGGGTGCGCTCGTACCGGCGTCCGGGTCCGCACCGGGTTGTGTCTATGTATGTGTGCATGCATACTCAGCACTCGCCCTCGACGAAGGAGTCCCTGTGAGCGGTCCCGAACCCGTCGCAACGACGACCACCGAACCCGAGCGGTGGGCCGCGGCCCACCGCAGCGGCACGTTCCGGGAGCTGCGCCGCCGCCACCGTGGCTTCACCTTCCCCGTCACGCTGGGCTTCCTCGTCTGGTACGCCTGCTACGTCCTGCTCGCCACCTACGCTCCGGCGCTGCTCGCGGTGCGGGTCGGCGGGAACGTCACGGTCGGCCTGCTGCTCGGTGTCGCCCAGATCCTCTCCACGTTCGTGGTGACCGCGGTCTACGTCCGGTTCGCCCACCGGCGCCTCGACCCGCTCGCCGCCCGGGTGCGCTCCGGGATGGGCCTGGACGGGGGCCCGGCATGAACGTCGCGCTCAACGTCGCGGTCTTCGCGGCCTTCGTCGCCGCGACGCTCGTGGTGGTCGTGCGCGCGGGGCGCCGCTCGGACACCTCCACGGACTTCTTCGCCGCCGGCCGGTCGATCACCGGCCGGCAGAACGGTGTGGCCATCGCGGGCGACTACCTGTCGGCCGCCTCGTTCCTCGGGATCACCGGCGCGATCGCGATCAACGGCTACGACGGGTTCCTCTACTCGATCGGGTTCCTCGTCGCGTGGGTCATGGCTCTCCTGCTCGTCGCCGAGCTGCTGCGCAACACCGGCCGCTTCACCCTCGCCGACGTGCTGAGCTTCCGCCTGCGGGAGCGGCCGGTCCGGACGGCGGCCGCGCTCTCCACGCTCGCGGTCACCTTCTTCTACCTGCTCGCCCAGATGGCCGGGGCGGGCGCGCTCGTCGCCCTCCTGCTGGACGTCCGCTCGGGCGCGGGCCAGGCGGTCGTGATCGCGGGCGTGGGTGCGCTGATGATCGTCTACGTGTTCGTCGGCGGCATGCGCGGCACCACGATGGTGCAGATCATCAAGGCCGTCCTGCTGATGGGTTGCTCGGCGACACTGTCGATCTGGGTGCTCGCCCGGTTCGGCTTCGACTTCTCCGCGCTGCTGGGTGCGGCGGTGGACGCCGCGGGCGACGGCGGCGCCGCGCTGCTGGAGCCCGGGAAGGCCTACGGGCGCAGCGAGCTCACCCGGCTCGACTTCGTCTCGCTCGCGCTGGCGCTGGTCCTCGGCACGGCAGGCCTGCCGCACATCCTCATGCGCTTCTACACGGTGCCGACCGCGCAGGACGCGCGCCGCTCGGTGACCTGGGCCATCGGGCTCATCGGGGTGTTCTGCCTGTTCACCCTCGCCCTCGGCTACGGGGCGGCCGCCATCGTCGGCCCGGCGACGATCCGCAGCGCCCCGGGCGGCGTCAACTCCGCGGCCCCGCTGCTGGCCCAGGAACTGGGCGGGCCCGTCCTGCTGGGGATCGTCGCCGCGGTCGCGTTCGCCACGATCCTCGCGGTGGTCGCCGGCCTGACCATCACCGCGTCCGCCTCGTTCGCCCACGACATCTACACGGGCGTCCTGCGCCGCGGCGCGACCGACCCGCGCGCCGAGGTCCGCGTCGGGCGGATCGCCGCGATCGTGATCGGGCTGCTCGCGATCGGCGGCGGCATCCTCGCCAACGGCCAGAACGTCGCCTTCCTCGTCGCCCTCGCGTTCGCCGTCGCCGCGTCGGCCAACCTGCCGACGCTGCTCTACTCGCTGTTCTGGCGGCGCTTCACCACCCGCGGCGCGCTGTGGAGCATCTACGGCGGCCTGTCCAGCTGCGTGCTGCTGATCGTGTTCTCCCCGGTCGTGTCGGGCAAGCCGGTCGATCCCGCGACGGGCCGCAGCGCCTCGATGATCCAGGGCGCCGACTTCTCCTGGTTCCCGCTGGACAACCCGGGCCTCGTCTCGATCCCCCTGTCGTTCCTGCTGGGCTACCTCGGCTCCGTGGTCGGGCCCGACCCGGCGGCGCTCGCCCGCTACCCCGAGATGGAGGTCAGGGCCCTCAGCGGCGCGGGCGCCGAGCGGGCCGTCGACCACTGATCGGCTCAGGCGACGTTGGGCGCGTTCCACCCCGCCGCGACGTGGATCGACTCGCCGGTGATGTAGCGGGCGTCGTCCGAAGCCAGGAACAGCATCACGTTCGACACGTCCTGCATCTCCAGCCAGGGGATCGGGATCGCGTTCACCGACACGAACGCGTCGTAGACGTCCTCGCGCGTCGGGTCGGCGAGGTCCGGTGCGAACGCCCCGTACATGTGCCTGTTCTGGATCATCGCGGTGTCCACGTTGGTCGGACACACCGCGTTGACGGTGATCCCGTACGGGGCGAGTTCGAGCGCGGCGGTCTTCATCAGGCCGATGCACCCCCACTTGGCCGCGCAGTAGTGGGCGAGCCCCGGGACCGCGGTGCGCCCCACGATCGACGAGGTGACGATGATCCGGCCCGACTCCTGCTCGACCATGGTCGGGATCACCGCACGGAACGACTTGAACACCCCGGTCAGGTCCACCGCGATCATGTCGTCCCACTCCTCGTCGGTGATGTCGGCGAAGGGGGCGTGGCCGACGATCCCGGCGTTGGCCAGCAGGATGTCGATCCGGCCGAGCTGCTCCAGCCCGTGGTCGACGACCGCGGACATGGCCGCGGTGTCCGTGACGTCGGCCTGGACGGCGACGCAGCGGCGGTCCAGCGCCTCGACCAGCTTGACCGTCTCCGCGAGGTCGTCCGGGCCGGCCATCTCGTAGTGCACGCTGGGCAGCTGCTCGGCGATGTCGCAGACGACGATGTCCGCGCCCTCGCGGGCGAAGGTGAGCGCGTGGTTGCGTCCCTGGCTGCGGGCACCCCCGGTGATCAGCGCGACCTTGCCTTCGAGCCTGCCGGGCATCGGAACCTCCAGCCGTCGTGGGGATCCCACTCTCGGACGGCGGCGCGGTCCGGGTCACCGTCGCGCGGGTCGAGAACCGGAGGTCCGGTCGTCCCGGCCGGTCCAACACCGGGACCTGGTCAATCTGACACACCCGCGACGCCGCCCACCCCGCCACGATGTGGCGGCGCAGCCGATCACGGAGGGACCGCCGATGACCGACGAGGAGCCGGACCTGGTGGCGGTCCGCGGGCGCATCGCGCAGCGGCTGGTGGGCCGCGAGCGCGAGCTCGAGCTGGTGCTCTCCGCGGTCGCCGCGGGCCGCGACATCGTCCTGGAGGGGCCGCCGGGAACCAGCAAGACCACGATGCTGAAGGCGATCACCGCGGAGTGGGGCATCCCGCTGCTGTTCGTCGAGGGCAACGCGGACCTGACCCCTGCCCGGCTGGTCGGCCACCACAACCCGGCCCGGGTCCTGCGCGAGGACTACAGCGCCGAGAACTTCGTCCCCGGCCCGCTCGTCGAGGCCATGCGCAGCGGCGGTTTCCTCTACCTGGAGGAGTTCAACCGCTCCCCGGAGGACACGCTCAACACGCTGCTCACCGCGATGGCCGACCGGTCGATCGCGATCCCGCGGGTCGGGGTGGTGCACGCAGCGGCGTCGTTCCGGGTGATCGCGTCGATGAATCCCCTGGACGACGCCGGCACGACCCGGCTGTCCACGAGCGTGCACGACCGGCTCTGCCGGCTGGCCATCGGCTACCAGGACGAGGCCGCCGAGCGCGAGATCGTCCGGCTGCGCGGCGGGGTCGCCGGGACGGCGCTGGGCGAGCGGATGGTCGCCGACGCCGTCGCGGTCACCCGGGCCACCCGCGCCCACCTCGACGTCCGCCAGGGCAGCAGCGTGCGCGGCGCGATCGACTGCGTGCTGGTCGCGGGGCGCCTGGCCACCCTGCGCGGCGTCGACGACCCGGACACCGACGCGTACCGGGCCGTGCTGCTCGACGCCATGATCGTCGCGCTGTCCGGGCGCATCCACCTCGACGCGGCCGCCGACACCACCCGCGAGCAGGTCCTGCACGAGATCTGGCAGGACCACTTCGTGCTGCTCCCCGCGGCCGCCGAGCCGGGTTGAAGGGAGCTGCCGGTCGAGTCGGTGCTGCAGCGGCGCGGCCCGGCACGCCCTGGACGCCGGCCGCTCGGGCGCAAGCCCAAGCCGCTCACCGAGGAGCCCGTGCTGTTCGACGCCGCGACGTCCGGGCCCGGGCAGGTGCTACCGGCCGGGGGTCCATCCGCCGACCCGCGCGGAAACCCGCGTGGCGGGGTGTCCGCGGCCACCACGGACGAGGCGGGCGAGCTGGTCGCGCCGGACGGGACCGGCCCGGTGGACCCGATCGTGCGGGAGCAGGCCCGGCGCATCGCGGCCCGGCTGCACCTGCGGCGTCCCCGCCGCTGCGGCGCGGCCCGGCGCGGGAGCGGCCCGCTCGCGAGCCTGCCCTACCGCGGCGGGTCCGACGACATCGACCTCGACCGCACGATCGACGTGCTCACCGAGCGGCCCGTCCCGGAGGACTCCGACATCGTCGTCCGCGAGCGGGTGTCGACCCGGCATCACGTCGTGCTCGCCGTCGACGTCTCCGGCTCGATGCGCGGCGAGCGGGTGCGCACCGCGGCCGCCGCGGTCGGTGCACTCGCCGGCGAGCTGAACCGCGACGCTCTCGCGGTACTGGCGTTCTGGTCCGACGCCGCGATCCTGCTGGAGATGGGGGCACCGGTCCGGCCGGGCGTGCTGCTCGACGCGTTGCTGCGGCTGCCGGCGCGCGGGCTGACCAACGTCGCGTTCCCGCTGGAGGTCGCCGCCCGCACCCTGGCCCGGACCCCGCGCCTGCAGTCCCGGGCGGTGCTGCTCACCGACGCGGTGCACAACGCCGGGCCCGACCCGCGCCCGGCGGCGGCCCGGCTGCCCCGGCTGGACGTGCTGCTCGACGTCTCCGGCGAGCACGACGCCGCGCTGGGTGCCGAACTGGCCGCGGCCGGTCACGGCCTGCTGGCCCCCGTGCGCACGCACCGCGACGTCGCGCCGGCGCTCACCCGGTTCTTCGCCGGCTGACCGCGGGCTCGGGTGGTCCGGCGCACCGTTCCCGCAGCTCGCGGGCCGCGAGATGCAGCCGCACGGCGAGCTCCAGGTCGAAGCGCTGCGCGGGATCCTCCAGCCGGGCGCCGAGCAGCTCGCGGATGACCCGCATCCGGTACTTGACCGAGGACGGGTGCAGATGCAGCAGCCGGCCCGCCTCCTGCGGGCTCCCCCCGGTGGTGAGGTAGGCGTAGAGGGTCTCGACGAGCTGGCCGCCGAACCGCCCGTCGGTCACCAGGTCGCCCAGCACGCGCTCGACGAACGGGGTCACCTGCCCCGCGGAGACCGAGGCCAGCACGTCGGCCATCGGGCCGAGCTCGTCGGTCACCGCGACCACCGGCAGCTCCAGGTAGCCGCTGCGGTCGCGCTGCAGGATCGCCAGCCGGCGCGCCTGCAGGTAGCTCTCCTGCAGGGCCGCGCCGGGTCCGGTCGGCCGGCCCACGGCGAGGGTGAGCCCGTCCACCCGGGCCGCGCGCAGCGCCCGCGACCAGGCGCGCGCGTGCTGCTGCGGCGGCCCGTCCGGGTCGCTCTCGTAGAGGCCGACCAGGGCGTCGTCGGCGGGGACGAGGCTGAGGCCGGCGAGCAGCCGCTCGGCTGCGCAGGCCCCGGCCAGCCGCCGGGCGATCCCGGGGTAGCCGCCGTGGCGGGCCGCGACGGCGACGACGGGGCGGCAGCAGGCCGGTTCAGGGCCCGCGGATGCTGCCGGGGCGAGCTCCGGGCGGGCCGACAGCCAGCTCAGGAGCGACACGCGGTGGCGGAGCTGGCGGACCTCGTCGCGGTGGCGGTGCTGGCGCAGCAGGGCCGCGCCGACGTCGCGCAGCGTCCGGTCCAGCGCGGCCGACCACGGCGCGGTGGGCGGCAGCTCCAGGACCCCGACGACCTCCCCGGCGTCCTGCAGCACGAGCTGCCGCACCCGCGCGGGCTCGCGGCCGGATCCCGGCCGGCTGGTCGCCAGGACCTCGTCGGTCCGGTCCAGCAGCGTGACCGGTCCGCCGACGAGGCCGTCGACCTCGCGCACGAACTCGTCGAGCCCGCCGTGGCACAGCGCCCGGCCGAGCCCCACGGGGATCAGCTGCTCGCGGTCGTCGATCTCCCGGGTGAGGACCGGCCGGGGCGGTGGCCGGCGCACGGCGGGCAGGGTCACCGGTGACGACCTCCTCGTGCGGTCTCGTGCGTCGGGCCGGGCGGTCCGCCCGGCGTGATCACGGTAGGCCCGCCGGGCGGGGTGGGGACCGTGCCGATCTGACACACCGGTCGTCAGAGCACCGAGCGCCCGGCGTCGAGGCCGAACCGGCGCAGGCGGCGGTACAGCGTCGAGCGCGACATGCCCAGCGCCTCGGCGACCTTGTTCTTGTTGCCGCCGTGCTCGTGCAGTGCGCGCGCGATCGCGTCGCGTTCGAGCTCCTCCAGGGGGCTCAGCCGGCGGCGCCCCGCCGCGCCAAGGCGGATGTCCTCGGGCAGGTGCGCGAGGTCGACGGCCCGGCCGCGGGCCGCGGTGAGGGCCTCGCCGATCACCGCCTGCAGCTGACGCAGGTTGCCCGGCCACGGCGCGGCGATCAGCGCGGCCAGCGCCCGGCTGCTGACCTTCGTCCCCGGCGATCCGGCGGCGGCGAGCATCTCCTGGACCAGCGCCGGGACGTCGTCGCGCCGGTGGCGCAGGGCGGGAACCCGCAGCACGGTGTAGCCGAAGCGTTCCGCGCCGGGCACGTAGCCGTCCGACTCGCGGACGGTCGTGACGACCAGCGCGGCGGTCGCGGCGTCCACGAGCTCGGCGAGGGCCGCGCACGTGGACGCGTCCAGCAGCTCCAGGTGCGTGACGACGACAGTGGCGGCCGGCGAGCCCAGCGCCCCGGCCGCGCGGGCGAGCCACGTGCGGGAGCCGTCCGCCGCGGCCAGCCCGCAGGACAGCACCTGCGGTTCGCCGCCCGTGCCGCGCTCCCGGTGCAGCCGCCGGGCGAGCCGGAGCTTGCCGGTGCCGGTCTCGCCGACGATCCGCACGCGCTGTACCAGGGCCGGGTCGAGGCCACGGACCGCCCGTTCCAGCTCGGCCCAGGCCCGGCTGCGGTGCCCCGGGCGCGCCGGGGCCTGCGTGCGTGCGGCAGGTGGCTCACCCCGTCCGGTCAGCTCGATCAGCGCACCCACGCCGAGCGCGCCCACCCGCACCGGGGTGCACCGGGCCCGGACCTGTGCGCCGCTGCCGAGCACGAACGTCCGCAGCACGGCGACGCCCTCCCCGACGGACTCCGCGGCCTGGTCCCACAGGAGCGCCTGGTCGGCGGGCTCCAGGAGCGTGGCCGCAGCGGCGTTGGTGAGCAGGAAGTGCTCGCCGATCGCGACCAGGGGCGCCGCGGTGTCGCGGCTGCGGGCCAGGAACCGCTCGAAGACGGCCCGCTCCCGTTCGGAGGCCCGCGCGGAGAACTCACGCTCGATCTGGGTGCCCAGGTCCAGCAGCGTCGGTAGCAGGAGCCCGTTGGCGTCCGCGGTGGGACAGGCGAGGTTGAGCACGCCCTCCAGGCGGCGGGTCAGCGGGTTGCGCACGGGCACGCCGGCGCACACCAGCCGCTGCAGCTCCTCCACGAAGTGCTCCGCGCCGTGGATGAGCACCGGCGCGAGCTCCTCCAGCGCGGTGCCGATCCCGTTGGTGCCGGCGACCTCCTCACCGAGGACGAACCCCTCCTCGATCGACACCGCCGACAGCCGCCGCAGGGCCGAGCGGTCACCTGCCCAGCGGCCGACGACCCGGGCGTGGGGATCGGCCAGGACGATGCTGACCTGGGTCCCGCCGAGCTGCTGGGCGAACCGGCCGAGCACCGGCTCCGCGGCGCGGCACAGCCGCTCGCTGCGCGCGTCGGTGCCGAGGAACGGGATGTCCAGGCGCTCCGGCCCGACCGCCGACATGCGGCTGCGCACCCAGGAGTGCCGGATCAGCCCGCGCAGGTCGGGGGGCAGGTCGGAGCCGTCGCGCAGGGCCCGTCGGGCGCGGCGCAGCACCGCGCCGTCACTCACCGCGGGCACGCGCATCTCGGGCCTCCCGCCACCCCGTCGTGGCCGTCCGCTCTCGCGAGCGGCGGGTGCAGCCAGCATCGGGGCGGGCGCCGCCCGGGGACTGTGCCATGTTGGCACAGCCCCCGGCGGAGAAGCACTGCTCAGGTGGCGTTGAAGGCGTTCCACCCCGCGCTGACGTGCAGCGCCTCACCGGTGATGTAGCGGGCCTCGTCGGAGGCGAGGAACATCATCGCGTTCGAGATGTCGATGGCCTCGATCCACGGCACGGGGATCGCGTTGAGCGACTGGAACCCGGGAATGACCTGCTCCTGCGTCGGGTTCTCGATGCCCGGCGCGAACAGCGCGTAGAAGTCCGGGTTGTGGATCATGTCGGTGCTGACGTTCGTCGGGCACACCGCGTTCACGGTGATCCCGTTGGCGGCGACCTCCCTGGCCACCGACTTGACGAACCCGATCACGCCCCACTTGGCGGCGCAGTAGTGCGCGACGGTCGGCAGCCCGACCCGACCCGCCATCGAGGCGGTCGCGACGATCCGCCCCGATCCCTGGGCGAGCATCTGGGGCAGGACGGCCCGGACCGACTTGAACACGCCGGTCAGGTCGCTGTCGATCACGTCGTCCCAGACCTCGTCGGACATGTCCACCACCGCCGACAGCGACAGCAGGCCGTGGTTGACCAGCAGGATGTCGATCCGCCCGAACTCCTCGACGGCGGTCGCCGCGACCTGGCGCATCGCGTCGCCGTCGCGACAGTCCGCGGTCACCGCGACGCAGCGGCGGTCGAGCGCCTCGACCAGCTTCACGGTCTCGCGCAGGTCCGCGTCGCTCGACATGCGGTACGGCACCGTGGCGACCTGGGCGGCGATGTCGCTGACCACGATGCTCGCACCCTCGCCGGCGAAGGCCAGTGCGTGCGAGCGCCCCTGGCCGCGGGCGCCTCCGGTGATCAGGACGACCTTGCCGTCGAATCGGCCCATGACGTGCTCCTCTCGGTCGTGGTTCGGGCTCAGGCGCGGGTCAGCTCGTCGCGGACGATCCGCGTGCCCTCGACGAGCGAGCGGATCTTCTGCTGGGCGACGACGTGCTTGACGCCGGTGAGCGTGCAGTCGGTGTGCACCATGACCCGCTCGGCGGGCACGACCTCCAGCACGCGGCGCAGGCCGGCCGCGACCTGCTCGGGCGACTCGGCCACCAGGCTCTTGCCGTTGATGACGCCGACGCCGAAGTCCATGTGGCCGGGGATCGACGCGATCGCGTCGATGTCGCTCTGGTGGAACCCGTGGCTCGCCATCTCGTACTGGATCTGGTCGCACTGCAGGTCCCACAGCCAGGGGAAGAGCTTCGAGCCGCGCATCTCGGTGACGCCGGGCTGGCCTTCCTGCTGGCCGTAGCAGATGTGGATGATCTTGTAGGCGTCGATGCCGTCGAACGCGGTGTTGATCGCCTCGACGACCCAGTCGGCCGGGTCGAAGAACGTCAGCACCTCGGCGAACTGGACGATCCCGACGCCGCGGCTGGTGATGTCGCGCAGCTCGGCGTTCAGCGCCCGAGCGAGGTCCAGCGACAGCGCCTTGATGTCGCCGTAGTGGCGGTCGGTGATGAGCGCGGACATCGTCGCCGGGCCAACCGCCGCCTGGATCTTGACCGGTTTGTCGGTCTGCTGGACGGCCGCCTCGACGATCGGCTTGAAGATCGGCCGTCGCCACTCGATCGGGCCGACGCAGGTCGGCTTGTACACGGGGATGTCCTGGAAGTGGCCGGCGGAGATGTTGTCCCCGTAGGGCACGAAGCCCTCCAGCCGGTCGAGGTAGAAGTGGAAGATCTCGCCCTGCTCGTAGTCGCTGTCGCTCTCGTAGTGCTGGCAGCCGTCGGTGACGATGTCGAGCCCGGCGTCGGTCATGTCCTTGATCGCCAGCGCGACGGCGTTGCGGTAGTTCGAGCGCACCTCGAAGCTGGGGAACTCCGGCGAGTGCACGCCGCCGAGCGGGAACACCTTGCCGCGCAGGAACATCGGACGCGGGTAGGACCCGACGATCGTGGTCGGGAGGAGGACCTCCTCGCCGCGGACCTTCACCATGGGACGCTCCTTTCCGTGCCTTTCCCAGGGCCGGGGGTGCGCCGAGTGTTCGCCGGGGCCGGGCGGCGGGTCACCGCATCGCCGGGACGAAGGCCGGGCGTTTTTCGCCCCGGCGGGTCGGTGGCCGGGCCGGGCGGCTCTCCTACCGTGGCCGACCGTGACCGGTGGATGCCGTGGCGGCCGGGCCGCGCGCGGCATCGGCGGTCTGCGGACCGCCACCCGCGAGGCCGGGCTGCTGCTCGGCGCGCCACAGGGGTTCACGCTGTCCGTCGCGGGAACGCTGGCCGCGGTGGTCGGCCAGCGGGGAATGCCCGGCCCGTGGGCCGCCTGGCTGTTCGTGACCGGCGCCGGGCTGGGCTTCTGTGCCCTGCTGCTCGCCGTGGGGGCGCACCACGAGCGGGCGGTGCACCCGCCGGGCGGGCTGCGCGGAGGGGCCGTGTTCAACCTGCTCCCGGTGGCCGTGGTGCCGGCCGCCGTGCTCGGCACGACGTGGATCGCGACGGGCGCCGTCGCGTTCTTCGTCGCCGGCGCGATCGCGGTGATCGGCTACCTCGTGCTGCTCGGCGCCCTCGCGCGGTTGACGTCCCGCGGGGACGACCGCGGCTGACGCGTTCGCCTCCCGGCGCCGTGGCGACACCGTGACGGGCTTCCTAGCGTCGGTCGGCGACAGGGCATCCGACCAGGAGGAGTGCTCCCATGACGGTGTTGCGGACGGCGGACGAGCGGTTCGAGGGGCTGCCGGGGTTCGGCTTCGCCCCGCACTACGCGACCGTGACCGACCCGCGGCTCGGCCCCCTGCGCATGCACTACGTCGACGAGGGCGACCCGGCCGGGCGGCAGGTCGTCCTGCTGCACGGCGAGCCGACCTGGTCCTACATGTTCCGCGACGCCGTCGCCCCGCTGGTGGGCGCCGGCCTGCGGGTGGTCGTCCCCGATCTGGTCGGGTTCGGCCGCTCCGACAAGCCCGGCCGCCAGGAGGACTACACCTACGAGTCGCACGTGGCGTGGCTGACCGCGTTCCTCACCGGCCTCGGGCTGCGCGGCGCCGTCCTGCTCGGCCACGACTGGGGCGGCCTGCTCGGGCTGCGCGTGGTGACCGCGGTCCCCGGCCTGGCGGCGGGTTACGTCGCCTGCAACCACGGCTACCCGACCGGCGACATGCCGGCCAACGACGCGCTGCGGCAATGGCAGGAGTTCGCCGCCGCCACCCCGGTCTTCGAGACCGGCGCGATCGTGGCGCGCGCCTGCCACGCCCCGCCGGCCCCTGCGGTCGTGGCCGCCTATGACGCCCCGTACCCCGACGACTCCTACCAGGCGGGTGCCCGCCGGTTCCCGGCGCTGATCCCCGTCACCCCGGACGACCCGTCGGCGCAGGCCGTGCGGGACTCGCGGGCCGTCCTGCAGGGTTCCTCGATGCCGTTCCTCACCGTCTACGGCGAGCACGACCCGATCGCCGGTGCCGCCGACGGGATGTTCCAGCAGCTCGTGCCCGGTGCCGCGGGCCAGCCGCACGCGCGGCTCGATGCCGGGCACAACATGCCCGAGGAGCGCGGCGCGGAGCTGGGGACGATCGTCGCCGGGTTCGCGAAGGGCCTGCCCGGCTGAGCCGCGCGCTCAGCCTGGTGCCACCGCTTCGCAGGGTTTGGGTGCGCTTCGCAGGGTTTGGGTGCGCTTCGCAGGGGCTGCAGCGTCTGCGAGGGGTGTCCGGGCTCTGCGAGGAGGGCGGTGGATCCAGGTTCAGGGGCGACCGGTGGATCCCGGTTCGGGAGCGACCGGCGGATCCCGGTTCAGGGATGGTCCGGGTACTCGGTGCGGGCCCGGAGCTCCTCCTGCAGCGCGAGGTAGCGCCGCGCCGAGCCCAGGCGCCGCCGCGGCGACGGCCACAGGATCGGCAGCAGGGACATCAGCGAGCGCATGTCCCCGTCGAAGGCGATCGTCCCCGCGCTGAACAGGACGTTCGGGTCGAGGTCGCCGCGCTGGACGCCGACGGCGTCGGTGTGGACGAGGGTCAGCACGGCGTCCGGCTCGTCGAGCGTGCCGAGCGCCGCCGCGTCGATGCGGCCGTCCACGAACACCACGTGGTACGCGACGTCGTCCCCGTGCGGTGTCGACGTGACCACGTACTGGATCCGGGCCGTCGCGCCCTGGCGCTCCGGGAGCTCGGCGCCGAGCGTGCGGTAGACGTCGAGCCATTCCTGGGTGAGGAACACGGCCACTGCGGACGACCTCCTCCGATTACTTCCAGTTGGAAGTAATCGGGATGCTGCCGGGCGACCATCCGGGTGTCAAGCGCCGCCGCGCGACGACGCCGTCACCCGGACGCTTCGGTGCTCCCCCTCGGAGAGGAACGCCGCAAGCTCCCGGCCCTCCTCGGCGACGGCCGCCCGGTCGGCCCGCGTGAAGCGGCGCAGCGGGGCGACGACGACGGCGCCACCGGCGTCGACGGTCCAGGTGGCGGCGACCCGGCCGTCGACGAGGACGGCGCGCTCGCCCGCCACGGAGAGCCCGCGGTGGGCGTCGTCGACGATACGGGTGCGGTCGTCGTAGCCGAGGATCGCGTTGTCGAAGGCGGGCAGGAACCGCACCGGGGCGGGGGTGTCGGGATCCGGGCGCGGGGCGCCGGGGAGGTCGAGCAGCTCGCGGCCGCGCTCGTCGCGAAAGCTCACCAGCTCGTCGCGGACGGCGGCGACCGCCCGCGGCAGCCCGGCGAGGCCGCACCAGGCGCGCAGGTCGGCGGTGGCGGCGGGGCCGAAGGCGGCGAGGTAGCGGCGGACGAGCGCCTCGCCTGCGGCATCGGTCCCGTCGGGGCCCGGCGGATCGACCGGGCGGCCGAGCCACGACGGCATCAGCAGGTACCGCGCTCCGGCCGTCGAGCGCCACAGGCCGCGGGGCGGGAGCTGCACCACCGGGAGGAGCGTGAGTGCCACCTCGCCGAGCGGCCGGTGTCCCGGGCCGGGCCACCGCTGCGCGAGCGCCCGGCCCAGCTCGGGCATCGTGCGCGGCGCGCCGTCGGACAGCACCGCGGTGGCGGCAGCCATGATCTCGTCGGGATCGACGCCGTCCAGGTCGCGGCGGTACACGCCGAGCACCCGCTGGCGCAGCATCGCCTGGTGCCGGGATCGCCACGCGAGCGCGTCCTCCGCGGTGACCAGGTGCACAGTGCGGCGCATGAGGTGGCCCCGCACCACCCGCCGGTCCGCGAGCAGGTCCGAGAGCACCGCCGGGTCGAATCCGCGCAGCCGCGACCAGAGCCCGGTGAACGGCTCCTGCGGCTCCTGGGCCTGCAGGCCGCCGAGGTGCGCGACGGCGTCGACGACGGGCACCGCCGCGCGTTCGAGCAGGAACTGCCGGGCGAGGGTCGCGCGGTTGAGCGCCCGGAGGTCGAGGCGGGTCACCACGACAGTGTCGTCCCGGGAGGCCGCGCCGACGGCCGACCCGCCCAGGACGCAGGACGGGCGAACCCGCTCCTGGTCCGGCCGGGCGCCCGCCGCCCCGAACCGTCCAGTCTCCCGTCCCTGGCGAGAACTGCGGGAAGAATGCCGGAGTTTGTCAGTCGGGGACGAACCGGCGGCGCGAACTTGGGCACGGTGAGACCTGGGCCGCCGCCTCCGCCGGTACCTAGGATCACGGTCCCAGTGTTGCGTGCCGGAAGTTTGGATGACGGTGGGCCTTCACGATGATCGTGTCAGGTGTCCGAATCGAGTGAATGGCTCGCAAGGCTCGTTCCAGCCGTGAGCGGACCTGGGGCGGGACTTGATCAGCTTCTGGTGCGACGCGAGGGCCCCCCGCGCGTGATGATCCCGATGAGGATTCCGATCGTGCCTGCGCCGCGTGCCTCGGGCCGGGCCACGGGACCGGTCGAGATCGTCGACACCTCCGGCGATCCGGGACGCGATGCGGCCGCCTGTGCCCTGCCTTCTCCGGCCGGGGTGAACAGGCCGGCGACAGCGGCACCCGACGAAGGGCAGGCCTATGCAGCAGCGCTCGATCGACTTGGGGATTCCGGGCGTCCATCTCGTTCCCGGTGATCATATCTGTGCGTTTTACCCGGGATTGACCGAACGGGACGAGATCGTCATTCCATATCTCGATGAAGGGCTGCGCGCCGGTGACAAATGCATCTGCGTCGTCGACGGCACCGCGCCCGAGGTGATCCTCACCGCGCTGGCCGACCTCGGCGTCGATGTGGATCCCTGCCTGGAGCGGGGGCAGCTGGAGGTCCAGCAGTCGCAAGAGACCTACCTGAGCGGCGGTGGGTTCTCGACCCCGACGATGATCGATTTCTGGGAGGACTCCATCGGCGGCGCACTGTCGGGTGAGTTCAGCTTCGCCAGGGCGGTCGGCGAGATGACCTGGGCGCTGCGCCAGGCGCCCGGCGTGGAGGAGCTGATCGAGTACGAGTCCCGCCTGAACCGCTACCTGCCCCGGTACCCGCAGGTGATCCTCTGCCTGTACGAGCTCGACCGCTTCAGCGGCGAGGTGCTCGTCGACGTGCTCAAGACGCATCCGAAGGTCCTGCTCGGCGGCATGCTGCTGCAGAACCCGTACTACCTCGAACCCGACGAGTTCCTGGCCGGCCGGGCCTGACCATGAGCCCGGCCTCGGTGCACGTCTCGCTCCCGGTCGGCCAGGACATCAACACCGAGCTGCGTGAGCTGCTGTCCAACGTCCAGGGGCTGCTGATGCTCTCGATGCTGATGACCGAGAGCGCGGACCAGGCGAAGATCCTCGCTCTGGCCAGCACGTCGGTGCCGTCGTTGAGCCGCGCCCGCCTCGTGGGGGTCTTCCTGCGCGACGAGGGGTGGCAGTCGAGCGTCACGCCCCGTCCCCGGGCCGACGTGCGGTGCGCGCTGGAACGGCAGCTGGGTGCCCTCGCGCGCGGCGGAGGTGCCCTGCACCTGCCCGACGAAGCCTGGGCCTGGGCGTTGCCGTTGCGGGGCTTCACCGGTCACGTCGGGTATCTCGTCGTGGCCGCGGCCGACGAGCCGACCCAGTCCGAGCACTTCCTGATGCAGGTGCTCGCCCAGCAGGCCGTCGTCGCCCTGGTGAACGCCCGCCTGCACGCACGGGAGCGCTCGACCGCCGAGGAGCTGCGCCGGGCGTACGGGGTACAGGCCGAGACCCTGCGGGCGCTGGAGCACACCATGCGCATCCACGACCGGTTCACGCAGGTCGCCGCGGCGGGAGAGGGCCAGTGCGGGATCGCGAGGGCCCTCAACGAGGTGACCGGGTACTCGGTGGCGATCGAGGACCGGTACGGGAACCTGCGTGCCTGGGCCGGGCCGGCGCGCCCGAACCCGTATCCGAAGGAGACGCCCGCCCAGCGTGAGCTGATGCTGCGGCGAGCGGTGCGCAAGGGCCGGCCGATCCGGGAGGGGGACCGGCTGATCGCCATCGCCAGCCCGAGCGCCGACGTGCTCGGTGTGCTGGCACTCGTCGATCCGGCCGGCACCGCCGGGGAGCGGGACAAGGTCGCACTCGAACACGGCGCCACCGTCCTGTCCATGGAGCTCGCCCGGCTCCGCAGCGTGGCCGAGACGGAGCTGCGCGTGCGCCGCGACCTCGTGGAGGAGCTGCTCTCCGGGACGGACGAGGCGAGCGCGCTCGCGCGGGCTCAGGCGCTGGGCCACGACCTGGAACGCCCGCACCGGGTGGTCGTCGTCGAGGGCAGCGGTCACGTCCCGAACGAGAACGCGTTCTTCCACAGCGTGCGGCGGGTGGCGCTGGCGCAGAACATCGGGGTCATGCTGGTCGCCCGCGGCGGCGGCATCGTCATCCTGTCCGATGCCGAGTTCGACGGGGAGCGCTTCCGCACCGCGATCCTGGCCGACGTCGGCGGGGGCCGCTGCCGGGTCGGCGTCGGGGGCTGGTGCGACGGGCCCGGCGGCATCCCGCGCTCCTACCGGGAGGCCCAGCTCGCGTTGAAGATGCTGGTGCTCGCCCGCGACGACGATCGCACCTCGTTCTACGACGACCTCGGCGTGTACCAGCTGCTGGGCGAGGTCCCGGACCTGGCCGCCGTCGAACGCTTCGTGCGCCGCTGGTTGGGCCCGTTGCTCGACTACGACGCCCGGCGCAACTCGGAGCTGGTCCCGACGCTGAGCAAGTACCTGGAGTGCGGGGGCAGCTGGGACGGCGCCGCGGCCGCGCTGTGCGTGCATCGCAGCACGCTGAAGTACCGGCTGCAGCGGATCCGCGAGATCTCCGGGCACCATCTCGCGGATCCTCGGACCAGCTTCAACCTGCACCTGGCGACGCAGGCCTGGCAGACCGTGCAGAGCCTGCGGGGCTGACCGCCCGCGTCAACCTCCCCGCGTCACCGGCCGTGCCGCTGCCAGTGCGCGGCGAACAGCTCGTCCTCGTCGACGGCGCGGGGGGCGATCGGGCGGGAGACCCAGGTGAGGTTCACGAAATGGCGGGCGTTCACGTTCTCGGTGGTGATGTTCCCGCCCCAGGTGCCGCAGGACAGGCTCAACGTGAACGGCAGGCCGTTGCGGGGGCTGCCCGCACCCTCGTTGAGGTTCTGGTTCACCAGCACCCGGGCCGTGCGGGTGCCGAACGACAGCGCCCGCACGTGGGCGTCGTCGGTGGTGTGGATGCCGCAGGTGTGCCCGAGACCCTGGTGGTCGGTGATCGCGTTGACCAGGTCGACCGCCTGCTCGATCGCGCCGGTGTAGCGGTAGAGGGCCAGTACCACCGAGAGCTTCTCGCCCGAGAACGGGTGCGCCGCGCCGACGCCGTCCTCCTCCACGATCAGGAAGGTCCGGTCGGCGGGGACGGTGAAACCGGCCAGCTCGGCGATGGCCGTCGCAGGCTTGGCGATGACCTCTGCGGCCGGCACGTGCCCGCCGTCGGGCCACATCCGCCGCTGCAGGGCCGCCTTGTCGGCCGCGGAGCACAGGTGGCCGCCCGCGGCCACCAGCGCCGCCAGCAGCTCGTCGTAGACCCGGTCCTCGACGACCACGGCGTTGTCCGCGAGGCAGCTGGTCGCGTAGTCGAAGGTCTTCGCGGTCGCGATCGCCTCGGCCGCGTCCGCGACGTCGGCCGTCGCATCGACGACGTGCACCGAGTTGCCGACGCCGACGCCGTAGGCGGGCGTGCCCGAGCTGTAGGCGGCGTGCACCATCCCCGCTCCGCCGGTGGCGACGACGAGGTCCGCCTGCCGCATCAGCTCCTGGGTCGCGAGGATGCTCGGCCGGGCCACGCTCTGGACGAGGTCCGCCGGTGCGCCGACCTGCTCGCACGCCTCGCGCATGTAGCCGACCACCGCGGCGGTGGTGTCCTTCGTCCGCGGGTGCGGGGCCACCACGATGGCGTTGCGGCCCTTGAGCGCGAACAGCGTCTTCAGCGGCGGCG
>NZ_JBFWVQ010000007.1:0-128554 GCF_050246655.1 Pseudonocardia sp.
GCGCGGCGACACCTCCATCCCCCTGCGCGCCCACTACGACAACCTCTACATCGACACCTGGACCCCCACCCTCGACATCACGATCATCTTCCGCACCCTCGGCCGCGTCCTCCTCAGCGGCAGCTGACGGCTCGCCGGACTACCTGGTCACCGCCCCGGCCCGCCCGACATACTGCGGCCGGCACAACCGCGAGAGAAGCGACCGATGAACCCGAGCACCGGAGGGGGACCGCTGAGCAGCGACACCGAGCGTGCCGCGTCCCCGGCCACCGACGGGGGCGCGGTCTCGGCGCGTCCGGGCTGGCGGCGGTTGTTCAGCCCGGCCGGGGTCGTCGGGCTGATGGTGCTCCTGATCTGCGTGCCCGTCCCGCTGGGCGGCGGCGCGTTCCCGGCGGACGCCCTGGCCGGGGTCCTGCTGGTGGTCGTGGGGATCACGGCGCTGCGGGACCGGTTGCGGCTGTCGACCACCACGGCCGCGCTGCTGGGCGCGACGGTGTTCGCGGCGTCGATCGTCGCGCTCACCGGCACGAACGCCGCAGAGAGCTTCGAGGCGTGGGCCCGCTACCTGCAGCTGTTCGCGCTGGTGCCGCTCGTGGTGGTGCTCTCGATCCGGGACCGGGCAGGCGCCGAGATCGTCGTCCATTCGATGATCCTCGCCGGGGTGATCCAGGGCGTGGTGAGCATCGTGCAGGTCGCCACCGGCTCGGGTGCGACGTTCCAGGGCTCGAACTCGCGCGCGACCGGCACGTTCGGGGGCGAGGACGTCATCGCCGCCTCGGTGATCATCGGCATGGCGATCACGGTGTGCGTCGGCCTCGCCATCTCCGCGACGGGCCGGCGCAGGCTGGTGTACATCGGCACCGCGCTCGCACTGCTGCTGCCGCTGGGGCTCACGCTGAGCCGCGGCAGCTGGCTCTCGACGGGGTTCGCGCTGGTCATCGTGCTGATGTTCGCGGGATGGCGGGTGTTCGTCGCGACGGCGGTGATCGGCGCCGCCGCACTGGTGGTGCTCGTCGGCGGCTTCGGCGTCGGGCAGGACCAGGTGGGCGAGCGGCTGACGTCGATCGGGGAGGCGGACTCGTCCACCAACGACCGCATGGCGCTGTGGCAGACGGCCGTCGACATCTGGATCGACCACCCCGTGACGGGTGTGGGGCTCAAGGAGTTCCCCCGCTACCGCGACACCTACGCGCCGCTGGACCTCAGCTCGGGCTCCACCGTCGGGCAGTCCGGCGGCAGCGGTGACGGGCTGGGCCAGCAGGAGCTCCTCTCGCCGCACAACCAGTACCTGCTCGTGCTCTCCGAACAGGGCGTGGTCGGGTTCCTGCCGTTCGCGGCGCTGCTGCTGGTGTCCACGATGACGGCGGCCCGCGCGGCCTGGCAGGGCCCGCGCGCGGCGCGCGGTCTCGGCGCGGCGATCGTCGGCCTGTCGTTCTGGCAGCTCTTCCAGTTCGTCTACGGCGACCTGGGCGGCGCGACGAGCCTGGTGACGTCCGTGGTGATCGGGCTCGCGCTGTGGTTCGGGCTCGAGCAGCGCGCGGTGGAGTCAGCGCCGTCAGCGCCGTCAGCGCCGTCGGGGACGTCAGCGCCGTCGGGGACGTCAGCGCCCTCGGCGCAGTCTTCGGAGGCCGCCTCGTGAGCGCCCCCAGCGAATCCGTCGTCGCGCGCGCCGCGGCCGTCTCGGCGCTGCTCGCCGGGATCGGCTCGGCGTTCGGCCTGGGCCGCGACGTGCTCGTCGGGGCCCTGTTCGGCGCGAACCAGCAGACCGACGCGTTCTTCGTCGCCTGGACGGTGCCCGAGGCCACGGCCCCGCTGCTCATCGAGGGCACGATGGCGTTCGTCATGGTGCCCGCGTTCGGGCGGGCCCTCGCGGCGGCGGAGTCGGCGGCCCAGGGGCGCCGGACGGGCAAGCTCGACGACGACGGCGACCCGATGCGGGAGCTGATCGAGGCCACGTTCCTGCGGATCGTCGTCGGGCTGGGGCTGGTCGCGGTGCTGATCGCGGTCGCGGCGCCGTGGCTGATCGGCGTGCTCGCCCCCGGCCTGGAGGACCCGGGGCTCGCCACGAACTGCCTGCGCGCCGTCGCCGTCACCGTGCCGCTGTTCGGGATCGCCGGCTACCTCGCTGCGGGGCTGCGCACCCACTACGTCTTCGCCCCGCCCGCGGCGCTCAATCTCGCCTACAACGTCGGGATCATCACGACGATCCTGCTCACCTACCAGTGGCTCGGCGTCCTGGGTGCGGCGATCGGGATCTCGGTGGGCGCGGTGCTCATGGTGGTGATCCAGGCGCCGTCCGCGGTGCGCAGGCTGCCGATGCCGCGCACGTTCTCGCTGCGCAAGACCACCACGCTGCTCGCGTTCGCCGCGTTCCTGCCGGTGGCGGCGCACTCGCTGGCCCGGCAGGCGCAGGTGCTCGTGGAGCGGTTCGCGGCCGCGCCGCCCGCGTGGTTCGGGGCTCCGCTGGCCGAGGGCACGATCTCGCACCTCAACTACGCGCAGAAGATCGCGCAGATCCCCATCACGCTGTCGTTCATGGCCGCCGCCGTGACCTTCCCGATCTTCGCGAAGAGCGTGGCGAGCGGCTCGCTGCACGAGGCCCGGCGCCGCATGGAGATCGACACCGCGGTGCTCGGCGGGATCGCTCTGCTCGTCATCGCCTACCTGAGCCTCTACGCGACCCCGGTCGTCGAGGTGCTGTTCCAGCGCCGGGAGTTCGACGCCGAGGACACCGCGGCGACGGCGGCGATCCTGCACGTCTACGTGCTGGGCATCCTCGGCCAGGCGCTGGTGAGCCTGCTGGTGCGCCCGTTCTTCACCTACCAGAGCCGGATCTGGTTCCCGGCCGTCGCGATGCTGTGGGGCCTCCTGGTCACCGTCGTGGCGACGTTCCTGCTGGTGGGGCCGTTCGGGGCGCAGGGGATCGCCGGGGCGAACGCGCTCGGCATCTCCGTCACCGCCGTGATCCTCGCCGTCGGCGCCCGGACGCGCCTTTCCACCGCGCCGACCCTCGCCGCCTACGGGCGGATGGCCCTGCTGGCCGTGCCCGTCGGGATCGCCGCGCTCGCCGGGCTCGGCGTGCACTACCTGCTCGCCGGTGCCCCCGCGATCGTGCTCGCCGGCGTGGGCGGGATCGTCATGGTGGCGGTGGCCTGCGGGCTGGTGGTGCTCGCGCTGCGGTGGCGCGGCAGGCGCGCACTCGACCC
Organism: Pseudonocardia sp.; assembly: GCF_050246655.1. Classification (GTDB taxonomy): domain Bacteria; phylum Actinomycetota; class Actinomycetes; order Mycobacteriales; family Pseudonocardiaceae; genus Pseudonocardia. The sequence continues at coordinate 3,207 of NZ_JBFWVQ010000007.1, forward strand.
GGGAGGCAGGCCGTGAGGTTCCCGTTCGTGCTGATGTACCACTCGGTCGGCCCCGGGGTGAGCCCCGAGGAGGACCCCTACCAGCTCACCGTCACCCCCGAGCGGCTCGACGCCCAGCTGCGCGCCCTGCACCGCCAGGGCAAGCGGGGCATGTCGATGCGCGACCTGCTCGCCGCCGGTGGCCGCGGCGTCGGCCTCACCTTCGACGACGGCTACGTCGACTTCGTCGAGCAGGCCGTGCCCGTGCTGCGCCGCCACGGCGCCACGGCCACCGTGTACGTCCTGGCCGGTCGCATCGGCGGGGACAACTCCTGGGACGCCGACGCGCCCCGCAAGCCGCTGATGACCGCCGCACAGGTCCGCGAGGCCGCGGACGCCGGGATGGAGATCGGCTCGCACGGCCTGATGCACCGCCACCTTCCGCAGCTCACCCCGGACGAGCTCACCGAGGAGCTCGCGGGCAGCCGGGCCCGGCTCGCCGACCTCGCGGGCGCAGGCGTCGACAGCTTCGCCTACCCCTACGGCGACGTCGGGCACCGGGAGGTGGCGGCGGCCCGTGCCGCGGGTTACGACCACGCCGTCGCCGTGGACGCCCGCGCGGTCGGCGCGTCGCGCCACGCCATGCCGCGCAGCTACGCCGGTCAGCGCGACGGCGGGCTGCGGCTGCTCGCCAAGCGGGCCCGCGCGCTGGTCCGGGAGGTGCGCGGATGAAGGTCCTGCACGTCATCACCGGCCTGGACGCGGGCGGTGCCGAGCAGTGGCTGCGCCTGCTGCTGCGCCACAGCGCGGCGGACGCGGACGTCCTGGCCCTGACCAACGCCGGGGTCCTTGCCGACGCGATCCGCTCCGACGGGGTGGCGGTCACCGATCTCGGCATGCGCGGCAACCGCGACGTGGCCGCGATCCCGCGGCTCGTGGCGCACGTCCGTCGCGGCCGCTACGACCTCGTCCACACCCACCTCTACCGCGCCCAGCTCTACGGCGCGATCGCCGCGCGGCTGGCCGGGGTGCGCCGCGTCGTGAGCACCGAGCACTCGCTCAACGACACCCTCATCGAGGGCCGTCCGACGGACCGTCCGGGCGTGCGCGCGCTCTACATGACCGGGGCGCGGCTCACCTCGCGCGTGATCGCGGTGTCCGAGCCTGTCGCGCGCCGCCTCGTGGCCTGGGGCGTGCCGCGGGAGCGGGTGCGCGTGGTGCCGGTCGGCATCGAGACGGCGGAGTTCGCGTTCGACCCGGCCGCCCGCGCGGCCGTCCGCGCCGAGCTGGGGATCGCGCAGGACGCGGTCGTCGTCGGCGGCGTGGGACGGATGGTGGAGCCCAAGCGGTTCGACATCCTGCTGCGGGCACTCGCACCGTTGCCCGGGGTCACCGCCCTGCTCGTCGGCGAGGGACCCGCCCGGGAAGGGCTGGCGGCGCTCGCGGCGCAGCTCGGCATGGCGGACCGCGTCCGGTTCGCGGGCAGGCGCGTCGACGTCGCGCGCGTGCTGTCGGCGATGGACGTGTTCGCGTCGCCGTCGCCGGAGGAGACGTTCGGCGTGGCGATCCTCGAGGCCATGGCGTCCGGGCTGCCGGTCGTCTACGCGGCAGCACCCGCCCTCGACGCCCTGCCCGAGCAGGCTCGCGCCGGGGCGACGCTGACGCAGGCCACGCCCGCTGCCGTCGAGGCCGCCGTGGTGGCGTTGCTGGGCGGCGGCCGTCCGGTGGATCGGCCGGCTGATCGGCTGTCGGATCGGCTGTCTGATCGGCTGTCGGATCGGCTCAGCCCACCGGCGGCGCTCGCCGACTACGATGGGGCGACGCTGGCCCGCCGCATCGACCGGATCTACACAGAGTGTCTGGGTCCGGCGCGGTCGGCGTCCGGGCGGACGGGCTGAGGGGAGCGCGGCATGGCTCGCGGTATCGCGAGGTCGGGAGGGCGACGGTGAGCCTGCGCTGGGTCATCGCCGTCCTCTGCGTCCTGCTCGGGGTGGCGGGCGGGTTCGCCTACACCCGGCTCGTCACGCCCTCCTACGAGTCCACCGGTTACGTCATCGCCACCGCCCAGGCCACCACGACCACGCAGGGCACCATCCCGGGCGACGAGCGTCGCGCGGTGCAGGTCGCGCAGACGCTGTCGCGCCTGGTCGACCAGCAGGAGGTCCGGGCCGCCGCGGCCACCGCCGCCGGGCTCACCCCCGATCAGGTCGGCAAGCAGGTGCAGGGCCGGGCGATGCCGGAGTCGTCCACCATCGAGATCACCGGCACCGCCACCACGGCGGACGGCGCTGCGCGGCTGGTCAACGCCGTCGCGGACGAGCTCGTCAAGCTCAACACCGACCGCATGGCCGCCACCGGGGTCACCCTCGCGGTGCTCAGCCCGGCGTCGGTGCCCACCTCACCCAGCTCACCGGTGCTCGTCCTGGACGTCGGCGTCGGCGCGGGCGCGGGCATCCTGTTGGGCGCGCTGTACCTGCTCGCCACCGGCGGGTCGCGGCGGTCGCGGGGGCAGGCCGCACCTGTCCCGCTGCCGGGCGCGTTCCCGGTCGGGCCGCCCGTCCCGCCGCCGGGGCCGGGGGCCCAGCAGGGCTTCCCGCAGGGGCCGGGGCCGCAGCCCTACCCGCTGCAGCAGCCGCCCGCGAGGCCACCCCAGCCGCAGCCCAACCGCCCCGGCGGGGCGCCCGGGTTCCGCCAGCCTCCGCCGCCCCCGCCGCGGCAGGGCATCGCGCGACCCCCGGGGCCGCGCCGCTGATCCGGTCCCACCCACACGCAACGAGAGGCGCGTTCGTCCCACTCAGCTGGACGAACGCGCCGTTCGTTGCGACCGGATCAGAACGTGAACGGCATCCGTAGCACGCGGTTGTCGAAGCTGGACGCCGCGATCGTCGGCTCGCCCGCCATCCGCACCTCCGGCAGCCGCCGCAACAGCTCGCCGAACATCGCCTTCATCTCGGTACGGGCCAGGTGCGCCCCGAGGCAGAAGTGCGCCCCACCGCCGCCGAACCCGACGTGCGGGTTGGGCGCGCGGGTGACGTCGAAGACGTCCGCGTCCGGGAAGACCTCCTCGTCGCGGTTGGCGGAGACGTAGAACAGCACGACCCGGTCCTCGGCGCGCAGGGAGTGCCCACGCCACTGCGCGTCCCGGGTGACGCGGCGGCGGAACTGCCGGATCGGGGTGGAGAAGCGGACCATCTCGTCCACGGCGCCGGGCAGGAGGGCATCCAGGTCCCCGAGCAGGACCGCGCGCTGGTCCGGGTGCTCGGTGAGCAGCTTCAGGCCCAGCGCGATCGCGTTGCGTGTGGTCTCGATGCCCGCCACGAGCAGCAGCGAGAAGAACGAGCCGAGCTGTCTGCCCGACAGGCGCTGCCCGTCCACGTTCGCGGTGACGAGCGCGGAGACGAGGTCGTCGCGCGGGTCGCGGCGGCGCTCGCGGCCGACGGCACGCACGAGCATGTGCAGCTTCGCGAGCGCCCGCAGGTTCTGCCCGGGCAGCCGCAGGAGCGGCCTGCGCACGCCGATGAACTCCGTGGAGTCGCTGACCTGCGCGAGCACCCACTCGCGGTCCTTCGGCGCGATGCCCATCATGTCGCAGATCGTCCGCACGGGCAGCTGTGCGGCGACGGCGTGCACGAAGTCCTCGGGCCGCTGCGCGATCACGTCGTCGACGATCTCGCGGGAGGCGACGTGGATGTCGTCGACGATCGCGGCGACGCGTCTCGGCGTGAACGCCTTGGACACGACGGTGCGCAGGTTCTTGTGCGCCTTGCCGTCCATGTTGACCATCGACTCGCCGAACACGGCCTTCACCCACGCGGGCGGCTCCGGTGTCGTGACGGCGGGCTCGTTGGAGAACAGGTCGGAGTCCTTGCTGGCGGCGACGACGTCCGCGTGCCGGACGAGGGCGTGGTAGCCGCGCCCGCCGGCCGGGGTCACGAACACAGGGTGCTCCAGGCGCCGCAGCCGGGCGAACACGTCGCGCCGCTCCGCCTCCGGTCGTTCCCAGAAGCGGGGATCGGCGAGGTCAGCGGCGAGCTCGGCGGCAGCCCCATCGGACGTGACTTCGTCGTGATCGGACATGGCGGCCAGTCTGCTCCGTCCGGGCGGCGCCGAGGAAGTCACTGTGCCTTACGGTCCGGTGCAGGTCGATGACCACGGACGGCCGCTGCTGGTCATCGAGCGTCGTGATCGCCATAATTCCCGCGGCCGTGAATCTGGGGGCGACTGTGACACGTGCGGTGAGGCCGCAGCTCGGCATCGACCTGGGCGACGGGTGGTTGGCGCGGGTACACCGCAGCGACGCCGCGCTGCACGAGGTCGCGCAGGAGTGGGACGCGCTGTGGCAGCGCTGCCCGTCCGCCACGCCGTTCCAGGCCAGGGCCTGGCTCACGGCCTGGTGGCGCCACTACGGCAGCCCGGGCGCGCTGCGGCTCGCGGTCGCCCGCCGCGACGACGAGCTGGTCGGCCTGGGTGCGTTCCACTCCAGCCGGGGCGGACAGGTCCTCGTCCCGCTCGGCGGCGACCTGTGCGACTGGACGGATGTGCTCGCGGACCCGTCCTGCGAGGCGCAGGCCCTCGACGCGCTGTCGGCGGCGCTGCTGTCCGAGCCGGGCTGGCGGGTGATCGACCTGCCCGAGGTGCGCGCGGACGCCGTCGCGCTGCGCTGGGCGGCGCGGTGGCGCGGCACCGTCCGCCACGAGGCCGGCTCGATGTGCGCGGAGCTGCCCGCCCGCCCGTTCGACGACGTCGTGGCGGCGATCCCGGGCTCGTCCACCCGCCAGTCGATGCGCCGCTCGCTGCGCAAGATGGACGCCGCGGGGCTCACCGAGACCGCCGTGGATCGCGACGGCGCGCCGGACGCGGTGGTGCGGCTGCTCACCCTGCACGCCGAGCAGTGGGCCGAGCGGGGCGGCATGACCCCCGAGCACGGCAAGCCGCGGTTCGCCCGCTTCCTCACCCTGGCGGTGCCGGACATGGTGGCCGGCGGGCAGGCCACGCTCACCGACTACCACCTGGACGGCGAGACCGTCGCCACGAACCTCAACCTCGTCGGCGCGGACATCGTCGGGGGCTACCTCTACGGTGCCCGGCCGGACCTGTTCGGCCGCGTCAACGTCACCGCGATGCTCATGCGCACCTCGCTGGGCGACGCCGTCGCCCACCACGCGAGCACGTTCAGCATGCTGCGCGGCCGCGAGACCTACAAGAGCACCTGGCAGGCCCACGAGGCGCCCAACCAGCGGCTCCTGATGGGCCGGCCCGGCCGCCGCGAAGTGGTGGCGTACGCGGCAGCGCTGCGGGCCCGCGCCGGGCTCGCCGACGTCGCCCGCGAGCGGGTGCCCGCGGTGCGGGAGGGGCTGCTCAAGGCCCGCAGCTGGCTGCGCAACCCCGCGCGGGCCCGGGAGGAGATCGCGGCGGCGGCGAAGGCCGGTGGCGTGAAGGTGCGCGCCGGGCTGGGCCGGGCCGGGGAGGAGCTGCGCGATCCGGCTGCTCTCGCCGGGAAGGCCGCCGCGGCGGGCCGGGCCGCGCGGGACAAGGTCGGGGGTGCGGCGAAGGAGGTCGCGGGCGCGGCCCGGGAGAAGGCCCCCGCGGTGCGCGACACCGTGAAGGACACGACGAGGGATGCGCTGCGCCGCACCCGGGACGCCGCCACGACACTGCGCCGCAGGCACGCCACGCCGGCCGCGGACCCGGCCGCCGCAGAGCCCGGCCCGGCACCGACCCCCGAGCCCACCACACCCCCGGCCGACCCGCCGGCGCAGGGGTAAGGCTCGCGGTAAGAGAAGTCTTACCCGGGGCAACGAGACCCTTCCCCCGCGGCGATGTCGACGAGAGCGTGATCGGACGACCCTGAATCCCGTCAGAAACAGGCGGGACCAGGGGAGTCACGATGACCAGCACGACGATCGACACCACGATCACCGTCGAGCTGCGCACCGGCGCGACCACCCCGTCGGTCCTGCACGTCGCGCAGCCGGTCGACGGCGGCGTCGCCCGCTACGTCGTGGACGCGGCCACCGACCAGATCGCCCGCGGCTGGACCGTCACGGTCGCCTGCCCCACCACCGGTTGGCTGCCCGAGGAGCTGGACCGCCGCGGGATCGCCCGCGTCGAGTGGAACGCCCGCCGCGCCCCCGGCCCGACCGTCCCCGCCGAGACCGCCGCCCTGCGCCGCATCGTCGCCGACGTCACCCCCGACCTGGTGCACCTGCACTCCGCCAAGGCCGGCCTCGCGGGCCGCCTGGCCCTGCGTGGCGCCCTGCCGACGCTGTTCCAGCCGCACGGCTGGTCCTGGCTCGCCGCCAGCGGCGCGATCGCCACCGCCTCGCGCATGTGGGAGCGCGTGGCGACCCGCTGGGCCGACGCCGTCGTGTGCGTCGGTGCCGGCGAGGCCGCCCAGGGTGTGGACGGCGGCGTTCGCGGCCGCGTCGAGGTCGTCCGCAACGGCGTCGACCTGGACCGCTTCGAGGTCGCCGACACCGCCGCCCAGGCTGCCGCCCGCGCCGAGCTCGGTCTCGACATCACGGCCCCCCTGGGCGTCTGCCCGGCCCGCTGGGCGCGCCAGAAGGGCCAGGACGTGCTGCTGGCCGCGTGGGCCGCCGTTCGCGAGCGCTGCCCCAACGCCCAGCTCGCCCTGGTCGGCGGGGACACCCCGGCCGGCCTGGTCGACGAGCTGCCCGAGGGCGTCGTCCTCGTCGGCGACGTCACCGACGTCCGCCCGTGGCTCACCGCCGCCGACGTCGTCGTGCTGCCGTCGCGCTGGGAGGGCCTGTCGCTGGCGCTGCTCGAGGCCATCGCCACCGGCCGCTCCACCGTCGTCTCCGACATCCCCGGCCTGGCCGACGTCGTCGACGCGACCATGGGCGCCACCGTCCCCGTCGAGGACGCCGCCGCGCTGGCCGACGCCCTCGCCGCCCGGCTGGCCGACCCGGCCCTGACGATGACCGAGGGCACGGCCGCCGCCGCAGCCGCCGCCGGTCTGGACGCGCGCATCACCTTCGAGACGCTGGCCGGCCTGGTGCAGGACGTGCTGTCCCGCCAGGGCGTCGCCGCCTGAGACCCGGGGGGTCGGGAACGCGGTTCCTCGGGGCGCTGGTTCAGCGCCCCGAGGAACCGCCGGTGTGTGCCGGCGAAGCCGGGTCGACGGCTCGCTGTCCGCTCAGGGCGCGCTGAGCCGCCCTTCCCGTGTCGAGTCGACGTGCGCCCGGTGCTGGGCCACCAGGCGCTCGGCGGTGGACAGCATGATCGCCGGGGGTCGTCCGCCTGCCACGCACGCCGGGCACGTCGTCAGGCACAGCACTTCGGCGGGGACGGGCCGCGCCGCCGCGGGCCGAGAACGACGGTCGCTGAACGATCCTCAGTTCCCGAAGTACTGCTGCAACACCGCGGCCGACTGCGGGTTCGGGCAGGTGCTGCTCTCCGGCCCCGTCGCCAGGACGGCGTGCGGGCAGTAGTTCGTGTACGTCGAGTAGACGGTGTCGTGGGTCTGGATCCACTCCGACATCCGGCGGACGTACTCCGGGTTGTCGCCGTTGCGGAACAGGCCCCACTCGGGGAACGAGATCGGCTTGCCGCGCTGGGTGGCGAAGTCGACGTGGTCCTGCAGGCCGTAGTCCTCGCTGACGAACTCGTCGAACGGTGCACCCATCGGCTGGTCGTAGGTGTCCATCCCGATGATGTCCACGACGTCGTCGCCGGGGTAGCACTGTGTCCACGGGATGGCGTCCTCGCCGCGGCTGGGGTTGAAGTCGAACACGAACTGCTGGCCGGGCGCCGAGCGCATCGCCCCGACGACGCGGCGGAAGAACTGCTGCCACGCCTCCGGGTTCGGGGCGCAGCGGTGGGAGTAGGTGGTGCCGTTCATCTCCCAGCCGGGGACGATCACGGCGTCCGCGAGGCCCAGCTGCACCAGCCGCTGGCCCAGCGTGCGGTAGACGTCGTCGAACTGGCCGTTCGCCCCGGCCGCGAGCAGGTTCGCCACCTGGGCGTCGGTGAGTGCCTGGCCGCCCTGGCGGGCCGTCTGCTCGTCCGCCTCGTTCGGAGCGGCCATGGGCACGTTCAGCACGAACAGCGCGTCCGGGTTCTCCGCCTTCCACCGCGCCCAGGGCTGCAGCAGCTGCGGGGAGCCCATGACGTCCTGGAACGTGGCGCCCGGCAGGTAGGTGTGGCCCACTTCGAGGCGCCGGCCGCCGAGGAACTCCTCGAACTCCGGCATGCGGTCGATGCCGAGCTGGTCCGAGCCGAGGAACACCCCGAACAGCTGGCGCTGCGACACCGCGCCGGCGCCGGGGGCGACCGGCACCGGCGAGGCCATCGGGTTCGGGTTCAGCTTGTCGTTGATCAGGCTGGCGCAGCCGGCGCACAGCACGACGACGAGGGCGACCACCGCGGCGCGCAGCCCGACCCGCCGTGCCGTCCGCTGGCTGGTCAGCTGCTTGGTCCTCGGCCCCCGGCGCACGCGGGGGAGCCTAGCGGAGGGGGAGGTGTGTCCCCCGTGTTGTCCGCGGACGACCAGGGCTCCGGTCAGCGGCTCGTCAGACCAGCCCGAGCGTGACGAGCAGGTCCGCCAGCAGCACGTCCGGTGCCTCCGGCGCGAGCCCCCTCGCGGTGAACCACGCACCCACCCGGGCAACGTCGCGGTGCACGTAGTCCGGCCCGCGCGGGTTGGCCACCACCGACACGACCTGCGGCAGGTCGATGAGCACCAGCCGCCCGTGGTGGACGAGCAGGTTGTAGGCCGAGAGGTCGCCGTGGGTGAGGCCGTGCCGCGCGAGGCCGCGCAGCCCCTCCACGAGCTGCTCCCACAGCAGCGCCAGCTCGTCCGGGGCGGGGCGCAGCTGGGCGAGCCGCGGCGCCGCCGTGCCGTCGGGGTCGCCGACGAACTCCAGCAGCAGCTCGGTGCCGTGCACCTGCACCGGGTAGGGCACCGCGACGCCGTCCGACCACAGAGTGGCGAGCGCGCCGAACTCGGCGTCGGCCCACTGCCCGGACAGCAGCTCGCGGCCGTACCCGGTGCGGCGCGCCATCGCACGGGTCTCCCGGGAGCGGCGCACACGTCGGCCCTCCAGGTAGCCCGCGTCGCGGTGGAACAAGCGGTGCTCCGCGCTGCGGTAGCGCTTCGCGGCCAGCAGGCAGCGGCGGTCCGTGCCCGGCACGGCCCGCTCCACGAGGTGGACGTCGGCCTCCTTGCCGGTCTTCAGCACGCCCAGCTCGGTGTCCACGGCGGCGTGCTCGGTGACGACCCACGGCGGGCGGGGGACGGGGCCCTGACGGGCCTGGTCGAAGGTGGACCAGCGGTCCCCGTCGGGTGGGGCGTCGGCGTCGGTCACGTCCCAGGCGGGTGGGGCGGACCGGCGGGGGGTCTCGGGTTCGGCGTCGTGGTCGTCGAACCGGCGGCGGGAACGGGTGTTGCGATCGCGCAACGGGGGGCTCCAAGGGAGGTGTGCCCCGCGCGCGGAATGGTCACCCGGACGCGGGGGAGGGGATCGGACGGGGGCACGCACCGTCCCGGGCGATCTCGGACACGACGCACCTCCTCCCGTTCGAACCCTGCCGCTGCCCGCGGCCCGCACACCGTGGCGTCCCGGTGGGGGCTGCGGCAAGCGAATTACGCGGGGACGACCACCTGCAGCGACCCGGCGCGCCGCTCCACCCGCATCCCGGCGCGGCGGGCCACCGCGGCCACCCCGGCGGCGTCGCCCGGCTCGGCTCGCGACGACACCAGCACCCGCGCCAGCAGCCCCTTGTGCGCCTTGTTGAAGTGGCTGACGACCGTCCGCCGCCCGTCCGGGTGCTCGGCCAGCACGGTCACCGTCACCGCGCCCTGCACCCGCGCCAGGGCCGCGTAGGAGCCCGAGCGGAGGTCCACGACCAGCTCGCCGGCCGCAACGACGTCCGCGAGCAGCGGTTCCAGCACCGGCTTCCAGCGGGCCGCCGCCGTCGGGCCGCCGGGCAGCGTGGATCCCGCCGAGAACCGGTAGGCCGGGATCGGGTCGGCGAAGCGGACGAGCCCGAACAGCGCCGATCCGACCACCAGACGGTGGCGGGCGCGGGCCAGCGCGGCGCCGCGCAGCGAGGCGACGTCGAGCGCGTCGTAGAGGACGCCGGTGTAGCGGTGCAGCGCGGGCATCGTCGGCGACGTCCACAGCGCCGCGTTGCGCGCGATCTCGGCGTCCTGCCGGGGTGAGAGGCCCAACGCCGCACGGGCGGCGGCCGGGTCGGCGGCGAGCTTCACCAGCTCGTCGGCCAGGTCGCGGCGGGTGTGCGTCAGCTCAGGGAAGGACAGGCACGCGAGATCCAGCGGCGGGCCGTCGCCGCCGTCCCGTTTGGTCTCCGACGGCGGCAGCAGGACGAGCACGTGGGGCAGGGTAGGCGTGCGACGGTGGAGTAACGTCGCAACCCTGTCCACGACGATGGAGCTCCCCGCCGCCACCGGTGCCTGGCGCGAGGGCGATCCCGCAGGCAGGCGCCGCTGGCTCGCGCTGCCCGGACCGCTGACCCTCGAGGCCGGTGAGGAGCTGCCGGACGTCCGGATCGCCTACGAGACGTGGGGCGAGCTGAACGCGGACGCCTCCAACGCCGTCCTCGTCCTGCACGCCCTCACCGGGGACAGCCACGTGGCGGGCCCCGCGGGAGACGGCCACCCGACGCCCGGGTGGTGGGAGGAGGCGTTGGGGCCGGGGAAGGCGCTCGATCCGGCACGCTGGTTCGTCGTCGCACCGAACATCGTCGGTGGCTGCCAGGGCACCACCGGCCCCTCCTCCACCGCCCCGGACGGTCGGCCATGGGGCAGCAGGTTCCCGCTCGTCACGGCCCGCGACACCGTCGCCGCCGAGGTCGGCCTCGCCGATGCGCTCGGCGTCCGGCGCTGGGCGCTGGTCGTCGGCGGCTCCATGGGCGGCATGCGCGCCCTCGAGTGGGCCGCCACCCAGCCCGACCGAGTCGAGCGGCTCTGCCTGCTCGCGAGCCCCGCCGCCACCTCCGCCGAGCAGATCGCCTGGGCAGCGCCGCAGCTCGCGGCGATCCGGCAGGATCCCGGCTGGCAGGGCGGGGACTACCACGACGCGCCGCCCGGCCGCGGCCCGCACCTCGGCCTCGGCATTGCGCGGCGCATCGCGCACCTGAGCTACCGCAGCCCCCTCGAGCTCCAGACCCGCTTCGGCCGCGAGGCACAGGAGGGCGAGGACCCGTGGCGCGGTGGCCGCTACGCCGTCGAGTCCTACCTCGACCACCACGGCGCCAAGCTCGTGCGCCGCTTCGACGCCGGCAGCTACGTGCGGCTCACCGAGCTGATGAACGCCCACGACGTCGGGCGCGGGCGGGGCGGAGCCGCCGCGGCGCTGTCCCGCGTCACCGCCACCACGCTCGTCGCGGGGGTCAGCTCGGACCGGCTCTACCCGCTCGAGCAGCAGCAGGAGCTCGTGGCCGGCATCCCGGGCGCCGGTCCGCTGCGGGTGATCGACTCCCCGTACGGCCACGACGGCTTCCTCATCGAGGCCGCCGTCGTCGACGGCCTGCTCACCGAACTGCTCGCGTCCTGACAGGGTACTTACGGGACCTACCCGAGCACCCCGTGGTGTCCTTACCCTGGCGGGGTCGCCGGACCGCGGCGACGCTGCGCTGACCTGCGGGCTGACGGTGGTGGCGGACGGCGGTGGACTGACGACATGGGGACCCCGAACCCGGGCACGCGCGTGGACGCCGCACGCGCCGTCGTGCTTCCCGGCGATGGCGCTGCCATCCGCCTGCCGGGGCTGCTGTGCCTGCTGCGGCCGTCCACGGCCGACGCCCCGTCACCCGGGCTCGGGCACCTGGCCCGCCTCGTCGAGATCCTGACCGAGAACTCCGCCGCCCATCCCACCAGCCCGGGGCGGCCCCTCGCGCGGCGGCTCGGCCGCTGGCTCGGGTCGCTCGATCCCGGTCCGGACTTCGGCACGATCGCCGCCACCGAGGCGGGCATCGCGATCTTCCTGCACGGAGGGGTGGACGCCGTCGTCGGCGGGCAGCGCCACTCCGCGCGGGACTCCGGCGCCTGGCTGGACCGCCTGCTGGAGTACCCCGCCGGGCCGCTCGTGCTCCTGCCGAGCGACGAGCCGACCCCGGACAACTCGCCGCGGGGCGTGTTCGACCTGCGCGGCGGGGTCGTCCCCGCGGGGACGGTGCTGCTCGTGCCGCGGTCGGGGACGCTGCCGTCGGTGCTCGCGACTCCCGCGGTCGGCGGGTGCGCGGACGGGCGTGGTGCCGCCGAACCCGCCGCCGCAGAGCCCGCTGTGGTCGCCGAACCAGCCGCCGCCGAACCCGCCGCCGAACCAGCTGTGGCCACCGCCAACGCCGCCGAACCCGCCGCGGCCGCCGGAGCTGTCGAGGTGGACGTGCCGGCCGTGGCCGGGGTTCCCGCGCCGGTGGCGGCCGGTGGGGGGCCGGCTACCGCGATGGCGGTGGCGAGCACCCCGCCCGCCCCCTTGCCCGCCGTGGGCCGCACGCTCGCCGTGCCCCCGCCGATGCCGTCCGGCGAGCCGGTCGCCCTCCCCGAGCCGGCCTCCGCGACCACCGGGCTCGCCGGGCCCGTCACGTCCGCAGGCCGGCGCCACGCCCGCATCTCGCCGATCCTCGGCGTCGGACCGGACGAGCCGCCCCGCGCCCCGCTGGACACGGGTGCACCGCCGCACACACCGTGGCCCACCTCGGGGGACGGCGCGCCGGAGAGCCTCCCGGACGGCGCGGACGGCGTGCCGATGGCCGCCGGGTTCCGCTGCGCCCGCGACCACCTCAACGACCCGCGCAACCACTTCTGCGTCGTCTGCGGCATCCGGATGAACGAGCGCACCGGCGTCGTGGAGATCGGGCCACGTCCCCCGCTGGGGGTCCTCGTGTTCGACGACGGCTCCACCTACACCCTCGACGCGGACTACCTGCTCGGCCGCATGCCGGAGAGCGACCCGCGCGTCGTCGGCGGGGAGCTGCGCGCGCTGCCCGTCGAGGACCCGCAGGCCCAGCTGTCCCGCGGCCACCTGGTGATCAAGCTGGACGGCTGGGACGTCACCGCGATCGACGAGTCGACGAACGGCACGCTCGTGGCGTACGCGACGGACCGGGCCTGGTCGCGGCTCACCCCGCGCACGCCGCTGCGGCTGCTGCCGGGTACGCGGGTGCGGGTGGGCGGGCGCAGTTTCGTGTTCGAATCCCCCTCGGGCGTCCGATGACCACCGGCGCGGGATACGGTGCGATGGTTCGTCGATTCGGCCGGGGGTGGTGGACGTGAGCTCGTTCCTGGAGGTCTGGCGGCCTGCGGGCTCGGATCTCGTCCCGCTGTCCGGCGAGCGGATCACGATCGGGCGCTCCGAGGAGAACGACGTCGTCCTGTCCGACGACGGGCAGGTGTCGCGCGTGCACGCGGTCCTGGAGCCGCTCGCGGGGGGCTGGAGCGTGCGTGACGTCGGTTCCAGCAACGGCACGTTCGTCAACGGCAAGCGGCTGGCGAGCGAGGTGCGCCTGACCGCGGGCGACGAGGTCCGCGTCGGCCGTACCCGGATCGTGCTGCGCGGCAACCCGGGGGCGAAGGACCCGGGGGCCACCGAGACGACGGTGCTGCCACCCCAGCTCACCCCCCGCGAGCGGGACGTGCTCGTGGCGCTCTTCCGGCCGATGGCCGCGGGGGAGATGTTCGCCGAGCCGGCGTCCACGCGGGCGATCGCCCAGGAGCTGTGGGTCTCGGAGGCCGCGGTGAAGCAGCACCTCCTGCGGCTCTACGACAAGTTCGGCGTGGTGGACGGCGAGCGGCGCCGCACGCGGCTGGCGAACGAGGCGATCCGCCGGGGCGCGATCAGCCTGGCCGAGGTGCGGGCGGCGCCCGCCCCGCCGGGGGCGACGCCCACCTCGTAGCCGCAGGACCGGCCGCACCTCGACCATGATCGCCAGGACCGGTGCAGGACGCTCGTATGTGAGCGCCCTGCACCATTTCCGGCGATCATGACGGCCGACGCGGGCTGGTCGATCAGGTCGCCGGGTCGGGCACCCGGGCGTCGACGACGATGCGCGCGACCGTCTGGTCCAGGTCCTCGTCCGCCTCGACCTCGCCGGGCCACACCCGCACGACGGTGGCCGCCGTACCGGTCGGGCCTGCCGTGAGGCCGGGGACGGTGCCGGGAACGACGACCAGCGCGCCCTCGGAGCCGGCGGGCGCGGCCTCGGCCGCGATGCCGTGGCGGCGCAGGGCCTCGACCGCCGCGGACGCACGACGCCCGGAGCGGCGATCGTCGGTCGCGCCGACGAGCAGTCGGCTGCCTCGGGCGAGAGCGGCCTGGGCGCCGATCCGGATGGCGGCCCGCCCGGCGGCCGAGCCGTCGACGAGGACCAGGACCGGCCCGTCCTGCGCCGCACCGGGGCGGACCCGGCCGCGGACGGCGGCGTGCAGGTCCGGCAGGTCCGCGTCGCTTGTGGCAGCAGCGTCGGGGTCGTCGCCCTCGGGGACGAGCACCACGTCGGCCGCGACGGCCTCGCCGACGCGGGCCAGCTCGGCGCGCGGATCGGTGGCGAACCGGGCCACGACCGAACACTGCACGCGCCCGCCGGCCTCGACGTCGTGGGCGATGCTGCGCAGCGCGTCCCCGGCCGCGGCGATCAGCGCCAGCTCGTTGCCGAGCCCGCCGCCGACCTCCAGCTTCGGCTGGGCCGGGAGGATCCGGCACAGCACCACCCGGGCAGGCTGCTCGTGCCCGGCGGCATCCGCGCCGAGCCGGGCGAGCGAGGCGGCCGCGGCCGCGGGCCCGTCCGGACCGCCGGCCTCCTCCGGCACCGCGACGACGACGGTGTAGGCGTCGACCTGGCCGAGCTCCTCGCGCTCGGCCGCGGCGATGTCGCGCTGCACGATGCGGTCCGGGTAGACGATGTTGAGCAGCGGCGAGGCCATCGCGGTGGTGATCAGGGCCATGAGCACCATCAGCGTGAACAGGTTCTGGTCGAGCACGCCGAGCTGGACGCCGACGGTGAGGATGACCAGCTCCGTGAGCCCGCGGGTGTTCATGAGCAGGCCCAATGCGCCCGCCTGACGCTTGGGGATGCGGCGGGTGCGGGCGGCGGCGTAGGCGCCGATGAACTTGCCGCCGATCGCAACGAGCAGGATCAGCACGAGCTCCCAGACGCCGATCAGGCCGACGGCGCCGATGTCGACGCGCAGACCGGTGACGACGAAGAACACCGGCAGGAGCAGCAGCAGGCTGATCTGCTCGATGCGCTCCAGGATCTCGCGGGTGAGCCCGGCCGCGCCGCGCCGCGGCATCGCGGTGCCCAGAATGAACGCGCCGAAGATCGCGTGAACCTCGATCTTCTCGGTGATGTACGCGCTGATCAGCAGCAGCACGAGGACGATCGCGAGCATGTCCGCGGTGAGCCGGCCCTCGCGGTTGTACCAGGGCACCATCCGCGACAGCAGCGGGCGGATCACCAGGAACATGAACGCGGCGAACAGCGCCGTCAGCCCGAGGATCTTCGCGACCGAGAGGAAGTTGCCGTCCGCCGCACCGACGGCGACCACCACGGCGAGCAGCGACCACGCGAGCACGTCGTCGACGGCGGCGCAGGCCAGGGCGAGCACGCCGACGGTGGTGCGCTGCATTCGGCGCTCGGTGAGGATCCGGGCCAGCACGGGGAAGGCCGTGATCGACATGGCGGCGCCGAGGAACAGCGCGAACGGCAGGAACGCGATGTCCTCCGTGCTGCCGTCCGGGTTGGTGAACACGCCGTGGTTGGCATACAGGTAGGTGGACAGCAGCAGACCGAGCGAGAAGGGCAGCACCACGGAGGTGAGCGAGACGGTCAGCGCGGTCGCGCGCCGCTGCCGCAGGGTCGACAGGTCGACCTCGAGGCCGACGAGGAACATGAACAGGATCAGCCCGATCTGGGCGATCACGTTCAGGTAGGGCCGCACCTCCATGGGGAACAGCACCAGCGGCAGGTTCCCGGGCAGGAGGCCCAGCAGCGTCGGCCCGAGCGCGATGCCGGCGACGATCTCGCCGATCACGGCCGGCTGGCCGACACGTTGCGCCAGGCGGCCGAAGACGCGCGCCATCGCCACGATGATCGCGATGTCGAGAAAGACGTAGATGAGGATCTCTTTGGCCGACATTGACCTGGGCCCCCTGGCTCTCCGGCACGGGTCCCCGATGCGGGATCCACCCCGCTCCCCGGCCGGTCGCGGGGGATGCTAGCCCCGGTCGCGCGGCGTGAGGAAGGTATGAGGTCCCCACCTCGCGGGTGGGGTGAGCCCCACCGGAAACCGGAACCGGGACGACCGGCCGCCGGGGCGCTCGCTACCCTTCGACGGGTGCTGACCAGGATGTCGTCGCTGTTCCTGCGGACCCTGCGCGAGGACCCGGCCGACGCGGAGGTGCCCAGCCACAAGCTGCTGGTCCGCGCCGGCTACGTCCGGCGCGTCGCGCCGGGGGTCTACTCCTGGCTGCCGCTGGGGCTGAAGGTGCTGCGGGCGATCGAGGAGATCGTGCGCGAGGAGATGGACGCCATCGGCGCCCAGGAGATCCAGTTCCCCGCGCTGCTGCCGCGCGAGCCCTACGAGGCCACGAACCGCTGGACCGAGTACGGCCCGAACATCTTCCGGCTCAAGGACCGCAAGGGTGGCGACTACCTGCTCGGGCCCACCCACGAGGAGCTGTTCACGCTGGTCGTGAAGGGTGAGTACAGCTCGTACAAGGACTACCCGGTCATCCTGTACCAGATCCAGAACAAGTACCGCGACGAGGCGCGGCCGCGCGCCGGGATCCTGCGCGGGCGGGAGTTCCTCATGAAGGACTCCTACTCGTTCGACCTCACCGACGACGGTCTCGCCGAGTCCTACCGGCTGCACCGCGACGCCTACACGCGGATCTTCGACCGGCTCGGGCTGCGCTACGTCGTGGTCAAGGCGACGTCGGGCGCGATGGGCGGCTCGGCGAGCGAGGAGTTCCTCGCCGAGGCCGAGACCGGCGAGGACACCTACGTGGCGAGCCCCGGCGGGTACGCCGCGAACGTCGAGGCCGTGACGACGACACCCCCGCCCGCCCGCGCGGTCGAGGGCCTGCCCGAGGCGCAGGTGCACCACACCCCGGACACCCCGACGATCGAGTCGCTGGTCGACTTCCTCAACGGGGCGGGCCTGGGCCGCACCTTCACCGCGGCGGACACGCTGAAGAACGTGCTGGTCAAGATCCGCAGGCCTGGGGCTCAGGAGTGGGAGCTGCTGGCCGTCGGCGTGCCGGGCGACCGCGAGGTCGACATGAAGCGGCTGGAGGCGGCGCTGGACCCCGCCGAGGTGGCGCTGCTCGACGAGGCGGACTTCGCCCGCAACGGCTTCCTCGTCAAGGGCTACATCGGGCCGGGAGCGCTCGCCGCGAACGGGGTGCGCTTCCTCGTCGATCCCCGCATCGTGACCGGCACGGCGTGGGTGACGGGCGCCGACAAGGCCGACCACCACGTCGTCGACCTCGTCGTGGGCCGGGACTTCACCCCGGACGGCACGATCGAGGCCGCCGAGGTGCGCGAGGGCGATCCCGCTCCCGACGGCAGCGGGCCGCTGTCCGCCGCGCGCGGCATCGAGATCGGGCACGTGTTCCAGCTCGGCCGCAAGTACGCGGACGCGCTGGGGCTCGACGCGCTCGGCCCGGACTCGAAGCCCGTCCGGATCACGATGGGCTCCTACGGCATCGGGGTGTCGCGGCTGGTCGCGGTGATCGCCGAGCAGAGCCACGACGCGTCCGGGCTGATCTGGCCGCGGGCCGTGGCGCCGTTCGACCTGCACGTGGTGATCGCCGGCAAGACCGGCGAGATCGCCGCGGGCGCCGAGCGGCTCGCGGCGGACCTCGAGGCCGCGGGCCTGCGGGTGCTGCTGGACGACCGCTCGGCCAGCCCCGGGGTGAAGTTCACCGACGCCGAGCTGATCGGGGTGCCGACGATCGTCGTCGTCGGCCGGGGGCTCGCGAACGGCCTGGTCGAGGTCAAGGACCGCCGCAGCGGCGAACGCACGGAGATCCCGGTGGACGGGGCCGTCGCGCACCTCGCCGCGCTCGTGCGGGGCGCGTGACGGCTCACCCGGTGCGCACCGACGCCCGCCGCCACCAGTCGTAGAGGGCGGCGGCGTCGGCGTCGTCGCGGCGCACGTAGCCCATCGTGAGCGTGCCGTCGTCGATCCAGAGCAGGTAGGCGGCCGAGGGGCCGCCGCCCCGGGCGGCCACAGCGCACGCGATCCAGCCGCCACCGGTCACGGGACCCGCCGCCCCCGCGGCGAGGCGGGCCCGCACGGTCCGGCCCTGCGGGCAGCCGTCGACGGTCCCGCTCTCGGTCAACCGGCTGTTCCCCGCACCGACCTGGCGGGCGAACTCGCGCTGGAGGGCGTCGGCGCTCGGGAACCGTGCGAACTCCGCCACCTGTGGGCCGTCGGCGGGGCCGTCCGCACAGCGGACGAAGGCGACGGCGCCGGTCGCGGCCCGCTGCTCGGGGACCGCCCGGCAGTTCGCGCCGGAGAACCCGGCGGGGAGCGACGCGAGCAGCATGGAGTCGGGGTCGGTGGTGCCGCCGCCGCGCAGGTAGGCGACTGCGGCGGTGCCGGCGACCGCGAGGGCCGCCACCACCGCCACCACCGCCACCACCGTCACCGCCGCCCGGGCGAGCCGGGCCGGGCGCCGCCGCGGCGGCACCGCGACCGGGACCGCGACGTGGCTGACCTGCCCCACGGGCTCGGGGCGGCCCGGTGGCTCCGGCTCGGCCTGGTCGGCCGCACCGGCCCGCCCCAAGCCCAACGGCTCGGTGCGGCCCGTCGACGACGCCGCCTCGGGCGCCCCGAGCAGCGGCACGTGGCGCGAGGCCGAACCCATCGCGGCACGGGCCGCCCCGGCGAGCCGGCCCGCGGTGGCGTAGCGGTCCTCCGGGTCCTTCGCGAGCCCGGTGGCGATCACCTCGTCCAGCCCGGGCGGTACGGCCGCGACGATCTCCGACGCAGGCGGCGGCAGGGCGTACAGGTGCGCGGCGACGAGCGCGACCGCGTCGCCGGTGTAGGGCGGACGGCCCGTCAGGGCCTCGTGCAGCACGCAGGCCAGCGCGTAGACGTCGACGCGGTGATCGCCGTCCGCTCCACGCAGCCGCTCGGGGGCGATGTAGGCGGGCGTGCCCGGGACGACCCGCTCGCCGCTGCGGGTGAGCTCGCGGCGCGCGCCCGCGATGCCGAAGTCCAGCAGGTAGGCGAACACGTCCGTCGCATCCAGCACGCCGGAGTCCGGGGTGGTGAGCAGGATGTTCGACGGCTTGATGTCGTGGTGCACCAGCCCGATCGCGTGCGCGGCGTCCAGCGCCCTGGCCACCTGCCCGACCACGGCGACGGCGACGTCCGGGGCCAGGGGGCCGTGCTCGGCGAGCCATGACCGCAGGTCCACGCCCTCGACCAGCCGCATGTCGACGTAGAGCCTGCCGTCGATCTCGCCGTAGGAGTGGATGGGGACGACGTGCGGCTCGGTGAGCCGGGCGGCGAGCTCGCACTCGTGGTGGAACCGCGCCGCGTAGCCGGGCAGCTCGCCCAGGTGCTCGGCGAGCAGCTTGAGCGCGACGAACCGGTCCGTCGCCCCGTCGTAGGCCCGGTGGACCTCCCCGGTGCCCCCGTGGCCGAGCAGCGTGTCGAGGCGGTAGCGCCCGAAGGTGAGCGACGATCCTGGCGCGGGTGCGGTGTCGTCGTCCGGCATCAGAGCAGCCGGAAGTTCGCTCCGGCCCACCAGTCGTAGAGGACGGCGGCCTTGCCGTCGGCACGGGTGACGTAGCCGAACGAGCGCGTCTCCTCGTCGCTCCACAGGAGGTAGGCCGCGCCGTTCCCGCGGGCGACCACGCACGCCACCTGCCCGCTGACGACGTTGGTGTTGGTGTTGCGGCCCCAGGGGCCGAGGTTCGTGCGCCCCTCGCGGCAGACGTCGATCTTCTCGCTCGGCGAGGCCACGATGCGGGCGTCGCCCGCGGCGCGCAGGAACTCCTGCTCCAGGGCGTCCGTGGTGGCGAACCGGGCGAACGAGGCCGTGCCAGGCCCGTCCGCGGGGCCGTTGTTGCAGTTGACGTAGGCGACGGCGCCGACCTTGTCGCGGGTCTGGGGATCCGGGTCGCAGTTGGCGTCGGAGAACCCGGTGGGCAGGCCCGCGAGCAGCTTCTCGTCCTCCGTGAGCGGCGCGCGCGAGGTGGTGGTGGACCCGCTGGAGCCGGACGTGCCGCCGGTGGTGGGCGTGTTCAGCTCGGACAGCAGCGAGACGGCGCCGATGGCGACCACCGCGGAGAGCAGCAACGCCGTGAGCACCAGCGGGATCGACGTCCGCTTGCGGCGTGCCGGTGCCGGCACGGGGGTGACGACCGGTGGGGCGAACGCCTGGTGGGGGATGGGCGGCGGGATCGCGCCGTAGGTGGGCTGCGGGGCCTGGCGCGACGATGTCGCGTAGGCGGGGCCGGCCGAGGTGCCCGTCACGGGCCGGGCCGGGCGCCGCGTGGGCGTGTCGATCCGTTCGGTGCGGGGCGTCGGCGGGCGCTGCTCGGCGAGCCCGGGCCGGGGCGTGGTGACCGGCGTGCCCGTGCCGACGGTCCCGACAGCCCCGGCGACGGTGCGGTCACCCAGGTTGACGGTGCGGTCAGCCGGCACGTGCGGGTGGACGCCCGACGCCTGGCTCGCGGCGATGACGGCGCGGGCGGCGCCGGCGAGCGCCCCGGCCGTCGCGTAGCGGTCGGCGGGCTCCTTGGCCATGCCCCTGGCCACCACGTCGTCCAGCCCGGTCGGCACACCCGGTCGCAGCGTGGACGCCTTCGGCGCCGGGGCCTGCAGGTGCGCGCGCATCAGCGAGGGCAGGTCGCCCTCGAACGGCGGCCGCCCCACCAGGGCCTGGTGCAGGACGCAGGCCAGCGAGTAGACGTCCGCACGCGGGTCGCCCTCCACCCCGCGGAACCGCTCCGGGGCCACGTAGCTGGGCGAGCCGGGCATCACCCCGGCCATCGTGAGCGAGAGCTCGTCCGGGCTCAGCGCGCCGTCGCGGGCGCGCGCGATTCCGAAGTCGAACAGGTAGGCGAACACCGACGCCGCGTCGACCTCGACGCCGTTCGTGACGCCCGCGAGCAGCACGTTCGACGGCTTGATGTCGCGGTGCACCAGTCCGTCCTTGTGCGCGGCGTCCAGCGCCTGCGCCACCTGCCCGACCACCGCCACCGCGACGTCCGCCGCCAGCGGGCCGTTCGCGCGCAGCCACGCGGACAGGTCCGTCCCGTCGACCAGCCGCATGTCGAGGTAGAGCCGGCCGTCGATCTCGCCGTAGTGGTGGATCGGCACGACGTGCGGCTCGTTGAGCCGGGCCGCGACCTTGCACTCGCGGCGGAACCGCGCCTGGTACTCGTCGTCCTCCGCGAGATGGGCGGGCAGCAGCTTCAGCGCGACCATCCGGTCGGTCTTGGTGTCGTAGGCGCGGTAGACCTCGCCCATCCCGCCCCGCCCGAGGAGCTCCTCGATCCGGTAGGGACCGAACATCGACTGCAGCATCCGGCCCCCTTCCGTCGTTCGTGCCCGCGTGGTCGTCACCATGCGGTGGGACCTCGCCGAAACCATAACTCGGACGTCGATGCCCCCGGTCCCATGAGATCCATGAACCGGCCTTTACCCTGCGACAACACTGTGGTGCCGATTCACTCGGTCGGCGGCTAACGAGCCGACGCGCGTGATCGAGAGTCTTGGTGCCACCCGGCCGGTCCCGGCCGGGGCGAGCAGGGGAAAGGGAACCCGAGATGCGCGAGGACACCGTCCAGCTGCCGGGCGCGGGGCGGATCCCCGACCCGGAGCCCTCGCCGCGCGGCGGCGCGGGAGACCTCACCGACGAGCTGATCCACACCGACTGGTGGACCGACGACATGGTCGCCAGAGCCGGGATCCCGATCGTCGACATCCCCTTCGTGTCCTTCGGTGGGGGCATCGGCTCGTTCGTGACGGTGGACTACCTGCGTATCTGCGGGGTGCCGACGTCGTCGATGCGGGTCTTCACCCAGCTCGAGACGCCGTGGGAGAGCTACGAGTACCTCACCCGCGTCTCCCAGATCCCGCGCGCTGAGCGGTTGCGCAGCGACTCCGCGTCGACGCCGGACAACATCTGGGGCTTCCCCAGCTACGCCGTGCGCGAGGCGTTCTCGGCGAAGTCGCTGCGGAAGTTCGTCGAGCCGCTGTTCCAGATCGCCGTCGAGCCGATCTTCACCGACTACTACACGCCCAAGGCGGGGCAGGCCTTCGCGTCGATGGAGAAGGAGTACCACCGCATCGGCTACCCCGAGGTGGTCGTCAAGGCGCAGGTGCGGATGGTGCGTCGCCGCCAGGGCGGGGGCTACTTCACGCTCATCACCCCGCCCGAGGGGGCCTCGCGCACCCGGCGCGTCGCCTACCGCAGCCGGTTCGTGCACGTCGCGATCGGCTACCCGGGCCTGAAGTTCCTGCCCGACCTCATGGAGTACCGCGAACGCTTCCGGGACTACGGCAGCGTCGTCAACGCCTACGAGCCGCACGAGCAGATCTACGAGCGCCTCCACGCCGCCCCCGGCGTCGTGCTCGTCCGCGGCGGCGGCATCGTCGCCTCCCGGGTGCTGCAGCGCCTCATCGACGACCGGGACGCCCGCGGGCTGCAGACGCAGATCCTGCACGTGTTCCGCACCTACATCACCACCGCGCACGGCCCGAACCTCTGGATGCGCCGCAAGGGCGGCGACGGCTGGGCGTACCAGGGGTTCAACTACCCCAAGTCGGTGTGGGGCGGCCAGCTCAAGGCCCGCGTCCGCAAGCTCGAGGGCAAGGAGCGCGCCGACCTGTACAAGATCTTCGGCGGCACCAACACCCCCAAGCGCAAATCCTGGCAGAAGCAGATGAAGCGCGGCCGCCGCGAGGGCTGGTACCGCGACTTCCAGGGCGAGATCGTCTCCATGCAGCCGGACGGGCCCGGATTCGTCCGCGTCGAGCTGAAGACCGCGAACGGCCCGCAGACCGTGCGGGTCATCGGCGTGATCGACTGCACCGGCCTGGAGGCCGACATCCGCGAGCACCGCGTGCTCGCGGACCTGCTGGACCACAGCGGCGCCGGCCGCAACCCGCTGGACCGTCTCGACGTCGAGCGCACGTTCGAGGTCCGCGGAACCCGTAGCGAGCCGGGTCGGATGTACGCCTCCGGCACCGCTACGCTCGGCGGCTACTTCCCGGGCGTCGACACGTTCCTCGGGCTGCAGATCGCGGCCCAGGAGATCGCCGACGACCTCGCACGCCTGAAGTTCTGCAAGAAGCTCGGCCCGTTCCGCTCCACCAGCCAGTGGTGGAAGTGGGCGCGTGGCAAGCGAATCTGAGGGGGAGACGTGCTACCCACGCTCAACGGACGCATCCAGACCCGGATCTTCCTGCTCGTCGTCGTCGGCGGCATCTGGACGCTGATCCTCACCCCGGTCCTGCCCGGCCTGCCCGGCCCGCTGTCGGCGGACTACCGCGTGACGTTCACGATCCTCGTCGCGACGATCGTGCTCGGCATCGGCTGGGAGCTGATCTACCACTTCATCCAGCAGTTCCGCTGGGAGAAGGACTGGCCCACGTTCTTCGGGCTCATCACGGTGGTGAACGAGGGCCTGCTCGTCTGGATCCTGCTGCAGCTCGATCTCGTCCCCGGGATCGACGGGCCCGCGGTGCCGATCGGCGCGTACGTCATCCTCTTCGTCACGACGTGGCTGTGGGTCTGGCTGATCGCGAACGGGCCGATGCGGGTGCCGTTCATCCACTGGCGGTTCCGCGGCGGAAGGCTGGTGTAGGAGATGGGCGACTTCGAGGGCCTGCGCGCGGCGGTCGCCGCGGGCGACGGTGTGGTCGCGCGGTTCCCCGGCATCGTCGTCGTCGCCCAGGGCGAGGCGGACGGGGAGGCGCACGTGCGCCGTCTGCTCGACATCTGCCGGGAGAACGCGGGGGAGGCGCCGGGCCGGATGCTCGCCCGTCGCCTCGCGACGTGGCTCGGCGGGTCGGACGGGCCGCCGGACACGCTGCGGTTCGGCACGCTGTCCGCGACCGGGGACGACGGGCTCGCGGTGTTCTGCTACGGCGCGGTGAGCATGGTCGCCGAGCCCGGCGACACGGGTGGCCAGGGGGCCACGATCTCCGGAACGGACGCCGCCGCCTGGGCGGACCGCCTGCTGCCGCGCCCGGACGCGCCGGTGCTGCTCACGCTGGACGGTGCGCCCGTCCAGCCCGGGCTGCCCGCGTCCGTGCACGACCTGCAGGCGGGGATCGTCCCCGGGGCGGCGGTCGTGCTGCTGGGAGCGGACGCACGGCTCGCGGTGGCGCCCGCCGATCCTGCCGCGAGCGTCGCGCAGCGCGAGCCGGGGTCGTTCGGGTCGGGCGCTGGTCGGGAGGGCGTCGAGGCTCCCGAGACACCTGCGGAGTCCGCCGACCCGGGCACCGCTCCCGCTGACTCGCCGGAGGCGGCGGACGCTGCGGGGTCGACGGTGGTGCCGGACGCGGCCGCGGCTCCTGCGGCTCCTGCTGTGCCTGCTGTGCCTACTGCTGAGGGCACGGTGAGCGAGGCTCCCGTCGCGCCGTCCGTCGCGGACGGCGACGAGCCCACCCAGCTCACCCCGGCCCCGCCCCTCTCGGCGGAGCCGCCGACGCAGTTCCTCCCGCCCCCTCCCGGGCCGGACCCGGACACGCAGCCCCGCCCGCCCCGGCGCGCGGACACCATCCTCGGTGGCCCGGCCCCCGAGCTGCGCCCACCGCTGGAGGCCGGCGGGGCGCCCGGCACCCCGCTGCCGGACGACGAGCCGACGTCGATCGCCACGCCTCCGCAGGCCCGCGGGCACCTCTGCTCGCGCGGGCACCTGAACGACCCGCGCTCGCACTTCTGCGTCATCTGCGGGATCCGCATGAACCAGCAGACCGGCGTGCTCGTTCTCGGACCGAGGCCGCCGCTCGGCCTGCTGGTCTTCGACGACGGCGCCACGTACACCGTGGACGCCGAGTACCTGCTCGGCCGCATGCCCGAGGTCGACGAGCGTGTCAGCTCCGGAGCCCTGCGGTCGATCTCGATCGAGGACCGCTCTGGTGCGGTCTCCCGGGTGCACGCCGAGGTGCGGCTCAACGACTGGGACGTCCTCCTGTCGGACTGCAACTCGCGCAACGGCACGCACTACGCCGCGCCCGGCGAGCAGGCATGGACGGCGCTGCGGCCGGGCGAGACCCACCGGCTCACGCCCGGCATGCGGGTGCGCCTGGGCGGTCGCACGTTCGTCTTCGAGTCGCCCTCGGGCGTCCGGTAGAGGAGGCACACATGGACGTTCCGGCCACTCCGGCTGCCCTGGCCACCGAGCGGGCGACCTCGCCCACGCCGGCGGCCGTCGCGGACTACGAGATCGTGCGGCTGCTCGGCGAGGGCAACCACGGCCGCTTCTACCTCGCCCGGCCCCCGGCCCGGCTCGGCCTGGACGACGAGTTCGTCGCCCTGAAGGTGTTCGGCGACCGCGTCGGCGAGCAGGCCTACGAGCGGGGCGTGCGGGAGCTGCGGGCGTTCGCGGCCGTCCGCTCGCCGTACCTGGTGCGGGTCTTCGACGCCGTGCTGGAGGACAGCTTCGTCTACGCGATGGAGTACTTCCCGCTCGGCTCGCTCGCCTCGCCCGCCCGTCCGCTGTCCCAGGCCGCGGTGCTCGGCGCCTTGGAGCACGCCACGCGCGCGGCGCACGCCCTGCACGAGTCAGGGCTCGCCCATGGCGACATCAAGCCCGCGAACATCCTGCTCGCCGAGGGCGATGAGCCGGGGGGCGGCGACGAGATCGGCGGCCGGCTCTCCGATCTCGGCCTCGCCCGGTTCCT
Organism: Pseudonocardia sp.; assembly: GCF_050246655.1. Lineage (GTDB taxonomy): Bacteria > Actinomycetota > Actinomycetes > Mycobacteriales > Pseudonocardiaceae > Pseudonocardia. The sequence goes on from NZ_JBFWVQ010000007.1 coordinate 29,047, forward strand.
CAATCCCGGCAACACCCTCACCGGCATGGGCCGCGCCAGCTCAGTGGAATTCACCGACCCGGACCTGCTCGCGGGTGCGCGGCCGTCGCGCCGCACCGAGGTGTGGGCGCTCGGCGCGACCATCCACCGCGCGATCTCCGGCACCGGGCTCTACGGCGAGCTGCCCGACGCCCAGCCGCTTCTCGCCATCCGCAAGGTGCTGTCCAGCAAGCCGGCGATCGACCCCGCGCTGGCCGCCGACGTCGCCGACCTGGTGCGCGCCTGCCTCGCGGCGGACGACGCCCGGCCGGCGACGGCGGAGGAGGTGGCGGACCGGCTCGCGGCGATCAGCCGGTAGCGCGCGGGCGCGGGTTCGTCAGGTCGGGTCCGGCCTGCCGGGGCGCGTGCGCTTCGCAGAGCCCGCCCGGGCGCTTCGCAGGGCTTGGGTGCGCTTCGCAGGGGCCGCCGGGGTGCTTCGCAGGGTCGGGGTGCGCCTCGCAGGGGCTGCAGCATCTGCGAGGCGGGTGCACCCTCTGCGAGGGGGGCGGTGTAGCTCTGAGGCCGGCGGCCCCGCCGGGGCGGGTGTGCTTCGCAGGTTCTTGGTGCGCCTGGCAGAGCCCGTCCGCGCGGGGCCGCGGTTCGCCAGGTCGGGTCCGCCCTGCCGGGGCGGGAGTGCTTCGCAGGGCTTGGGTGCGCTTCGCAGGGCTCGGCCGTGTGCCTCGCAGGGTTGGGGTGCGCCTCGCAGGGGCTGCAGCATCTGCGAGGCGTGTGCACCCTCTGCGAGGCTGGCGCTGTAGCTCTGAAGCCGGCGGGACCCGCCGGGGCGGGAGTGCTTCGCAGGGCTTGGGTGCGCTTCGCAGGGCTCGGCCGTGTGCCTCGCAGGGTTGGGGTGCGCCTCGCAGAGGCCGCCGGGGTGCTTCGCAGGGTCGGCGTGCGCTTCGCAGGGGCCGCCGGGGTGCTTCGCAGGGTCGCCGTGCGCCTCGCAGAGGCCGCCGGGGTGCTTCGCAGGGTCGGCGTACGCCTCGCAGAGGCCGTCGGGGTGCTTCGCAGGGATGGCACACGCCTCGCAGGGGCTGCAGCATCTGCGAGGCGTGGGCACCCTCTGCGAAGTGGGCTGCGCACCCTCCCTCGGTGACGGCGGCGCGGCGGTGCACGATGCCGCGGCGGTCCGGCGGGCACCGGCCGGTCCCGCCGGGCAAGAGACCGGCACCGCCCCCGCTCCCGCCGGGCAGCTCAGATCAGCAGGTACGCCAGCACGGCGATGATGATCGCCACCGCCAGCGCGAGGATGATCAGCGGCATCCGTGAACCGCGCGCCGCCTGCGGGGACATCTCCCAGTTCGGGGGCGGGAACTGCCCGCTGCCGAACGGGCCGGGGCGACCCGGGGGCGGCCCGGGCACCGTCGGGTGCGATCGCGGGGAGCCGACCAGGGGCCGGACGCCCGCGCTGTTCGCGCCGGGGCTCGCCTGCTGCCCGCCCGCACCGGCGCCCCGGCCACCGGGTGCACCGTGGCTGCCGCCCGGTCCGCCGCCGTGCCGGGCGGGTCCGGGGTGACCGGTGGGGCCGGGAGTGTGGGGTGGCCTGTTCAGGCGGGTGGGTGCGTCGGCCGGATAGCCGCCCGCGCCGCGCGCGGGCTCGCGCGCGGCGTCCCGCCTGCCGTCGCGGCCCGGTGGGTGGCTGCCTGGCCGCGCGGACTGGCCGCCCGGTGTCCCGCTGCCGGGTCGTGCCTCCGAAGCGCCGCCAGCGCCGCCAGCGCCGCCAGCGCCGCCAGCGCCGCCAGCGCCGCCAGCGCCGCCAGCGCTGCCAGCGCCGCCCACCCGGGGATCGGGTGCGCCCCGGCCCCCTGCGGAGCCGGATCGCGGGTCGGACCCGCCGGAGCGGGCGGCAGGAGCGCCCGCGGCGGGGAGCGTGTCGTCGCCGGCGGGCCCGCCGTCGCCACCGGGCGGGGCGGCGGAGCCGCCCGCCCCGGGCCGGGCGTCGGAGCCGCCGGGCCGGGCGCCGGGACCGCCTGCTGCAGGTCGGGCGTCGGCACCACCCGGCCTGCCGTCGCGAGCCGCCGCGGGCCGCGCATCCTTCGGGCGGCTCGGCGACCCCTGCACGGCGGGGCGCGGCCCGGAGGTGGGGCCGGAGTCCGGCGCATGGTGCCCGGACGGAGGCCCCGGAGGCGGCGGTACCTCGCCGCGGCGGACGAGGATGGTCTCCTCACCTGCGGCGACGGGCCGCGCCGGGGGTTCCGGCACGGGCACCGGCCCGGTGAGCGCGGCGCGGGCAGCTGCCGCGAGCGCTCCCGCGGAGGCGAACCGGTCGCGCGGGTCCTTCGCCATCCCCCGGGCGACGACGTCGTCGAGGGCGGCGGGGGCTCCGGCGGCGGAGGGCTTCGGCGGCGGCTGGCGCAGGTGGGCGTTCATCCGGGCGGCGAGCCCCTCGACGGGGTAGGGCCGGTCCCCGGTGAGCGCCTCGTAGAGCACGCACGCCAGGGAGTAGACGTCGGCCCGGCCGTCGACGGCCTCCTCGAGGAACCGCTCGGGGGCCATGTAGTCCAGCGTGCCGACGGCGGTGCCCGCCTTGGTCAGCCCTGCGGCGGTGTTGCCGGAGAGCGCGCGTGCGATGCCGAAGTCCACGAGGTAGGCGAAGGCCTCCTCGCCGGGTTCGACGGCGGCGAGCAGCACGTTCGAGGGCTTGACGTCGCGGTGCACGAGGCCGGACTTGTGCGCCGAGTCCAGGGCGCGCGCGACCTGGGAGATGATCGCGACGGCGTCCGGGGGCCGCAGCGCGCCGTCCCGGTCGATGACCTCGCCGAGGTCCTCGCCCTGGATGTAGCGCATGTCGAGGTAGAGCTGCCCGTTGATCTCGCCCCAGTTGTGGATGGGGATGACGTGGGGGTCGTTGAGCCGGGCGGTGACCTGCGACTCCCGCAGGAACCGGATGCGGTACTCCTGGTCGTCGCCGAGCTCGGCGAGCAGCAGCTTGAGCGCCACCGTGCGGTCCTGGGCGGTGTGGTAGGCCTCCCAGACCTCGCCCATGCCGCCCCGGCCGATGAGCCGGTCGAGCCGGTACGGCCCGAAGGCGCTGGCGGGGGTGCTCACCAGGGCAGCGTACCGATCCGGTCAGCCCGCCAGGAACGACAGCCGCACGGAGCGCACCGGGTTGTCCATGTTGGTGTCCACAAGGCACACCGACTGCCACGTGCCCAGCGCGGGGCGCCCCCCGAGCACCGGCACCGTCACGAACGGGGCGACGAGGGCGGGCAGGACGTGGTCGCGGCCGTGGCCGGGGCTGCCGTGGCGGTGGCGCCAGCGGTCGTCGGCCGGCAGGAGGTCACGCAGCGCGGAGAGCAGGTCCGGGTCGCTGCCCGCGCCGGTCTCGATGACGGCGAGACCCGCGGTGGCGTGCGGGACCCAGACGTGCAGCAGGCCGTCGCGGGCGCTGCCGGCGCGCAGGAACTCGGCGATGTGCCCGGTGAGGTCGACGACCGCCTCGCGGTCGCCCGTACGGATCTCGACGACGGTGCTCTCCACGCGCGCAGACCCTACGGGCCGCTCACCCCAGGCCGGGGAAGTCCGGGACCGCCGGATGCTCGCCGGTGATCCGCCGCCACCGCGCGCAGCGCACGGTCGCCGCCGTGAGCGTCGTGACGGCGACCTGGCGCAGCTCCACGTACGCCGTGTGCTCGAGGACGGAGCGCCACGCGGCCATGACGTCGGTCTCGGCGACGGCGGCGAGCGCGGCCGCCGACGCCGCGTCCGTGACCGGCTTCGGCACGGCGTACGCGGGCAGCGCCGAGACGGGCCGCTTGCCGACGTCGGTGAGGGTCTGGGCGACCCGGCTGCGCAGGTCGCGGTGCGCGTCGGCGTCCGCGCGGGCCTGGGCCGCCTGGTCGGCCGGGAGGAACGCGACGACGAGCGAGTAGCACCACAGCGCGGCGTGCTCGGCGGCGAGCGCGCCCTGCAGCGCGTCGGTGGCGGCGTCGTCGATGGGCGGCCGGTTCGTGCTCACGCGAGCACCGCCGCGTGGGCGGAGCAGCAGGCGGCCACGGACGCGACGAGGCCGACGCGGTCCGCGGGCAGGTCCAGCACGACCCGCGCGGCGTCCTGCCCCGCGCCGGTGAGCGCCGTGCGCAGGGCGACGAGGGTGACGGCGCCGGCGGGCGGTGCGGCCGGTGCGGCCGGTGCGGCGCCACCCGACCGTCGGGTGATCTCGGCGTCCAGGGCGTCGGCGTGGGCGGTGCGCGCCGCCACGATCTCGCGCACCTGCGCGGTGCTCGCCCCGGCAGCGACATCGGCGGCGACGGCGTCCGCGAGGGCGGCATCGGCACGTGCCTGTGCGGCGAGCGGGACCAGCGGGTCCGGGGCGCCGTCCTCGAACAGGCCGCAGCCGGCCGTCGCACCGATCCCGCCCGACACGATCGGGGCCAGCACGATCGCCGCCAGCACCTGCCGGCGGTTCGGTCCTCGCATGTCGCGATACCCTGGCAGACCCGTCGTCGTCGATCGACGGCGGGCGAGCGCGGACCCGAGCAACCCGACGACCTGAGCCCAGACCCGACCCGCAGGAGTACCGAGATGCCAGCCCCCCGCCCCGAGCAGCTCACCGAGCAGCTGCACGGCGCGCTGGAACCGGTCGTCGCCGGCACCGGCTTCGAGCTCGACGAGGTGGACGTGCGCGCCACGGGTCGCCGGCGCACCGTCCGCCTGGTCGTCGACTCCGAGGACGGGGTGGGTCTGGACGACGTCGCCCGCGTGAGCCGGGCGGTGTCGGCCGTGCTGGACGAGAACGAGCACCTGATCGGCGGGTCCTACACGCTGGAGGTCACCTCCCCGGGCGTCGACCGCCCGCTCACCGCTCCCCGGCACTGGCGGCGCGCGCACCTGCGGCTGGTCGCGGTGCGAGGCGCGGACGGCACCACGCTCACCGGCCGGGTCGGGGACGCGGGAGAGACGTCGGTCACCCTGCTGGTGGACGGCACGCCCGTGCAGCTCCGCTACGCCGACGTGGCGCACGCCCGGGTCGAGGTCGAGTTCCGGCCGCCGCCGGAGGACGAGCTGCGCCTGCTCGGTGCCCAGCCCACCGTGCCCACCGCCACTCCCGGAGGGACGGCATGAACGTCGACATCGCGGCCCTGCGCGCCATCGAGCGCGACAAGGACATCCCGTTCGAGACCGTCATGGAGGCGATCGAGACGGCGCTGCTCACCGCGTACAAGCACACGGAGGGCCACCAGCCGCAGGCGCGCATCGACGTGGACCGCAAGACCGGTGTCGTGCGCGTGATGGCGCAGGAGCTGGGTGAGGACGGCCAGGTCGACCGGGAATGGGACGACACCCCGGAGGGCTTCGGCCGGATCGCGGCGACCACCGCCCGCCAGGTGATCGTGCAGCGCCTCCGCGACGCCGAGCACGAGCGCACCTACGGCGAGTACGCGGCCAAGGAGGGCGAGATCGTCGCCGGGGTCGTGCAGCGCGACGCCCGGGCCAACGCCCGCGGGGTCGTGGTCGTGTCGCTGGGGCAGACGGAGGGCGTGCTGCCGCAGGCCGAGCAGGTGCCGGGGGAGCAGTACCGGCACGGCGAGCGGATCCGCTGCTACGTGGTGGCGGTGTCGCGGGGAATGCGTGGGACGCAGATCACGTTGTCCCGTACGCATCCCAACCTCGTGCGCAAGCTGTTCGCACTGGAGGTCCCCGAGATCGTCGACGGTTCGGTCGAGATCGTCGCGGTGGCGCGCGAGGCGGGGCACCGCACGAAGATCGCGGTGCGGTCGACGGTGCCGGGGGTGAACCCCAAGGGTGCCTGCATCGGCCCGATGGGCGCGCGGGTGCGCGGCGTGATGAGCGAGCTGGCCGGCGAGAAGATCGACATCATCGACTGGTCGGAGGACCCGGCGACCTTCGTCGGCAACGCGCTCTCGCCGTCGAAGGTGGTCTCGGTCACGGTGCTCGACGCCCGCACGAAGACGGCGCGGGTGATCGTCCCGGACTTCCAGCTGTCCCTGGCCATCGGCAAGGAGGGGCAGAACGCCCGGCTCGCGGCCCGGCTGACGGGGTGGCGCATCGACATCCGCAGCGACGCGGACCCGCGGGTCACGGCGCCTGCCGCCGCGGCAGGCCCGGAGGCGGGGGCCTGAAGCCCGCCGGGCGCGATCGCGGAAGCTTCGGCACGCTCGTCACGGCGGGCGATGGGGGCCCCGGCCAGGTCGGGCGCCGGGCGGGCGACGGGGTACACTCTCCGCAGCCGGTACGGACCTGCGTCGGGTGCCGCACCCGCGCACCGGCCGGCAGCCTGTTGCGAGTCGTTGCCGTGCACGGGGTGCTCACCCCGGACCCGGATCGGCGGCTTCCCGGGAGGGGTGCCTGGTTGCACCCCGAGCGGGAGTGCCTGCACCGTGCCGAACGTCGATCGGCGTTCTCCCGCGCACTGCGCGTGGAGGGCCCGCTGGACGCCGGGGCGGTGCGCAGGTACCTGGAGCAGGTGTGTGCGGGGCCGGGGACACCCCCTGGCCCGTCAGGAGCGGAGAGCAGGGTCGACCCGTCATGAGCCAGTCGTGAAGATCGCACCATGAACGTGCTTCGACACTAGGTTCGAGGTCGCGCGGGCATGCGCCGCCGGCCTCCGGAAATTCGAGGAGTGCAGTGGCAGGCAAGGCCCGTGTGCACGAGCTCGCGAAGGAGCTCGGGGTCAGTAGCAAGGTCGTTCTCAGCAAGTTGCAGGATCTCGGCGAGTACGTGAAGTCCCCGTCCTCGACCGTCGAGGCCCCCGTGGCGCGCAAGCTGCGGGAGGCGATGTCCAACGGGTCGTCCGGTGGCGACGCCCCACGCCGCCGCCCTGGCGGCGGCCGTCCGCGCCCGGGTGGTGGTGGCGCCGGTGGTTCGGGTGCGCCCGCGCCGTCGCAGCGCCCGTCCGGCGGCCCGGTCCCCGGCCCGCCGCGGCCGGGTCCCCGTTCGCCCCAGCAGCGGCCCGCGGCGGCGGCCCGGTCGGGCTCGGCCCCCGCGGCGCCGGCCCGCCCCGCGCAGCCCGGCCCGTCGGTGGCCCCGGCGCAGCAGCCTGCGCGCCCCGCGGCCGACCGGCCGAACGCGCCGAAGCCCGGCCCGCGCCCGGCTCCGCCGCGTCCCGCCGAGCCCGAGCGCCCGGCGCAGCAGCCCGTCGAGCCGCAGCGTCCCGCCGCGGCGGCGGGACCGTCCGCGCCCGTCGCGCCGGCGCAGACGCCTTCTGCGGCATCGGCGCCTGCTGTGCCCTCAGTGCCGCCCGTGCCTTCTTCGGACGGTGGCACCGGTGCCGCGGTCGTCCCGCCGCGCCCGGCGGCGCCGCGTCCCGGCCCGCGCACGCCGCGCGTCGGCAACAACCCCTTCGGTGTCGGCTCCGGCGCCCCGCCGCGCTCGACCGCGCCGCGTCCGGGCCCGCCGCCGTCCGCGCCCGCCCACGGCCAGGGCACCGCGCCCGGGCAGACCGGCGGTCGTAGCGGCGGCCCCGGCCAGGGCGGGCCGCGTCCCGGCCCGCGTCCGGGCGGCCCGCGCCCGTCGCCGGGCAACATGCCTCCGCGCCCGAACCCGGGCATGATGCCGCCGCGCCCGGCCGGTCGGCCGGGTGGTTCGGCGGGTGGCCGCGGTGGCCCCGGTGGCGGACGTCCCGGTGGCCCCGGTGGCGGACGTCCGGGCGGTCCGGGGGGCCGTCCCGGCGGTGGCGGCGGCGGCTTCCGTGGCGGGGGCCAGGGTGGCCCCGGCGGCGGTGGCGGCGGCGCTCCGGCGGGCGGCGGCTTCCGCGGCGGTCCCGGTGGCGGCGGTGGCCGTCCCGGTGGTGGCGGCGGTCGTGGCCGCGGCGGTGCCGCGGGTGCGTTCGGGCGTCCCGGCGGCCCGGCCCGCAAGGGCCGCAAGTCGAAGCGGCAGAAGCGCCAGGAGTACGACGCCATGCAGGCGCCGTCGGTCGGCGGTGTGCGGCTGCCCAAGGGCCGCGGCGAGACCGTCCGGCTGCCCCGCGGCGCGTCGCTCACCGACTTCGCCGAGAAGATCAACGCGAACCCGGCCTCCCTCGTGCAGGTGCTGTTCCACCTCGGCGAGATGGTGACGGCGACGCAGTCGGTCTCCGACGAGGTGCTCGAGCTGCTCGGCACCGAGATGAACTACAACGTGCAGGTCGTGAGCCCGGAGGAGGAGGACCGGGAGCTGCTCGACAGCTTCTCCATCTCCTTCGGCGAGGATGCCGGGGGCGAGGAGGATCTGGAGATCCGGCCGCCGGTCGTCACCGTCATGGGTCACGTCGACCACGGCAAGACGCGCCTACTGGACACGATCCGCAAGACCAACGTCCGCGAGGGCGAGGCCGGCGGCATCACCCAGCACATCGGCGCCTACCAGGTCGACACCGACCTGGACGGCGAGGAGCGGCTCATCACGTTCATCGACACCCCGGGTCACGAGGCGTTCACCGCCATGCGTGCCCGCGGTGCGAAGTCCACGGACATCGCGGTGATCGTGGTCGCGGCCGACGATGGCGTCATGCCGCAGACGGTGGAGGCGGTCAACCACGCCCAGGCGGCCGACGTGCCGATCGTGGTCGCGGTGAACAAGATCGACGTCGAGGGCGCGAACCCGGCGAAGATCCGCCAGCAACTCACCGAGTACGGGTTGGTCGCGGAGGAGTACGGCGGCGACACGATGTTCGTCGACATCTCCGCGAAGCAGGGCACGAACATCGAGCAGCTGCTCGAGGCGATCCTGCTCACCGCGGACGCCGCGCTGGACCTGCGGGCCAACCCGAACATGGAGGCCCAGGGCGTCGCGATCGAGGCGCACCTCGACCGCGGCCGTGGTCCGGTGGCCACGGTGCTGGTGCAGCGCGGCACGCTGCACGTCGGCGACTCGATCGTCGCGGGCGACGCCTCCGGGCGCGTCCGGCGGATGCTCGACGAGCACGGCAACGACGTCGACGAGGCCCTGCCGTCGCGTCCGGTGCAGGTCATCGGCTTCACGTCGGTGCCGGGCGCGGGCGACACCTTCCTCGTCGTCGAGGAGGACCGGGTGGCCCGCCAGATCGCGGACCGGCGCCGCGCCCGCGAGCGCAACGCCGAGCTGGCGTCGCGGCGCAAGCGGGTGTCGCTGGAGGACCTCGACGCCGCGCTGAAGGAGACCAGCCAGCTCAGCCTGATCATCAAGGGCGACAACTCCGGCACCGTGGAGGCGCTGGAGGACGCGCTCATGAAGATCGAGGTGGGCGACGAGGTCGAGCTGCGGGTCATCCACCGCGGCGTCGGCGGCATCACCGAGGGTGACGTCAACCTCGCCACCGCGTCGGACGCCATCGTCCTGGGCTTCAACGTCCGGGCCGAGGGCAAGGCGACCGAGCTGGCCAACCGCGAGGGCGTGGAGATCCGCTACTACTCGGTGATCTACCAGGCCATCGAGGAGATCGAGCAGGCGCTCAAGGGCATGCTCAAGCCGGAGTTCGAGGAGATCGAGCTGGGCCGGGCGGAGATCCGCCAGGTGTTCCGCTCCTCGCGGTTCGGCTCGATCGCCGGTTGCCTCGTGATGAGCGGGACGATCCGGCGCAACTCGAAGGCCCGCCTGCTGCGCGACAACATGGTCGTGGCGGACAACCTGTCGATCGCCTCGCTGCGCCGGGTCAAGGACGACGTGACCGAGGTCCGCGAGGGCTTCGAGTGCGGTCTGACGCTCGGGAACTTCAACGACATCAAGGAAGGCGACGTCGTGGAGACCTTCGAGATGCGGGAGAAGCCCCGGGCCTGACGGTCCCGGCCGGGTGCGCGGCCGACGCCGCGCACCCGGCGGCCGTCACCGGTCAGCCATGTACGTGGGAACGCTGGAGCTGGACGTCCTGCTCGGGGACGTCCGCTCGCTCAAGGAGAAGCGCTCGCTGGTGCGGCCCGTGGTGGCCGAGCTGCGACGGCGGTTCGACGTGGCCGCCGCCGAGGCGGGTCACCTCGACCTGCACCGGCGCGCCCTGATCGGGGTGGCGTGCGTGGCACCGGACGCGGGCCACGCCGTCGAGGTGCTGGAGCGGTGCGAACGGCTCGTGGCGGCACGCCCCGAGCTGGAGCTGTTGTCGGCCCGGCAGCGGATGCTCGGGCCGGACGACGAGTAGGAGAAGTGTCACCCGGGTCCGGTTCGACCGTCCCGGGCGGCCGGTTCGAGGAGGATCACCATGGCCGATCAAGCCCGCGCGCGGCGGCTCGCCAAGCGGATCTCGCAGATCGTCGCCCACGCCCTCGAGCACGAGGTCAAGGACCCGAGGCTCGCGATGGTGACCATCACGGACGCGCGTGTCACCGGAGACCTTCGCGACGCCACGGTCTACTACACGGTGCTCGGCGCGACCGTGGACGCCGTCCCGGACACCGCCGGTGCGGCCGCAGCCCTGATGAGCGCCACCGGCGTGCTGCGTTCCCGCGTGGGCGCGGGTACGGGTGTGCGCTTCACCCCGACCCTGACGTTCGTGCCGGACCAGGTGCCCGACGAGGCGCGCCGCATGGACGAGCTGCTCGCCCGCACCCGTGAGGCGGACGCCGAGGTGGCGCGCCTGGCGGCGGGCGCCACCCCCGCGGGCGACCCGGACCCGTACCGCACGCCGCGCGAAGCGGAGGCCGACGAGGGCTGATGCCCGGGCCGGGTGGCGACCGCCGCCGCCCGTACCCCGGCGCCGCGATCGCCGCCGATCCGGCCGCCGCCCCGCGGCTGACCTAGGCTCGCGGGCGTGACGAGCCGCGGGGGCCTCGTGCTCGACTCCGCCCAGGGGTGGCTGACGACCGCGGCGGCGTTCGTCGCGATGGCCGCGGTGTTCGGCGTCGCCTACAGCTTCGGCGCGTTCTTCGCACCGATGGCGGCCGAGTTCGGCGCGGGCAGCGGCACGACGTCGCTGGTCTTCTCGATCACCGCGTGCTGCTGGTTCCTCCTCGGTTCGGTGAGCGGTCGGGCGGTGGACCGGCTCGGCCCGCGACCGGTGCTGCTGGCCGGCGCCGTGGCGCTGGCCGGGGGCCTGCTGGTGACCTCCACGGCCGAGCGGCTGTGGGTCGCCTATCTCGGCTACGGGCTCGGCGTCGGAGTGGCGGTCGCGTGCGGGTACGTGCCGATGGTCGCCACCGTCGGGGCGTGGTTCGACCGGCGGCGCGCGCTCGCCGTCGGGGCCGCCGTCGCGGGCATCGGGGTCGGGACGCTCGCGGGCGCCCCGCTCGCGGCCCACCTGATCGCGGTGTACGGCTGGCGGCGGGCGTTCGTGCTGCTGGGTCTCGGCGGGGCGACCCTGCTCGTGGCGGCGGCGTGCGTGGCGCGCCGCCCGCCGGTGATGCCGGGAGCACCGCCGCGCGCACTGCGGGAGGTGGTCCGGACCCGGGAGTTCCGCCTCATGTACCTGGCGACGTTCCTCGCCTCGACGGCGCTGTTCGTGCCGTTCGTGTTCCTCCCGGCTTCGGCGGCCGCGGGCGGGGTGGACCCGGTCGCCGCCGCGGGCCTGATCGGCGTGGTCGGAGCGACGAGCGTCGCGGGCAGGCTCGCGATCGGCGCGCTCGGCGACCGGATCGGCCGGGTGCGGACGTTCCGGGCGTGCTTCGCGCTGATCGGCGCCAGCTTTCTCGTCTGGCTCGCCGCGACCTCCCTGCCGTGGCTGGTCGCCTTCGCCGTCCTGCTCGGCGTCGGCTACGGCGGCTGGATCGCGCTGCAGCCGACGGTGATGGCGGACTGGTTCGGCGTCCGGGGACTCGGGGCGGTGGTCGGCCTCGTCTACACCTCGTCCGGTGTCGGCGCCCTCGTCGGACCGCCGCTGGCCGGTCTCCTGGTCGACGCGACGGGCGGCTACCGGTGGGCGATCGCCGCGGCGGGCCTCTGCGGGTGGGGCGCATTCCTCGCCCTGCTGCCGCTCCGGGCGCGCGGGACGTGGTGATCGTCACGTCGGGGCGGGCCGCACGACGGGCCCGCCCAGGCATCCGGATACGGTGACGGCCGTGGTAGCCGAGAGCGGAGCCGCCGATCGGCCCAGTCGAGGAGCCCGCCGTGCGTTCCTGCGTGCGGCCGTGCGCCGTCCCGCGGCGGTCGGCGCGGTCGCCCCCAGCTCCGTCGGGCTCGCCGAGTTGCTGGCGTCCGTGGTGCCCCGGTCCGGGGGGCCCGTCGTCGTCGAGCTGGGCCCGGGCACGGGCGCGGTGAGCGCGGCGATCGACCGTCGCCTGCCCGAGGCGGGACGCCATCTCGCGGTCGAGCTCGATCCGGGGATGTGCGAGTACCTGCGGCGTACCCGCCCCACGCTCGAGGTCGTGCCCGGGGATGCGCGGCAGCTCTCCGCCCTGCTCGCCGAACGCGGCGTCGGCCGGGTGGACGCGGTGGTGAGCGGCCTGCCGTGGGCGCTGTTCGACCCGGCCACGCAGGCGTCGATCCTCGGCGAGGTGGCCCGGCTGCTGGCGCCCGCCGGGGCGTTCACCACGTTCGCCTACCTGCACGGCATGCCGCTGCACGCGGCGCGTCGCTTCCGCCGCACCCTCGCCGACACGTTCGACGAGGTCGTGGTCAGCAAGACGGTGTGGCGCAACCTGCCGCCCGCCTTCGGCTACGTGTGCCGGCGCCCGCATCCGCCGGGGTGAGCGGGCGCGTCCCGTTCCGGGAGGTGTTGCGCCTGGCTGCGCCCGCCCTGCCCGTGCTGGCGGCGGAGCCGCTGTACCTGCTCGTCGACACCGCCGTGGTCGGGCGGCTCGGTGCGGTCCCGCTCGCCGGGCTCGCGGTGGCGGGGGTGCTGTTCGCCCAGGTCACGAGCCAGCTGACCTTTCTCGCCTACGGAACGACGGCCCGGGCGGCGCGGCTGCACGGTGCGGGACGGCGCGCCGACGCGGTGGCCGAGGGCGTCCAGGCGACGTGGCTCGCGCTCGGGGTGGGCCTCGCGGTGCTCGCGGTGGGCCAGCTCGTGGCCGGGCCGGTGACCCGCGCGCTCGGCGACGGCGGTGAGGTCGCGCGGGCCGCGGAGTCCTGGCTGCGCGTGGCGCTGCTCGGCGCGCCGTTCGTGCTCGTGGCGCTGGCCGGCAACGGGTGGATGCGCGGCGTGCAGGACACCACCCGCCCGCTGCGCTACGTGCTCGCCGGGAACGGGGTCTCCGCGAGCGCGTGCCTGGTGCTCGTGCACGGGATCGGCGCATGGCCGGGCATGGGGCTCGTCGGTTCGGCGGTGGCGAACGTGGCCGGGCAGGCGCTCGGCGCGACCCTGTTCCTCGCCGCGCTGGTACGCGAACGGGTTGTCGACCCGTCGGTCGGGCTGCGCCCGGTGCCCGCACTGCTGGGCGCCCAGCTCGTCCTGGGCCGCGACCTCCTCGCGCGAAGCCTCGCCTTCCAGGCCTGCTTCCTGTCCGCGACGGCGGTCGCGGCCCGTTTCGGTGCGGCCGCGGTGGGGGCGCACCTGATCGTGGTGCAGCTGTGGGCGTTCATGGCGCTCGTGCTCGACGCCGTGGCGATCGCCGCCCAGTCGCTCGTCGGGGCGGCGCTCGGCGGCGGCGATCCGCGGCGGGCCCGCTCCGTGGCCTGGCAGGTCGGCGCGTACGGGCTGGTCCTGGGCATCGGGTTCGGGGCGCTCTTCGCCGCGCTCGCCGGCGTCCTGCCCGCGGTGTTCACCTCCGATCCCGCGGTGCTCGCGCTGGTGACCGTGCCGTGGTGGTTCTTCGTGGCGCTGCAGCCGGTCGCCGGGGTCGTGTTCGCCCTGGACGGGGTGCTGCTCGGCGCGGGGGACGCCGCGTTCCTGCGCACGACGACGCTCTTCGCGGCCGTGGCGGCGTTCCTGCCACTGGTGTGGGCCTCGCTCGCGTTCGGCTGGGGGCTGGCCGGGATCTGGACGGGCCTCGCCGGGTTCATGCTGGTCCGGCTCGCGGCGGTGACGCTGCGCGCCCGGTCGGACCGCTGGGCCGTCCCGGGCGCGGTGCGGGGATGAGCCCGGTGCGGCCGAGGACCGGGCGGCACCCGGGATCGTCCGAGGGCGCGGGTGGGGCAGGATCGCGGCGTGGAGTCCGGCCTCGTGATCGTGGACAAGCCCGGTGGCCTCACCTCGCACGACGTGGTGTCGCGGCTGCGCCGGATCCTGCGCACCCGCAAGGTCGGGCACGCGGGAACGCTGGACCCGATGGCCACCGGCGTGCTGGTCTGCGGCGTCGGGCGGGGCACGAAGCTGCTCGGCCACCTCGCGCTGGACACCAAGGCGTACACGGCGACGATCCGGCTGGGCGCGTCCACGACGACGGACGACGCCGAGGGCGACGTGCTCGCCACCGCCGATGCGGCGGGCGTGACCGACGAGGCGATCCGCGCCGCCATGGCGGGCCTCACCGGCGCGATCGAGCAGGTGCCCAGCAGCGTGAGCGCGATCAAGGTCGACGGCCGCCGCGCGTACGCGCTGGTCCGTGCGGGGGAGCAGGTCGCGCTCCCGGCGCGGCCGGTGACCGTGTCGGCCTTCGATCTGATCGCGCGCCGCGCAGCGGAGCTGGACGTCGCCGTCGAGTGCTCGTCGGGCACGTACGTGCGCGCGCTGGCCCGCGATCTCGGGTCGGCGCTGCAGGTCGGCGGGCACCTCACGGCGCTGCGCCGCACCCGGGTCGGACCGTTCACGCTCGCGCACGCCCGCACGCTGCCGGAGCTGGAGGCGCAGCCGGGCCTGCAGCTCGGGCTGGACGCGGCCGTGGACGTCGCCTTCCCGCGTCGCGACCTCGACGCCGCCCAGGCGGTCGACATCTCCCACGGCCGTCCCCTGCCCGGCGTGGGGGTGGCGGGGACGTACGGCGTGTTCGCCCCGGACGGTCGCGTGCTGGCCCTGGTGGGGGAGCGCGACGGCGCGGCGCGGCCCGTCGTGGTGCTCGCCCCGGCCGGGACGTGAGCCGCCGGTTCTCCTAGGCTGCGGATCGTGCAGCGCTGGCGGGGGCTCGAGTCCGTGCCCACGGGATGGGGGCGCAGCGTCGTCACCGTCGGGGTGTTCGACGGCGTGCACCGCGGGCACCAGCAGCTGATCGCCCGGGCGGTGGCGCGCGGCCGGGAACGCGGCCTGCCCACCGTGCTGGTCACGTTCGACCCGCACCCCGCCGAGGTCGTGCGGCCGGGCAGCCACCCGGCCCGGCTCACGAGCCTGCGCCGCCGCGCGGACCTCGTGGAGGAGCTCGGGGTGGACGCGTTCTGCGTGCTGCCGTTCACCCCGGAGCTCGCGCGCACCGAGCCTGCCGAGTTCGCGCACGAGGTGCTGGTGGACCGGCTGCACGCGGCGGCCGTCGTGGTGGGGCGCAACTTCCGGTTCGGCCACCGCGCCACGGGTGACGTCGCGCTGCTGGTGCGGCTCGGCGAGCGGTTCGGGTTCGCCGTCGAAGGTCAGGAGCTCATCACGGACTCCGGCGCGGGGAACGGCGTGACGTTCTCGTCCACCTACATCCGGGCCTGCATCGACGCGGGCGACGTCGGGGCGGCCCGGGCCGCGCTCGGGCGCCCGCACCGCGTCGAGGGCGTCGTCGTGCACGGCGAGCGGCGCGGCCGCGACCTCGGCTTCCCGACCGCGAACATCGCCTCGCCGCCGTTCACGGCCCTGCCGGCGGACGGCATCTACGCCGGCCGGTTCGCGATCGGGGAGCGGCTGCTCCCGGCGGCGGTCTCGGTCGGCACGAACCCGACGTTCTCCGGTCGCGTGCGCACCGTAGAGGCGTACGTCCTGGACGTGGACGAGGACTTCTACGGCTACCACGTCGGCGTGGACCTGGAGCACCGACTCCGCGGCCAGGAGCGGTTCGACGCGCTGGAGCCGCTGATCGCGCAGATGCGCCGCGACGTCGAGCGCACCCGGGAGCTGCTCGGCGGCTGACGGGTTTCGCCGTTCCGCCCCGCGCGGGGTGCCCGTGCTGCGAGGATCCGCGCCATGATCACCTCCGAGGTTCCGCCGGACGCTCCGCTCCCGCGCCGCCGCAGCCCCGAGCCGGACGCGCGGCGGATCGCCGCCAACCGGGAGCACCAGCGCGAGCTCTACGGCGCCCCGGTCGGCGAGCTCGTGCGCCGCCTCGTCGAGGTGCTCGGGGTGAGCCAGGCGCGGCTCGCGCGCACCCTCGGGATGAGCCCGGCGATGCTGTCGCAGCTGGTCAGCGCGCGGCGGGTGAAGATCGGCGACCCGGTGGTGCTGGCCCGGCTGCAGATGCTGGACCACCGCTGCGCGGCACTCGCCGCGACACCGCCACAGGCGGAGGCGGTGGACCGGTTGCTCGCCGAGGTCGGCCGGGCCCGGTGGCGCTGGGCCGGGACGGACGGGGCGCGCGCCGCGGCGTCCGGCCGGGTCCGGGCGGCCGAGGCGGCCGCGGTCGCAGCGGCCCGCGTCCCGTGCCCGGTGGAGGCGTTGCGGCGGGTCTACCCGCCCGCGCGGCTGGCCGCCGCCGCTGCCGTCCTCGGGCCCGCGTTCCCCGAGCTCGCCGACGTGCTGCGACGGGCCGCCGTCCGGCGCTGACCAGCGCTGCTGGTAACGTTGAGTCCCGGGTCCGGCTGCAGTCCGTGGCGGCCGCGACCGTCTTCCCGACCCGCGCGCCTGGCCTCCCCGGCGCTCGACGGGTCCGGCCCCACGGTCCGCCGAGAAGAACGAGAGGTACCACGTGGCTCTCACCGCCGCGCAGAAGAAGGAGATCCTGGACACCTACGGTGTCCACGAGGGCGACACCGGGTCGCCCGAGGCGCAGGTCGCGCTGCTCACCAAGCGCATCAGCGACCTCACCGAGCACCTCAAGCAGCACCGTCACGACCACCACTCGCGTCGCGGCCTGCTGCTCCTGGTCGGCCGCCGCAGGCGGCTGCTGCAGTACCTGGCCAAGGTCGACGTCGCGCGCTACCGGTCCCTGATCGAGCGCCTCGGCCTGCGCCGATAGCACCCCACCCGGCCGGCCCGTCCCCTGATGCGGGGCGGGCCGGCCCGGGTCACGCACCGAACTCCATACGCGCCACCCCGTCGGCATCCACCGACCCGCCGGTCCTCGGTAGTGGCATCCGGGCACGCCCGGCTGCTTCGATCGAAGACCGGCTCGCGACAGACCGGAACAGCACCGGCGGTGCGGCGCCTCCCGATTCACGAGGAGACTCCCACCCACATGACCGATGTCCACTCCGACGAACCGGCCACCGATCTGGGCGACACCGTCCACGAGGCCAGCGCCGTCATCGACAACGGCAGCTTCGGCACCCGCACCATCCGGTTCGAGACCGGGCGGCTCGCGCGCCAGGCCGCCGGCTCCGTCGTCGCCTACCTGGACGACGAGACCATGCTGCTGTCCGCCACCACGGCGTCCAAGCAGCCCAAGGAGCACTTCGACTTCTTCCCGCTGACGGTGGACGTCGAGGAGCGCATGTACGCCGTGGGGCGCATCCCCGGCTCGTTCTTCCGCCGCGAGGGCCGCCCGGGCACCGACGCGGTCCTCACCTGCCGGCTGATCGACCGGCCGCTGCGCCCGTCGTTCGTGGACGGCCTGCGCAACGAGATCCAGATCGTCGTCACGGTGATGAGTCTGGACCCGCAGGATCCCTACGACGTCGTGGCGATCAACGCCGCGTCCGCGTCCACGCAGCTCGCCGGGCTGCCGTTCAGCGGGCCCATCGGCGGCGTGCGCGTCGCGCTGATCGACGGGCAGTGGGTGGCGTTCCCCACCCACGAGCTGCTGGACCGGGCCGTGTTCGACATGGTCGTCGCGGGCCGCGTCGTCGGCGAAGGGGCCGGCTCCGATGTCGCGATCATGATGGTCGAGGCCGAGGCCACGACCTCCACGATCGAGCTGGTCGCGGGCGGTGCCACCGCCCCCACCGAGGAGGTCGTCGCGTCCGGGCTGGAGGCGGCGAAGCCGTTCATCCGCTCGCTGTGCGTCGCCCAGCAGCAGCTGGCGGACGCCGCCGCGAAGCCCACCGGCGAGTTCCCGCTCTACCCCGCCTACCAGCCCGACGTGTACGACGCGGTGGCCGAGGCCGTGAGCGAGGACCTCGCGCAGGCCCTCACGATTCCCGGCAAGCACGCCCAGAACGACCGGATCGCCGAGATCAAGCTGGCGGTGCTGGAGAAGCTCGGCGCTGCGTTCGAGGGGCGCGAGAAGGAGATCGGCGCCGCGTACCGCTCGGTGAACAAGAAGCTGGTGCGCCAGCGGATCCTGCGCGACCAGGTCCGCATCGACGGCCGCGGCCTCACCGACATCCGGCCGCTGTCGGCCGAGGTCGAGGTCGTGCCGCGGGCCCACGGCTCGGCGCTGTTCGAGCGCGGCGAGACCCAGATCCTGGGCGTCACCACGCTGAACATGCTGCGCATGGAGCAGCAGATCGACGCGCTCGGTCCGGAGACCCACAAGCGCTACCTGCACCACTACAACTTCCCGCCGTACTCCACCGGGGAGACCGGCCGCGTCGGCTCGCCGAAGCGGCGCGAGATCGGCCACGGCGCCCTCGCCGAGCGGGCCCTGCTGCCGGTGCTGCCCAGCCGCGAGGAGTTCCCGTACACGATCCGGCAGGTGTCGGAGGCGCTGAGCTCCAACGGCTCGACGTCGATGGGATCGGTCTGCGCCTCGACGATGTCGCTGCTCAACGCCGGTGTGCCGCTGAAGGCGCCGGTCGCGGGCATCGCGATGGGCCTGGTGTCGGACGAGGTCGAGGGGAAGACCACCTACGTCGCCCTCACCGACATCCTCGGTGCCGAGGACGCGTTCGGCGACATGGACTTCAAGGTCGCGGGCACGTCGGAGTTCGTCACCGCGCTGCAGCTGGACACCAAGCTGGACGGCATCCCGTCCGAGGTGCTGGCCGCGGCCCTCGCGCAGGCGCGTGACGCGCGCCTGACGATCCTCGAGGTGCTCTCCGAGGCGATCGACTCCCCGGACGAGATGAGCCGCTACGCCCCGCGCGTCACCGCCATCAAGGTCCCGGTGGACAAGATCGGCGAGGTCATCGGCCCGAAGGGCAAGATGATCAACTCGATCACCGAGGAGACCGGTGCCGACATCTCCATCGAGGACGACGGCACGATCTACGTCGGTGCCGCGGACGGGCCGTCGGCGGAGGCCGCCATCGCGCGGATCAACGCCATCGCCAACCCGCAGCTGCCGAAGGTGGGGGAGCGGTTCCTCGGCACCGTGGTCAAGACGGCCGCGTTCGGCGCGTTCGTCTCGCTGGTGCCGGGCAAGGACGGGCTGGTCCACATCTCGAAGCTGGGCAACGGCAAGCGGATCGCCAAGGTCGAGGACGTCGTGAAGGTCGGCGACAAGATCCGTGTCGAGGTGTCGGACATCGACAACCGCGGCAAGATCAGCCTCCTGCCGGTGCAGGAGGAGGCGGCCC
Source organism: Pseudonocardia sp. (assembly GCF_050246655.1). GTDB lineage: Bacteria > Actinomycetota > Actinomycetes > Mycobacteriales > Pseudonocardiaceae > Pseudonocardia. The sequence goes on from NZ_JBFWVQ010000007.1 coordinate 48,310, forward strand.
CGGTCGACGCCGCGCCCGCCGAGCCGGCCGAGGTCTGAGCCGGTTGACCGACCTGGTCACGCCGGGGGTGGGCGCGCCCGCCCCCGGCGTTCTCCGTTCCGAGCTCCCGGGCGGCCTGCGCGTCGTCACGGAGGCGGTCGCGGGCGTGCGCTCGGTGTCGCTGGGCATCTGGATCGGCATCGGTTCCCGCGACGAGTCGCCGGCCCAGGCGGGTGCCGCGCACTTCCTGGAGCACCTGCTGTTCAAGGGCACCCGGCTGCGCAGCGCCGCGTCGATCGCGGAGGCGTTCGACGCGGTCGGGGGTGACCTCAACGCGTTCACGTCGAAGGAGCACACCTGCTACTACGCGCAGGTGCTCGACACGGATCTGGCGCTCGCCGTCGACGTCCTCGCCGACGTCGTCACGGACGCCCTGCTCGATCCGGCGGACGTCGAACTGGAGCGCGGGGTCGTGCTGGACGAGATCGCGATGCGCGACGACGACCCCGAGGACCTGGTCGGGGAGATGTTCGACGAGGCGCTGTTCAGCGGGCACCCGCTGGGCCGGCCCGTCATCGGCTCGGAGGCGTCCGTGCGCGGCATGGCCCGCGACACGCTGCACTCCTTCTGGCGCGACCATTACCGGACGCCGCGGATGGTCGTCGCGGCCACGGGCAACCTCACGCACTCACACGTCGTCGGCCTCGTCGGGGCGGCCCTGGGTGCGGCGTGCGTCCGCGCGGGTGCGGGGGTGGCGTCGGTACCGCCGCGGCGTCCCGACCCGGCGGACCTGGTGGAGCGGCCCCGGCTGGTGCTGCGCGGCGAGGACACCGAGCAGGCCCACCTCATGCTCGGCGTTCCCGGGGTGTCGCGATACGACCCGCGCCGGCCCGCCCTGGCGGTGCTCAACTCCGCCCTGGGCGGCGGGCCGAGCTCGCGGCTGTTCCAGCAGGTCCGCGAGCGCCGCGGCCTCGCGTACTCGGTGTACTCGACCTACACCACCTACGCCGACACCGGCAGCGTCGCCGTGTACGCCGGGTGCGCGCCCGCGCGGCTCGGCGAGGTCGCGAGCGTGGTGCTGGAGGTGCTCGCCGAGGTCGCCGCGGGCGGGATCAGCCCGGCGGAGGTGGCCAGGGCCCAGGGCAACCTGCGGGGCGGGCTCGTCCTCGGACTGGAGGACACGCCGTCGCGGATGAACCGGCTCGCCCGTGCCGAGCTCGACCACGGCCGGCAGCGCACGATCGCCGAGAGCCTGGACCAGATCGCCGCCGTCACGCCCGCGGACGTCGCCGCGCTCGCGAAGGAGCTGCTCGCGGCGCCGCTCACCACTTCTGTCGTCGGCCCCTACGACGACGAGGCGGAGCTGCCGGCGAGCCTGCGCTCCGGGTAGGCGCCGGACACGGCCGCCGGGCAGCTGGGCCGACCGACGCACCGCGCAACTGCCCTTCGCGCTGAGCCGGACGGCCGCTGTCTCACTGGACTGATCGGCCCAGCTGCGCGGCCGGGCACCTCGAAGGGCAGGTCCGACGCCGCTCGCCCGACCGCGCCTACTAGATTCCTGGTGAGCCGTGTTCGTGTGGATCCCTGGGGGCAGGGAAGGGTCCACATCTTCCCTTGCGCACAGGGGTCGGCGGCACCGCAGACGAGGGGGCAACCGGGTGACCCAACCGCTGAGCCGAGAGCGCATCGTGCGCGCGACCCTGGACCTGATCGAGCGCGACGGGCCGGACGAGGTGTCGATGCGGCGCATCGCGAACGAGGTCGGCGCGGGGGTGATGTCGCTCTACAACCACGTGCCGAGCAAGGCGGCGCTCCTCGACGCCGTGGCCGAGCACATCCTGCTCGATCTCGAGTTCGCGGCTGATCCGGACGCCGAGTGGCCCGACCAGGCGCGCACGCTGATGCGCAACCTCCGCGCCATCGGGCGCCGCTATCCGCGCAGCGTCATGCTCGTCGTGAGCCGCCTGCCCGGAACCGCCGCCGGGATGGTGCCGGTCGAGCGTGCGCTCGCCACGGCCCGCGCGGCCGGGTTCGAGGGGCGCGCCGCGGTGAACGTGATGCGCGCCTTCGTCAACTTCGCGCTCGGTTGCCTCGTCCACGAGGCGGGACGGGCGGCGTACGCGGTCGCACCGGGGATCGAGCTGCTGCCTCCCACCCTCGTCAACGTGCGGGCGCTGCTGCCCGAGCTCTCGGCCTACGACGCGGACGCGGAGTTCGAGTTCGGCATGGAGATGCTCATCGGCGCCATGGCGGCGCTGCACCGGACCGGACAGCCCGGATGACGGCATGATGGCGCCATGAGGGCCCCCCGGCGTACGGCATGGTGACGACGGTCGTCGCGGCGCTGCTCGTCGTCGTCGGGATCGTCGGCATCGTGGTGCCGGTACTGCCGGGCCCCGTGCTCGTCTTCGCCGGGATCGCCGTGTGGGCCGTGCCGCGAGGCGACACCGTCGGCTGGACGGTCCTGGGGATCGCGACCGCGGTGCTCCTGCTCGGCCAGGTCGTCAAGTACCTGCTGCCGGGGCGGCGGCTGCGCGACGCCGGCGTGCCGACGAGGAGCATCGTGGCCGGGGCCGTGCTCGGCATCGCCGGGTTCTTCGTGGTCCCCTTGCTGGGCCTGTTCCTCGGTTTCGTGCTGGGCGTGTTCCTCGCCGAGCTGGCGCGGCTGCGCGAGTCGTCCGCGGCGTGGCCCTCCACCAAGCACGCTCTGGTCGCCGTGGGATGGAGCATCCTCATCGAGCTCGCCTCGGCGCTGATCGCCACGGCGGTGTGGGTCGGGGCGATCGTCGCGACGTGAGCGGGGTCGGTCCGCGTGCCCGCGCCCTGATCGCCGGGGCGGCTGTCCTCAGAGCTCGGCGGCCTTGTCGTCCGTTCCGAGCGGCGTCGAGTCGTCGCCGGAGAGCGCCAGGCGGCGAACGCGCCGGAGATGCGCTGCCACCCGTCAGCGTTCGTCGTGGCGGCGCAGCGCGTCGATGCTGGCCTGCATCGCGTCGAGCCGGGCGTGCAGCACCGCGAGCTCGGCGGTGAGCACGGCGACGGCGCCCGCGTCGTCCGGCGGCACGGCGGGCGGGGTGGGGTCCGGCGGCTCGGTGCTCACGCCGAACCGGCCGCCCCCGAGGCGGGCGAACTCGCCGGGCTCGAGGACCGGGCGCGTCCCGGTGCAGGACGGGCAGACCGGGAGCAGGCGCCGCCACCCGACCGTCCCGGTGCCGGTGTCGGACAGCAGCCCGGCGGCCCGGCCGCAGGCGCAGCGCCCGATCCGGACGGCGCGGACGCGTTGACGGGAGTAGCGCAGGCCGCGCTCGTGGCGGCGGTAGCGGCCGGAGACCGCGACCTTCAGCAGCACCGCGCCGGCATGGTCCGGATCGCACGCCAGGTCGAGGGCGGAAGACGCCTCGTGGAAGCAGTAGAACCCGCAGTCGCACCAGCGCGACGGCGGCGCGTGCCGTGATCCCTGCACGCAGACGGCCTCGTCGACGGCGAGGTAGACGTGCCCGCGCCCGACCGTCACCCCGCTGAAGCCGGCGCGGGTGCCGTCCGCGGACAGCATCGGGTAGGCGAGCTTGAATCCCTGCAGGGGCCGGTCCGAGTGCTCCCGCGGCACGCGGCGGGGCACGGGTCAGGCCGTGACGGGCTGTGCCGACGTGACGACCGGCGCGTCGACCCCCTCCGAGACGGTGACGGCCGCCTCTGCGGTCTCGGCGGGCTCCGGCACGTCGACGCGCTCGGTGTCCACCGCGTAACCCTCGGCGAGCTTCTTCCCCAGATTCATGGATCTCAGGCTGACTCGCGAGGGTCACCTTTGTCCAGGCGTGTGCACCATCCGGCCCTACGCTGCTGCCGTGGACGGGATCGACGGGATCGACGGGATCGCGGTGGGAGTGTTGGGTGCGCGGGGCCGGATGGGCACGCAGGTGTGCCAGGCGGTCGAGGAGGCGGACGGGCTCGCGCTGGTGGCGCAGGTGGACGTGGGCGACCCGATCGAGGACCTCGTCGACGCGGGCGTGGAGGTGGTCGTCGACTTCACCCATCCCGGCGTCGTACTGGACAACGTGCGTTTCTGCCTGGAGCACGGCATCGCGGCGGTCGTGGGCACGAGCGGCTTCGACCAGGAGCGGCTCGCGACCGTCCGGGCCTGGCTGGACGAGGTGCCGGGCCACGTGCTCGTCGCCCCGAACTTCGGCGTCGGTGCGGTGCTGATGATGGACTTCGCGCGGCGCGCCGCGCCGTTCTTCTCCTCGGTCGAGGTGATCGAGCTGCACCACGCCGGCAAGGTCGACGCCCCGTCCGGGACGGCGACGCGCACGGCCGCCCTGATCGCCCAGGCCCGCGGGCTCGGCCGCGGGGGCGACCCGTTGCCGGACGCCACGACCACCGAGATGGCTGGGGCGCGCGGCGCGACCGTCGAGGGGGTGCGGGTCCACTCGGTGCGGCTGCCGGGCCTCGTGGCGCACCAGGAGGTGCTGCTCGGTACGCCGGGCGAGCTGCTGACGATCCGTCACGATTCGTTCGACCGGGCGTCTTTCATGCCCGGCGTCGTGCTGGCGGTGCGGGCGGTGCAGGACCGGCCCGGGCTGACGGTGGGCATCGAGCCGCTGCTCGGCCTGTGAGTGGGGAGCGGAGGCCCCGCCTGTGAGCCGGCACCGATGAGTTTCCGGCGCGGGCGTCGTCGGTAGCGCATGACTGCGAAGTTCGACCTCGAGCCCGCCGCGTCCGCCGTCGCCACGCTCCTGGACGGCGTCACCGATGAGGACCTCGTCCGGCCCACGCCGTGCGACTACCCGGTCGCCGCGCTGCTGGACCATCTCGTCATGCTCACGGGGGCGTTCACCGACACCGCCCGCAAGGTCGCGGGCCGCGACGGCCCGCCGCCCGGGCCGGACGCCGCGCGCCTCGACCCGCAGTGGCGCACCACCCTGCCCCGCCGCCTGGACGAGCTGGTGCTGGCGTGGCGGGAGCCGTCGGCGTGGGAGGGCATGGCCTCCGCGGGCGGGGTGACGTGGCCCGCCGAGGTGATGGCCGTCGTGACCCTGGACGAGCTGGTGCTGCACGGCTGGGACCTCGCCCGCGCCACGGGGCAGCCGTTCGAGCCGGACCCGGTGAGCGCCGAGATCGTGCACGGCTTCACCGCCCAGTTCGACGGATCCGGTGGGGACGGGCTGTTCGGCCCGCGCGTGGCCGTGGCGGCCGACGCCCCGCTGTTCGACCGCGCCCTGGGCAACGCGGGGCGCGATCCCGGCTGGACGCCCTAGGGACGCGCCCTAGAGACGCACGGCCTCCCCGCGCGTCTCCCGGGTGCGTGCGAGCACGAGCAGCCCGACCACGGCGCAGGCTGCGCCGAAGAGGCCCGGGGCAGCTGCCCAGCCCGTGGCGACGACGAGCAGCCCGGCGATCGGCGCGCTGCGCCACCGCATCGTCGGGTCCCGGCCGGTCCCCGTCCTGACGACCGGCCACTAGTCGATCTTCCCGACCAGCTCCAGGTCCAGCGATCCGGTGATCCGCAGCTCGCGCAGCTCGCCCTCGCCGGTGTCGAGGACGCGCACCTGCCCGTCGGGGCCCCAGCCTGCGGACGCGTAGAAGCGGCGGGTGACCTCGTCGACCTCGGCGACCCACGCCATGCCGAAGCGGGCGCCGAGCCCGCTCAGGTGCGCGGCGGCGGCGGCGAGCAGGCGCCCCCCGTGCCCGCGGCGCCCCCACCGGGCCTCGACGACCAGCGCGGCGATCTCGGCCCACTCCGGTGCCTCGTCGCTGGCGGCGGCTGCGCAGAACCCGACCGTGAACCGGCCCTCGGTGGCCACCAGCACGCGCGAACGGCCGCCCGCCGCGACCGCGGCCGTCCAGGCCTCCCGCGCGGCGGGACCCGAGACGTGCTCCAAAGCGGCCTCCGGCAGCAGGCCCGCGTAGGCGAGCTGCCAGGTGCCGGCCTGCAGCCGCACGATGTCGTCGACGTCCGCAGGCGTGGCGGGCCGGACCGCGGCGGTGGCCATGGGCCATGTCTACCCGGCGGAGCCCCGCGGCGATCGTCGGGGGCGAATCACCGCGACAGGACGTCGTTGGCTATGGCAACGTCACGCGCGTGCGGTGGTCGTGGACGGCGCTGGGCGTCGTGTACGTGGTCTGGAGCTCCAGCTACCTGGCCATCCGCTTCGTCATCGAGACGATCCCGCCCCTGCTCGCCAGCGGGATGCGGTTCCTCGTCGGCGGGGCGCTGCTCGCGGTCGTGGTCGCGCTCGTCGCCGGGCGGTCGGCGCTGCGGATGACGTGGCCCCAGTTCGGGACGGTGGCGCTGTCGGGCCTGCTGCTGCCCGCGTGGGGCAACGGGCTGGTCTCCGTCGCGCAGACCCAGGTGGCGTCCGGGTTGGCGGCGCTGCTCCTGGCCGCGGTGCCGCTGTGGATCGTGGTGCTGCGTGCCGTGACGGGCGACCGCCCCGGGCGGGCCACCGTGATCGGGGTCCTGCTGGGTGCGGTCGGGCTGGCTGTGCTGCTGCTCGTCGGCCCGACGCGCGGATCGGCGGGCGTGTCGGGAGCCGCCTGGTGGGGTCCGTGGCTGGTGCTCGTGGCGGGCCTCGGCTGGGCAGCGGGTTCGTTCGCGACGACGCGGCTGCCGGTGCCGCCGAACCCGTTCGCGACCGCGGCCGTGCAGATGCTCGTCGGTGGGGTGATCGTGCTCGTCGCGGGCCTCGCCGTGGGGGAGCGCCTGGACCCGGCCGCCGTGACGGCCTCGTCGTGGTGGGGGCTCGCGTACCTGGCGGTCGTCGTCGCGCTGGGGGCGTACGCGGCCTACGCCTACGCGCTCGCGACGCTGCCGGTGTCGACCGTCGCCACCTACGCCTACGTGAACCCGGTGCTCGCCGTCGTGCTCGGGGTCGTCGTGGCAGGCGAGCGGTTCGTCCCGCTGCAGCTGGCGGGCGGCGCGGTCGTGCTGACAGCGGTCGTGATCGTCGTGGCGGCCGAGCGCACCGTCCGGAATCGTCAGGGTGACCTGGCAGCATCCAGAACGTGACCACTCTCGGCCCCGCCGCCGCCCGCCGGGCCGTGCTCGCCGCCCAGGGCTTCGCGGACGCGCGGCCCTCCGGTGCGGTGACGCGCCGCCACGTCGCCCGCACCGTCGAGCGGCTGCGGCTGCTGCAGCTGGACTCGGTGAACGTCGCCGTCCGCGCCCACTACATGCCGCTCTACAGCCGGCTCGGGCCCTACGAGCAGGCCCTCGTCGACGACGCGGCCTGGTCGCACTCGGCGCGGCGGCCGCGCCTGCTCGTCGAGTACTGGGCGCACGAGGCGTCCCTGTTGCCCGTGGCAGACCGGGCGCTGCTGCTCTCCGGGGCCAAGCGCGCCGGCTGGTGGCGCCACTACGGCGAGCTGGCGCGGCGCAACCCCGCCCTCGTGGAGGACGTGCTCGCCGTGGTGAAGGAGTACGGCCCCGTCGGTGCGGGCGAGCTCGAACGGCTGCTCGGCGGCGACACCGGACGGCCCCGTCCGCCCGGGGTGTCGTGGTGGGAGCGCTCGGACCTCAAGCGGATCTGCGAGTACCTCTTCGGCACCGGGGAGCTCACGACCGGCGCGCGTCGCCACTTCCAGCGCCTCTACGACCTGCCCGAGCGCGTCCTCCCGCCCGAGGTCCTCGCCGCACCGCCGGTGGCGCCGGACGACGCGGCCCGCCGCCTCGTCCTCGGCGCCGCCCGCGCCCTGGGTGTCGCGACGGAGCCCGATCTGCGGGACTACTACCGGCTCGCCCCGGACCGCAGCCGCGCGGCCGTCGCCGAGCTGGTCGACGCGGGCTCGCTGGAGGAGGTCGCGGTGGCGGGCTGGCGCGGTCCGGCCTACCGGGTGCCCGGGGCGCGGGTGCCGCGGCGGATCGAGGGGCGGGCGCTGCTGTCCCCGTTCGACCCGCTGGTCTGGGAGCGCGAGCGCACGGAGCGGATCTTCGGGTTCCGCTACCGCATCGAGATCTACGTGCCGGAGCGCAAGCGCGAGTACGGCTACTACGTGTTCCCGTTCCTCCTGGACGGGGAGCTGGTGGGCCGGGTCGACCTGAAGGCCGACCGCGCAGCCGGGGTGCTGCGCGTCCCGGGCGCGTTCGCCGAGCCCGGAGCGGACGGCCTCCGCGTCGTCTCGGAGCTGGTGGGGGCGCTGCGCGAGATGGCGGGATGGCTCGGGTTGGACGGGGTGGTGCCGGGCGAGCGGGGGGATCTGGCCGCCCCGCTCGCCCGCGCCCTGGTGGCGCCCCGTGGCCGGGCGCCGGCGTCGGGGTGAGGCGGCTCGGTCAGGGGGCTGCGGGGTTGGGCGGATGCGGTTCCGGGCGGATGCGGTTCCGGGCGGGTGCGGTGTCCGGCGGGTGCGGTGTCCGGCGGGTGAGCGAGTCGGCGTGGGCGCGTGGGGTGGCCAGGTGTCGGCCTGGTCGCACCCTGCCGGTCTGTCTGCACCTTCGCAGGGGTCCGGGGCCGCTTCGCAGGGGTCCGGCTCGTCTACGCAGAGGTCGGGGCCGCTTCGCAGGGTTCGGGGGCCCGCTTCGCAGGGGCTGAGTGCGGTTCGCAGGGGCTGCAGGGCCTGCGAGGGGTGTTGGGGGTCTGCGAGGGGTGGCGCGGCTCGGGCGCGCCGGCTTCGCAGGGCTCGGGGCTGCTTCGCAGGGCTCGGGTGTGCTCTGCAGGGGCGCCCGGTTGCGCTCGCGGTCTGGTGATCCGGGCGAGCCTCGTGGGTTCGGCGGCGAAGGCTCGCCTTCGCAGGGGTCCGGGTCGCTTCGCAGGGGCTGCGGCGTCTGCGAGGCGGGTGTGGGCGCTGCGAGGGCCCTGCGAGGGGCGTGTGGCGGGCGTCCAGTGCTGGGCGCAGGGGCCGCGGCCGGGTGATCAGGCCACGGCCCCTGCGCGGTGCTCAGGCCACGGCCCCTGCGCGGTGCTCAGGGCGCGACCGCTGCGCGGTGATCAGACCGGGACCGCAGCCCGGGTGATCAGCATGTCCCCGCTGCCGGTACGTCCCCGCACCCGCAGCGTCGGCGCCTGCTGGGGCGCGATCTTCTCCACGGTCAGGTCGCTGCGCGCCTTGCCCGAGCCGGTCGACAGGTCGAGCTCCGCGCCGACACCGGGGTGCACCGCGACGGTGAGCCGTCCCGAACCTGTGGCGATCTCCACCGAACCCGAGCGGGCGTCGGTGACCTCCACGTCACCGGATCCGGAGCGCACCCGCAGCTCGCCCGCGGTCTCGCCGATCCGGACGTCGCCGCTGCCCACCTTGATGTCGGCCTGCCCGGTCGCGGCGGCCACCGTGATGCCACCCGAACCGGTGCGCACCCGCGAGTGTCCGCCGATCGGCCCGAGGCTGACGTCACCGGAGCCGGTCTTGACATCGCTCTCGGCCGCGGCGCCCGTCACCAGGACGTCACCGGCTCCCGTTCGGACTGTCAGCCGGGAGCCCTCGGGCGCCCGCACCGTGACGGCGAGCGGCACCACCCGCAGCGGCAGCTCCTCCGGGCTGCGCACCGTGAGCCGGCGCGCGACGGCGGACCAGGTGACCTCGGTCGCGGCGACGGCGTCGGTGGCGAGCCGCTCCGGGTCGCGGATCGGCAGGTCGAACGCGCCCTCGAACCTGTCGAACGCCGCGTTCTGCCCGAGCCAGCTCAGGATGTTGCCGATGCCGCGCGACCAGCCGGTGCCCGCCGACGGATCGTGACGCACCTCGACGTGCACGCCCCGGGGCGGTGGCCCGGCTGCGGTGTCGGTCCCGGACCCGGCCGGCGAGCCCGGCGGCGAATCCACCGGGGAGTCCGCCGGGGGCCCGGCCGACGAGCCCCCAGAGTCCGCCGCGCCCGTGCCCGCTGAGCCCGGTGTGCCGCTCGCCGGATCGCCCGCGGCGCCTGCCGCGCCCGCGCTACCTGCCGCCTCTCCGCCGGTGCCCTCGTGCGCCCCGGCGCCGGAAGCTGCCGCCCCGGGCGCGGCCGCGCTTTCGACCCCCGGGGAACCGGCCGCACTCCCGGCCCCCGCCGCACTTCCGGCCCCCGGCGCGCCAGCCGCGCTTCCGGCCCCCGGCGCGCCGGCCGCCCCCGACCCGGAGGTGCCCTCGGCCCCCGCCGCCGACTGCGGCCCAGCCGACTCCAGCACCACCCGCACGCGGCCGACGTCCACGGAGAGCTCCAGGTCCACCGGGCCGTCGACCGGCCAGAACTCCTCGCGGACGTAGCCCGCGGCCTCCGGCATCTCCCACGGCCCGGTCATCCCTGCACCCACCCTCGCAGGTTGCGGTCGTCGCGCCGGTCCCGGCGGCGGTGACGCTGGTCGGCGCCCTGCAGCGCGCCCTGGACGGCCTGCGCCACCCACGAGTTCAGCGAGACTCCCTGGGCGGCTGCGGCCTGCTCGGCCTGGCTCTTGATCTGCTCGACCAGCCGCAGCGTGATGCGGCTGATGTCGTCCCCGCCGGGCCGGAACGGCGGCGGCGGGGGAGGCGACGGCGGGGTGTCGGTGCGCTCCGCCCGCTCGGTGCGCTCGGCCTCGCCCGAGACCGACACGCGCACGTCGCGCCCGTCCAGGCGGACCTCGACGGTGCGGTCGCCGAGCGCCTCGGTGACCTCGGCGGCGAGGTCGGCGAGCGCGTTCATGAGGGTGAGGCGGGCGGCGGGTTCGATGGCGCCCGCGAGCAGCCCCGCCGTGCGCCGGGTCTGCTCGTCGCCCGCCGCGGCCGCAGCGGCGAGATCCTCACGCAGCCGCGCGACGTACTGGCTGAGATCCATGACACCACCATGACGTCAGATGTGACGTCAGTCAAGGAATTCGGTGACATCACCGTGAGCGGTCCGCGGACCTGTCAGTGCCGTTGGTTACCCTGCCGAGCATGCCCGAGACCGTGCCGCCGAGGGTCCAGCTCGTCGCGAGGACGGAGTTCCTGCCGCCCGAGGACGTGCCGTGGAGCACCGATGCGGACGGCGGCCAGGCGCTCGCCGAGTTCGCGGGCCGGGCCTGCTACCAGTCCTGGGGCAAGCCGAACCCGGTCACGGCCACGAACGCCGGCTACCTGCGCCACATCCTCGAGGTCGGGCACCTCTCGGTGCTGGAGCACGGGTCGGTGAGCTTCTACCTCACCGGGGTGTCGCGCTCGCTCACCCACGAGCTGATCCGCCATCGCCACTTCTCCTACTCGCAGCTCTCCCAGCGCTACGTCCCGGAGCGCAACGCCGCGATGGTCGAGCCGGACGCCATCGCCGCCGATCCTGAGCTGCACGCGCTCTTCGCCGAGGCCACCGCGGCGTCGGTGAAGGCCTACGAGGAGCTGCTCGCGGGCCTGGAGAAGCGGTTCGCGGACGTCCCGAACGCCACGCTGCGCCGCAAGCAGGCCCGCCAGGCCGCGCGCGCCGTGCTGCCGAACGCCACCGAGACCCGCATCGTCGTCACCGGCAACTACCGGGCGTGGCGGCACTTCGTCGCGATGCGCGCCACCGAGCACGCTGACGTCGAGATCCGCCAGCTCGCCGTCGAGTGCCTGCGCCAGCTCCAGGTGGCGGTGCCCAACGTCTTCGGCGACTTCGAGATCGCCACCCTGGAGGACGGCACCGAGATCGCGTCCAGCCCGTTCGTCACGGAGGGCTGAGGAGGGCTGAGGAGGGCTGAGGCCCGCGCCGGGCCTCCGCGTGGCCCGCCGCCCGATCCGCCCCCGGGTCCTGAGACCGAGCGTGATCACCATCGCTCCACGTCCCCGGCCGCCCCGAGCCCGCCGCGCGGCGCCCGTGAGCGGGGAATCACATGACCGGGAGCCGCTCTGCACGCCGGAACCGGTGAGCGCGGCTAGCGTGGGGGCGTGAGCCTCGCCGTCACGGAGCGCGCCGCCCTCGCCGACACCCTCGCCGCCGTCGACCCGCAGCGCCACACGCTCTGCGAGGGCTGGACGGCCCGCGACCTGCTCGCGCACCTGCTCGTCCGGGAGCGCCAGCCGTGGGCGTCGCCGGGGATCGTCGTCGACGCGCTGGCACCGCTCACCCGCAAGGCGATGGCGACGTGGGCGGACGTCCCGTGGGCCGAGGCGGTGGCGCTCTTCCGCGACGGGCCGCCGCTGTGGTCGCCCTACCGCGTCCCGGGGGTGGACGCGCTGGTCAACGGCGCCGAGCACTACGTCCACCACGAGGACGTGCGCCGCGGCGAGCCCGGCTGGGAGCCGCGCCCGCCGGACGCCACGCGCGATGCCGAGCTGTGGGCGATCCTCGAGCGCACCGCCCGGATGCTCTACCGCCGCAGCCCCGTCGGGGTGGTGCTGCGCCGGCCCGAGGGCACCCCGATCGTCGCACGCCCGGGCGAGCGGGCGGTGACGATCTCCGGCGAACCGGGGGAGCTGCTGCTGCACGGTTTCGGGCGCGGCGCGATCCGCGTCGAGGTGGAGGGAGCGGACGCCGACGTCGCCGCGCTCGCCGCCGCGCCCCGCGGTTTCTAGGCGGCCGGTTCCGGCCGCATCGCCTCCAGCATCGCGTCGAGCTCCTCCACGGGCCGCTGCGGCGGCAGCACCAGCGCCAACTGCTCGGCACCGGCTGCCCGCCACCGGTCGAGGCGGGCGCGCGCTGCGTCCGGTTCACCCCACACCACCAGCTCGTCCAGGAGGACCTCGGCGGACGCGGGCACGGTCGGCCCGTGCTCGGCTGCGGCGTTCACGACCTCGGCGACGGCGTCCGCGTAGCCCGCCCGTTCCAGCGTGCGCCGGTACAGCGGGCCCATCCTGGTCAGGTAGAAGCTCACCCACCAGGACGCCAGCTCGCGGGCCTGGTCGCGGGTCGGCGCGACGGCGACGGGCGGGCACAGCACGACATCCGGTCGCGGCCGTCCGGCCCGCGCCGCGCCCTTCTCCAACCGCCGGGAGTACTCGGGGAGCCCCGAGACCGGCAGCAGGAACGGGCACCACCCGTCGGCCACCTCCCCCGCGAGCTCGACGGCGGCCGGGCCGAGGCCGGCGAGGTGGATGGGCACGTCCGGGCGAGGATCGGTGGCCAGGCGCAGCGGGCGCCCGCCGTGCTCCCCGGCGGGGACGAGCCGCTCTCCGGCGAGCAGGCGGCGCACCTGGCGGGTCGTGTGCTCCAGGCGCCGGACCGGGGCGTCGAACGGCGTGTCGTGCAGCCCCTCGGCGAGCTGCGGGCTGCCCGAGCCGAGCCCCAGCGTGAACCGTCCACCCGAGATGTCGTCCAGGGTGGTGGCGAGCATGGCGACGGTCGCGGGGCTGCGACCCCACACGTTGAGCACCCCGGTGGCGAGCCGGATGCGTTCGGTGCGTACCGCGATCTCGGCGAGCAGCGCGCCCGCGTCGAGTCCCCAACCCTCCGCGACGTGCATGCTGGCGTACCCGAGCTCCTCCGCGCGCCGCGCCACGTGCACGACGACGTCGCGGCGGGTCTCCAGCGGTGTGACGGCGATTCCGGTCATGACGGCTCCTTGAGGGCGAGGATCACCCCGGTGATCTCCGGGATCAGGGTGTCGAGGGCCATCGGCTCGAAGCCGTGGCGGGCGACGCGCTCCCGCAGCTCGGTGCCGGTGAACGACACGGCGTCGGGGCGGTAGGCGAGGTACTGCAGGAACCACAGCGCCGCGGGTGCAGGCCCGCGGCGGTCGTCGTCGAGCAGGAAGTCGTGCACGATCAGCCTCCCGCCGGGGCGCAGGGCGCCGCGGGCCCGGGCGAGGACGACGTCGATCTCCGCGTCGGCCAGTGCGCTCAGCAGGTACGACATCAGCACGACGTCCTGGTCGCCCGGCCACGGGTCCCGCACGGCGTCGGCCGCGAGCAGCGTCACCGGCTCACAGGCGAAGGCGGCCGCGACCTCCACGACGCGGGGCAGGTCGAGCACCGTCGCCCGCAGACCCGGGTTGGCGGCGCAGAACGCCGTCGCGAACGCCCCGCTGCCGCCGCCGACGTCGAGCAGCCGCGCGGCGCCCGGCAGCGGGACGCGGGCCGCGAGCGCCCGGGCCGGGCCGAGCGACCCGGCGTGCTGGGCCGCGGTGAACACCTGCGCCTGACCGGCGTCGGCGAGCAGGCCCGCGAGGGTGTCGAAGGCGGCGCCGGTGCCGGTGATCCCGGCCGCGAGATGGGCCATGGCGGGGTAGATCTGCTGCGCGATCTGCAGCCGGAAGTACTCGCCCAGCCCGTCCGCGCCGACCAGGTGCCGCGCGCTCGCGGGCGCGTTCGCGAACGTGTCCCCGACCGCGACGACCAGCCCGACCGCGGCGAGCGCTGCCATCAGCGTCCGCATCCGGTGCGGCGGTACGCCGGTGTCGCGAGCCAGCTCCGCAGCCGTGCGCGGACCGCACGCGAGGTGGCTGAAGAGGTCCACGTCGAGGGCCGCGAAGAGTGCCTGTGAGGCCATGAAGCCGTAGGCCAGCCGGGAGAGCTCCCGCCGGTCGGTGACCGGCGGGGTCGGGGCCGCGAGCGTCATCGTTCCTCCCTCGTGAGTTCTGGTGGCCACCATCGGCCCCCAGGTCTCGCTAGGGTTGTGCCGAGCATGAAATCCGCAGGTCAGGAGGCATCATCGGCGACGACGTGGAGCTGCGGGTGCTGGGAGAGATCGACGTCCGGGTCGCCGGTGTCCCGGTCGAGCTCGGCCACACCCGCCAGCGCACGGTCTTCGCGGTGCTCGCGGTGGAGCTCAACCGGGTCGTCGCCGCCGAGGCGCTGATCCACCGCGTCTGGGCGGACCGGCCGCCCTACCGGGCCCGCAACGCGCTCTCGGCGTACGTCTCGCGGCTGCGGCACTGCCTGGACCCGGTCGCGGGCGTCCGGCTCTCGCGCGGGGCGGGCGGGTACGGGCTCGCGGCCGACCCGGACCGGGTCGACCTGCACCGGTTCCGCGCGCTGAGCGCCCGCGCCCGCGCGACCGGGCAGCCGGACGGGGCCGCCGATCTGTTCGCGGAGGCCCTCGCGCTGTGGCGCGGCACGCCGTTCGGGCCGGTCGACACGCCCTGGTTCGACGACGTTCGCACGTCGCTGCTCGCCGAGCGCTTCGCCGCGGAGCTGGACCGCAACGACGCCGCCCTCGCCGCGGGGCGCCACGCCGAGCTGCTCGTCGGCCTGCTCGATGCGGTGCGGGCGAACCCGCTCGACGAGCGGCTCGCGGGCCAGCTCATGCTCTGCCAGGCCCGCGGCGGGCGCCAGGCCGACGCCCTGGCCACCTACGCCCACCTGCGCGAACGCCTGCGCGACGAGCTCGGCGCCGACCCGGGGGCGGGGCTGCGGGCCGTCCACCAGCAGGTGCTCGCGGGGGAGCCGGCACCGCCGGTGGCCGCGACGCCGGTGGTGACCGTCGCGGATGTGGCCGGGCCGGGGCAGGCTGCCGCGCGGGGTGCGGGAGTGGGGTCAGCGGCCGGGCCGGGTGCGGCTGTGGCGTCGGCCGCTGCGCCGGGCGCAACCGTGGCGCCGGCCACCGTGCCTGGCGCTGTGCCTGGCACCGTGCCGGGCGCCGCCGCGGGGCCTGCCCGTGCTGCGCCTGCCGTCGCTGCGCCCGCCCCTGTTGCGCGGGTCCGGCCTGCCGGGCCTGTTGCGCCCGCGCTCCCGCGGCGGCCCACGTCGTTCATCGGGCGTCGCGAGGAGCTGGATGCCGTCGTCACGGCGCTGCAGCGGGGCCCGCTCGTGACGCTGGTCGGAGTCGGCGGGGTGGGGAAGTCGAGGCTGGCCCTGGAGGTCGCGGCCAGGGTCGAGTCGTCGTTCGCCGACGGCGCCCGGCTGTGCGAGCTGGCGGCCGTCGGCGACGGCGCGGCCGTCGGGCACGCGGTGGCGGCCGTCCTGCGGGTGCAGCAACGGCCTGGCCTGTCCATCGACGAGTCCGTGGTCGAGTACCTGCGCGGGCGCGAGCTGCTGCTGGTCGTCGACAACTGCGAGCACATCCTGGACCCCGTGGCCCGGCTCGTCGACGCCGTCGTGCGGGAGTGCCCTTCGGTGACGGTGCTGGCCACCAGCCGGGCCGCCCTCGGTGTCGAGGGGGAGCGGCTCGCCCCGGTGCAGCCGCTCTCCGACGCGGACGCGCAGCGGCTCTTCGCCGATCGCGCCGCTGCGCAGCGGCCCGGGTTCGCGGGCGACGAGACGGTGGCCGAACTCTGCCGCAGGCTCGACGGCCTGCCGCTCGCGATCGAGCTCGCCGCCGCGCGGATGCGGGTCATGAACGCCGCGGAGGTCGTGCGCAGGCTCGACGCCGGGCGGTTCGTCGGGGTCGCCGCCCGCGGCGCTCCGCCGCGCCACCAGAGCCTCGCCGCCGCCGTCGACTGGTCCTACCGGCTGCTGTCCGAGCCCGAGCAGCGGCTCTTCGCACGGTTGTCGGTGTTCGCGGGCGGGTTCGACGCCGCCGCGGTCCACGGCGTGTGCGGCACCGGCTCCCTCGACGACACGCTCGACCTCTTGATCGGGCTGGTCGACAAGTCGATGGTCACCGTTCTCGGTACCGAGGGCCGCACCCGCTACCGGGTGCTCGAGACCCTGCGCGCGTACGGCCGGGAACGGCTGGCCGTCGCCGGGGAGGAGACGGCGTCGGCCCGGCGGCATGCCGCGTGGTTCGCGGAGTTCGCCGGCGAGGTCGGGGCGGGGCTGCACGGACCCCACGAGCGCGCCTGGGTCGAGCGCGCCATGCCCGACCACGACAACCTGCGCACCGCCGTCGAGCGGGCGCTCGCCGACGCCGACGGCGACACGGCCCTGCGGCTGGTCACGTCCGCGTGGGAGCTCGTGCACCTGCGCGTCGGGTACGTGTCCGCGGGCTGGGCCGTGGACGCCCACGAGATCGCCGATCCCGGCCATCCCCTGCTCCCGGCCGCCGTCGGCGCCGCCTCCCGCGGCGCCTGGAACCGCGGCGACTTCACCGCCGCCCGCACGCTGGCCGCCCGCGCGGGCGGCCGGGTCCCCGGCCGCGGCACGGATCGCGTCGCCTACCCCGCGGACGTGCTCGCCGACGTGGCGCTCTACGAGGGCGATGCCGACGCGGCGTTGCGCCACTACACGTCGGAGGTGCGCCGGGCCCGCCGCCAGGACGACCCGATCCGGCTGGTCTGGACGCTCTACTACGTGGCGGTCTGCCACGCCGTCCTGCGCGAACCCGAGCGCGGGCTCGCGGCGGCGGCGGAGTCGGTGGAGGTCGCCGACACCACCGGCAACCCCACCGCGCTCGCGATGGCCCGCTACGCCCTGGGCCTCGTGCTCAAGAAGACCGAGCCCGCGCGGGCGCTGGAGCTGTTCGACGAGTCCGCAGCGCTCGCGGCGTCCGTGCGCAACTTCTGGTGGCACGGGATCGCGCTCATGGAGGCGGCGGCCACCCGTGCCGTGCACGGCGATCCCCACGCCGCCGCCCGCGCGTTCCTCGGCGTGCTGGATCACTGGGACCGTGCAGGCGACCGCACCCAGCAGTGGCTCAACCTGCGCTACGTCGCCCGGCTGCTCGTACGGCTCGGCGCGGACGGCGACGCCCTCGCGCTGCATCGCGCGCTCGTCGCGGCGGGGCGCCCGTCACCGCTGCACCGGGAGTGGGTCGCCGGGCACGCCGCACCCGGCCCGAGGGCCGCAAGGTCGGGTGCGGTGCCCTCAGGGTCGGGTGCGGCGCCGGTGGCGGACCTGGTGGCACTCGCGCGGCAGGCCCTGCGCCGGCACGGGTGACGGACGAACGGCGCGTTCGTCCCACTCAGCTGGACGAACGCGCCGTTCGTTGCGCGGGGGTGGGCCCTGGTGACCCTCGTGGCCGCGCGCTACAGCACCGCCGACAGGGCGGCCACCGTGGCCAGCCCGGCCACGACGGGCAGGACGAGCCCGCGCCACCGCCACGCCACCGCCCCGGCGACGACCGCCCCGGCCAGCACGGGCACCCGCCCGGCCAGCTCGGGCAGGGCCACCCCCGCCGCGACGCCCGCCCCCACCATGGCGGCGATCGCGGCCGGGCCCGCGTGCCCGAGGGCGCGGCGGACGGCCGCAGGGAGCCGGGAGGCGGGCAGCAGCGTGATCGCGGCGATGCGCATGAGGTAGGAGGCCACGCCGACCGCGAGCACCGCGACGAGGATCGCGGGGGCGCTCATCGCGGACCACCGCCGCACGTGCCGCCGCAGACGGGGACCGCGTGCTCCGCGTCGGACGGCGTCCGGCGGTCGCCCGGAGCGGGGTCCGGGGAGCCGGCGGGCCGGCCACGCCTTGCACGGCCTGGAGGTTCCCCGACGTCCGCGCGGTCGCTCCGGTCCATCAGCAGCCCGACCAGCATCCCCGCCCCGATCCCCGCCGCGAGCCCGACCCCGCCCGGCAGGGGTGCGCCCGCGATCGACACCGCGAGCGCCGTCGCCGCGACCGCAGCCGGTCGACAGGCCGCCAGCCGCGGCCCGAGCAGCCCCGCGAGTACGACGGCGGCCGCGGCGTCCAGCGGGGATCCGGCCGGCAGCATCGGGCCCACCACCCCGCCGATCCCGATGGCGGCCGCCCAGGCCGTCACGAGGAGCCCGCCCGCCGTCAGCCAGTAGCGCCGGAAGGCGGCGGGGTCGGAGAGGTCGTCGCGATCGAGGACCATGACGTAGGTCTGGTCGATGATGAGGGCGGGCGCGAGCCACCGGAACCAGGGTGGCTGGCCGCGGAACCGCGGCTCCAGCACCGCCGAGTAGAGCAGCAGCCGGGCGTTGATCAGCGCCGCGATGCCCACCGCGGCGGCGAGGCCGGCCCCGGCGGCCCCGAGGGTCAGCACGGCCAGGTGCGCCGCTCCTCCGAAGGTGGTGGCCGCGGCGAGGGCGTGCGGCAGGACGGGGAGTCCCGCATGGGTCGCGGTGGCCCCGATGACCAGCCCGAACGGGGCGATGCTCAGCGCGACCGGAACGACCTCCCGTGCCGCGCGGCCCGCTCGTCCCGGCGTGTCCGGTCCCCTCTCGTCGTCGAGTGCCGCCCGCGCGGCCGCTCCCACCGCGCAGGCGGCCGCTGCGTGCCCGATTCCGTCGCTCACCGTCCACCTCCTCGCGCCGCGGCGTGCGGCGACGGCTCCGAGCGTGGGCGCCGCTGCCTGCGCCAGGTCGTCACCGGTGTGAAACGCCCTGGTCGGTGCCTGTCACCAGCGGGCCTGTGACCTGCGCGTTTCACACCGGTGGCAGGTCCGCCGAGGCCGGGGGCGCGACGGTCATCCCCGTCAGGACCCCAGGGAAGGAAGCGCACATGACCAGCACAGCCACCGCCCCGACCGATGCTGCCGACCGTGCTCTCAAGGCGCGCCACCGCGCGCTCTGGGCGTCCGGGGACTACCCGGCCGTCGCGATCGACCTCATCCCGACCCTCGGTGCCACCCTCGTCGACGCGCTCGACCTGCGTCCGGGCCAGCGGGTGCTCGACGTCGGCGCCGGGTCGGGCAACGCCTCCGTACCCGCCGCGGCAACCGGCGCGACGGTCGTCGCCTCGGACCTCACCCCGGAGCTGTTCGGCCCGGGTCGGGCCGCAGCGGCCGAGCGCGGCGTCGAGATCGACTGGGTCGAGGCCGACGCGGAGAACCTGCCGTTCGACGACGCGTCGTTCGACGTGGTGTTCTCCTGCGTCGGCGCGATGTTCGCCCCGCGCCACCAGGCGGTGGCCGACGAGCTCGTGCGCGTCACCCGGCCCGGCGGGCGCATCGGGATGATCAACTGGACGCCCCAGGGCTTCATCGGGCAGCTCTTCGCCACGATGAAGCCGTACGCGCCGCCGCCCCCACCGGGCGCCTCGCCCGCCCCGCTCTGGGGCGACGAGCAGCACGTCCGGGCCCTGTTCGGGGACCGGGTGGACCTCACCGTCCGGCGGGACACGATCGTCATGGACCACAGCCCGACCCCGCTGGAGTTCCGCGAGTACTGGAAGCGCAACTACGGTCCGACGATCGCGGTGTACGCCGCGAACGCGGCCGACCCGCAGCGGTCCGCCGACCTGGACCGCGACTTCCTCGACCTGCTCACCCGCGCGAACACGTCGACGACCCGCGGCACCACCGCCTACCCGGCGGAGTACCTGCTGGTCACGGCGACGCGGCGCGCTGCGTAGGCCGCCTCCCGCGGCGCGCCGCCCGTTGACCCGGGCGGCGTTTCGCGGGCGGGGTACCGTCATCCCATGAGCCCGCGCGAACGAGAGCCCGCACCCACGCGCCAGGCGGGCCGCCCCTTCGGCCGCGTGCTGACCGCGATGGTCACACCCTTCGACGGTGACGGGCGTCTGGACCTCGCCCGCGCCGAGCGGCTCGCCACGCACCTGGTCGAGCTCGGCAACGACGGGCTGGTCGTCAACGGCACCACCGGCGAGTCGCCCACCACCACCGACGCGGAGAAGGCCGAGCTGGTCCGCGCCGTGGTCGGGGCGGTCGGAGACCGGGCCACCGTGGTCGCGGGCGCGAGCACCTACGACACCGCGCACAGCGTGCACCTCGCCAGGGCCTCGGAGAAGGCGGGCGCGCACGGGCTGCTGCTCGTCACCCCGTACTACTCGCGGCCCCCGCAAGCGGGGCTCGCCGCGCATTTCACCACGATCACCGACGCCGTCGACCTGCCGGTGATGCTCTACGACATCCCGCCGCGCAGCGTCGTCGCCATCGAGGCCGACACGCTGCGCCGCCTCGCCGAGCACCCGCGCATCGTCGCCGTGAAGGACGCCCGCGGCGACCTGCGGCACGGGGTGGAGATCATGACCACCACCGGCCTCGCCTACTACTCCGGAGACGACCCGGTGAACCTGCCGTGGCTCTCGGTCGGCGCGGTGGGCCACGTGAGCGTGATCGGCCACGTCGTCGCGGACCGCATCCGCGCGATGACGGACGCCTTCGAGGCGGGCGAGGTCGCGAAGGCGCGCGACATCAACGCGTCGATGCTGCCGGTGATGCGCGCGATGTCCCGGGTCGGCGGGGCGATCTTCGTCAAGACGGCGCTGCGGCTGCACGGCCTGGACATGGGCGATCCGCGCCTGCCGCTCGTACCCCCCACTCCCGAGCAGGTGGCGGCGATCGACGCGGATCTCGCCGAGGCAGGCGTCGACCTGCGTGCCAGGACGGAGGTCCCCGTCCCGTGACGACCCGCCGGCCCGTCCCCCGAGGGGCAGGACGCTGACATGACCCGGCCGCCCGCGCGGTCGGACCGCCCCCGGTCCGACCGCCGTCCCCGCCCGCCCCGGCGCGAGCCCGCTCCCCGCTCGACGCCTCCGGAACCGGTGCGGCCCGAGCTGCCCACCGCGCCGCCGCCCGCGCTCGCGGACGGCGGCCTGCGGGTCGTCGCGCTCGGCGGCATCGGCGAGATCGGCCGCAACATGACGGTCTTCGAGTACGACGGGCGGCTGCTCGTCGTGGACTGCGGCGTGCTGTTCCCGGCCGAGGACTCCCCGGGCGTCGACCTGATCCTGCCGGACTTCCGCGCGATCGAGGAACGGCTCGACGACATCGACGCGCTGGTCCTCACCCACGGCCACGAGGACCACATCGGGGCCGTGCCGTTCCTGCTGCGCCAGCGTCCGGAGATCCCCGTCGTGGGGTCGCGGTTCACCCTCGCGCTGGTCGCGGCGAAGTGCCGCGAGCACCGGCTCACCCCGCACCTGCACGAGGTGCGGGAGGGCGACCGCCTCCGGCACGGGCCATGGGACTGCGAGTACTTCGCGGTCAACCACTCGATCCCGGACGCGCTGGCCGTCGCGATCCGTACGCCCGCGGGCCTGGTGCTGCACACCGGTGACATCAAGCTGGACCAGCTGCCGCTGGACGGGCGGCTCACCGACCTCGCCGGGTTCTCCCGCATGGGCGACGAGGGCGTGGACCTGTTCCTCGTGGACTCCACGAACGCCGAGGTCCCGGGCTTCGTCATCGCGGAGCGGGAGATCGGGCCCGTCCTGGACGGGGTGTTCCACCGCTCGCCCGCACGGATCATCGTGGCCTGCTTCGCGAGCCACGTGCACCGCGTGCAGCAGGTCCTCGACGCCGCCGTGGCGCACGGGCGGCGGGTGTGCTTCGTCGGCCGGTCGATGGTGCGCAACATGGGGCTGGCCGCCGAGATGGGGTTTCTGCAGGTCCCGGAGGGGCTCGTCGTCGAGCTGGACGACGCCATGCACCTGCCCGACGACGAGCTCGTCATCGTCTCGACGGGGTCGCAGGGCGAGCCGCTGTCGGCGCTCTCGCGGATGGCGCGGGGCGACCACCGGTCGGTCGCGATCCGGCCCGAGGACACGGTGATCCTCGCGTCGTCGCTGATCCCGGGCAACGAGACCGCCGTGTTCGGCGTGATCAACGGGCTCACGCGGCTGGGCGCCACCGTGGTGCACCAGGGCATGGCGAAGGTGCACGTCTCCGGGCACGCCCCGGCCGGTGAGCTGCTGTTCCTCTACAACGCGGTGCGCCCGTCGAACGTCATGCCGGTGCACGGCGAGTGGCGCCATCTGCGCGCGAACGCCGCGCTCGCGGTCGCGACGGGGGTGCCGGAGGACAGGGTGGTGCTCGCCGAGGACGGCGTCGTCGTCGACCTGGTGGACGGCAAGGCGGCGATCGCCGGGCGGGTCGAGGTCGGGCGGGTGTACGTGGACGGTCTCGCGGTCGGCGACATCGGGGAGTCCACGCTGGGGGACCGGCTGGTCCTCGGCGAGGGCGGGTTCATCCAGATCACCGTGGCCGTGGACGCGACGACGGGCCGCGCGGTGGCCGCGCCGACGATCGCGGGGCGCGGCTTCTCCGACGACCCCAAGGCGCTGGACGCCGTCCTGCCGCTGGTGGAGGACGAGCTGTCGCGTACCGAGGCCGAGGGGATCACCGACACGCTGCGGATCGCACAGGCCGTACGCCGCGTCGTCGGCCGTTGGGTGGGGGAAACCTACCGGCGGCGCCCCATGATCGTCCCGACGGTGATCGCGGTCTGACGTCCCGGGGTTCCCCCGTCGAGAACGACGTTGTGCTGATCAACAAGCCCGTTTCGGCTGCACAACGTCGTTCTCGACGGAAACGCCACGGGGACAGGGGTGCGCCCGTCACCCTGTGCGGGTGATTGATCATCCTTTCCGCGGCTCGGACGCCGTCGACGCCGGCCTGCTCACCCGGGCCACCCTGCACTCCTCGCGTTACGCCGCCGTGTTCCGGGACGTGTTCGTCCCGGCCGACCTGCGGCAGGACCTAGGTCTCCGGTCCCGCGCGGCGTACCTGCTCGTGCCACCCGACGGCGCGCTCGGCGGCCACTCCGCCGCCGCCCTTCTCGGCGCGGGCTTCAGTCCCGAGAACGCGCGGGCCGAGATCATCGCGCCGCGAGGTGACGTCCGCCCGCGCCGCGGGCTGGTCGTGCGCCAGCACCAGCTCGAACCGGCCGACGTCTGCGACGTCGACGGGTGCCGCGTGACGACCCCGCTGCGGACGGCCTGGGACCTCGGACGTCGCTCGTCCCTGGCCGAGGCCGTCGTCGCGATCGACGCCCTCGCGCGCGTCGGCGGGTTCGCGCCGGTCCGGCTGCTGGACGGCCCGCCGGGCGCTCGCGGCCGCCGGCACCTGGCGCGCGCCGTCGGGCTGGCCGATCCCCGGGCCGAGTCGCCGCCGGAGACCCACCTGCGGCTGGTGTTGGTGCTCGGCGGGCTGCCCGTGCCGGAGGTGCAGTTCCGGATCCGGGACGGGTGTGGCGAGGTGGTCGCGCGCGCGGACCTCGCCTACCCGGAGGCGATGCTCGCCGCCGAGTACGACGGCTCGGACCACTTCGACGATGCCAGGTCCCGCAGCGACCGGGCCCGCGATCTCCTGCTGGGCGACCTCGGCTGGCTGACCCTGCGCTTCACCCGGGACGACATCGTCCGCCACCCGGAGCGGACCGTCGCGATCGTGCGCCGGCGGCTGGCCGAACGCTCGTCGAGAACGACGTTGTGCTGATCAACAGGGGGGTTTCGGCTGCACAACGTCGTTGTCGACGGGGGGACCCGGGCAGCAGGGCACGTTGCGAAACCGTGACGTCGCGCCGTGCTCTGAATCGGTGCTGAGACCTGGCCGACACTCTTTCGTACGCGTACGTTGCGAGCCACAACATATCCGGTCGGCGACGGCGCCGTCCGGGATGGAAGGGGTGCACATGCGCAGGACGAGCGCGATGGTGGTGGCGATCGGTGCCGGGCTTGCCATCGGCCTCACCGGATGCGGGGCGAACCAGGCGGCGAGCCCGAGCGGCGGAGGCGAGACCTCCGCCGCCCCGAGCGGGGTGAAGGTCGGCGTGATCCTGCCGGAGACCGCCACTTCGGCCCGCTACGAGAGCTTCGACAAGCCCCTGCTCGACAAGGCCATGCGCGAGGCGGGCCTTGACCCGGACATCCAGAACGCCCAGGGCGACGTCCAGAAGTTCTCCACGCTCGCCGACGGGATGATCAACGCGGGCGTCAAGGTGCTGGTCATCGACGCCCCGAACAGCGAGGTCGGCGCAGCGGTCGCCAAGAAGGCGCAGGCCGCGGGCATCCCGACCATCGACTACGACCGGCTCAACCTCGGCGGCACCTCCGACTACTACGTCTCCTTCGACAACGTCGCCGTCGGCAAGCTGCAGGGTGACGGCCTCGTCCAGGGCGTGGGCGCCAAGCAGGGCGCCAACATCATCGAGATCAACGGCGCGCCTACCGACAACAACGCGACGCTGTTCTACGAGGGCGCCGAGAGCGTGCTCAAGCCCAAGTACGACTCCGGTGAGTACAAGCTCGTCGGCAGCCAGCGCATCCCGGACTGGAACAACCAGCAGGGCGGCGTGACGTTCGAGCAGTTCCTCACCGCCAACGGCGGCCAGGTGGACGGCGTGCTCGCCGCCAACGACGGCATGGCGGGCGCGGTCATCACCGTGCTGAAGAAGAACGGCCTGAACGGCAAGGTCCCGGTCACCGGCCAGGACGCGAGCGCCGAGGCGCTCCAGGCGATCCTGCGTGGCGACCAGTACATGACCGTCTTCAAGCCGATCGCCCAGGAGGCCGAGGCCACCGCTTCGCTCGCCGCCTCCCTCGCCAAGGGCGACACGGCCGCCGCTGACGCGCTCGCCACCGGCTCCGTGCAGGACCCGCAGGGCAACCGCGCCGTCAAGTCCGTGCTGCTCACCCCCATCCTCATCACCAAGGACAACGTCAAGGTCGTCGTCGACTCCGGCCAGGTGACGGCCCAGGAGATCTGCGTGCCCGACGTCGCCGCCGCCTGCACCCAGCTCGGCATCGACTAGGCCTGGAGCGAACTCAGATGACGGCTCCGATCCTCGAGCTCCGCGGGGTCAACAAGAGCTTCGGCCCCGTGCACGTGCTCCACGACGTCGACTTCGCGGTACGGCCCGGTGAGGTCACCGCGCTCGTCGGCGACAACGGCGCGGGCAAGTCGACGCTGGTCAAGTGCATCGCCGGGATCCATCCGGCGGACTCCGGCGAGGTGTTCTTCGGCGGGAAGCCCGTGCACATCACGGGTCCGCGCGACGCCGCGGCGCTCGGGATCGAGGTCGTCTACCAGGACCTCGCGCTCGCCGACAACCTCGACATCGTCGAGAACATGTTCCTCGGCCGCGAGCGCGGGAAGCCGTGGTCGCTGGACGAGAGCAGCATGGAGCAGGCCGCCAGGGAGACGCTCGCGACGCTGTCGGTGCGCACGGTCAAGTCGGTGCGCACCCTCGTCTCGTCGCTGTCCGGCGGCCAGCGCCAGACGGTCGCGATCGCGAAGGCCGTCCTCTGGGAGTCCAAGGTCGTGCTGCTCGACGAGCCGACGGCCGCGCTGGGCGTCGCCCAGACCCGCCAGGTCCTCGACCTGGTGCGTCGGCTCGCCGAGCAGGGCCTGGGCGTGGTGCTGATCAGCCACAACATGAGTGACGTCTTCGAGGTCTCCGACCGCATCGCGACGCTCTACCTCGGCCGGCTCGTCGCGGACCTCCCGGCGGCCGACCTCACGCACAGCCAGGTCGTCGAGCTGATCACCGCCGGGCGCTCCGGTGAGCTCGGCCTGGCCCGCCCGGACGCGGTGACGATCTGATGGACGATCTGATGGACGATCTGATGGATCAGACGGGAGCGACGTACTGATGGCCGCACCCACCAGCCCGACCGGTCCCGCACCGTCGCAGGGCGCCATCGCGGACTTCGGCATCGACACGACCTCGCGCTCCACGGCCGAGGCGCTGCGCGACTACGTCGCCCGGGTGCGCGGGGGCGAGCTGGGATCGCTGCCCGCGCTGCTCGGCCTCATCGTGTTGACGATCTTCTTCTCGATCGCGTCCGACACGTTTCTCACGCTGGGCAACCTCGCGAACCTGCTCGCCCAGGGTGCGGGGGTCACGATCATCGCGATGGGCCTGGTGTTCGTCCTGCTGCTCGGGGAGATCGACCTGGCGGCCGGCACGGCGTCCGGGGTGTGCGCGGCGGTGCTCGCCCTGCACCTCACCTCGCAGGGCAACCTCCTGGGCGCCATGGGGTCGTTCGTGTTCGCCGCGTTCTGCCTGCTCCTGTTCCTGGCGGGGGCGCTGGCCGCGCAGCTGCGGCTGTGGGCGGCGGTCGTCGGGCCGGTGATCGCGCTCGCGATCGTGCTGCTCGGCGCCGGGCCCAACCCGTGGCTCGAGATGCTGCTCGCGGTGTGCGTCGGCACCTCGATCGGCATCCTCACGGGGTTCCTCGTCGCCCGGGTCGGCATCCCGTCGTTCGTCGTCACGCTGGCGCTCTTCCTCACCTGGCAGGGCGTGATCCTGCAGCTCATCGGCGAGGGCGGGACGTTGGGCCTGCGCAACGACACCCTGTTCGCCGTCGCCAACGGCAACCTCGGCGTCGTCGGCAGCTGGGTGCTGTTCGTGGTCTCCGTCGGCGGCTACGCCGCGGTGGTGCTCGGACGGCACTGGGCGCGGCTGCGCAAGGGGCTCGTCACGCAACCCACACCGCTGGTGCTCATCAAGGTCGGGGTCACCGCGGTGCTCGCGGCGGTCGCCACGTACCTGCTCACGCAGAACCGCTCGCAGAGCCCCACGATCGAGATCCTCGGCGTCCCCTACGTCGTCCCGATCGTGCTGGTGTTGCTGGTCGTGGGCACCTACGTGCTGGACCGCACCGCGTTCGGCCGGCACATCTACGCGGTCGGCGGCAACGCGGAGGCCGCCCGGCGCGCGGGCATCAACGTCCCGCGCATCCGGGCGAGCGTCTTCGTGATCTCCGGTGCGGTGGCCGCCGTCGGCGCGATCGTGTACTCGTCGAAGGTCGGCTCGGTCGACCCGACCGCGGGTGGCGGCACGACGCTGCTCTTCGCCGTCGGCGCGGCCGTCATCGGTGGCACGTCGCTGTTCGGCGGCAAGGGGCGCGTCTCCACGGCCGTCATCGGTGGCGCGGTGCTCGCCATGGTCGGCAACGGGCTGGGCCTGCTGCGCCAGCCCGCGGCCGTCGTCCTCATCGTCACCGGGCTCGTCCTGCTGCTCGCGGCGAGCGTGGACGCGCTCTCGCGACGGCGGTCCGCGGCAACCGGCCGCTGACCGGCGACCAGGGACCGTCGGGGACCCTTCGGGCGTGTCGACCGTGAGCATGTCCAGCGTCGAGGGGGCGCGGCCCGACGACGCACGCCGGCACAACCGCACCGCGGTGCTGCGCAGGCTGCACGTCGACGGGCCGTGCACCCGAGCCACGCTCGCGGCCGAGCTGGGCCTCAACCGCAGCACCATCAAGGCCGTCGTCGACGGGCTCGCCGAGTCCGGGCTGGTCGCGGAGCGGCTCCCGGCGCGGCGCAGCGGTGCGGGGCGGCCGTCGCTCCTGGTGCTGCCGCGGCCGCTCGCGGCCGTCGTGGCGTCGGTCGACATCCGCACGGACGCCGTCGCGGTCGCCCTGGTCGGCCTCGGCGGGGAGACGCTCGCCCGGCTGGGCTGGCGGCTGCGCCGGGGGCCGGGCACCGACACGGGGACGCCGCCGGAGGTGCTCACCCGGATCGTCGAGTCGGCGCACCTGCTCATCGAGGAGGCTGGCGTCGCCCCGGCCGCGGTCGGGGTGTCCGTGCCCGGCGTCGTCCGGCGCGCGGACGGTCTCCTGCGGGTGGCGCCCAACCTCGGCTGGGCCGAGGTGCCGCTGGGGGAGCGGCTCACCAAGGCGCTCGACACGCCCGTGCACGTCGCGAACGACGCCGATCTCGGCGCGCTCGCCGAGCACACGCGGGGGGTCGCCCAGGGGGTGGGGGACGTCGTGTTCGTCGCGGGGGACGTCGGCGTCGGCGGGGGCGTGATCAGCGGGGGAGTTGCCCAGCGCGGGGCCGCCGAGATGGGGCACATGGTCGTGCGGCCCGGCGGGCGGCCGTGCCACTGCGGCGCGCACGGCTGCTGGGAGACCGAGATCGGCGCCGCCGCCCTGCGCCGGGTCCTGGACCTCGCGCCCACGGCGGGCCGCGGTGAGCTCGTCGCCGAGCTGCGTGCGCTGGCGGCGGACCCGGCGGCGGCCCGCACCCGGCTCGCGGACCTCACCGCCTGGCTCGGGCTCGGGCTGGTCAACGTCGTCAACCTGTTCGCGCCCGAGCTGATCGTCCTCGGCGACCTCCTCGCCGAGCTCCCCGGTAGCGTCCTGGACGATCTCGACGCCCACGTCGGCGAGCACAGCCTCGTCGGGCGCGCGGTCGGCGCGCGGGTGGTGCGTTCCGCGCTCGCGCCCCGCGACGTCCAGATCGTCGGGGCGGCGGAGCTCGCGTTCGCGCCGATCCTCTCGGCGGTGTGACCTGTCACGTGGGTCCGGGTGACCAGGTCACGAGCAGCGCCAGGGTGCACGGCCACCGGGGAGCCGGATGCGTCGCGCTGGTGCAGCCGAGGCAGCGGCCGTCCGGGCCCTCGACGTGGCGTTCGCGCAGGCGGGCCTGGGTGGTCGGCCACCGGCGCAGCAGGACGGCGGCCTCGGCGAGCCGATCTTCTGGCGTCATGCCGCGTAGGGTCCGGATGAGAGATCGACTTCGGGATCCCCCGGTGCGGGATTCCCGGATCCGCGTTCCCGTCTGTCACGATCGGTGACGGCACGGATCCGGGGGGTGAGGTGGCGGGGCGCAACGGGTCGCAGGTGCGGCGCCGGATCCTGGCGCGCGAGCTGCGGAAGCTGCGCGAGGCGGCCGGGCTCACGCTGGAGGAGGCCGCACCCCGGCTGGACTTCTCCGACAGCACGCTCAGCCGCATCGAGAACGCCCAGCAGGGCGCGAACGTGCACGCGGTCAAGAGCATGCTCGACCTCTACGACGCGGGGGACCGCTGGGAGGAGCTGCTCGCGCTCGCCCGGGTGGCGAAGCAGCGGGGGTGGTGGCAGGCGTACGGGCTGGGTGGTGGTGGCGCGTCGTACGTCGGCTTCGAGACCGAGGCCGGCCGCGTCCGCGACTTCACCGTCAGCTACGTGCCCGGCCTGCTGCAGACCGCGGACTACGCCCGGGCTCTGTTCGCCGCCGGGATGGTGTGGGATTCCGGCCAGGCGCTGGAGAACGCCGTCGCGGTCCGGACCATCCGCCAGGAGCGGCTCACCGATTCCGAGAACCCGCTGCACCTGGAGGCGATCATCGACGAGGCCGCGCTGCGCCGGCCGGTCGGCGGCCCGGCGGTGCACCGGGCACAGCTGGAGCACCTCCTGCGGGCGGTCGAGCTGCCGACCGTCACCCTGCAGGTGCTGCCCACCCGGGTCGGCGCGCACCCGGCCCTGGCGTCGCCGTTCACCCTGCTCAGCTTCGGCGACCTCGGCGAGCCGGACATCGCCTACGTGGAGCACACCCTCGGCGCAGTGACCTTCGACAAGGAGCCCGACGTCGCCCGCGCTAGGCTGTTCTTCGACCGGCTGCGGGCCGAGGCCCTCGGGCTCGCCGACTCGGCGGCGCTCGTCCGGGGGGTCCTCGACGGCAGCGGCTGAGCAGGGACGGGAGGCGCTGTGGACGGCGCGGACATCCGCTGGTTCAAGAGCAGCTTCAGCAGCGGGAACGCGAACGGCTGCGTCGAGGTGGCCTTCCTGCCGGACGGGCGGGTCGCAGTCCGCGACACGAAGAACCGGGAGCTGGCGCCCCACCACTACACCCCGGCCGAGTGGGACGCGTTCCTCGCCGGCGTGCGTGCCGGCGAGTTCGACCGGCCCTGACGGCTACTCGGGGCGACCGAACTCCTGCGCCACGAAGTTGCCCCGCGCGTCGTACCCCACGCCGATCGTCACGTAGTCGCAGTTCACGATGTTGCGGCGGTGCCCAGACGAGGCCATCCACTCGCGCATCGTCGTCTCCGGGTCCGGGTAGCCGCGGGCGATGTTCTCCGCGCCGGGCTCGTCGTGGCCCGCCGCCCGGATCCGTTCGTCGAACGTGCTCCCGTCGCTGCCGACGTGCGACATCTCGTTGCGGTCTGCCATGTCCCGCGCGTGCGCCTGCGCCGCAGCGGCGAGCCGGTCGTCCGTGGCCACGGTCCCGCACCCGGCCCGGGCGCGCTCGTCGTTGGTGAGCGCGACGATCCGGCCCGCCCAGCCGGTCTCGTCGGGGGCGGCGCGCGGCGGCGACACCGGGGAGGGCGCGGGGCCGTCCGGTGGCGTCCGCGCGGGCTCCTCGCTGCGCTCGCCGGCGTGCGGACCGCCGAGCAGCGGCGGCAGCGGCAGCGGCGGCAGAGCCTGCGCCACGCCGGTGAGCAGCAGCGATGCCGCCATCGATGCGGTGATCGATGCGGTCGCGACGGCCGCGAGCAGGATCCGGTGCGCGCGTCGGGTCATGCCCTGCCAACGATCGACATCTCCGCTGGTTAGCCTGAACTGTGCACCTCAAGAGCCTGACGCTGAAGGGCTTCAAGTCCTTCGCCTCGGCGACGACGCTGCGCCTGGAGCCCGGGATCACCTGCGTCGTCGGCCCGAACGGCTCGGGCAAGTCCAACGTCGTGGACGCGATCAGCTGGGTGCTGGGCGAGCAGGGCGCCAAGGCGCTGCGCGGCGGGAAGATGGAGGACGTGATCTTCGCCGGCACGTCCGGCCGGGCCCCGCTGGGCCGCGCGGAGGTCACGCTCACGATCGACAACTCCGACGGTGCGCTGCCGATCGAGTACTCCGAGGTGTCCATCACGCGGCGGATGTTCCGCGACGGTGCGGGGGAGTACGAGATCAACGGCTCGTCCTGCCGGCTGCTCGACATCCAGGAGCTGCTCTCCGACTCCGGTATCGGCCGCGAGATGCACGTCGTCGTCGGCCAGGGGCAGCTCGACGCGATCCTGCAGTCCAAGCCCGAGGACCGCCGCGCCTACATCGAGGAGGCTGCGGGCGTCCTCAAGCACCGCAAGCGCAAGGAACGCGCCCTGCGCAAGCTCGACGCGATGCAGGCCAACCTCACGCGGCTCACCGACCTCACCGCAGAGCTGCGCCGCCAGCTCAAGCCCCTCGGGCGGCAGGCGGAGATCGCGCGCAAGGCGCAGGCCGTGCAGTCCGAACTGCGGGACGCCCAGTTGCGCCTCGCCGCGGACGACATCGTCACCCTGCGCGACGAGCTGGCCCGCGACGAGGCCGACGAGGCCGCCGCCCGCGCCCGGCGCGCCGAGGTGGAGGCGGAGCTGTCGGTCGCCCGCGTCGAGCAGGAGAGGCTGACGGCGGCGCTGGCGCAGGACGCGCCGCGGCTGGCCGCCGCCCAGGACACCTGGTACCGGCTCTCCGCCCTGGCCGAGCGGCTGGCGGGCACCGTCCGGCTGGCCGAGGAACGGGTCCGGCACCTCGCCGACCCCGGGGAGGCGCGCCGCGAGGGGCGTGACCCGGACGAGCTGGAGGCCGAGGCCGAGCTCGTCACCGAGCAGGAGGAGCAGCTCGTCGCTGCCGTCGTGGAGGCCCGCACCCGGCTGGACGAGGTGCTCGCCGAGCGAGCCGAGCAGGAGAAGGTGCTCGCCGCCGCCGAGCGGGCGCACCTGGCCGCCGTGCGTGCGCTCGCCGACCGGCGGGCCGGGCTCGCCACCCTCGCCGGGCGGGCGGAGGCGCTGCGCAGCGGGGCTGCGGCCACGGCGGCGGAGATCGAGCGGCTCTCCGAGTCGCTCGGGGAGGCGCAGGAGCGGACGGACACGGCGGAGTCCGAGCTGGCGCAGGCCCGTACCGGGCTCGGGGACTCCGACGACGACGTCGAGGGGCTGGAGGAGCGTTGCGCCGGGGCGGCCCGGTCGCGGGAGGCGGCCGTGGAACGCGTCGCCGAGCTGGTGGCGCGCGAGCGGGAGGCCGAGCAGCGGCTCGCCCGGTGGGCGGCGCGGGTCGAGGCGCTGCGATCGAGCCTCGCGCCGCCGGACGGGAGTGCGTCGCTCGTGGGTGAGCGCGGCCCGGCGGGCGTGCTGGGGACGGTGCCGGAGCTGGTCGCGGTCGAGCCGTGGGCGCGGTCCGCGGTCGCTGCGGTGCTCGGGGAGCTCGCGGGTGCGGTGGCCGTCCGGTCGCCGGAGGCGGCGGCGGAGGCGCTGGCGCTGCTGCGAGCGGGGGACGCGGGACGCGCGGCGCTGGTCGTGGCGGGGCCGAGCGGCGGGTCGGCCGGTGGCGACGCAGCCGCTCACGCCCCGGGCGCGGCGGCGGGCGGCGCTCCCGGCGCGGCGGACGCGCGCGGCGTGGCTCCGGCCGGCGGGCGGTGGCTCGCGGACGGCGTCGGGGACGGCCCGGTGGCGGGCGCGCTGCGCCGGCTGCTGGACGGCGTCGTCCTCGTGGCGGACCTGGACGCGGCCCGCGCCGTCGTCGCCGGGGACCTGTGCGGCGCGGGGGACCGGTCGGGCGCGGGGGACGCCTCGCACACACCTCGTGGCGGTGACACACACGGCCGGCGGTCTGTGCCGGCACGCGGAGATGTGTGCGACCGCGATCCGGCGGGCTCTGGGGTGGCCGCGGGGGGCGCGCCCGGGGCCCCGGGCGCACCAGGCTTCCCGCCGGGCGCGGCCGGCTTCCCGCCGGGCGCGGCCGGCTTCCCGCCGGGCGCGGCCGAGTCGCGCGCCGCCCGGGGGCCGCTGAAGGCCGTGACCGCGGACGGGGACGTCCTTGGCCCGCACAGCGCGGTGGGCGGATCCGCGGCGGCCACCGGGGCGCTGGACGTCCGCGCCGCCGTCGACGAGGCCCAGGCGGAGACGGACCGGGCCGAGCAGGAGCTCCACCACCTGCGCCCGGCCCTCGACGGGGCCCGCGCGGAGGAGGCGGCCCGGCTACGGGACCTGGAGGCCGCCCAGCGCGAGCGGGCGGCCCTCGCGCAGCGGCGCGCCGCCGCGTCCGCCCAGCTCGGGCGCCTGGAGCAGGCGCTGCGGTCGGCCGAGGCGGAGGCGCAGCGGCTGCGGGCCCGCCGCGACGAGGTGGAGTCGCGCCGCTCGGACGCCCTGCTCGCCCTGGAGGCCGCCGAGCAGCAGCTCGCTCTCGCCGAGGACGAGCCGGTGGCCGAGGAACCGGACACTGAGGTCCGCGACGCCGCCGCCGAGGCGGTGGCCGCCGCCCGCAGCGAGGAGGTGGAGGCGCGGCTGGCGTTGCGCACCGCGGAGGAGCGGGCCCGCGCCATCGCCGGCCGCGCGGACTCGCTGCGCCGCCAGGCCGCGTCGGAGCGCCAGGCCCGCGAGCGCGCGGCCGCGGTCCGGGCGGCCCGGGAGCGCAACGCGGCCGTCGCGCGCCTGGTCGTGGACGCGGGGACGCAGGCCCGGGCCCGGATCGAGGCCTCGCTCGCTGCGGCGGCCCGCGAACGGGACGCGATCGCCGCCGCCCGCGCCGAGCGGGAGCGGGCGCGCGGCGAGGTCGCGCTCACCACGACGCGGCTCGGGGCCCTCGTGGAGAAGCTCACCGACGCCGTCCACCGGGACGAGGTGCTGCGCGCCCAGCAGCGCATGAAGCTCGACCAGCTCGCCACGGCCGTCCTCGAACGCCACGGCCTCGGCGTCGAGGACCTGGTCGCCGAGTACGGTCCCGACGTCGACCTCCCCCCGCCCGCGGACGTGGTCGCCGAGTACGAGGCGGCGCGGGAGCGGGGCGAGGCGGTCTCGGCGCCACAGGGCACGTCCTACGACCGCGCCGTCCAGCAGAAGCGCCTCCAGCGCGCCGAGCGCGACCTCGCCCTGCTCGGCAAGGTCAACCCGCTCGCCCTGGAGGAGTTCGCGGCGCTGGAGGAGCGCTACACGTTCCTGTCGACCCAGCTCGAGGACCTCAAGGACACCCGCCGCGACCTGCTCACCGTCGTCCGCGAGGTGGACGCCAAGATCCTGGAGGTCTTCGCGGCGGCCTACGAGGACGTCGCGCGGGAGTTCGAGATCGTCTTCGAGACGCTCTTCCCGGGCGGCGCGGGCCGCCTCTCGCTCACCGATCCCGAGGACATGCTCACCACCGGCATCGAGGTCGAGGCCCGCCCGCCGGGCAAGAAGGTCAAGCGGTTGTCGCTGCTGTCCGGCGGGGAGCGGTCGCTGACGGCCGTCGCGCTGCTCGTGGCGATCTTCCGCGCGCGCCCGTCGCCGTTCTACGTGCTCGACGAGATCGAGGCCGCGCTCGACGACGTGAACCTGCGGCGGCTCATCTCGTTGCTGGAGGAGCTGCGCGAGTCCTCCCAGCTCATCGTGATCACCCACCAGAAGCCGACGATGGAGGTCGCGGACGTCCTCTACGGCGTCGCGATGCGCGGCGACGGCATCACCACCGTGATCAGTCAGCGGTTGCGGCCCGCGACACTGCTCTGACCGCGGTCCCGTGCGTCGCCGTGCACACCGTGGCGTTCCCGTGCACATGTCGGGCGGGGTGCACGGCCGCGCCGGCGTGTGCACGGTGCGGGGGCGTGTGCACGGTGGGTGCCGGTGCGCGGGTGAGCGCCGGGAACTGCCCGGTGATCATGGACGTGCCCGGCGGGGTCGAGCGGGCCCATGACAGGGTTGTCGGGTGACCACCGAGACCCTCTGGATCGTCGTCGCGGTCGTGGCGGCGCTCGTCCTGATCGCGCTCGTCGTCGGCCTGATCCTGGCGCGGCGGCGGCGGCGGATCAGCCTCCGGGAGCCCCAGGAGGACGGGGCCGCCGAGGCTCCGCGCCGCGGTGGCACGTACCAGGCGGGAACCGGGTTCAGCTTCTCGGCCGGGACGGGTACGGCCACGCCCCCGCGGCCCCGCGAACCGCGGGCACCCGACGGGGGAGCGGCGCCCGCCCGGCCCGGTGCCCCGGAGACCGGCACCGCGGCGAACGGTGCCACGGCCGCACCGACGGCCCCGACGGCGAACGGCACCACCGCCGCCCCGGCCCGGCCGGACGGCCCGGCGGCCCCCACAGCACCGCCGGCCAACGGCACCACCGCCGCACCCACGGCCGAGGACGCCGCCCGGGCCGATACCGCCCCGCCCCCGGCGGACACGGCCCCGGCGGACACGGCCCCGCCATCCGAGGACACCACCCCAGCGGCCGCGGACACGGCACCCGCGGACACGGCCCCGGCACCCGCGGACACACCCCCCGCGGCGCCTCCCCCGCCCGGCACCACCCCCGACACCCGGACCGGCGCGTCGTCCAACGGCGCGGCGACCGCCGCCCCGCCCCGTCCGGGCGCGGCGCCGGACACCGGGGCCCCGGCACCCGCCCACCCGGCGACGACCGTCGCGCCGCCCGAGGCGGCGGCACCCACCGCACCGATCGCGCCGGCCACGCCAGTCCCGACCGAACCGATCGCACCCACGGCGGGCCGTCTGGAGCGGCTGCGCGGGAAGCTGGCCCGCTCCCGATCCGGGTTCGGCCAGGGCCTCCTGGGCCTGCTGGGCGCGGGGGAGCTGGACGAGGACTCCTGGGAGGACGTCGAGGCGACCCTCCTGCAGGCCGACCTCGGCCCGGAGATGACGGCCGAGCTCGTCGAGCGCCTCCGCAGCGAGCTCGCGAGCCGGGGGGTACGCACCGCGGAGCAGGCTCGCACGCTGCTGCGCGACGTCCTCACCGACGCGCTGGCCGTCGACCTGGACCGGTCCGTGCGCGCGCTGCCGCACGACGGCAGGCCCGCGGTGCTCCTGGTCGTCGGGGTGAACGGCACCGGCAAGACCACGACGACGGGCAAGCTCGCCCGGGTCCTCGTGGCCGACGGTCGCCACGTCGTCCTGGGGGCGGCCGACACCTTCCGGGCCGCGGCGGCCGAGCAGCTCGCCACGTGGGGCGAGCGTGCGGGTGCCACCGTGGTGCGCGGTCCGGAGGGCGCCGACCCGGCGAGCGTCGCCTTCGACGCGGTCAAGCAGGCCCACACCGAGGGTGCGGACGCGGTGCTGCTCGACACCGCGGGTCGCCTGCACACCAAGACGGGTCTGATGGACGAGCTGGGCAAGGTCAAGCGGGTGGTGTCGCGGCAGGCCGAGGTGGACGAGGTGCTGCTCGTCCTGGACGCCACCACGGGCCAGAACGGGCTGATGCAGGCGCGGGTGTTCGGCGAGGTCGTCGAGGTCACCGGCATCGTGCTCACGAAGCTGGACGGCACCGCGAAGGGCGGGATCGTCTTCCGCGTGCAGCGCGAGCTCGGGGTCCCGGTGAAGCTGGTCGGCCTCGGCGAGGGACCGGACGACCTCGCCCCGTTCGTCCCGGGGGCGTTCGTCGACGCCCTGCTGAACTGATGCGGATCGCCGTCACGGGTGCGTCGGGGCAGTTCGGCGCGAGCGTCCTCGCCGAGCTGATCCGGCGCGTCGGGACCGACGACGTCGTCGCGCTCTCGCGCACCCCGAAGGACCTCCCGGGCCTGGAGACGCGCCGGGCGGACTTCGACGATCCGCAGACCCTCGGCCCGGCCTTCGCCGGGGCGGACCGGCTGCTGATCGTCAGCACGGACCGGATCGGCCACCGCCGGACCCAGCACCGCAACGCGATCGCCGCGGCCGTCCGGGCCGGCGTGGGGCACGTGTTCTACACCTCCGCCACGGCCGTGGACGCGCCCGGCAACCCGTCGCCGGTGATGCCGGACCACGCGGTGACGGAGGCGGCGCTCGCGGCGTCCGGGCTGCCGTACACGGCGCTGCGCAACGGCGTCTACACCGAGACGCTACTGCTGGCGGCGCGCCCCGCGGTCGCGGCGGGGGTGTACGCCACGAACGCGGGCCAGGGCGCCACGAGCTACGTCACCCGCGGGGACCTCGCCGCGGCGACGGCGGCGATCCTCGCCGACCCGGCGGACCCGGGCACCGCGATCGAGCTGACCGGCGCGGAGGCCGTCACCGGGGCGGACGTGGCGGCGATCCTCTCGGCGCTGACCGACCGTGAGGTGCGCTACCAGCCGCTCACCGACGAGGTGATCGAGGCCGGGATGGTCCGGGCCGGGCTGCCGCCGGAGGCGGTCGCGATGGCGGTCGGCTTCGGCCGGGCGGCGCGGGAGGGCTACCTCGGCCGGGTCAGTGATGCGGTCGGCCGTTACCTCGGACGGCGGCCGGTGAGCACGGCGGAGTTCCTGGCGGCGCACCGGTCGGCGCTCGTGCCGATGCCACCTTCGGTCTAACGACATGCGGATGTAACGCGCCGGGTGCGTCCGTTCACATCTCCGAAACGTGATCACGAACTGTCGGAAACACGGGTTACCGAGGCTTTGCCCACCTGCCGCATGGACGCAGCGGCGAAACGGGAGGAGTGAAGGTGCCTGGTGTGCCCGATACCGGCGATACCGCCTGGATGATGACGGCGACAGCCCTGGTGTTGCTCATGACGCCGGGCCTCGCGCTGTTCTACGGCGGCATGGTGCGCAGCAAGAGCGTGCTGAACCAGATCATGATGAGCATCTCCGCGTTGGGCCTCATCGGCGTGCTCTGGGTGCTCTACGGCTACTCGATGGCCTTCGGCAACAGCGTCGGTGGCCTCGGCCTGGTCGGCAACCCGGCGGAGTTCGCCGGCCTGGCCGGCCTGACCGAGGGGACCTACCTGGCCGACACGGAGGCCGTCCCCCCGGTCGATGTCGCGATCCCGCTCGTCGGCTCGATCCCCTCGGTCGTGTTCGTCGCCTTCCAGGCGACGTTCGCCATCATCACCGTCGCCCTCATCTCGGGTGCCGTCGCGGACCGCATGAAGTTCGGTTCGTGGCTGATCTTCGCGGGCATCTGGGGAACGATCGTCTACTTCCCCGTCGCCCACTGGGTGTTCGCGTTCGACGGCGTCACCGCCGGTGAGGACTCCACCGGGGGCTGGATCGCCAACCAGCTCAAGGCGATCGACTTCGCCGGTGGTACCGCGGTCCACATCAACTCCGGTGCCGCCGCCCTCGCCCTGGCGATCGTGATCGGCAAGCGCCGCGGCTGGCCGCGCGAGCCCATGCGCCCGCACAACCTGACGATGGTCATGCTCGGCGCCGCACTGCTGTGGTTCGGCTGGTTCGGCTTCAACGCGGGTTCGGCCGTCGGCTCCGGCGCGATCTCCGGCTTCGCCTTCATCAACACCCTGGTCGCCACCGCCGCCGCCATGCTCGGCTGGCTCGTCACCGAGAAGATCCGCGACGGTGCACCCACCAGCCTCGGCGCCGCCTCCGGCATCGTCGCCGGCCTGGTCGCGATCACGCCGTCGTGTTCGTCGGTGTCGCCGCTGGGCGCGGTCGCGCTCGGTGTGATCGCCGGTGTCGTCTGCGCGCTGGCGGTCGGTCTGAAGTTCCGGTTCGGCTACGACGACTCGCTCGACGTCGTCGGTGTCCACCTCGTCGGTGGTCTGGTCGGCACGCTGCTCGTCGGCTTCCTCGCCACCGAGAGCTCGCCCGCCGGTGTCAACGGCCTGTTCTACGGCGGCGGTGTGGACCAGCTGTGGCGCCAGGCCGTCGGTGCCTTCGCGGTGCTCGCCTACTCGTTCGTGCTCACCCTGGTCATCGCCTTCGTCCTCAAGGCCGTCATCGGCCTGCGGGTCTCGGACGAGGCCGAGGCCACGAGCGTCGACGAGACCGAGCACGCCGAGACCGGGTATGACTTCTCTTCGCTCGGCGGTGGCGCCGGGCTGGGCGCGAGGCCGCTGCCGACCGGCTCGGCCGTTCCCGTCAGCGCCGGCAAGGAGGGCTGAGACATGAAGCTGGTCACCGCGATCATCAAGCCGTTCGTCCTCGAGGACGTCAAGAGCGCCCTGGAGCAGCTGGGCGTGCTGGGCATGACCGTGAGCGAGGTCCAGGGCTACGGTCGGCAGAAGGGCCACACCGAGGTCTACCGCGGCGCCGAGTACGCCGTCGACTTCGTGCCGAAGGTCCGGGTGGAGGTCGTCGCGGACGACAACCTCGCGGACAAGGTCGTCGACGCGGTCGTCGAGGCCGCCCGCACCGGCAAGATCGGTGACGGCAAGGTGTGGGTCACCCCCGTCGAGAACGTGGTCCGGGTGCGCACCGGCGAGCGAGGGACGGACGCCATCTAGTCCCCGTCCTGTGCACCAGCGATTCTGATCGACTCAACCGGCCGCTCCGTGACGCCATCGCTCACGGAGCGGCCGGCGGTCGCACTGGCGTACCAAGGGGGTATCGCGACGTGGTTGTCGCCGGCACGGGCTCCGCACAGGACCTGGCCCAGGCGAAGGCCGTGCTGTTGGACACGGGCAAGCGCAGGCTGAGCCCGGAGGCACTGCGCGCGGCACTGGTCGACCTGCACGACTTCTGGCTCGCCTCGCGGGCCGCCGCCATCGGTCTCACGGACCGCGCGGCGCTCGTGGCCGTCGGGGCGCTGGGACGCCGCGAGCTCGCCCCGTACTCGGACCTCGACCTGGTCCTGCTGCACGACGGCCGCAAGGACATCGACCGCATCGCGGACCAGCTGTGGTACCCGCTGTGGGATGCGGGCATCGGGCTGGACCACTCGGTGCGCACCCCCGGGCAGGCCGTACAGGTCGCGACGACGGACCTGCGGGCCGCGTTCGGCCTCCTCGAGATGCGGCACATCGCGGGTGATCCGGAGCTGACGGAGAAGGTCTCGGCCGCGGTCCGGCAGGCGTGGCGGGCGGGCATCCGCGGCCGCCTGGACGAGATCACGGAGCAGGCCCGCGACCGGTGGGCCAAGGTCGGTGACGTCGCGCACCGGATCGAGCCGGACCTCAAGCACGGCCACGGCGGGCTGCGCGACGTGCAGCTGCTGGACGCGCTCGCGATGGCGCAGCTCCTGCAGCGCCCGGCACGCGACGTGCAGGAGGCGCGCGACCTCGTCCTGGACGTCCGTACCGAGCTGCACCGCCTCGCCGGGCGGGCCCGCGACGTGCTGCGTGCCCAGGATGCCGACGAGGTGGCCTCGGTCCTGGCGCTCGGCGACCGCTTCGACCTGGCGCGGGCGCTCTCCGGGGCGGCCCGCGCGATCGCCTTCGCCGCCGAGGTGGGGCTGCGCTCGGCGAAGGCCGCACTGCCCCGTCGGGGTCTCGCGGCCCTGCGGCGGGCTCCCGTACGACGCCCTCTGGACAACGGCGTCGTCGAGCACGCCGGCGAGGTCGTCCTCGCCAGGGACGCCACCGCCGCGCGCGATCCCGCGCTGGTGCTGCGGGTGGCGGCGACCGCGGCCCGCACCGGGATGCCCGTGGCGGCTGGCACCCTGCACCGGCTCGCCGACACCGCTCCGGAGCTGCGCGAACCGTGGCCGCGGGCGGCGCGTGAGGAGCTGCTGTCGCTGCTCGGCACGGGCCGCAAGCTCGTCGACGTCGTGGAGTCGCTGGACCGCACGGGCCTGTGGGGGAGGCTGTTCCCGGAATGGGGTGCGGTGCGCGACCTGCCACCGCGCGACCGCGCGCACATCTGGACGGTCGACCGGCACCTCGTCGAGACCTGCGCCCAGGCCGGACGGCTCACCACGACGGTGGCGCGGCCGGACCTGCTGCTCATGGGGAGCCTGCTGCACGACATCGGCAAGGGCCGCGACGGGGACCACTCGGTGGTGGGGGAGTCGCTCGCGATCCAGATCGGCAACCGCCTCGGCTTCCCCGAAACGGACGTGGCCGTGCTCGGGTCCGTGGTGCGCCACCACCTGCTGCTGCCGAACACCGCCACCCGCCGCGACCTGGACGATCCGGCGACGATCAGCCGTGTCGTCGAGACGCTGCAGGGCGACGCGCTGGTCCTGGACATCCTCGAGGCGCTCGCGGAGGCGGACGCGCTGGCCACCGGGCCGGGTGTCTGGAGCCCGTGGAAGGCAGGTCTGATCCACGAGCTGGGACGCCGGTGCCGCGCCCTCCTGGACGGCCGTCCGGTCGGCTCGGCCGCGCCGCGCAGCGGCCTCGGGGTGGAGCTCGCCGCGGCGGTCGCGGGCGGCGGCGGGCCGCAACTGCGGTTCGCCCGGGACGGGGTGCCCGCGGGGGTCGTCGTCGCGGTCCCGAACGTGCCCAGGGCGCTGGCGGCGGTGGCCGGGGTGCTGGCGCTGCACTCCCTGGAGGTGCACGCCGCCGAGCTCGGCACGAACGGCCGGCTGGTGGGTGAGCACACGTCTCCCGACGTGCGGGTGTTCGAGCTGACGGTGTCGCCGCGGTTCGGTGGGCTCCCCGACGCGGCGCTGGTGCGCGCGGACCTCTGCCGGGCGCTCGACGGCACCCTGTCGCTCCCGGAGGCGCTCGCCCGCAAGGAGCGGGACTACGCGCCGATGGCGCCCACGGAGGAGACCACCCCGCGGCCTCGCGTGCTGTGGTTCGACGACGAGGCCACCGGTGCCGTCGTCATGGAGCTGCGCGGCACGGACCGGATCGGGCTGCTGTACCGCATCGCGGTGGCGCTCGCCGACTGCGAGGTGGACGTCCGCTGGGCCCGCGTGTCGACGCTCGGCGCGTCGGTGGTCGACTCGTTCTGCCTCGCGGGCTCGGGCGCGCAGGGCACCGTGGCGGAGGCGGAGCGGCGGCGGATCGAGAAGGCCGTGGTCGCGGCGGTGACCTGAGCGGGATGCCGCATGCCCGGGCCGAGCGGGTGTCCGTCCGGCGAGCGTGCACTCAGTCGGCCCCTGATCGGACCGGATGCACACTCGGCGCGCCGCCCGTCCGCCGGGTGTGCAGCCGATCCGCGGGCGCGGGTGCGGCCGAGGCACGCGCCAC
Source organism: Pseudonocardia sp. (assembly GCF_050246655.1). Taxonomy (GTDB): domain Bacteria; phylum Actinomycetota; class Actinomycetes; order Mycobacteriales; family Pseudonocardiaceae; genus Pseudonocardia. Next base: position 90,068 of record NZ_JBFWVQ010000007.1, read on the forward strand.
GGTGAGCCGGGCGTCGGCGGCGGCGAGCAGCCGGTGCCCGCTGGCGAGCACGCCCGCGGCGAGCAGGACGGCGAGCGCGCCGAGCCAGAACGGCAGCGCCACGCCGTAGCGCTCGGCGAGCAGCCCGGCGGCGAAGGGGGCGAGGCCGCCACCGATGAACCGGATGAACCCGTACGCGGCCGACGCGACCGGGCGCTCGACCGGTGCAACGAGCATGACCGCCTGCGTGGTGAGCGTGTTGTTGATACCGATGAGGGCGCCCGCGGCGATCACTGCGACGACCAGTGTGGGCACGGAGCCGGTGCGCGCGGCGATCACGGCGAGCAGGCAGGCGAACAGCAGCAGGTTGGCGTAGAGCGTGGGCGCGGTGCCGAAGCGGCGGTGCAACACCGGTGCCACGAGCACCGAGAAGATCGCGACGAGCAGGCCCCAGCCGAAGAAGACCGCGCCGAGCTGGTAGATCGACAGGTGCATCGGGAACGGGACGTAGCCGAGCATCGTGAAGAAGCCCCAGTTGTAGAGCAGCGCGGTGAGGCCCATGGTCAGCAGCCCGCGGTGGCGCAGGGCGCGCAGCGGCGCGGAGAGGGGCTCGGGCGCCTCGACGCGCGGGGTGGCCGGCACGAACAGCGCCGTCGCGACGAGGGCGACCGTCATGAGCGCGCACACGCCGAAGAACGGACCGCGCCAGCTGATGTCGCCGAGCACCGCGCCGAGCAGCGGCCCGCAGGCGATCCCGACGCCGAGCGCGGTCTCGTAGAGCACGATCGCGCCGGCGAAGCCGCCACTGGCCGAGCCGACGATGACGGCGAGGGAGGTGGCGATGAACAGGGCGTTGCCGAGCCCCCAGCCGGCGCGGAAGCCGACGATGCCGCCGATGGTGTCGGACGCGCCGGCGAGCCCGGCGAACACGACGATGAGCACCAGCCCGGCGACGAGGGTGGACTTGGCGCCGAGGCGGCTGGAGACCCAGCCGGTGACGAGCATCGCCACCGCGGTGACGACGAGGTAGCTGGTGAACAGCAGCGTGACCTGGCTGGGCGACGCGTTCAGCTGGGAGGACAGGGCGGGCAGGATCGGGTCCACGAGGCCGATGCCCATGAAGGAGATGACGCAGGCGAACGCGACGGCCCAGACGGCGCGGGGCTGGCGGAGAAGGCTGGGGCCGAACAGCGATCGCTGCACGGGTACTGAGCATAGCTAATTAGTTGCGCGACGCAACCGTCGTGCGAACCCGCTCACGCCGTTCGGCGATCCGGTGGCGCCGGCCGGCCACCGCGCGAGGATCCCGGGCGGCGGTGCCGGCGCCCGATCGGGACCACCAGCGGGGTGCCCGAGACCGGGTCCGCCACCACGTGCGCGTCCAGCTCGAACACCTCGCGCAGCAGCTCCGCGGTGAGCACGTCCCCTGGCGGGCCCGCGGCGACGATCCTCCCGTCGCGCATCGCGACGAGCCGCCCCGCGTACCGGGCGGCCAGGTTGAGATCGTGCAGCACCATCACCACGGTGCGGCCGCGCTCGGTGTGCAGGCGTTCGACGAGGTCCAGGACGTCGACCTGGTGGGCGAGGTCGAGGAAGGTCGTCGGCTCGTCGAGCAGCAGCAGGTCGGTGCCCTGGGCGAGCGCCATCGAGATCCACACCCGCTGGCGCTGGCCGCCGGAGAGGGTGTCGATGGTGCGCTCGGCGAAGTCGGTCATGCCCGTCCAGCCCAGCGCCTCGGCGACGGCGGACTCGTCGTCGGAGGACCACTGCCGGTACCAGGTCTGGTGCGGATGGCGGCCGCGGGCGACGAGGTCGGCGACCGTCAGGCCCTCCGGTGCCACCGGAGTCTGCGGCAGCACGCCGAGCACCTTCGCGACCTCCCGGGTCGGGATGCGGTCGATCCGCTCGCCGTCGAGCAGGACGTGGCCGCGCCGCGTGGGGATGAGCCGGGCGAGCGCGCGCAGCAGCGTGGACTTGCCGCAGCCGTTCGGACCGATGACGGCGGTGATCGTGCCGTCGACGACGTCGACGTCCAGCCCGTCCACCACGACGGTGTCGCCGTAGGCGAGCTCCAGGTCGCGAGCCTCCAGCCGCGTACGCCCTGACGTCATGCGGTCACCCCTCGGTTGCGGTGGACGAGCAGGTAGAGCAGGTAGGGCGCGCCGATCACGGCGGTGACGATCCCGACGGGGAGCTCCACGCCCAGACCGGTGCGGGCGACGAGGTCCGCCGCGACCAGCAGCAGGGCCCCGTACACCGCCGACGCCAGCAGCGGTGGGCGCGCCGAGCCGACGAGCCGCAGGCAGATCTGCGGCACCACCAGCGCGACGAACGCGACCGGTCCTGCGGACGCCGTGGCGACGGCGGCGAGCGCCACCGCGACGAGCACGAGGCCGCCGCGGGCGACATTGACGCGCAGGCCGAGGCCGCGCGCGGTGTCGTCGCCGAACTGCAGCGCGCCGAGCGCGAACCCGAGCAGCAGCGCGATCGGCATCAGCACGACCAGCGCCCCCGCGACGGGGACGACGTGCTCCCAGCCGCGGCCGTTGAGGGAGCCCGTGAGCCACACCGTGGCGCGCGCCGCCTCGTAGACCTCGGCGACCACCAGCAGCCAGGAGGTGATCGACATGGCCACCGCCCCGACCCCGACGCCGACGAGCACGAGCCGGTAGCCCTCGATGCCGCGGCGCCAGGCCAGCGCGTACACGATCGCGGCGCTGACGATGCCCCCGAGGAGCGCCGCGAGCGGCACCCCGATCTGCGCGAGCGGGCCGGCGAGGGTGCCCATCGAGCCGCCGAGCACGATGACGGCCACCGCGGCGGTGCTCGCGCCCGCGGTGACGCCGAGGATGTCGGGGCTCGCCAGAGGGTTGCGGGCGACGGCCTGGGTGAGCGCGCCGGACACCCCGAGCGCGGCGCCGACCAGGACACCGGTGAGCGTGCGGGGCAGCCGCAGCTCCAGCACGATGAACTGCTGCGGCCCGTCCCCGCCGCCCGCGAGGACGGCGAGCACCTCGGTGAGCGAGATCGGGAAGTCCCCGCGGCCGATGTTGGCCGCGGCCGCGAGCACCACGAGGCCGATCCCGATGACCGTGACCGCGATCATCCGCGGGCGCCACACCCCCGAGATCCGGCCGACGCGGACCGGTGTGCGCCCCGGGACCTGGGCGGGGGGTCGTTCGAGCAGGGCCGGACTCACAGCTGCACCAGCTTCCGCCGCCGCACGAGTGCGACGAAGAACGGTGCGCCGACGAACGCCAGCACGATCCCGACGTGCAGCTCTCCCGGGCGCACCACCACCCGGCCGACGACGTCCGCGGTGAGCAGCAGCACCGCCCCGGCGAGCCCGGACGCGGGCAGCAGCCAGCGGTGGTCCGGCCCGGTGAAGAGGCGGACCACGTGCGGCACGACCAGCCCCACGAAGCCGATCGGCCCGCAGGCCGCCACCGCGGCGCCGGTGAGCAGCGTGATCGCGACGAGGCCGGTCCAGCGGGCCACGGCGAGGTTCTGCCCGAGGGCCCTGGCGACGTCCTCGCCGAGCGAGAGCAGGTTGAGCGCGGGGGCGTTCGCGAACGCGAGCACGAGCCCGACGAGCAGGAACGGGGCGACCTGGCCCGCGATCGCGGCGTCCCGTCCGGCGAGGGAGCCGACGGCCCAGAACCGGAACGCGTCGAGCGTGCGGGTGTCGGCCAGCACCAGCGCCGAGGTGAGCGCGCCCAGGAGCGCGCTCACCGCGACGCCGGCGAGCGCGAGCGTCACCGGTGTCGGTCCACCGCGGCCCAGTGAGCCGAGGACGAACACGAGCACGCTCGCGCCGAGCGCGCCCGCGAAGGCGAACCAGACGTAGCCGTAGAGGCTCGTGATGCGCAGTGCGAAGATCGCGACGACGACGAGGAACGCCGCACCCGCGCTGACCCCGAGCAGCCCCGGGTCGGCGAGGGGGTTGCGGGTGTGGCCCTGCATGAGCGCGCCCGCGACGCCCAGCGCGACCCCGACCCCGAGGCCGAGCAGGGTGCGCGGCACCCGCAGCGCCCGGACGACGACGTCCTCCTCGGTGCCGGTGGGGGACCACAGCGCGTCCCACACCACGCCGAGAGGGATCGGTTTCGCGCCGACCGCGAGGCTCGTGAGCACGGCCAGCAGCAGCAGGCCGACCAGCGTCGCGACGAGGGCGAGCCGCCGCGCGCGGATGGCCCCGCCCGCGGTCGAACCGGGCCGGGCCGTCGTCACCGTCACCGGGCGTCGCACCCCTCACTCGACCGTGACACGCTGAACTGAGGGAAGGCTAACAAACAGATCGACAGCCAGGAAGCGTCGATCATGCGTCTCCGGCCCTGTCGACCATGTCCTCGTCTGCGGCCCGACGGGCGGCACGCTCCTGCGCCAGCCAGAACACCTGGCGCTCCTCGCAGCCCGGCCAGTCACGCAGCGAGCACGTCGAGCAGTACGCCGGCGCATCGGGCAGCCGCGGGAACCGGGCGCGGTAGGCACGCGCGCGTTCGGTGAGCGCGGTCTCGCCCGTCTCGTCGGTCTCGCCCGTCTCGTCGGTCTCGCCCGTCTGGCTGGTCTCCCCGGTCTCGTCGGACTGGTACGCCAGGCAACAGCCCCCCTTGCGACCGAGGTACGTCCAGCCGTCCGGGGTGTCGGCGACCCGCAGGTCCGGCACCTTCCGCCACGGCCGGGACGGGGTGCGGACCGCGTACTGCATCCGGTCGGCGACGGCGGCGTCCACGGGGAGGTGGATCTGGTGGAGCACCGGCAGCCCGAACCGGTCGCCGACCTCCACCCACAGCGCCGGGCGGCCGACGCGGGCCAGGCACCGGCACGCCTCGACGATCGGCTCGGCGGCGACGGTGAGCGCGCCGACCGCCGCCTCCGCAAGCGCGCCGTCGTCGGCCACCACCTCGACGTCGGACAGCTCGGCCCACGGGTGCCCCTCCGCGACGGCGACCCTCGCCGGGCCGGGATCGACGCGGTCCGGCAGCCCGCCGTCGTCCAGGCGGAACCGGGCCCGGCCGGGGCGGACCAGCAGCGCCGCCGACGCGGTCGCGAACACGAACCCGACGACGTCGGCGATCCCGCCCGCGAACCAGGAGGCCAACCACTTCGCGGCCGCGGCGGGCGCGGCGCCGTCCGCGACCAGACCGGCGTGGAGGTCGTGCAGCGCGGCGGCGTCGTCGTCCAGCAGCGCGCCGACACCGGTCCACCGACGCGGGGTCGCGGCCCCGGGGCCGTCGGCGTCGTGGGCCGCCTGGTGGGCGGCCAGGTGGGTCTCCAGCCACCGCAGCGGCGTCGCGGCAGGAAGCAGCGGAGCGAGCGGGAGGGCGGCGAGGGTCACGCGCGACAGACTAGGGGATGAGGATAGGCAAACCTCAACCAGAAGCGGATCACGCCGCGAGGATCCGCTCCAGCTCGGCGAGGAGCGCCCGTACCTGCTGCACGCCCCCCTCCGCCGCCACCGGGTCCGGGTCGATGCGGTGCACCCGCCCCGCACGCACCGCGACGGAGTCCGCCCACACCGGGTCGAACGTCACCGCGTCCAGGTCGTGACGGTGACGCGCGGGATCGCTGCCGACCGGGAAGCACAGCAGCACGTCGGCGTCCAGCAACGGGCTGCGGCGCCGGGTCGGGTGGACGAACCCCAGGCGGGCCAGCACGGTGCCCGGGAACCGGTCCGGGCGCGACAGCCGTGTCACGCCGTCCTCGTCGATGCCCACCAGACCGAGCACCGGCCACCGGCGGGCGACCGGAGCGAGCCGTCGCACGGCCGCCGCGATCTCCCGGTCCACCGCCGACAGCAGCTCCTCGGCCCGCTCCGTCCGGTCCACCACCGCGGCCACCGCGCGCAGGTTGCCCTGCCAGTCGTCGGTGTGCTCGGCGAGCGGCGGCGCGACCACCGGGGCGATCCGCCTGCTCAGCGTCGGCGCGAGGTCGTCGAGGTCACCCGGCCGCGCGAGGATCAGGTCCGGGGCGAGTGCCGCCAGCTGCCGGACGCTGAAGTGCGCGAACCTGCCCACGACCGCGATGTCGCGGGTGTCGAGGGGTGTGAGGAACGACGGCAGCCGGGCCGGCACCGACTCCGACGTCGTCGCCACCACGGGGACGCCGAGCGCGAGCAGCATCGGCAGCGTCGTGAAGTCGTCGTGGGCGAAGACCCGGCGGGGCTGCGCCGGCACCTCCACCGTCCGGCCGGCGGCATCGAGCACCCGGCGCCGCCCCGCACCGTGGGGGGAGCCGGTGAGCGGGGCGTGGACGGCCGGGTCCATCAAGGTCGCGTCGAGCAGGGTGAGGAAGGCGCGGGCGGCGGCGTCGGTGATCGCGGGAGTCCCGCGGAACGGCAGCCCCGACGCCGATCCCGACGGGGTGGGCAGGAGGCCGGTCACCGGGGGACACCGCTGAACCAGCGCGCGAGCCGGTCGATCTGGCGCAGCCGCGCGAGCCGCACCAGCGCCGACTCCAGGACGAACTCCGGGCCGACCCAGGCGGCCCGCTCCGCGGGGACCTCCATCAGGGGCGTGCCGGCGACGCGCAGCCAGAAGTCCGCCTCGGCGACCTTCGCGGGATCGTCGAGCAGCGCACCGACGCCGGCCGCGTGCAGCGCCGCTCCGGCGGGCGAGTCGGCACCCAGCATCGTCGGGCCTCCCGGGCCGGGCGCGATGACGGCGACCGTCGCGCCCGCCAGCACGCTGCCGGCCACGACGGCGGCGACCTGGCTCGCCAGGTAGCCGTGCCCCGCGATCGCCTGCTCCGCCTCGGCGTCGCGCCGCAGCGCCGCGCCGAGGGCGAGCAGCTGGTCGTCCACCGGCAGGCTCGGATCGACCAGCACCGCCCGGGCGTCACCCGATGGGGGGACGGCCGTGTGCAGGACGATGTCGGGCCGGGTCTGCGCGAGCGCTGCGGCCAGCGCGTCGCCGTCCGCCGGGTCCGGCCGGGGGACCCCGTCGAGCCGGTAGCCGAGATCGGCGATGACCGGATCTCCCGGACCGCGGGCGGCGAGCACCGGGTCCGCGCCGAGCAGCAGTGCGGCGTGCAGCTCCTCGGCCCCCGAGGCGCAGGCGATCCGCGCGGGGCCGCTCGGGGCGCCCGCTGCGGAGGCGCACCCGCCCACCGCGACCACGGCCAGCCCGGCGCCGAGGGCGACGAGCACACGTCGGCGACCCGTCGGGTACGACACCATCCGCGCCCTCCACGGCGAACTTCCCCCGAGCAGCGTGAACAGTTCCGCCCCCGGATACAGTGAAGCAAGCGTTACCTAAGATGACAACGGGTGGTCGTCCACGTTAGCCCGGTCGGCTGCCCGACCACGCTGTCCACAGTGCTGCGTAGCGACCACCGGCTGCCACCAGATGATCATGCGGCCCGATCTCCACGACCCGGCCCGCCTCCACGACCGCGATCCGGTCGGCGCCCGCCGCCTGGGTGAGCCGGTGGGCGACCACCAGCGCCGTCCGCCCCGCCGTCGCACGCAGCGCCGCGGCCTCGAGGACCCGGGCGCCCGCGCTGCCGGCCTCGGCCGTGGCCTCGTCCAGGACGACGACGGGCCGGTCCGCGAGCACCACCCGCGCCAGCGCGAGCTGCTGGGCCTGCAGCACCGTGAGCGCGTGCCCGCCGTCGCCGACGACGGTCGCGAGAACGTCCGGGAGCGCCTCCACCCACTCCCGGGCCCCGACGAGGTCGAGCGCGGTGAGCAACGCGGCGTCCGGGGCGTTCGGATCGGCGAGCCGCAGGTCCTCGGCGAGCGTGCCTGCGAAGACGTGCACCTCCTGGGTGACGAGCGCGACCGTCCGCCGGGTGCCGCCCGGCCCGAGCTCGGCCGGGGTGTGCCCGCCGAGGTACACCGCGCCGCCGCCGGGGGTGTGGATGCCGCTCACGAGCTTGGCGATCGTCGTCTTGCCCGCCCCGCTCGGACCCACGAGCGCCAACCGCTCACCCGGATCGAGGGCGAGGTCGACGCCACTCAGCACCTCGTGGTCGCGCCGGTACGCGAAGCGGGCACCGGCGACCTTCACCGAGGCGTCGCGCGGGGTCGCGGGCAGTGCGGGCGCGGCGGGCGGTTCCAGGGAGGCGACGCCGACCAGGCGGCCCAGCGCCGCCGCCGCGTTCTGGGCGTCGTCGAGCAGCCCGAGGAGCTGGTTGAACGGGTTGAAGAGGCGGTGGAAGTACAGTGCCGCCGCCGTCGCGACGCCGACGCTGGTGACCCCGGCCTGCACGGTGAGGAACCCGGCGGCCAGCACGCTGGTGAGCCCGACGCACTCGGCGGCGTTGAGGGAGGCGAAGAACCGCGACCGCAGCCGCGCCGCCACGAGCGAGCGCTGCACCGCGACCTCGGAGACGGTGTCGACGCGGGCACGGTGCTCGCGCTCCAGCCCGAACGCCGCCACCGTGCGCGACCCGGACACCGTCTCTGCGAGCGCCGCGGTCAGCTCGCCGCGCGCCACCCGCTCGGCGGCGTACACCGGTGTGGAGCGGCGCAGGTACCAGCGCGTGGCCGCGACGTGGATCGGGAGCACCGCGAACCCCGCGAGCGCGAGGCGCCAGTCCAGCACCCCCATCCCGACGACGGTGAGGGCCACCGTCAGCGCCGCCCCCGCGAGCGTCGGGAGCGCCTCGCGCAGGCCGTCCGACACCGACTCGACGTCCCCGCTCACCCGCGCCACGAGATCGCCGCCCCCGCCGCGTTCGACGTCGGCCAGCGACACCCCGAGCGCCCGCTCCAGCACCCGCTCGCGCAGCGTCGCGAGGGCCGTCTCCCCGACCCGCGCGACCAGTACCACACCCCACCCGGACAGCACGGACTCCGCGATCACCGCGGCGAGCAGCGCCACCACCAGCAGGTCGAGGCGTTCGACGGCGCCGCCACCGACCACGATGTCGACGATCGCGCCCAGGATCGGCGGGGCGAGCAGGCCGGCCGAGGTGCCCGCGACCAGGACGGCCGTCGCGCCCCACACCGCTCCGCGCCGCCCCGCCAGCAGGCGGCGCACCGCCGTCCACGTCTCGCGGGGGCCGGCGGTGGGCAGGAGCTCCCGCGCGGTCATCCGAGCACCAGCTCCCGGTAGCGGGGATCGGTGACGAGCGTGGTGTGCGCGCCCTCCGTCGCCACCCGCCCTCCGTCGAGCAGGACCACGCGGTCGCACGCGTCGAGCAGCGCCGGGCTGGAGGCCACCACCACCGTCGTGCGCCCGCGGCGCAGCCGGACGACCCGCCGGGCGACCGCGTGCTCGGTCGCGGCGTCGACGGCCGTCGTCGGGTCGTGCAGGACGAGCACCGGTGGGTCCGGCGCGAGGGCACGGGCCAGCGCCACCCGCTGCCGCTGCCCGCCCGAGAGCACGCGCGCGCCGTCGTCGAGCCGCGCGTCGACGCCGTCCGGGACGGCCGCGGCGACCTCGGCGGCGTCGCTCGCGTCGAGCGCGGGGCGGAGGTCCGCGCCCGGCCCGGCCGCCGCCGCGACGTTCTCGCCGAGCGTGCCGGAGAACAGGACCGCGTCGTGGTCGCCCACGAGGACGTCGCGGCGCAGCGCTCGCAGCGGCCGCCGCCGGAACGCCACACCGTCCAGGAGGACGCTGCCGGTCTCCGGGTCCCGCCTGCGGGCCAGCACGTCCAGGAGCGCTGCAGCCTCCGCCGGGGTGGCGACGACGCCGACGTGCTCGCCCGCGGCGACCAGCAGGTCCAGGCCGGCGAGCGGGCCCGCGACGACCCCGTGGAGCTCCAGCTCGCCGCGGACGGGGCCGGGGGGCTCCTCGCAGTGGGGGTCGTCGAGGGCGGGTGGGACGACGAGCAGGGCCCGCATCCGCTGCGCGCTCGCCCGTGCCGCCGCGGCCATCGCGCCCGCCTCCGCGACCATCTGCAGCGGAGCCGCCAGGAACTGCGCGAGCCCCACGGCGGTCACCAGCTCGCCCACGCTGATCCGCCCCTCGAGCGCGAGCCGCCCGCCCACGGCGGCCACGACGACCAGGAACAGCCCGGACGTCGCGAGCGTCAGGCCCGTGTAGCCGCCGAGGAAGCGCGCGGACCGCAGCCGCGCGGAGAGGGCCTCCCGGCTCGCGCGCCGGTACCGCGCCGTCGCGGCGTCCTCGACCCCGAGGCCCTTGAGGACGCGCAGGCCGCGCAGCAGGTCCGTCGCCACCCCCGTGGCCGAGGCGACGGCGTCCTGCTCGGCCTCCATCCGGCCCGTGAGCGGGCGCGACAGCAGCGCCACCATGCCCAGCACCATCGGCAGCCCGACCAGCACGACGAGCGCCAGCGGGACCGAGATCGCCAGGAGCACCACGGCACCGCCCACCAGCGGGGGGATCGCGGCGAGGCCCAGCCCGATCGCGTACGCGACGTTGCCGACGGCCTCGGCGTCGTTCGAGGCGAGGCTCACGGTGTCCCCGGAACGGGCGTCGATCCCGCCGCGGGCGTCGTGGACCCGCGCGACCACGCGGTGGCGGACGTCGTGCGCGATCCGTTGCGACCCCACCTCGAGCAGGTAGTAGCCGTACAGCCCGGCCGTGCCCAGGAGCAGGAAGAGCGCGATCAGGACGAGCGCCCAGCGCAGCATCGCCCCGCCGTCACCCGTGACGACGGCGCGGTCCACCACCGTCCCGATCGCCAGCGGGACGGCGGTCTCCGCCGACTGGTGCAGCATCGCGAGCACGCTGCCCACCACGATCGGGACCCACTGCCGCCGCAGCGCCGGGCCGACGACGCGTATCGCCGACGTCACCGCTGCGACGCCGGTGGGCGGTGGGCGAGGGAGCGGCCGCCCTCGCGGTGGGCGGACGGGTGCATCGGCATCGGGGCTCCGGGGGTGTGCCGGGACGCGGGGGGTTCTTCGGGATTCGGACGGGGTGCGGTGGGATCGCTCACCCGAAGGTGGAGAGCCAGGCCTCGTCGCACGTCGCGGACCGGGCGAAGGCGATCAGCCTGCGCAGCGTCCGGCGCAGCGCCTCGACCCGGTCGACGGGGTCGGGGAACGCGATCCGGTGGTGGCCGACGCCCGCGGTTCCCGCGATCCGCATCGTCAGCCCCCAGCGGTCCAGGCCGATGGGGGCGATCTCCGTCGCGCCGGTCAGCGCTTCCGCTCCGAGCAGCGTGCACAGCCACACCAGGTCCTCCTGGCGGGTGGCGAGCATCTCGCGCAGCAGCGAGTCCTCCACGGACGCGAAGGGATCGGCCGCCGCCGTCCGGTACTCGGCGAGCCCGACCGTCGCGCCGTCGAGCAGGATGCCGGCCGGCTCGACGCGCAGCAGGGCGCACTCGTCGAGGGCGTCGAGGAAGCGCCGGTCCGCGGCGAGCAGCCGGTCGGCCTCCGCGGTCGGGACGGCCGTGACGGTGCCCCGGATCTCGACGCGGTGGCGCACCCGGTCCGGGGCCCGCAGGAGGTGCAGCTGTGCGGCGTGCAGCGCGACGCGGACGGGCTGGCGGACCGCGCCCGTCGGGGTGCACGTGAGCGCCTCGGCGGGCGTGGCCGTGACGAGGAGCAACGGGCGGCCCTCGGGGTCGGTGCCGTGCCGGGCGACGGTCCAGTCCGACCCGTGGGCCGAGACGGTGACCGTGGGCGCGACGGCGAGGACCGTCCGGGCGCGTTCGGCCGCCGGGGGCGCGGCCGGGGAGGGGCAGCGTCGGTGTCTCGCCATGGACTGAGGATAGGCTGTGCTTATTCGAGAGGGAACGGGGCGGGTCGAGGTCACGTTGCCTCCGTCGGGGAGTGCGCGGGCGTCACGGCGCGAGATCAGGGTCGGCGGTGCGCGCCGCCGCGGTGACCGCCTCGACGTCCGCGGTGTAGGCGGCGTGGCTCCAGTCCTCCAGCTTGCGCCAGGGCGCGAACTGGCGGGCCCGCACGGCCGGGAGCGTGCCGAACACCGGAAGGGCCGCGAGCGCGTCGGGCTGCAGCGACGACGTGTCCGGGTCGTAGAGGACGAGGTCCGCCGGGTATCGGGTGCCCTCCTCGACGCTCACCGCCTCCCAGAAGAAGCCGGTGAAGTCCTGGTTGACGTCGGTCGCGGCGGGGCTCGCGGGGGAGACGAGCCGCAGCCCGAGCTGTCCGAGCTGGCGCAGGCCGGGGAACTGCTCGGGGCGGGCGAACCAGAGCTGGTTGTCGTAGGCGGTGAGCGCGACCGCGGTGAGGCCGGGCTTCGCGGCGAGGGTGGAGCGCAGCTCGGCGGCCGCGGCGGCGTAGCCGTCCCGGGGCCCGGCAGGCGGTTCGACGCCGAGCGCGCGGGCGAGCTCCTCGAAGCGGCCGACGACGGCCATCGGGTCGCGGACGCCGTCGAACGCGACGATCGGGGCGATCGAGGCCACCCGCTCCTGCATCGCCGGGTCGGCGAAGCCGAACAGCGGGCCGTCCTGGCGCGGGTCGAACGCGGTGACGACGAGGTCGGGACGGGCGGCGGCGAGCGACTCCAGGTCGAGCTGGCCGTACGTCGTCCCGATGGCGGTGACGCCCGAGGTGTCGAAGGCATGCAGGCTCACGCTGTCGGCCAGTGCGGAGCCCGCGAAGATCCCCGTGGGGGCCACGCCGAGGTGCCACAGGGCGGCCCCGGTGGTCTCGTAGGCGACGATCCGCTGCGGGCGGGCGGGGCGCTCGATCCGCTCGCCCCTGTCGTCGGTGAAGCTCCACGCAGCCGCACCGGCCGCACCGGCCGGGCCGCCGGGCCCGCCGGCGCAGGCGGCCGTGGCACCGGCGAGGGCGGTGGCCATGCCGAGGCCGGTGGCGGCCAGGAAGCCGCGTCGGGTCAGCGGCGGGACGGTGGGAGTCACGCGGGCACCTCCGGGATCACGGCGCGGCAGGTCGCGGGGGAGTACCGGATCCGGCCGCGCACGTCGACGGGCCGGCGGCCACCACGGTCGGTATTCGGACGGGCACCCGGCGACACTATGTAGTGAGCCTTACCTGAGCAACAGGTAGGCGATCCTGATTCGCGCGGGTGGAACGTTCGGGGGCGGTTCGGCGTTGTCCCGTCCGTGACCCTGAGCGGGCCCGGGAGGGCCCTCGTCCTCGTTGCGGGCATCCCCGGCGCCGGCAAGTCGACGCTGCTGCGCAGGCTCACGCCCGGGCCGGACCTCGCCGTCGTGGACTCGGAGTCGCAGCGCGACGTCCTCGCGCGTCGCCTGCCCGCCGGCGTGCCGTACGCGCGCTACCGGCCGCTCGTCCACGTCCTGCACCGATTCGCGATCGTCGCGGCCGCCGTCGCCGGGCCGGCCGCCGTCGTCGTGCACCTGCCCGCCACCGGCGCCTTCCTGCGCGCGTTGCTCGCCCTGCTCGCGCTCGTCACCGGCCGCGTCGCGTACCTGGTCTGGCTCGACGTCGCGCCCGAGGTCGCGTTGGCCGGTCAGGAGGGGCGGGGGCGCATCGTCCCGTCGGGCTGCTTCGCCGCGCACGCCCGCCGGGCCCGCGCAACGTCCGCTGCGCTCGCGGCGGGGCACGTCCCCTGGGGCTACGAGCGGGTGCTCGTGCTGGACCGCACCGCCCGGACGGACCTCCTCGGCGTACTGGCCTCGTGCGGCGCGGTGGACGGCACGCCCGGCAAGTAGGCTCGTAGGCGTGTTCGCGACGCTTTCCGAGCGCCTCTCCGGCGCGCTGGCCGGGCTGCGGGGCAAGGGCCGCCTCTCCGACGCCGACATCGACGTCACCATGCGCGAGATCCGCATCGCGCTCCTGGAGGCCGACGTCGCCCTGTCGGTGGTCCGCGGCTTCGTCTCGCGGGTCAAGGAACGGGCCAAGGGCGCCGAGGTCTCGGGTGCGCTGAACCCGGCCCAGCAGGTCGTCAAGATCGTCAACGAGGAGCTGATCGCGATCCTCGGCGGGGAGACCCGCCGGGTGCGGCTGGCCAAGGAGCCGCCGACCGTGATCATGCTCGCGGGCCTGCAGGGCTCCGGCAAGACGACCCTCGCCGGGAAGCTCGCCGCGTGGTTCCGCAACCAGGGGCACACCCCACTGCTCGTGGCGTGCGACCTGCAGCGGCCCAACGCGGTCAACCAGCTCCAGATCGTCGGCGAGCGCGCCGGGGTCACGACGTTCGCGCCACATCCGGGCGCGTCGGCGACCGGTCAGGCCGCAGCGCCGGGCATCGGCGTCGGCGACCCCGTGGACGTCGCGCGCCGGGGCGTGGCGCACGCCCGGGACAAGATGTTCGACGTCGTCATCGTCGACACCGCGGGCCGCCTCGGGGTGGACGAGGAGCTGATGCGGCAGGCCGCGGACATCCGCGACGCCGTGCAGCCGGACGAGACGCTCTTCGTGGTGGACGCCATGATCGGCCAGGACGCCGTCGCCACCGCGGAGGCGTTCCGCGACGGTGTCGGCTTCACCGGGGTGGTGCTCACCAAGCTCGACGGCGACGCCCGCGGCGGTGCAGCGCTCTCGGTGCGGGAGGTCACCGGCCAGCCGATCCTCTTCGCGTCCAACGGCGAGAAGCTCGCGGACTTCGACGTCTTCCACCCGGACCGGATGGCCTCGCGCATCCTCGGGATGGGCGACCTGCTCACGCTCATCGAGCAGGCCGAGCAGGCCTTCGACGCCGAGCAGGCCGCCGCGAGCGCGCAGAAGATCACCACCGGCGAGCTGTCGCTGGAGGACTTCCTCGAGCAGATGCTCGCCATCCGCAAGATGGGCCCGATCGGCAACATCCTCGGCATGCTCCCCGGCGCCAACACCGGCGCGATGAAGGACGCCCTCGCCCAGGTCGACGACAGGCAGCTGGACCGGCTGCAGGCGATCATCCGCGGTATGACACCGGCGGAACGGGCCGATCCGAAGATCATCAACGGGTCCCGGCGGCTGCGCATCGCGAACGGCAGCGGGGTCGCGGTCAGCGAGGTCAACGAGCTGGTCAACCGGTTCTTCGAGGCCCGCAAGATGATGAAGCAGATGGCCGGGCAGATGGGCTTCGGCGGCGGCCGCAGCGCCACCCGCAAGCAGGCCAGCAAGCGCAAGAACGCGAAGAAGGGCCGCCGCGGCCCCACCCCGGCCCGCTCCGCCCGGGCCCTGCCGGACCTGTCGCAGATGCCGCCCTCGCTGCGCGACCTGCCGCCCGGCCTGGGCGGGCTGGACCAGCTGCCGCCCGGCTTCGATCCGTCGAAGCTCAACTTCCGGAAGGGCAAGTAGGGGTGTACCGGCTCCGCGGCGTCCTGCTGCCGGACGGCTCGGCCGAGGAGATCCTCGTCGATCGCGGCGTGATCGTGGACGGGCCGCTGCCCGGCGCCGAGACGGTCGCGGACGGCGGGTGGATCGTCCCCGGCCTGGTCGACGCGCACTGCCACATCGGCCTGGGCTCGGCCGGCCCCGTCGACCTGGACGAGGCGGACGCGCAGGCCCGCACGGACCGGGACGCCGGCGCGTTGCTCATCCGGGACTGCGGCTCCCCGGTGGACACCTCACCCCTGCAGGCCCGCGAGGACCTCCCGGAGATCATCCGCGCCGCCCGCCACATCGCCCGGCCGAAGCGCTACATCCCCGGCCTCGCCGCGGAGCTGGACGACCCCGCGCTCCTGCCCGACGTCGTCGCCGAGCAGGCCGCCGCGGGGGACGGCTGGGTCAAGCTGGTCGGGGACTGGATCGACCGCTCCGCCGGCGATCTCGCGCCCCTCTGGCCGGACGACGTGCTGGTCGACGCGATCTCCGCCGCGCACGCCGCGGGCGCGCGGGTCACCGCCCACGTGTTCGGCACGGACGCCCTGCCCGGCCTCATCCGTGCCGGGATCGACTGCATCGAGCACGGCACCGGCCTCACCGAGGACCTGATCGCCGAGATGGCCGCGCGCGGCACCGCGCTGGTGCCCACGCTGATCAACGTCGACACGTTCCCCGGCATCGCGGAGAGCGCCGCGCGCTACCCCACCTACGCCGCGCACATGCGCTCGCTGCACGCCGGCGCACGGTCCGTCGTTGCCAGGGCGTACGAGGCGGGTGTGCCGGTGTACGCGGGCACGGACGCAGGCGGCGGGATCACGCACGGGCGGATCGCGGACGAGATCGCCGCCCTGCACGCTGCGGGGATCCCCGCCGCGGACGCGCTCGGTGCCGCCTCGTGGCGGGCGCGGGAATGGCTGCGCCGGCCGGGGCTGCACGTGGGCGGCCGGGCCGATCTCGTCGTGTACCGGTCCGATCCGCGGGCCGATCCCGGCACGGTGCGCGAACCGGCGCTGGTGATGCTGCGGGGGCGGATCGTCAACGCCGCGTAGGGGCGTGCGTCCGGGCCCGCCCTGCGCCCCCCAGCACCTCGCAGCATCACGCGGCACCGCGCAGCCGTCCGGGCGGCTGCGACGTGCACTCCGGTGCTGCGCGGTCGCCCGCGCGGTCCGCGCACGGCAGGGCCGACCGGGGTCATCACGCTGGTCGCAACGGGCTCATCCGCTGTCGGCCGTTCGTCGCTGCGTACCGTCGGGTGTCGCCGCGGCCGGTTCTCCCCAGCCGGACGTGGCCCCCGCAAGGCCGTCCGAGACCCCAGCCTCGGCCCCCGAACGGAGCGGTGCGACATGTCCCAGCAGTGGCACGTGCCCGGCTACGCCGAGGTGCGTGAGCTCGGCAGCGGCGGTGGCGGCACCGTCGTGGAGGCCCGCTCCTCCGCGGGTGAGCCGGTCGCCGTCAAGTACCTCGGCGCCGACCTGCTCGCGGACGACACGTTCCGCGCCGCGTTCCGCGCCGAGGCCCGGCTGCTGTGCGACCTCGAGTCGCCGCACGTCGTCCGCCTGCACGAGTACGTCGAGTGCGCGGTCGGCGCCGCGATCGTCATGGAGCTGGTGGACGGGCCCTCGCTGCGTGCCCTGCTCGCCGACCGCGGGCCCGTCGAGCCGCAGGCCGCCCTGGCCCTGCTCAAGGGGGCGCTGCTCGGCCTGGCCGCCGCGCACGCCACAGGGGTGGTGCACCGCGACGTCAAGCCGGCCAATATCCTCGTCGGGCCGGACGGCTCCAGCCGCCTCGCGGACTTCGGGGTCGCGGCCCGTTCCGGCGGAGCCACCGACGGCTCCGGCACCCCCGCCTACATGGCGCCCGAGCAGTGGCAGGGCGGCCGGGCGAGCCCGCGCGGCGACGTCTACGCGGCGACGGCGACGTTCGTCGAGTGCCTCACCGGGCGCCCGCCCTACCCGGCTACCGATCTCGCCACCCTGCGCGACCAGCACCTGCACGCCGCCGTCCCGACCGGGATCCTGCCCGAACCCGTGCGCAGCCTCGCCCTGCACGGTCTCGCGAAGCACCCGGCGGACCGTCCGGCGGACGCCGAGGCGTTCCTGGTCGAGCTGGAGCACGCCGCCGTCGACGGCTACGGCGAGAACTGGGAGGAGCGGGGGCGCGAGGGCCTTGCCCGGCGCGCCTCGCTGCTGCTGCTCCTGGTGCGCGCCGCCGTCCCGGTCGCGGGGACGGCGATCGGTGCGACGGTCCTCGGCGGGGCGGCACGGCGGCTGCCGGTCGCCGTGCTGTCCGGGGCCGCGGCGGCGGCGATCGCCATCGGCGTGTTCATGGTGGGGGAGCCCCGAGTGACACCACTGTCCACCCCGACGGGGATCGTCGGGGTGGCGGGCTCGGGTGCCGTGCCCGGTGCCGGTCCCGGCTCCGCACCGCCCGTCGGGAGCGGTGGGGACAGCTCCGGCGGCGGGTCCGCGCCGTCGCCGGGCGGCGGGTCGGGCCCTGGCGCACCGGGTGCCGGCTCGACCGGCGCGCCCGGAGACGGGGGCGGCTCGGGTGGCGGTGACGCCGGTGGCGGCTCGGACGGGGACGGCCCGGGCGGCGGCGGCTCGGACGGCGGTGACGCCGGTGGCGGGGACGGGGACGGCCCGGACGGCGGCGACCGGGATGGGGACGACCCGCCCGGCCGCCCGCCGGTGCGCCCGCCCGCCGGCCCGGTGGGTGGTCCGGTCGAGCCGCCGGACCGGCCGCGGCCGCCCGTCGACCGGCCCGGCGACCCGTCGGGCGGCCCCACCGGCCCGACCGACGGCCCGAGCGCCGACCCGGGCGACGGCGGCGGCCCGGGTGCCGGCCCGAGTGCTGACCCCGGTGACGGCAGCGGCGCACCGGGTGACGGCAGCGGCGCACCGGGTGTCGGCAGCGGCGCCCCGGGTGCCGGCCCCGGTGACGGGGAGGGCGGCGGCCCGGGTGCCGGCCCGGGTGCCGGCCCCGTCCTGCCCCCCGGCCCCGTCCTGCCCCCCGGCTGCGTCCTCGACGAGATCTACGGAGTCCTGTGCCCTCCGGAATGAACCCCGCCCGCGTCCGGGCGCCCGCGATCTTCGGGCCCTACCGGCTGCTGGAGCTGCTCGGCCGCGGCGGCATGGGCGAGGTCTACCGTGCCCACGACACCGCGACGGACCGCACGGTGGCGCTCAAGCTGCTCCCGGAACGCTCGGCCGCGGATCCGCACTACGTGGCGCGCTTCCGCCGGGAGTGCCGGATCGCGGCCCGGCTGAACGACCCGCACGTCGTCCCGATCCACGGGTTCGGCGAGATCGGGGGCCGCCTCTACCTGGACATGCGCCTGGTGGAGGGCACCGATCTCGCGACGTGGCTGCGCGACCACGGCCCGCTGACGCCGCAGGCAGCGGTCGCGACGATCGGGCAGGTCGCCCGCGCGCTCGACGCCGCGCACGCGGCCAGGCTGGTGCACCGCGACGTGAAGCCCTCGAACGTGCTGCTCGCGGGTGCCCGCACGCCGCCGCTGCAGGAGCCGTTCGCGTACCTGTTCGACTTCGGCATCGCCCGTCCCCGCGCCGGCACCGCGGGCCCGGACGCCGTCGCGCTCACGGGCGCGGGAGCCGTCCCCGGGTCGCCGAGCTACGTCGCGCCCGAACGCTGGGACGGCGTCGAGGGCGAGCCCGCCGCGGACGTCTACGCGCTCGCCTGCGTGCTCTTCGAGACCCTGACGGGCCGCCCGCCGTTCACCGGCTCCGCACCGGCGCTGATGCGGGCGCACCTGCAGGACCCGCCGCCGATGCCGAGCGCGGTGCGCCGTGACGCAGGCGGCGGCGTCCCCGTCGGGTTCGACGCCGTGGTGGCGCAGGGGATGGCGAAGGACCCGCGGCGGCGCTTCCGCACCGCGGGAGAGCTCGCCGCGGCGGCGCAGCGGGCGCTGGGACCGGACCCGCTGGCGGTCCGCACGATCCGCGCCGACAGCACGATGGCGAGCGCGCTGACGGTGTCGCCGCGCGGGTCCACGAGGGTCCCGCCGGTGCCCCGGCCGAGGACGGCCCCCGACACCGCCCCCGGCACGGACCCCGACCCCGCCGCCGACCAGGTCACCGTCCACTTCACCGGCACGGCCCCGAAGCGCAGGCCTGCCCGCGGGCGCCGGGACGGGCGCCGCCGCGGGGGAGCGCTCGGCGGGCTCGTCGTCACGTCGTCGGTGGTCGCGGCGACGGTCGCGTTCGCGCTGCTGCCGGGCGGCGCGCCGCTGCAGGTCACCGGCGCCACCGTGACCGCTGCCGAGCCCGGCCGGGCCTGCGACGTGACGGTGGACGTCGTCGGCACCGTCCTCACGACCGGCGGGCCGGGGACCCTCTCCTACACCTGGACGCGCAGCGACGGGGAGACCACGGGCGTGCTGACGCAGGAGGTGGCGGCCGGGCAGACCTCGGTGGACGTCCACCTGCTCTGGACGCTCAGCGGCCGCGGCCGGCATGACGCGACGGCGACGCTGCGGGTGCTCGAGCCGAACCCGGCGCAGGCGGAGGGCTCGTTCACGTACTCCTGCCGCTGAGTGCCGTGATCACCGTCCGTGTGACACAGCCTGCACCGGTGCACGCCATGTCACGGAAGCGGTGATCACAGCCTCGAACAGGTGTGCGACCCTGCCGGGGGGCCGCCCGGTTTCTGTCGGTGGCCGCGCCTAGCATGGATCGTGGGCCGTCCCCACGCCTTACCGGCACTGCGGTGCCGGCAGCACCGAGACCCCGACATCCGGGAGGGAACCCCCCCGTGGCCGATCGCCTGGTCGTCCGAGGCGCACGCGAGCACAACCTGCGCGGCGTCGATCTCGACCTGCCGCGGGACAGCCTGGTGGTGTTCACCGGCCTGTCCGGTTCGGGGAAGTCGAGCCTGGCGTTCGACACGATCTTCGCCGAGGGCCAGCGGCGGTACGTCGAGTCGCTGTCGGCGTACGCGCGGCAGTTCCTCGGGCAGATGGACAAGCCGGACGTCGACTTCATCGAGGGCCTCTCGCCCGCGGTGTCGATCGACCAGAAGTCCACGAACCGCAACCCGCGCTCCACCGTCGGCACGATCACCGAGGTGTACGACTACCTGCGGCTGCTCTACGCGCGCGCGGGCGTGCCGCACTGCCCGGTGTGCGGGCACGTGATCGAGAAGCAGACGCCGCAGCAGATTGTCGACCAGGTGCTGGCGATGCCGGAGGGCAGCCGGTTCCAGGTGCTCGCGCCAGTGGTCCGCACCCGCAAGGGCGAGTTCGTCGACCTGTTCTCCTCGCTGCAGTCGCAGGGCTACTCCCGCGTGCTGGTGGACGGCACCGTGCACCAGCTGTCGTCGCCGCCGAAGCTCAAGAAGCAGGAGAAGCACGACATCGCGGTGATCGTCGACCGGCTCGCGGTGAAGGGATCGGCCAAGCAGCGCCTCACGGACTCGGTGGAGACGGCGCTGCGGCTCGCGGACGGCCTGGTCGTGCTGGACTTCGTGGACCTGCCGGCGGACGACCCGCAGCGCGAGCGCCGCTTCTCCGAGCGCATGGCCTGCCCGAACGGGCACCCCCTGGCGCTGGACGACCTGGAGCCGCGCACGTTCTCGTTCAACTCGCCCTACGGCGCGTGCCCGGAGTGCCACGGCATCGGCACGAAGCTGGAGGTCGACCCCGAACTGGTCGTGCCGGACCCGGAGCTGAGCCTCGCCGAGGGCGCTATCGCACCCTGGTCGGCCGGGCACTCCGCGGAGTACTTCGGGCGCCTGCTGGAGGGCCTCGCGAACTCCGTCGGGTTCCGGATGGACACGCCGTGGCGCAAGCTCTCGGCCGCGGCGCAGAAGGCCGTGCTGCACGGCGCGGAGGAGCAGGTACACGTCCGCTACCGCAACCGGTACGGCCGCGAGCGTTCGTACTACGCGGCCTACGAGGGCGTCATCCCGTTCCTGGAGCGACGGCTGGACCAGACGGAATCGGAGTCGCAGCGGGAGCGCTACGAGGGCTACATGCGCGAGGTGCCGTGCCCTGCGTGCCGGGGCGCGCGGCTCAAGCCCGAGGTCCTCGCCGTCACGCTGGCGCACCGGGAGCACGGCGACAAGTCGATCGCCGAGGTGTCGGCGATGTCGGTGGCGGAGTGCTCGCGGTTCCTGGACGGCATGGTCCTGGACGCCCGCCAGGCCATGATCGCGGGCCGGGTGCTCAAGGAGGTGCAGGCGAGGCTCGGGTTCCTGCTGGACGTCGGCCTCGACTACCTGTCGCTGGACCGGGCCGCGGGCACGCTCTCCGGCGGCGAGGCGCAGCGCATCCGGCTGGCCACGCAGATCGGCTCCGGCCTGGTCGGGGTGCTCTACGTGCTGGACGAGCCGTCGATCGGCCTGCACCAGCGGGACAACCGCCGCCTCATCGAGACGCTCACCCGCCTGCGGGACCTCGGCAACACGCTCATCGTCGTCGAGCACGACGAGGACACGATCCGCTCCGCGGACTGGGCCGTCGACATCGGGCCCGGCGCGGGTGAGCACGGCGGGCAGATCGTCTACAGCGGCCCGGTCGGCGGGCTGGAGTCGCACGACACGTCGCTCACCGGCGCGTACCTGTCGGGGCGGCGCTCGATCGCGCTGCCGGAGATCCGCAGGCCGATCGACCGCAAGCGGCAGCTGACGGTCGTCGGCGCGCGTGAGCACAACCTGCGCGACATCGACGTGGAGATCCCGCTGGGCCGCCTCGT
Organism: Pseudonocardia sp.; assembly: GCF_050246655.1. Lineage (GTDB taxonomy): Bacteria > Actinomycetota > Actinomycetes > Mycobacteriales > Pseudonocardiaceae > Pseudonocardia. The sequence goes on from NZ_JBFWVQ010000007.1 coordinate 111,875, forward strand.
GTCGGTCACCGGCGTGTCGGGGTCGGGCAAGTCGACGCTGGTCAACGACATCCTCGCCACGGTCCTCGCGAACAAGCTCAACGGCGCCCGCCAGGTCCCGGGCCGGCACACCCGGATCACCGGCCTGGACGGGCTGGACAAGCTGGTGCGGGTCGACCAGTCCCCGATCGGGCGCACCCCGCGGTCCAACCCCGCCACGTACACGGGCGTGTGGGACAAGATCCGCACGCTCTTCGCGTCCACCACCGAGGCGAAGGTGCGCGGCTACCAGGCAGGCCGGTTCTCGTTCAACGTCAAGGGCGGGCGCTGCGAGGCGTGCTCGGGCGACGGCACGATCAAGATCGAGATGAACTTCCTGCCGGACGTCTACGTCCCGTGCGAGGTCTGCAAGGGCGCCCGCTACAACCGCGAGACGCTCGAGGTGCACTACAAGGGCAAGACGGTCGCGGACGTCCTCGCGATGCCGATCGAGGAGGCCGCGGAGTTCTTCGCGCCGATCACCACGATCTCGCGCTACCTGCGCACGCTGGTCGACGTCGGGCTCGGCTACGTCCGGCTCGGGCAGCCGGCACCCACGCTCTCCGGCGGCGAAGCCCAGCGCGTCAAGCTGGCCTCCGAGCTGCAGAAACGCTCCAACGGCCGCACGATCTACATCCTCGACGAGCCGACCACCGGCCTGCACTTCGAGGACATCCGCAAGCTGCTGCTCGTCATCAACGGCCTGGTCGACAAGGGCAACACCGTCGTCGTCATCGAGCACAACCTGGACGTCATCAAGACCTCGGACTGGATCGTCGACATGGGTCCCGAGGGCGGCTCGGGCGGCGGCACCATCGTCGCCACCGGCACCCCGGAGCAGGTGGCGGCCCACCCGACGAGCTACACCGGCCAGTTCCTGCGTGGGCTCGTCGCCCCGGAGGAGGCGCCGCCGCCGCGGCGACGGAAGGCGGCAGCGACGCGGTGACCGCGGTGATGCGGGCGGCGGTCATCGGCGCCGGCGTCGTCGGGCTCTCCACTGTCGCGGCGCTGCGCGCCGCCGGGGCCGAGGTCACCTGCTTCGAGCGCGGGCCGGCCGTGATGGGAGAGCGGTCGGCAGGGTCCACCCGCATCTTCCGCCTCGCCCACGAGGATCCGGCGCTGGTCCGTCTCGCCCGGTGGGCCCGCGCGATCTTCGGGGAATGGGAGTCGGCGGCAGGGCGCCGGATGATCGGCCCCGAGGGCTGTGTGGTGAGCGGGACGGCCGTCGCCGGCATGGCGGCGGGCCTGCGGGCCGCTGGTGCGCGCAGCGAGCTGGTGGAGCCGGCAGGCGCCGCCCGACTGCGACTGCCGGCCCGAGAGCCGCCCGCGGTGTCGCTGATCGACCCGGAGGGCGGGATCACCGACGTGGACGCCGTGCGCGCCCATCTCGGCGAGCGGGCCGCGGACGTGCTCGTCCACGAGCCGGTCCGGTCGGTGGAGCCGCACGGCGCGGGGGCGGTGGTCCGGTCGGCGTCGGGGTCCCACCGTTTCGACGCCGTGGTCGTCGCGGCGGGCGCGGGCACCCCGGCGTTGGTGGGTTCCCTCGGTCTGGACGTGCCGTCGACGCTGGCGCACCACGTGCGGTTCACGCTCCCGGACCCGGGCGCCCCGCCGGATCGGCCCTGCTGGATCGACGACCCGGCCGGCGGCCTGCACACCTACCAGCACCGCAGCGGCCCGCGGCAGTGGACGGTCGGCGCGTCGATGGACCCGGCGCTGGTCGCCTGGGAGGTCGGGCGGGAGGCGGCCGAGGCCGCGTCCCGGCGGGCCGTGCTCGCCCACGTGCGCGAGCGGCTCACGGTGGAGCCCCGGATCGTCGGCAGCCTGTACTGCACCACGACGGCACCGCCGCAGGGCGACGGTTTCGTCGTGCAGCGCACCGGGTCGGTCCTCGCGGTGCACGGGGCCAACCTGTTCAAGCTCGCCCCGGTGGTGGGGCGGGCGCTCGCCGCAGCGGCTGTGGACGGCTCCACTCCCTCGGCCGCCTCGCTGGCGGCGAGTGCCGGGTAGGGCCGCGGCCCCCGGTGATGCTGATCCGTCACGGCGGCTTCGCAGGGTCCGCACACGCCTCGCAGACCGCGGTGCACGCCTTCGCAGGGCCCGCACACGCCTCGCAGATGCCGCAGCCCCTGCGAGGCGTGTCGGGTCGCTGCGAGGGTCCGGGGGCCGGGGCGCGGGCACGGCGATCCTGCAGGAGGACGGCAAGCCCGTCGCCGGCCGACCGCGAGCGGGCAGTCCGGTCGAGGTCGTCGCGGCGGCGACCTCCGCGAGCCCGGGCGAGGCGGTCGCCACGGCTGGCAGCTGCCTGTCCGCGCGTGGCATCACCCGCGGTGAACCTGTCCGGGCGAGGGCACGGGTGACCCGCCCGTCGGCCCGCCCCCGGGCTCGCCGACACTGGCGCGGTGACCGGTCGCCCTCTCCTCGCCCTGCTGCTCGTGCTGGCGGTCGCCGCCTGCACCCCGACGCCGGGAGCCGGGGCGGGGGACGGCGAGACGAGCACCGGCCCGGCCGTCCCGCAGGCGGACGCGTTGGTGTCGACGCGGGTCGGGCTGCCCGCCGGGGCTTTGCCCGAGCTCGCCGTGCCCTGGGACGGGGCACTGCTGGTCGGGGTGGTCCGCGAGGACCAGGAGCCGCGGCCGGCTCTGCTCCGGGTGACGGGCGAGAGATCCGCCGAGGTCCCGCTCGTCGCCGCCACCGGCTACGGGCGGTCGGCGAGCTGGGTCGCCCTCGCCGTGGACGGCGAGCGGATCCTCGGCGTCGGCGCGGACCGGGGCGGGGCCCACGGCAACCCCCGCTGGAGCGTCTGGACCGGCGACGCGGACGGCGTCCAGGAACGCGAGCAGGCGTTCAGCACGTTCGGCGGCTGGGGCGCTGGCGAGCTGGTGGACGCGGTCGCCCGGCCGGACGGCGATGCCCTCGTCGGGTCCTGGCAGGGCGACGTCGCCGGGCTGGACGTCGCGGTCTGGACGCGCTCCGGGGAGGAGTGGACACGGTCGCCGTCGACGGGCACCTCGCTGCAGGGCACGCGGGCGTCGGTCGTCGCGGCGCTGGCCGTCGCCGGCGCGCCGGACGGCCTGATCATCACCGGGTGGGTCTACGGCACGGCGCCGGGCGGGACCCAGGCGCCGGTGGTGTGGCGCGCCCCCGAGCCCGGCGGCCCGTGGACGCGCGAGGCGCTGCCCGCCGCGGGCGGCCGTGGTTCGGCGATGGCGGTGCGCTGCACCGACGGGGGAGCGGACGGGACGTGTGTCGTCGCCGGGCAGGTCGACGGCAACCTCGCGCTGTGGCGGTCGGTGGCGGAGGGCGGGTGGATCCGCGTGCCGGGCCTGCCGTCGCTGCCGGTCGACGAGTCCGTCCGGCTGCCCGCGCCGCTGCTGCGCCCCGACGGCGTGGACCAGGTCGTGACCGACGAGGGCCGGCCCGCGGTGCTGAGCGTGGCGTGGGACGGGCAGCCCGCCCGGTTGCGTCCGGTCGACGGACCGCAGGCCGCGCCGGTGGCGGCGGCCGCCGTCGACGGCCGGCTCTACCTGGTGACCGGCACCGTCCCGGGCACGGGCACGGTCACCGGGACGGAGCCGAGCGGCGGGTCGGGCGGTGAGTCCGGGGGCGAACCGGGCGCGCAACCCGGCGCCGAACCCGGGGCGCAGCCGGGCACGGGGCCCGGTGGTGCCGCGGCGGCGGCCCCGACCGCCGAGCTGTGGTCGGCGCCCTGGTGAGCCGCGGGACCCGGTGATCGGGCCCGGCGCCGTCGTGTACCCTCCGGAATGCGACCTCCCTGTCGCGCGTTGACAGATGCGTCAGGGCGAAGTGGAGCCCCGCTCCCACCCGCCGCCGGAAGTGAATTCGCAGGCGTTCGGGTCCGGTCCCGCGGCGAGCCGTCGGCTCGTCCGTGGCCGTACGGGTCTCCGCTCCGTCGTGCAGTGATGATCAAGACCAGTGATGATCAAGACAACGCGACGTCGACACGAGGAGATCCCACATCAGCACAGAGACGCGCATCAACGACCGCATCCGCGTTCCCGAGGTCCGGCTCGTCGGCCCGAACGGCGAGCAGGTCGGCATCGTGCGCATCGAGGACGCCCTGCGGCTGGCGCAGGAGGCCGAGCTCGACCTGGTCGAGGTCGCTGCTCAGGCACGCCCGCCCGTGTGCAAGCTCATGGACTACGGCAAGTTCAAGTACGAGAGCGCGCAGAAGGCCCGGGAGTCCCGCCGCAACCAGCAGCTCACCACGATCAAGGAGCAGAAGCTCCGACCGAAGATCGACACCCACGACTACGAGACGAAGCGCGGCCACGTCCGCCGCTTCCTCGAGGGCGGGAACAAGGTCAAGGTCACGATCATGTTCCGCGGGCGTGAGCAGTCCCGGCCCGAGTTGGGGTTCCGGCTGCTGCAGCGCCTCGCCGAGGACGTGAGCGACCTGGGCGTCGTCGAGTCGACGCCCAAGCAGGACGGCCGCAACATGACGATGGTGATCGCGCCGAACAAGAAGCCCGCCCAGAAGCAGCGGCAGGCGGCCCCGGAGCCGCAGGCCTGACCGTCCGGCACCGCCCCATCCGCGGTGCCTGACGCCCACCACGACCACCCCCGGCTCCCCGGGGGCGGCCCAGTCTGAGTAGGAACGGCAATGCCCAAGAACAAGACGCACAGCGGGATCGCCAAGCGCATCAAGGTGACCGGCCGCGGGAAGCTCCTGCGCCAGCAGGCCGGCCTGCGGCACCGCCTCGAGGTCAAGTCGAGCAAGGAGACGCGCGACCTTTCGGGCTACGTGCCGGTCAACAAGGCCGACGTGAAGCGCGTCAAGAAGATGCTCGGCATCTGAGCCCCATCCGCTGACCGACCCCGAGAGACAGGACGACCCCCATGGCACGCGTGACGCGCGCGGTCAACGCGCAGAAGAAGCGCCGCACGACCCTGGAGCTGGCCAGCGGCTACCGCGGGCAGCGTTCCCGGCTGTACCGCAAGGCCAAGGAGCAGGTGCTCCACTCGCTCAACTACGCCTACCGGGACCGCCGCGCCCGTAAGGGCGACTTCCGCCAGCTGTGGATCACCCGCATCAACGCGGCCGCCCGCGCGAACGGCATGACCTACAACCGCTTCATCCAGGGCCTCAAGGCCGCCGGCGTCGAGGTGGACCGCAAGGTGCTCGCCGAGCTGGCCGTGAGCGACCCGGGTGCGTTCGCAGCGCTCGTCAAGCTCGCCAAGGCCAACGTGCCCTCGCAGGGCACCGCCGCCTGACCTCACCTGGTTCGCAGGGCCGAGCACGGCCGATGAGCACGGCATCCCACACGGGGGGTCCCGCCACCGAGCGGACCCCCCGTGTCGTGTCGGCACGCAAGTTGCTGCGCCGCGCGGGCCGGGACAAGGCGGGGCGGTTTCTCGTCGAGGGCGCCCAGGCCGTCCGCGAGGCCGCCCGCTGGGCCGGTCCGGGCCGGCTGCACGAGCTGTTCGTCACCGCCGGGGCCGCCGCGCGCCACCCGGAGATCGTCGAGGCGGCCGTCGCGGCGGGCGCACGCGTGGTCCCGGTGACGGACCGGGCCGCGGCAGCGCTCTCCGAGACCGTCACCCCGCAGGGCCTGGTGGCCGTCTGCTCCCTGCTCGACGTCCCGCTCGCGACGGCGCTGGCGGGCTCGCCGCGGCTGGTCGCCGTCGCCGCGGGCATCGCCGATCCCGGCAACGCCGGCACCCTCGTCCGGGTGGCGGACGCCGCGGGCGCGGACGCCGTGGTGCTGGCGGGCGACACCGTCGACCCGCACAACGGCAAGGCCGTCCGCGCCTCCACCGGGAGCCTGTTCCACCTGCCCGTCGCCCGGGTCCGGGACGCGGACGCCGTCGCGGCCGCCTGCCGCGGCGCGGGCCTGGCCGTCCTCGTCGCGGACGGGCGCGGCGAGCTGGACCTGCACGATCCGGCCGCCGCCGCCGTCCTCGCCCGCCCGACGGCGTGGGTGTTCGGCGGCGAGGCCCACGGCGTCCCCGCCGGCCTCGCCGCCGCCGCGGACCACAGGGTCCGCGTCCCCATCCACGGCCGTGCCGAGAGCCTCAACCTGGCCACGGCCGCGGCCGTCTGCCTCTACGCGAGCGCGGCCGCCCACCGCGTCAGCGCGCAGCGCGTCACGGCCGGGCCTCGAACACCAGGTTGAACGGCGTCTCCGCGGCCCGCCGGAAGCGGGTGAACCCGGCCGCGGTCGCCACGTCGCGGATCGCCGCCTCGCCGGCCTGCGCGCCGAGGGCCTGCCCGCCGTCCTGGGAGAGCGCGTTCGGCACGCACAGGTAGCTGGAGAACGAGTAGTAGACGCGGCCGACCGGGTTGAGGTTGTCGGCCGTCGTATCCCCTGCGAACGGTTCGACGATCAGCCAGGTGCCGTCCTCGGCCACGGCCTCGCGGATGTGCCGGGCGGCACCGACCGGGTCGCCCATGTCATGCAGGCAGTCGAAGGTGGCGACGAGGTCGTAGCCGGAGCCCGAGAACGTCTGCGCCGAGGCGACCTCGAAGCGGGCCCGGTCGGGCACGCCCGCCTCCACCGCGCGCTTGCGGGCCAGCTCGATCGACCCCTCGTGGTAGTCCGATCCCACGACCGAGCTGCGCGGGTACGCCTCGGCGAGCAGCACCGTCGACGCCCCCAGGCCGCACCCGACGTCGGCCACCTGCGCGCCGCGCACCAGCTTGGCCGCGACCCCGTCGAGGGCCGGGATCCAGCTGGAGACGAGGTTGGCGACGTAGCCGGGCCGGAAGAATAGCTCGCAGCCGCGGAAGACGTCGTCGTGGTGCTCGTGCCAGCCCATCCCCGCGCCGGTGCGGAACGCGTCGGTGATCTGCGACTCCGCCCGCAGCGACCCCAGCGCCAGCACGAACGCGCCCGGCAGGTAGGCGGGCCCGTCCGGGTCGGCCAGCGCGAACGCCTGCTCCTCGGTCAGCGAGTAGGTGTCGGTGGCGGCGTCGTACTGCGCGTAACCACCCGCCGCCTGGCCGCGCAGCCACTCGGCGGTGTAGCGGGGGTCGGTGCCGGCGCGGGTGGCGAGCTCGTCCGCGGTCGCGGGCCCCTCCGCGAGCCGCCGGTAGAGCCCGAGGCGGTGCCCGATGACGATGTTGCCTGCGGCCATCGTCGCGCCGAGGTCGCCGACGAAGCGACCGAGAAACTCCATGAGCCTGTCCTGATCCATCACGTCTCCTGGTGTCCGGTGACCGTGCAGTGCCGGACCAGCGTCGGGAGTCGCCCGTTCGTGAATCGTCAACGCATCGTCAGCGGATCGGTCGGCCGATCAGCGCGGATCGTCGTTACGGTGCGTGTGTGCTGCGCGTGCGCCTGCTGGGAGGGGTGGCGGCGGAGCGGGACGGAGCGGGGCTGGAGCTGACGGCCACCGCCCGCCGGCTGCTCGCCTTCCTCGCGCTGCACCCGGGCCCGCAGGAGCGCGACGCGCTCGCCCTGCGGTTCTGGCCGGACGCGCCCGCTGGCGGCGGCCGCGCCAACCTGCGGACGGCGGTGTGGGCGCTGCGCCGCGACCTCGGGCCCGACGCCGTCGTCACGACCCGCACCACCGTCGGGCTCTGCCCGTCGGCGTACGCCGTCGACGTCGAGGACGCCGTCGAGCGGGCCGAGCGGGGTGACCCCGAGGCCGTGACGCGGCTGTGCCGCGCGGAGCTGCTCGCCGGGGTCCCCGACGACTGGGCACGCGCCGCCCGCGAGGAGCACCGCGCCCGCGTCGCCGGCCTGCTGGACCGGATCGCGGACCGCGCCGAGGCCGCGGGCGACGCTCCCGCCGCGGCCCGCTGGTCCCGGGAACGGTGCGCGCTCACCCCGCTCGACGAGCCTGCCCACGGCATCCTGCTGCGCAGGCTCGCCGTGGCCGGTGACCGCGCGGGCGCCGTCGCGGTGGGCCGCGAGCTCGCCGAGCGCTTGCGTGCCGAGCTCGGCGTCGCGCCCGGAGCCGCCGTCCAGGGGGCGCTCGCCGCGGCGCACCGCCCGGAACGGCCCGCCGGCCGCGCCTGGGTGCAACCCTGGCCGCTCTACGGTCGCGGGCCCGAGCTGCGCGAGCTGGCCGCGGCGTGGACGGCCGCCCGCGGGGGGCGGGGCGGCGTCGTCGTGGTGACGGGGGAGGCGGGGATCGGCAAGACCCGGCTGGTCCGCGAGCTCGCCCTCCGTGCCGACAACGCCGGTGCGCGGGTCGCCGCGGGTGCTGGCGTGGACGTCGGCGGGGAGACGCCGCTCGCGATGTGGCAGGAGCTGGCCAGCGAGCTGGTCGCGGTCGTGCCCGCGCCGCCCGGCCGGGCCGGCTGGCCCGCCGAGCTGGGTCGCCTCGCGCCGGACCTCGCCGCGGCGCTGGGCCGCGACGGCGTCCCCGCACCGGTCGCGGCGCCCGAGCTGGAGCGGCTGCGGATCTTCGACGCCGTGCTGCGGCTCGTCGAGTGGGCGTCGGCCGACCGGCCGGTCCTGCTCGTCGCCGAGGACGTCCACCGGGCGGACCGGGTCAGCATGCAGCTGTGCGCCCACATCGGGCGCAGGGTGAACGCCCTGCCGGTGCTGGTCGTGCTCACCCGCCGCGACCGGCCCGCCCGCCCCGAGGCCGACGCGCTGCTCGCCGATCTCGCGGGCCGCGGGGTCGCCGTCGCGGAGATCGACGTCGGGCCGCTGACGGCCGCCGAGCTGGCCGCCGTCGTCCGGTCCGTGGCCCCCGTGGCCGAGCCCGACCTCGCCCGCGTCATCGCCATGGCGGACGGCAACCCGCTGCTCGCCGTCGAGGCCGCGCGCACGCTCCCGGGCGGCGCCGGGCCGTCGGGGCTGCGGTCCGTCGTCCGCGCCGCCACCGGATCGCTGCCGCCCGTCGCGCGTGAGCTGATCGAGTCCGTCGCCGCGGCAGGACGGGAGCTGGGTCCCGCCGAGATCGACCGGCTCGTGCCGGGGGACCGCAGCGGCACCGAGCGGCAGGTTCTCGAGACCGGCCTGGTCGACCGGGTCCGCGGCGGGCTGCGGTTCCGCCACGCCCTGCTCGCCGAGGCCGCACGGGCGGACCTGCGCGACCCCGAGGGCTGCCACGAGCGGGTCGCGCTCGCCGTCGAGTCCGCAGCAGGGCCAGCGGGCGCGGACCGGGTGGCCGCCGAGGTCGCCGCCCACCTGCACCGCGCGGGCCGCGACGACCTCGCCGGGGAGCGCTACGCACGCGCGGCCCGTCACGCCCGCTCGATCGGGGCGCTGGTCGAGGCCGAGCAGTTCGCGGAGGAGGCGGTCCGCTGCCGGCCCGACGACGTGGACGCCCGCCTCGACCGCGCGGAGATCCTCGCGCTGCGCGGCCAGCAGGACGGCTACGAGCGGGAATGGCGCGAGGCCCACGACCGGATGCCCGCTGCGGACCGGGCCCTCGCGTGGGTCCGCCGCGGCGTCGTGCTGCGCACGATCATCTGCCATCCCACGGCGTCGCTCGCCGCCTACCGCACCGCGTGGGACCAGCTGCCCGAGCATGCCGAGGACCTGCGGGCCCAGGTCCTCGTGGGGATGGCGTGGGGCGAGGCCGCTGCGGGCGATCCCGCCCGCAGCCGCCGCCTGCTCGCCGAGCTCGCCGCCCTGCAGCCGACCCCGTCGCCGCTCACCACCGCCGACATGGAGAGTGCCCGGCTCATGACGCTCGTGCGGCTCGGCCGGTTCACCGAGTGCGAGCCGGTCGCGCACCGGGCCTGGGGGGCGGCGGAGGCGGCCGGCCGGATCGAGCTGGCCTACGCGATCTGGGTGCACACCGCCGCGGCGCTGGCCTGCGCCGGGGATCTCGACGGCGCCCTGCGGGCCGCCGACCGGGCGGTCGCGGCCACCACGCCCGTCCCCGTCGTCGGGCTGCCGTGCCTCGCCGCCCGGGCGCACGTGCTGTCCCGGCTCGGCCGCCACGACGAAGCGGTCGCGGCCGCGCAGGAGCAGCTCGCCCTCGCCGAGCGCATGGACTCGGCCGCGTTCGTCGCCCTCGCCCGTCACGACGCCGGCCTGGTCGCGCTCGCGGCGGGCCGCCACCGCAGCGCCGCGGACCTGCTCGGCGCGGCCCTCGACAGCGCAGCCGCGGTCAGCCGCCCCGCGACACGGCTCGCCCGCGCCGAGGCGCTGGCCTGCGCCGGTGCCGCCGACGAGGCCGACGCCGAGATCCGCCGCGCCGTCCTGGAACCCGTCGGGCCGGGCGACCAGCCGTGGGCCCTGGTCCCGCGGATGACCCGGATCCAGGGGCTCGTGGCCCGCAGCCGGGGCGACCTCCCGCTCGCGCGGAGGCGCCTGACCGAGGCCGCGGACGCCTGGCGCCGCCACCGGGGAGACGACGCGGGCGAGGACTTCATGGCCAACTTCGTCGACTTCGGGCGGCCGCCGATCGTCGGGCTCATCGAACCCGGACGCGAGCTGGCGCGGATCGCCACCGAACTCGCCGGGCTCACCGGGCCCGGCGACCGGCCGCAAGGGGTGCGCTGATGCCCGTCCTCACGTTCACCGGCGCGACGGACGCGCCCGTCGAGGAGGTCTGGAAGCTCCTGTTCGACCCCGCCCGTTACCCCCAGTGGTGGGCGGGCGTCGAGACGGTCCGGCTCGACGGCCCCGGCTCCTACACCCAGTGGCTGTGCGGCCGTCCCGGCCTGCCCATGCCGCAGCAGATGTCCACGGACCGCACGTCCGGGCGCGTCACGATCTCCTGCCAGGTCAACGATGTCGCCTTCACCTGGCAGCTCGCCGAACGGGGCGCGGGCACGGTGATCGAGGTGCGCGTCCTGCTCGCCGAGCACGAGGCTCACCGCGAGCCCATGCTGACCGAGATGATCACCGCGTCGCTGCCGGCGCTCGCGGCGCTCGCCGAGTCCGGGGCGGGGGCGTGACCCGTCCCGCGCTCGTCCCACACGGCCCGGTCGTCCGGCGCGCGCCCGGTCCCGAGGACCGCACGGGAAACCCGGATGTGGTGCCCGACTAGGATCGATCGGTCCGACACGCCGTCCCGCCGGCCCTGCCGGCGTCCCGGGAGTTGACCCACCGCGATGCCCCCTGCTTCCCTCCCCGTTCCGGCCGCAGACCTGCTCACGGAGTCGGCGCTCACGCACGCCGTCGCCGCGGCGGAGGAGGCGTTCGCGGCGGCGTCCGACCTGGGGCAGCTCGCGGCGGCGAGGCCGGCTCACCTGGGCGACCGGGCGCCGCTGCTGCTGGCCCGCCGCGAGCTGGGCAGCCTGCCCGGCCCGCAGCGCGCCGAGGCCGGTAGGCGGGTCAACGCGGCCCGCCAGCAGGCGCAGGAGGCGTTCGACGCCCGACGCGCCGTGTTGGTGGCGGAGCGCGACGCGCGGGTGCTCGCCGAGGAGGCCGTGGACGTCACGCTGCCCTGGGACCGGGTCCCGCGCGGTGCCCGCCACCCGATCACGCAGCTCGCGGAACGGATCGCGGACGTGTTCGTGGGGATGGGCTACGAGGTCGCCGAGGGGCCCGAGGTGGAGTCCTCCTGGCTGAACTTCGACGCGCTCAACTTCGGCAAGGACCACCCGGCCCGCACCATGCAGGACACGTTCTACCTGGGCGCGGACGAGGCTGGGACGGCGGCGGCGATGGTGCTGCGCACGCACACCTCCCCGGTGCAGATCCGCGCGCTGCTGGAGCGCCCCCTGCCGGTGTACGTGGTGTGCCCCGGCCGCACGTTCCGCACGGACGCCCTGGACGCCACGCACACCCCGGTGTTCCACCAGGTCGAGGGCCTGGCGGTGGACCGGGGGATCACGATGGCCCACCTCAAGGGCACGCTCGACGCGTTCGCCCGGGCCATGTTCGGCGAGACCTCGCGCACGCGGCTGCGGCCGTCGTTCTTCCCGTTCACCGAGCCGTCCGCCGAGGTGGACGTGTGGTTCCCGGAGAAGAAGGGCGGCGCGGGCTGGGTCGAGTGGGGCGGCTGCGGCATGGTCGACCCGAACGTCCTGCAGGCCTGCGGCGTCGACCCGGACGTCCACTCGGGATTCGCGTTCGGCATGGGCCTGGAACGCACCCTGCAGTTCCGCAACGGACTGCCGGACATGCGGGACATGGTCGAGGGCGACGTGCGGTTCAGCCGCGCATTCGGTATCTGAGGAGTCTGCACGTGCGCGTCCCCCTGTCCTGGCTCGCCGACCACGTCGAGCAGCTGCCCACCTCCGCGGACGAGGTGGGCGAGGCCTTCGTCCGCGTCGGTCTGGAGCTGGAGGAGATCCACCCGCTGCCGGAGGTCACCGGTCCGCTCGTCGTCGGCCGGGTGCTGGAGATCGAGGAGCTCGCCGGGCTCAAGAAGCCCATCCGGTGGTGCCAGGTCGAGGACGGGTCCGGGGCGGGCGGGGGATCGCGAGGTGTCATCTGCGGCGCCCGGAACTTCGCGGTGGGCGACCTCGTCGTCCTGGCGCTGCCGGGCGCGGTGCTGCCCGGCGGGTTCGCGATCTCCGCGCGCAAGACCTACGGCCACGTCTCGGACGGCATGATCGCCTCCGCCCGCGAGCTGGGCATCGGCAGCGACCACACCGGGATCATCGTGCTCCCGCCCGGCACGGCCGAGCCCGGCGAGGACGCGCGCCCCCTGCTGGGCCTGGACGACCCGGTGATCGAGCTGAACGTCACCCCGGACCGCGGCTACTGCTTCGCCGTACGCGGGCTCGCCCGCGAGCTGGGGGCGGCGCTGGAGCGGGAGTTCACCGACCCCGCCTGGCTCGTCGACGTGCCGGCGGCCCGCGGCGACGCGTGGCCGGTGACGATCGAGGACCCGGTGGGCTGCCGGCGGTTCGTCGCGCGGCGCGTCACGGACGTCGACCCGGGTGCACCCACCCCCTGGTGGATGCAGCGCCGCCTGCTCGCGGCGGGTGTGCGGCCGATCTCGCTGGTCGTCGACGTGACCAACTACGTGATGCTGGAGCTCGGCCAGCCGCTGCACGCGTTCGACGCGCAGCGCGTCGCGGGCGGGATCGTGGTGCGCCGGGCCCGGCCGGGGGAGACCGTCACCACCCTGGACGACGTCACCCGCGCCCTCGACCCCGACGACATGCTCATCACCGACGACACCGGCCCGATCGGGCTCGCCGCCGTGATGGGCGGAGCGTCCACCGAGATCTCCGGCACCACCACCGACGTGCTGCTGGAGGGCGCGAACTGGGACCCGCCGACCGTCGCCCGGATGGCGCGGCGGCACAAGCTGCCGAGCGAGGCGGCGAAGCGGTTCGAGCGGGCGGTGGACCCGCAGCTGCCTCCGGTGGCCGTCGAGCGGGCCGCGCAGCTGCTGGTGGAGCACGGCGGCGGGACGATCGCCGCCGGGCGCACGGACGCCGGTGCCGCGCCGGAGCTCGCTGCGGTGACGATGGCCGCGGACGAGCCGGACCGCGTCGCCGGGGTCGCCTACCCGGAGGGCGCCACCGTGCGCAGGCTCGTCCAGATCGGCTGCGACGTCTCGGGCTCCGCGGAGCTCACCGTCACCCCGCCCTCGTGGCGGCCGGACCTGGTGCGCCCGGCGGACCTCGTCGAGGAGGTGCTGCGGCTGGAGGGCCTGGGCGCCATCCCGTCCGTCCTGCCGCCCGCGCCGCCCGGGCGCGGTCTCACCGCGTCCCAGCTGCGGCGCCGTGCCGTCTCCCGCGCGCTCGCCGAGGCCGGGTACGTCGAGGTGCTGCCGTTCCCGTTCGTCGGCCCCGCGTCCTGGGACGGCCTGGGCCTGCCCGCGAACGACGTCCGGCGCCGCACCGTCTCCGTGCTCAACCCGCTCGACGCCGACCGCGCCGAGCTCGCCACCACGCTGCTCCCGGGCCTGCTGGACACGCTGGTGCGCAACCGGGCCCGAGGTGCGGTGGACGTCGCGCTCTACCACGTCGGGCAGGTGGTGCTGCCGCACGCGGCGCCGGTCCCGATGCCGGACCCGGACGTCAGCCGCCGCCCGTCGGAGGCGGAGATCGCGCAGATCGACGCGTCCCTGCCCGCCCAGCCCGCGCACGTCGCCGTCGTCCTGGCGGGAGACCGGGAACGGCGTGGTTGGTGGGGCGCGGGACGTCCGGCCGGGTGGGCGGACGCGATCCAGGCGGCGCGGCTCGTCGGCGCCGCCGCGGGTGTCGAGCTGCGGGTCACCGCGGCCGAGCTGCCGCCATGGCACCCCGGCCGCTGCGCCGCGCTGCGGGTCGGCGACTGGGTGATCGGTCACGCGGGCGAGCTGCACCCCAAGGTCGTCGAGGCGCTGGGGCTGCCGCCGCGCACCTGCGCGATGGAGCTGGACCTGGACGCGATCCCGCTGCTGGACGCGCGTCCCGCCCCGGTGGTGTCGCCGTACCCGCCCATCGGCGTGGACGTGGCGGTCGTGGCCCCGATCGAGGTGTCCGCGGCCGAGCTCGCCGAGGCCCTCACCGACGGCGGTGGCCCGCTGCTGGAGGACGTGCGCCTCTTCGACGTCTACGTGGGCGACCAGGTCGGCCCCGGCAAGCGGTCGCTCGCGTTCACGCTGCGCTTCCGCGCCCCGGACCGCACGCTCACGAGCGAGGAGGCGAACGCGGCCCGGGACGCGGCGGTGGCGGTCGCCGCGCAGCGGCACTCGGCCGCGCTGCGGGGCTGATCACCGGTCCCGCCCGCGCCCCACCCCGGCATGGTGAATGGTCTTGCATGATGGTGCATACTCATCCACGTGGTGCGGATCGCGGTGGCGGGTGCGAGCGGGTACGCGGGCGGTGAGCTCCTGCGGCTCCTGCTGGCGCACCCCGAGGTGGAGATCGGGGCGTTGACGGCGGGGGGCAGCGCGGGCTCGCGCCTGGGCGCCCACCAGCCGCACCTGCTCCCGTTGGCGGATCGGGTGCTCGAGGACACCACGCCCGGGACGCTCGCGGGCCACGACGTCGTCTTCCTCGCGTTGCCCCACGGCCACTCCGCGGAACTCGCCGCCCAGCTCGGCGACACCGCCGTGATCGACTGCGGGGCCGATCACCGCCTGGCGGACGCCGCGGCCTGGCAGCGCTGGTACGGCGGCCCGCACGCGGGCGCCTGGCCGTACGGGCTGCCCGAGCTGCCCGGAGCCCGGGAGCGGCTGCGGGGTGCCACCCGCGTCGCGGTCCCCGGCTGCTATCCCACCGCCGTGAGCCTCGCGCTCGTCCCGGCGCTGGCCGCGGGCCTCGTGGAGCCGCGTGTGGTCGTCACCGCCGTCAGCGGCACGTCGGGCGCCGGGAAGTCGCTGAAGCCGCACCTGCTCGGTGCCGAGGTGATGGGGTCGCTGTCGGCGTACGGCGTCGGCGGGCTCCACCGGCACACCCCGGAGATGGTGCAGAACCTCACGGCGGCAGCGGGCGCACCGGTGTCGGTGAGCTTCACACCGGTCCTCGCGCCGCTGCCGCGCGGGATCCTCGCCACCTGCACGGCGCCGCTCGCGGCGGACGGCAGCGGGATCAGGGACGGGATCCGGGAGGCGTACGAGAAGGCGTACGCCGACGAGCCGTTCGTGTCGGTACTACCCGAGGGCACCTGGCCCACGACGGCGGCGACGCTCGGTGCGAACACCGCACACCTGCAGGTCACGGTCGACCCGGACGCGGGGTTGCTGGTCGCGGTCGCCGCGATCGACAACCTCACGAAGGGCACGGCGGGCGCTGCGGTCCAGTGCATGAACCTGGCGCTCGGCCTGCCCGAGACGGCGGGCCTCCCGCTCACGGGGGTGGCCCCGTGAGTGTCACGGCACCGAGGGGCTTCCGGGCGGCAGGCGTGGCGGCCGGGATCAAGGCGAGCGGTGCGCTCGACCTCGCGCTCGTGGTCAACGACGGGCCGCACGACGCCGCGGCGGGGGTCTTCACCCGCAACAAGGTGAAGGCCGCGCCGGTGCTGTGGTCGCAGCAGGTGCTCACCTCCGGCGCCCTGCGGGCGGTCGTCCTGAACTCCGGCGGCGCGAACGCCTGCACCGGCCCGGAGGGCTTCCAGACCACGCACGCCACGGCCGAGCGGGTCGCCGAGGTGCTCGGGTGCGGTGCCGTCGAGGTGGCGGTCTGCTCCACCGGGCTGATCGGCGCGCAACTGCCGAAGGCGGCGGTCCTCGCGGGCGTCGATGCCGCGGCGGGTGCCCTGGCGGACACCTCCGAGGCGGGCACGGCGGCGGCCCGCGCCGTGATGACCACGGACACCGTGCCGAAGCAGGCCCTCCGGGCGGTTCCGGCCGGCTGGAGCGCCGGCGGGTTCGCGAAGGGCGCCGGCATGATCGCCCCGTCGATGGCCACGATGCTCGCGGTGCTCACCACGGACGCCGTCGTGGACCGGTTCACCCTGGACGACGCGCTCCGTGAGGCCACCCGCCGCACCTTCGACCGCCTGGACGTGGACGGCTCGACCTCCACGAACGACACGGTGCTCGTGCTGGCGTCCGGCGCGTCCGGAGTGGCCGTGGGCGGCCCCGAGCTGACCCAGGTGCTCACCGCGGTGTGCGACGACCTGGTCCGGCAGATGCAGGCGGACGCCGAAGGGGTCACCAAGCGGATCACCGTTCGTGTGGTGGAGGCCCTGAGCGAGGAGGACGCGGTGACGATCGCGCGCGCCGTCGCACGCGACAGCCTGGTCAAGACGGCCCTCTTCGGGTCCGACCCGAACTGGGGCCGGATCGCCGCCGCCGCGGGCTACGCGGACGCCGCACTCGACCCCGATCGGCTCGGCATCGCGGTCAACGGGGTCGTGCTGTGCCGCAAGGGCGTGGCGGCGGGCGACCGCACGG
>NZ_JBFWVQ010000008.1:0-113253 GCF_050246655.1 Pseudonocardia sp.
TCAAGCCGGCGAACATCCTGGTCACGCCCGCGTCGACCGGGGCCGACGAGTTCGTGTACGTCGCGGACTTCGGCATCGCCCGCTCGTTCCTCAGCGGCTCCACCTCGCTCACCGCGACGGGCGCCACGGTCGGATCGGTCGACTACATGGCCCCGGAACGGTTCGCGTCGGGGCTGGGGGACCGGCGCGTCGACGTCTACTCGCTCGGTTGCGTGCTGTTCGAGGCCCTCACCGGGCGCAGGCCGTTTGAGGCGACCGGCCTGCCCGCGATCATCAACGCCCACCTGAACGTCCCGCCGCCGCGGCCCTCGGAGCTGGTCACGGGCCTGCCGACGGGTTTCGACGCGGTCATTGCCCGCGCGCTGGCGAAGGACCCGGCCGACCGGTTCGCCACCGCGGGCGAGCTCGCCGCCGCGGCCCGGGCGGCGGCCGGGGACCTCCGGTTCACGGGTCCGACGGTCGCGGGGAACTCCCCGCACACCGCCCCGACGGTCGCGGCGTACTCCACCGGCCCGACGGTCGCCCACGCCCCGCACACCGGCCCGACCGTGGCGTCCGCGCCCGCCGGGTCCTGGCAGCCCGCCTACGGTCCACCGGGCGGGAACGTGCCCGGCGGCCCGCCGTACCCGCCCGGCCCGGTGCCGCCCTGGCCGAACCGGGGCACCGGCCCTGCGACGGTCGTCGGCCCGCCGCGCAGGCGGTCTGCCGGCGTGCTGGTCGCCCTCGCCGCAGTCGTCGCGGCGTTGACCCTGCTCACCACCGCGGTCGTCGTGTTCGGCAACCCGCTGGCTGCCGACGCGTCGACCGTGCGCCGCGATCCGGTCCTCACCCCGGGCGACAACCCGTTCATGCCGGCGGTCGGGCGCGACCGCCCCGGCGTGGTCGCGCCTGCCGGTGTCGGGCGCACCGTCGACGGCGCGACCGTCGGGCTCTACGGCGGCACCCGCAACGACGCCGTCTGCGACCCGGCGCAGCTCGTCGCGTTCCTCGAATCC
The DNA here is from genome assembly GCF_050246655.1 of Pseudonocardia sp. Taxonomy (GTDB): domain Bacteria; phylum Actinomycetota; class Actinomycetes; order Mycobacteriales; family Pseudonocardiaceae; genus Pseudonocardia. The sequence goes on from NZ_JBFWVQ010000008.1 coordinate 996, forward strand.
GATCCCGCCAAGGCCGCCGCCTGGGCGCAGGTGCAGCGGATCGCCCCTTCGGAGATCCGGGGCTACGTCGCCGGGCTCACCCCGGTGATACTCCGGTCGGACACGGCCGTCACCAACCACGGCTTCGCAGGCGGCCGGGCGACCGTCGTCCCGGCCGTGCTGCAGGCGGGCACCGCGGTGCTCGTCGACCGCTACGGCGTGCCGCGGGCCCGCTGCGCCTGCGGCAACCCGCTCACGCCCGCGAACCTGCCGTCGACCCCGACGTACACCGGTCCGTCCTGGTCGGGGTTCTCGAGCACACAGATCACGACGATCGTGTCCAGCACCACCGTGATCGTCGACTTCACCCTCGTCGATCCCTCGACGCAGGAGGCGTTCACCCGCCCAGCGGGCAGCGGCGGCGACCAGGACGGGGCGCAGCAGCCGCAGCAGACACCCCTGCCGACGCAGGCACCGCTGCCGACGTTGCCGACGCTGCCACCGCTACCGACCCAGCCGCCACCTCTGCAGGAGACGCGGACCCCGCTGTACTACCTCGCGTCCAGCACGAATGCGGCCGGGGCGTCGGGCAGCCGGGCCGACCCGTCGGTCACCGGCGTGGCGGGGGAGTCGAACACGAGCTTCTGGGTGGGTTGCGACGGCGCCCCCGCCCAGACGGTCTTCCAGCTGTCCGGCGGCTACTCCCGGGTCGACGGACGGATCGCCCTGGCGTACTTCACCCCCTCCGACCTGACGATCGCCGTGCAGCTGCTCGGCGACGGGGTGGTCCTCGACTCGGTGTCGCTCACGGCGGGCCGGACCTACGACTTCTCCCTGGCCACCGCGGGTGTCCAGTCGTTCACCGTGGCCGCGCAGGCCGTGTCGGGGACCTGCACGCCGGCCCCAGTGGGCTACGGCGTGCTGGCGGACGCCGCGGCCGTCACCTAGCCGGGTCGGGGGCGCGGCCGTAGGTGAGGCGGCGCAGCAGCACCTCGGCGGGTCCCCGCAGCCCGGCCCTGCTCGACGCCACCGAGCCGAGCACCGTCGCGACCCACACCCCGGCCGCGAGGGCGGAGGCCGCCGGCAGGCTGATCGTCGCACCGAGCCCACCCGCGAACGGGGCGAGCAGCGCCACGAACACGACGGACTGGGCCAGGTAGCAGGTCAGCGACCGCTGGCCGCACGCCCGCAGCGCCGCGACGACGTTGCCCGCGTGGGCGGCGAGGAGCATGGCCAGCGCGAGGTAGCCGACGGCCGCGGCAAAGCCGGCGAGGGTGTGCGCCACGCCGGCGGCGACCGCGAGCCCCGTGCCCGGGGCCGTCCACCATCCGGCGGTCATCAGCGCGAGCGGCAGCCCGCCGACGACACCGACGGCCACGCCGATCACCGCCACCCGCCCCTGCAGCGCGCGGTCCGTGGCCGACGCGTCGAGCCGGTTCGCCCACCACGCCCCCGCGGCGACCGCGGCCAGCACCGCGATCGCCTGCCCGAACAGCCCGGTGCTCAGCCACTCGCCCGCCCGCAACCCGAGCGCGGTGACGGCGTCCGGCTCGGCGCGCGACGGGAACGGCACCGAGTCGGTGGACCGCGGGAGCCCGGACCCCGCGCCGAGGACCGCGGCGAGCAGCAACCCCGTCACCGTCGCGTAGCCCAGGACGAACCCGGACCGCAACGCGATCGGCACCGCCAGGACCACGGCGAGCAGCCCGTACGCACCGACGATGTCGCCGGAGAACAGCAGGATCCCGTGGAGGGCGCCGATCAGCAGCAGCGCGGCGCCGCGCCGGGCGAGCAGCCCGGCCGTCACGACCGGCCCGTCCTCCTCGCTCCGCCGCGCCAGCCGGGCCAGGCCGTATCCCACGAGCAGCCCGAAGAGCGGGTAGACCCGCCCGTCGACCAGGAGCATCTGCGTGAACGTCACCACCTGGTCGGCGGTGTCCTGCGGCAGGGGGTAGGAGCGGAGCCCGAACGGGCGGTCGTAGAGGAAGCCGTGGACGTTGGCCACGGCGATCAGCAGGAGCATCGCGCCGCGGGCGACGTCTGGCCAGGGGGCACGTGCGGACAGCGGGGTCGCCGCGCGTGACCGGGTTGGTTCCGTGCCGGGCACGCGCGACAGGGTGGCACAATCCTGCGGGTGACCGCCGCAGCGACCCTGAGCCGCCTCGAGTCGGCCGATGCCGTCGAGCTGGCACGTGCCGGGGCCGTCGAGGACGCCGTGCTGGACCTCGGGTCCGCGGGCGAGCGCGCGGTCGGCGAGCACCTGGAGGCCGTCGCCGAGGAGGGCGGCGGCGTCACCCACTTCTTCGCCGCGCGGCAGGGCGGCTACCGCGGCTGGCGGTGGTCGGTCACGCTGGCCTGCGCGGACGAGGAGTCTGCTGTCACGGTGAGCGAGGTCGTGCTGCTTCCGGGCGCCGATGCGCTGGTCGCGCCCCCGTGGGTGCCGTGGCAGGAGCGGATCCGCCCCGGCGATCTCGGGGTGGGCGACCTGCTGCCCACCACGCCGGACGACGACCGGCTGGTGCCGGCGTACGTGGCGTCGGACGATCCGGCGGTCGAGGAGGTCGCCCGCGAGGTGGGCCTCGGCCGGGTCACGGTGCTGAGCCGGTCGGGCCGCGAGGACGCCGCCCGTCGCTGGGAGCGCGGCCCGCGCGGTCCGGGTTCGGACATGGCCCGCGCCGCCCCGGGCGCCTGCGGCACCTGCGGGTTCTTCCTGCCGCTCGCCGGCTCGCTGCGGGGCGCCTTCGGTGCGTGCGGCAACGAGTTCGCGCCCGCGGACGGCGCGGTCGTGGCGGTGGCCTACGGGTGCGGCGCGCACTCGTCGGTGGTGGTCGAGGCGTCGTCGCCGGTCGCGGTGGCCGAGCTCGTCTACGACGACGGCGTCGACCTGGAGACCCGCTGAGCGACCCGTTCGGCACGGCGGCCCTGCGGGCAGCGGTGCGCGACGCGTGGGCCGCGTCGCCCACCCGGTTCCGCGAGGACGCCAACGCCGAGGAGGACCTGCGTCTCGGCGGGTACGCGCGCTCGTGGCTGGTCGAGCTGGCGCAGAACGCGGCGGACGCCGCCCGGGCGGCCGGGGTGGCGGGACGGCTGCGCGTGGCCGTCGAGGACGGCGAGCTGCGGGTCGCGAACACCGGTGCGCCGCTGGACGCGCCGGGCGTGGCGGCGCTCGCGTCGCTGCGGGCGTCGGCGAAACGGGACGGCCGGTCGGTCGGGCGGTTTGGCGTCGGGTTCGCGGCGGTACTGGCGCTGTCGGACGCGCCGCGGGTGGTGAGCGGCACGGGCGGGGTGGCGTTCTCGGCCGAGCGCACGGCGCGGGCGGTCCGCGGACTCGCGGGAGCCGCGGCGGAGCTGGAGCGTCGCGACGGGCAGCTGCCCGTCCTGCGGCTGGTGTGGCCGGTCGGGGACGACGAACCGCCGATCCCGGACGGCTACGACACCGAGGTGCGGCTGCCGCTGCGCCCCGGAACCGACCCCGCGGCCCTGCTCACCGAGGCGGGCGCGGATGCGGCGGCGTTGCTGCTCGCGTTGCCCGACCTGGCCGAGATCACCGTCGGGGGTGCGGTCCTGCGCCGGGAGGACGGCCCCGCCGCCCGGGTGACGACGGCGTGGCTCGTCACGGACGGGCGGCGGGAGGCGTGGCTCCTGGCCCGTGCGTCGGGGGAGCTGGACGCGGGCGAGATCGCGGCGCTCGCCGTCGAGCAGCGGGGCTTCGCGGCGTGGTCGGTGTGCTGGGCGCTGCCGGTGGACGCCGACGGCCGGCCCGAACCCGCCACTCGGCCTGATGAGATGCGCAACTCGCGGCGGTGGGATGCGCAACTCGCGGGGGGCCCGGGGGTGGGGGCCGGGGATGGCGTCGTCGCGGGGATTACCGGCGATGGCGTCCTGGCCGGGGGCGCGGCCGGGGAGGTCCTGCACGCGCCCACGGCCACCGCGGAGCGCCTGAGCCTGCCGGCCCGGCTGATCGCGACCGTCCCGCTCGACCCGGACCGTCGCCACGTCCGTCCCGGCCCCGCGACGGAGCGGGTGCTCGCCGCCGCGGCGGCCGCGTACGTCCACCTGGTCGCGGCGCTCGCCCCCGCGGACCGGCTCGCGCTGGTCCCGGCGGCGGGCTTCCCGCGCTCGGAGGTCGACGGGCGGTTGCGCGAGCTGGTCCTCGCGGCGCTCACCGGCGCCGACTGGCTGCCCGGCGCGGACGGCACGGATGTGGCGCCGTCGCGCGCGGAGTGGCTCGACCTGCCCGGCGAGGATCTCCCGGGCCTGCTCGCGGAGTCGGGGGCGTTCCCCGGCCTGCTCGCGGTCCCGCAGCGTCCGCCCACCGCACTCGGGATCGCCCGGCTCGGGCCGGCGGCGATGGCCGACCGCCTGATCGGCGTGGAGATGGCGCCGTCGTGGTGGCGCGCGGTCTACGCCGCCCTTGCCCCGGCCGTGGACGCCGTTCCGGGGCTCGCCGAGGAGCTCGGCGCGCTGCCCGTCCCGCTGCTCGGCGGAAGATCACCAGGAATGGGGCAGGAGCGCCGGATGCGGGGCCCACGTCACACTCCCGGTGATCTCCGGACGGTTCCGGGACCCGCGGCTGTGCTCCTCACGGTCCGCTCACCGGCGGTCGAGGCGGTCGCCGGGCTCCAGCTGACCGGCCTGCACCTCGCCCATCCCGACGCCGGGCACCCGCTCCTGGAGCGGCTCGGCGCCCGCCCTGCCGACGCGGCCGTGGTGCTCGCGCACCGCGCCGTGCGGGCAGCGGTGGAGCGGTCCGTGGACGACGCGGACGCTGGCCTCGACACGGCGCCGCTCGCCGCCGCCGTCCTCGCGCTGCTCTCCGAGACAGGGTCGGACGCGGCGCCGCCGTGGATCGGCGCCCTCGCCCTCCCCGAGGACGGCGGGGGCGTGCGCCGGGCGGACGAGCTGCTGTTCCCGGACGCCGCGCTGCGGCCGCTGCTCGCTCCCGACGCCCCGCTCGGGGTCCTGGGCGAGGTCGGGGCGCCGCGCGAGGTGCTCGCCGCGGCCGGCGTGGTGGACGGGTTCGTGGTGCTGCTTGACGACACCCCCACCGCTCCGGACCACGACCTCGACGACGAGGAACGGTGGTGGGACGACCGCGACGTCCCGCCGTCGCGGCTGCGGGCCGTCCGCGACCTGGACCTCGTCGCGGCCGGCGCCTGGAGCGACGCCCTGGCCCTGCTCGCCGCGGATCCCGGCACGCGGGCGGCCGTGCTCGAACCGGGCGGTTACACCGGCTGGTGGCTCGCGCGGCACGCCCGGCCGGGCGGGCGGCGGCCGTCGCACTGGCGGCTGCCGTCGGCGACGGGGATCGCCGCGCTCTACGACGCGGTCCCGCTCGCGGCGGGCCGCCCTGCCGCCGCGCCCGCCGACCCTGCCGGGCCCGCGCAACGAGCGGCGCGTTCGTCCGACTCAGTTGGACGAGCGGCCCGTTCGTCCGTGGGGGCCGGGGCCACCGTGGGGGTGGAGGCCGGGGGCGCCCAGGACGGGGCCTTCCTCACCGCGATCGGTGTCCGCGCCGATCTCACCGTCGCCGAACCCCATGCCGCCGCGGACCTCCTCGCCCGCCTCGCCGATCCCGCGCGGCACCCCGATCCGGCGCTCGCCGCGCAGGCCCATGCCGCCCTCGCCGCTGCAGTGGCCGACGGCCGGGTGGACCCGGTCGACCTCGACCCGCCGGACCGGGTCCGCGCCCTGGACGGCACGGTCGCCGCCGTCGATCTCGCGGTCGTCCTGGACCACCCCTGGCTCGCCGCGGTCCTCCCGCCGGGGGAGACGGTCGCGGGCGGCGAGCCGGAGGACCTCGCCGCGCTGCTGGACCTGCCCCTCGCCTCGGAGGTCGTCGCCGCCACGGTCGAGGGCACGGGCGAGCGCCGGCGCTGGGCCGAGATCCCCGAGATCGTGCTCGCCTGCGCGGCGCTGCACACCGCCGTCCCCGAGGGGGAGCTGACGGTGCACGAGACGCTCTCGGTGAGGGTCACGCGGCCGGTCGTGGGGCGCCGCACCGTCCTCGCCTGGTGTGACGGTGATCACTGGCATGCATCGGACCCGCTGCGTGCCCTGGTCGGCTTGCTCGCGGCGGCGCCGCCGGGCACCCGTTGATCCCGGCTCGCGGGGTGACCGTCGGGGTCGCGTGCTAGGAAGGGGCGTGTCCTTCGCCAGTGTCGCCGGCGCAGCCAGTGCCTCCGCGCCTCGCCGCGTGTGCGTGCTCTCGGTGCATACGTCGCCGCTGGAGCAGCCGGGCACGGGCGACGCGGGCGGGATGAACGTCTACATCGTCCAGACGGCGCTGCGGATGGCCGCCCGCGGCGTGGACGTGGAGATCTTCACGCGGGCCACGTCGTCAGGGCACGACCCGGTGGTCGAGCTGGCGCCGCGCGTGCTGGTGCGCCACGTCGAGGCGGGGCCGTACGAGGGCCTGTGCAAGGACGACCTGCCCGGGCAGCTGTGCGCGTTCACCGCGGGAGTGCTGCGCACGGAGGCGCAGTACCCGCCGGGGCACTACGACGTCGTGCACTCCCACTACTGGCTCTCGGGCCAGGTCGGCTGGCTGGCGCGGGACCGGTGGGGAGTGCCGCTGGTGCACACCGCCCACACGCTGGCGCGGGTGAAGAACGCGGCGCTGGCGGACGGGGATCCGCCGGAGCCGATGGTGCGCGTGATCGGCGAGGACCAGGTGGTCGCGGAGGCGGACCGGCTCGTCGCGAACACCGAGGCCGAGACGCACCAGCTCGGGGAGCTGTACGGGGCCGATCCGACGCGCACGGTCGCGATCCCGCCGGGGGTCGATCTCGCACAGTTCACGCCGGGGGACCGGGTGCTCGCCCGCGACGCGCTCGGCATCGCGCCGGACGCGCAGGTGCTCGCGTTCGTGGGTCGCATCCAGCCGTTGAAGGCTCCGGACGTGCTGCTCCGGGCGGCCGCGGAGCTGCTGGCCCGGGATCCTGCATTGCGGCAGCGGCTGGTCGTGCTGGTCGCGGGCGGGCCGTCGGGCAGCGGGCTGGCCGAGCCCGCTGCGCTGCAGCTGCTCGCCCGCTCGCTGGGCATCGACGACGTGGTGCGCTACCTGCCGCCGGTGTCGGGCGCGAGGCTCGCGGGCGTCTTCCGGGCCACCGACGTCGTGGCGGTGCCGAGCCACAACGAGTCCTTCGGGCTGGTGGCGCTGGAGGCCCAGGCGTGCGGCACCCCCGTGGTGGCGGCGCGGGTCGGCGGCCTGCCGGTCGCGGTGGCGGACGGACGCTCCGGCCTGCTCGTGCCGGGGCACGAACCAGCGGCGTGGGCGGACGCGCTGGCGGAGGCGGTGCGGCGGCGCGCCGAGCTGGCGCCGGGTGCGGTGGCGCACGCGCAGCGGTTCTCCTGGGAGCGCACCACGGACGCGCTGCTCACCACGTACGCGGACGCGGCGGCGGAGTTCGCGGCGCGGCGGATGCCGGTGATGACGTGACCGAGCTGGACACCACGATCGGAGACGCCCTCGCCGCGCTCGAGGTCGACCACGTCCACCCGGAACCCGGCCAGTTCCTCGTCACGCTTCCGGGGACGAACCGGCTCCAGACCCACTGTTGGCTGGTGGTGCGCGACCACGCCCTCTTCGTGCAGGCGTTCGTGTGCCGCCGCCCGGACGAGGAGCACGAGGCCGTCTACCGCTTCCTGCTGCAGCGCAACGCCCGTCTCTACGGAGTGCACTACGCGCTGGACCGCATCGGCGACATCCACCTCATCGGGCGCATCGCGCGGCACGCGGTCAACCGGGACGAGCTGGACCGCGTGCTCGGCCAGGTCCTGGAGGCCGCGGACGGCGACTTCAACACGCTGCTGGAGCTGGGCTTCGCCTCGTCGATCCGGCGGGAGTACGCCTGGCGCATCGAGCGCGGGGAGTCGATCGCCAACCTCCGAGCCTTCGAGCACCTCTTCTCGTAATCATTCCGTGATCTGACACGGCCAACCTGCCGCCCATCCCGCTCCGTCCTGGTCGCAAGGGACGGACGAGGAGGCCGAGGGTGGGACTGCGACAGGTGTGGGGGCGCCGCTGGGTGCGGCGGAGCGCGGCGATCGCGGGTGCGGCGGCGGTGCTGATCGCCGGGGCGGCCGTGGTGGTGCAGAACAGCGAGGCCGGCGGACGCGCGGGGGGGGAGCGCCGAGTACGCCACCGCCCCCGCGGTGCCGTCGCCGGGGGGTTTCGGTGCGCCGGTGACGTCGGAAGCGGCCGGGGACGCGGCCCGCAGCGCCGCCCCGGACGTCTCGACGGTGCCGCCGGCGGGCGTGCCCGTCGGGACGGTCGACCGGACCCTGATCCGGACGGCGCAGGTGTCGCTGGAGGTCGCCGACCCGGCGGCATCCGGTCGCCAGGTGCGCACGGCCGTCGCGGCCGCGGGTGGGTTCGTCACGGAGGAGTCGACGGCGACCAAGCGGGCGACGCTGGTCGTGCGGGTCCCGGCGGCCGCCCTCGACCGGCTGCTCGACGACGTCGCCACCCTGGGAACCGTCACCGAGCGTGGCGGGCAGACCGTGGACGCCACCGAGGAGGTCGTCGACCTGGACGCGCGCGTGGCGAGCCAGCAGGCCAGCGTCGCGCGGGTGCGGGCGCTGCTCGCGCGGGCCGAGTCGATCGGTGACATCGTGGCGATCGAGTCGGAGCTCGCGCGCCGCGAGGCCGAGCTGGACTCGCTCACGTCCCGGCTGGCGGCCCTGCGCGGCCAGGCGGCGCTCTCCACGCTCACCGTCACGCTGCGTCAGGTGGGCGACGAGACCGACGAGGACGACCGTGCCTTCGGCTTCCTCGACGGCCTCGGCGCCGGCTGGGACGGGCTGAAGGCGTTCGGGCTGGCGGTGGCGGTGGTCGTCGGGTTCCTGCTGCCGTTCGTGCCGGTGGTGGCGGTGATCGCCGGGATCGGGTGGCTCGTGCGGCGGGGGATCCGCTCCCGGCGTACCCCGGCCGCGACGCCGCCGGCGGGCTGAACCTCCCGGTTCGCGTGGTCCGCCCCCGCCCCGGTCGCCTGTGGGCTGCCGGGCCGGGGCCGGCCCCGCTCCGGTTCGCGCGAACGGCACGTACGGGAAGACCTATTTCCCGTACGTGCCGTTCGCTCGGGGCTGCGGGGGCTGCGGGGGCTGCGGGGGCTGCCGGGGGCTGCGGGGGGCTGCGGGGGCTGCGGGGTTTCCCCGATACTCGTCCGCCCCGCCCCTGCCTAGCGTCGGCCACCTCGGACGGGAGGTGGCCGGATGCGGACGTCGCTGCTCGTGGCCGTGCTGGCCGCGCTTCTGCTGGCGGGCTGCGGCGGGGTCGGAACACCGGCGCAACCACCGGCGCAGCCACCGACGGCGGACGCGTTCGCAGGCGTCCCCGCCACGGGCCCGGACGGACCGCCCGGGTTCGTCGGCCGCGACGCCGCCGGGGTCGGCCTGGCGGTCCGCCTGACGGGTCCGCAGACCGCCGTCGCCTATCTCTGCGACGGGGCCGGGACGGGGCGCTGGTACACCGGTCCGGTCGCCGCCGACGGCACGCTGCGGCTCACCGCCGCGGACGGGGAGGTGCTCACCGCCGCTCCGGCAGGTGCGGGTCTCACCGGCACCCACGGCGACGGGGTGGCGTTCACGCTCGAACCCGCGCAGCCCGGGTCGGGGCTGTTCCGCCAGACCCTCGCCGGCACGTCGTTCGTCGCCGGATGGGTCGTCGGCAACGACGGCTCGGTACTCGGCCGGGCCAAGGACGACGGCGGCGGCGTCGTCACCGTCTCGTCGCCCGGTGACGACGAGCCCGCCGCCGACACCGGTGAGGCCGTCACCGGTTCCGGTGGGGCGCCGGAGCCGGCTGTGCGCCGGGTCCGTTGCGGGCTGCTGAACTTCCGGATCGGCTTCAACGAGGGTCAGTTCCAGTCCGCGGAGCCCGGCAGCCAGGCGGAGGCGGACGCCCGCGGCGATCGGGACCGGCTGGTCAAACGCAACACCGATCTGGGCTGCGGTGACTTCGCCGCCGGGCCCACGTCCTGACCCGGGAGGCCACCTGTGCGCCGATCGATCCGTGCCCTCGCCGCGTTTCTCGCCGGCGCCGCGCTGCTCGCCGCGGGGTGCGCCGCGGCGCCGCCCGCCCCGGCGCCGCCCCCGTCCGCCGACGTGCTGCTGGCTGCGCTCCCCGGGCCGGAGGCCGAACCGCTGCCCGGGTTCGTCGGCACCGATGTCGCCGGTGTGCCGTTGGCCGTCGTCGAGGTGGCCGGCGGGGCGGTCGCCTACCTGTGCGACGGCGCCGGGGTCGGGAAGTGGTTCACCGGCTCGGTCGACGGTGGCCGCTTCGCCCTGGCGGCGCGCGACGGCACCACCCTCGTGGCGACCGTCGAGGGCGCGACGCTGCGCGGCGAGCTCGGCGGCGTGGCGTTCGCGTTGCCGTCGAGCACGCGGGGCGGGCTGCTGCGCTCGACGTTCCCGCTGGACGGCACGACGTTCGCGGCCGGCTGGATCGTCGGCGACGACGGCGCGGTGCACGGCCGGACCGTCGACGAGAGCGGCAAGGGCGTCGGCGTGGCGAGCGCGGCCGACGACGCGCCGGGGAACACGCAGGACGTGAGCGTCTCGGGCCCGCCGGACGGTGAGCCCGTCCCGACCGGACTGCTGGGCAACGCCCAGTGCGGGATCCTGCTGACCCGGCTCGTGTTCAACCAGCGGCAGGGCCGCGAGGCGCAGGCCGCCGGCGACCAGGAGGCGCTCGACGACGCGCTGGCCGACATCGACGTGATCAAGGCGAAGCAGCGGCGGGCCGGCTGCGAGGTGTGAGCTGTGGGAGCACCCATACGGGCTACCGGGCGGTCACTAGCATCTGGACGACCCACGCCGACACGCAAGGGAGCGCCGCCATGCCGATCCGTAGCCCGTACCCCGACGTCGAGATCCCCGAGGTGTCGCTGCACGACTTCCTGTTCGGCGACTTCGGCGACCGGGCGGACGCCCCTGCGTTCGTCGACGGTGGCTCCGGTGCGTCGATCACGTTCGCGGAGCTCGCGGGCATGGTGGGCAAGCTCGCCGCGGCGCTGCACGAGCGCGGGATCGGCGACGGCGACGTCGTGGCGATCTTCTCGCCGAACACGCCGTACTACCCGGTGGTCTTCCACGGCATCCTCCGCGCCAACGCCGTCGTCACCAGCGCGAACTCGCTGTACTCACCGGCCGAGCTCGCCCACCAGCTGCGGAACTCCCGCGCCAAGATGATCTTCACGATCTCGCTGTTCCTCGACCGTGCCCGGGTGGCGGCGCAGGAGGTCGGGATCCCCGACGAGGCCGTCGTCGTCCTCGACGGGGCCGACGGCTTCGCCTCGCTGCGCGACCTGCTCGCCACCTCCGCCGAACCGCCCGCGCACAACCGCATGCCGGCCGACACCGCCGTGCTGCCGTACTCGTCCGGCACGACCGGGCTGGCCAAGGGCGTGATCCTCACCCACCGCAACCTGGTGGCGAACCTGTGCCAGATCGATCCGGTGTTCCGGGGCGACCACACCACGAAGATCCTCGCGGTGCTGCCGTTCTTCCACATCTACGGCATGACCGTGATGATGAACGCCGGCATCCACCAGCGGCAGACGGTCGTCACGATGCCGAAGTTCGACCTCCCCGAGTTCCTGCGGGTGGTCTCGGAGTACCAGGTCCAGCGCGTGTACATCGCCCCGCCCGTGGCGGTGGCGCTGGCCAAGCACCCCATCGTCGACCAGTACGACCTGTCCTGCGTCGACGTCATCTTCTCCGGAGCCGCGCCCCTGGACGCTGAGCTCGGCCACGCCGTCGCCAAGCGCCTGGGCTGCGAGGTGCTGCAGGGCTACGGAATGACGGAGATGAGCCCCGTCAGCCACTGCATCCCGGACGGCCGCACCGACATCGACCTGAACAGCGTCGGCTACGCCATCGCGAACATGGAGTGCAAGCTGGTCGACCCCGACACCGGCGAGGAGGTCGGCCCCGGCGGGCGCGGGGAGCTGTGGTGCAAGGGCCCGAACATCATGGCCGGCTACCTCGACAACCCCGAGGCCACCGCCGCCACGCTCGACGCGGACGGCTACCTGCACACCGGCGACGTCGCGACGGTCACCGACGAGGGCGTGTTCGCGATCGTTGACCGGGTCAAGGAGCTGATCAAGTACAAGGGCTACCAGGTGCCGCCCGCCGAGCTGGAGGCGTTGCTGCTCACCCACGACCGGATCGCGGACGTCGCCGTCATCGGGGTGCGCGACGACGAGGGCGAGGAGGTGCCGAAGGCGTTCGTCGTGCTCCAGGAGGGGGCGTCGCTGTCCGCGGACGACGTCATGGACTTCGTCTCCGAGCGGATCGCACCGCACAAGAAGGTGCGGGTCGTGGAGTTCATCGAGGCGATCCCGAAGTCGGCGTCGGGGAAGATCCTGCGCAAGGACCTGCGCGCCCGGGAGGCGGCGAAGTCCTGATCGGCTCGATGCGGTGCCGACCAGCGGAGACGTCGGTCGGCACCGCACCCGTCGCCGGTGGCGATCCACCCGCCGCTGCTCGACGCCGCGCGTGGGGCTGTCCGGCTACCCGCGCCGGCCGAGGGTCTCCACGGGAGTCGCGCCGGGGCGGGTCCACTGCGGCGCGGGGCGGCTGGTCGGGCCCCAGGTGGCGTTCCCGTCCGCGTCCGAGCACCAGTACCAGCACGAGTGACGCCCCTCGGGCCAGCCCTCGGGGTTGTCCTCCCACGCCTCGCCGCGCCCGTACGGCGTCATGTCGAGCAGGCCGAAGGATCCGGCGGCCGGCTCGTTGCCCCGGGCCGTCGTGGAGTAGGTGAGGAACGCGCGGTCGCCGTCGCGCAGGTAGCAGGTGATGGAACCCATGCTGTCGCCGACCGGAGCGGCCACGTCGCGCACCGAGTACCAGGGCTGGGTGTAGCCCATGAACTCGACGTAGGGAGCCACCTCGTCCCACCGGCCCTCGGTCAGGATGGCGAACGAGACGCCGCGGGCGTTGAGGTAGACGGCGTCCTTCAGGTTCCAGGCGTTGGTGGTGCAGCCCCCACACTGCCCCTGGTGCGGGGCGCCGTCGTGCCACATGTGCTTGTAGACCGCGAGCTCGTCACGGTCCTGGAACAGGTCCAGGAACGGGACCGGGCCGTCGGGTCCGACGACCTCGACCGTCCCGTCGAACTCCACCATCGGCAGCCGCCGGCGCACCGCGGCGATGGCGTCGCCCTCGCGCGTGTGGGCCTTCTCGCGGACCAGCAGCTCGTCACGGGCGGTCTGCCAGGTGGCCAGGTCGACGACGGGCGGGCGGCCGGGCAGCGCGGTGGTGGGGTCACTCGGCATGGTCGTCATGGTGTCCTCCGTGGAGTTCCCTGCCGGGAAGGGGCGTACGACACGAGAACAGACCCGATACCCGGCCGGAACTCATCGCGGGGGCCCCGGCCGGCCCGGACCCGCGCGGCCCGGACACGCGCGCCCCCCGACCCGCGCCCCCCGGACACGCGCGCCCCCCAGCCGGTCGCACATATCCCGTGGTGCTGGCACACACCGCCGGCGGTATGTGCGAGCGCTCCGGGGTGTGTGCGAACCGTCGAGCGTGTGTTCGAGCGCCGCACGGCTGCCTCGCCGTGGCCATCGCGGCGGACCGGGGCGGTCCTCCCGCAGCCACAGGAAGCCCCGGGCAGCGGCATCCGTCGCGGCTACGCGCGCGACCGACTACACCGGGAGCGACGTGCCGCGGGCAGACCCGGAACCGATGAGTTCGCGACCCGCGGCCCGTCCGACCCTCATGACCGATCTCGCACCCACGGACACGACGAATCTCGACGGCTACGGCAACGCCGCGCTGGGCTGGGACCGGGCCCGCGTCGCCATGGCGAAGCCCGGCGCCGAGTTCACGTTCTTCCTCGGCACCTGCCGGCCGGACGGCAGGCCGCACGCAGCGGGGGTCGGCGCCCAGTGGCTGGACGGCGACCTCTACTTCCCGAGCGGCCCCGGCACGCGCAAGTCGCGCGACCTCGCGGTCAACCCGGTCTGCACGCTGTCGGTCCATCTGCCGGGCATCGACCTGGTGCTCGACGGCTCCGCCGAGCGCGTGACCGACCCGGAGACCCTCGAACGCGTCGCGGCCGGCTACCGGGACGTCCACGGCTGGCCCGCCCAGGTCGACGGGGACGCGCTCACCGCCCCGTTCAGCGCTCCGAGCGCGGGTCCGCCGCCGTGGCACCTGTACCGCTTCACGTTCCACACCGCGGTGGGCGTCGCGGGCGCGGAGCCCTACGGCGCCACCCGCTGGCGTTTCCGGCGCTGATCAGGATTCCCCGGCCCGCGAGGGGGACGGGCGCTGCGGGCACGTGCAGGCGGTGATGCTCACGCACCGCGCCCGGACGACCTGGAGCAGCCCCTCCCGGATCCGTTCGAGGTCGGCCATGCGGTCCTCGATCTCGGCCAGCTTGGCGCGCGCCCGCTCCTGCAGCACGGGGGTCGGGTGCCGCCGTCCGGTGTCGAGCAGGTCGGCCACCTCGTCCAGGGTGAAGCCGAGCCGCTGCGCCGCCTTGACCGCCCGAAGCCGCGCGACGGCGTCCTCGCCGTACTCGCGGTACCCGCCCGTCGTCCGGCGCGGCTCGGGCAGCAGACCGCGGCGCTCGTAGTAGCGCAGCGTCTGGACGGTCATCCCGGCAGCCGCGGCCAGCTGACCCGACCTCACCGCGGGTACCCGGCCATCGCGGCCAGCCCGTCGAGCACGGCGGCCCGGCTCGGCGGTACCCGCACGTCCACGACCACGTCGCCGCCCTCGCGGTGCACGGTGAAGTCGAAGAACGCGCAGCAGCCGGCCTCCCGCGCGGTGAGCTCCGCGGCCCGCTCCGCCACCCCCGCCCCGTCCGCGAGGCGCAGCCGCAACCACTCCGGTTCGTACCGGTCGAGCCGCCGCAGGCCGCGGAAGAGGTCCGCGAACTCGTCCAGCCGAACCGGCCGCTCCGCCGCCGCCAACGTGCAGGCGTCCACCGGCACCCATCCCGGATCGCCCGCGCCGCTCCCGATGCCCTCCACCGTCGTCCTCCTCCGCGAGCCCGTCGACGAGGAGACCGTAAGCCCGTACCCGGGTACCGGGTTCAACATGGCGCTCGTCACATCTCGGGCCTCGGACGGCGCACGGCGTCGGTCCGGCATCCTCCGGGTGCCCCGACCCCGAGGAGCCCCCGTGCCCCGCATCGAGCCCGACGATCCGCCGGAAGCGACCGCCGCGGTCCTGCGCGAGCGCATCTACGGCGGCATCGCCTGCCTGAGCACCCTCCTGGTGCTCGCCCGCCACGTCGAGGACGTGGAGTCGGCGTGGACGGCGTTCGCCGACGTCGCGATCGCCACCGGGGCGCTGTACGCGGCGAGCCTGCTCGCGGACTACGTGGCGCACGTCGCGGCGCACGGGCAGGGCCCCCGCGGCGCGGACGCGGTGGCCGCGCTGCGGGCGTCCGGCCAGATCCTGCAGGCCTCCGCGGTGCCTCTGCTGCTGCTCGCCCTCGCCGGCGTGGGCATCATCGGGACGGCCGGGGCGTTGCGGGCCGGGGTGTGGGTGTCGGTCGTGACGCTGGGGCTGTTCGCGTTGCTCGCCGCGCGCCGCACCATGTTGCCGTGGTGGCAGCGGGCGGTGCTCGTCGCAGCGCTGCTGGGGCTGGGTGCGCTCGTCGTCGCGCTCAAGACGCTTGCCCACTGACCCGCCTCACCGCGCGCGCAGCACCCGCACCATGAACACGTAGGCGGGTGCGACGAGCACGAGCCCGGCGAGCAGCACGCCCAGCACCGGGCCGGCGATCGCGGCGGGTGCTGCGGTGTCGGCGAGCGCGACGCCGGGCAGCGCGTCCGGGTGCAGCGCAAGCGCCCAACCCGTCAGCAGGCCCAGCGGTGCGGCTGCCGCGGCCACCCTGGCGAGCGAGTACGAGCGCCGCCAGAGCAGCGCGAGCGCGAGCACGCCCGCCGCCGCCGAGGCGGCCACCGCGGGCAACCCGATGCCGCGCAGCTCGGCCGCGAGCGCCGGGGGGAGCAGCGGCAGCGCCGCGAGCGCGAGCAGGCCCGCGACGGTGCCCGCGCCGAGTGCCCTGCGGCGCATCCGGCCCACCAACCCGTCCGCGGGAGATCCGACGCGCTCGGCGTCGCGGGTGAGGAACACCGCCGCCAGGAAGGCGCAGCACGCCACCGCCAGGATCCCCCCGACCAGCGGCAGCGGTGCGAGATAAGGCGCCAGCAGACCCGCCGAGCCGTCCGCGCGCAGGGTGCCGTCCGCCATCGCCCCGGCGGCGGTACCGAACGCGAACGGGGTGAGCAGGGACGACCACGCGAACACGTGTCCCCACGCGCGGGTGCCGCGGACCTCCCCGCCGTAGGTGTGGAAAACGAACGCCGCGCCGCGCAGGACGATCCCGAGCAGCGCCACCGACAGCGGGGCGACGAGCGCGCGCGACAGCGCCCCGAACGCCCCGGGGAAGCCGGTGAACAGCGTGATCACGACGAAGATCAGCCAGACGTGGTTGGCCTCCCAGACCGGGCCGACGGCCTTGACGAGCAGCTCGCGCTGCGCGCGCGAGCGGGTGAGGTGCCACAGCCCCGCGCCGAAGTCGGCGCCGCCGAGGACGGTGTAGGCGCCGAGCCCGGCGAGGACGATCAGGGCGAGCCCATCGGCGGCAGTCATGACCGGCCCTCCCCGGTGGCCGTCGAGAACGACGTTGTGCCGATCTCCGCCGGCGTGTCGCCTGCGTAACGTCGTTCTCGACGGGGCTCCGACGGCTCGGGCGGCTCGGGCGGCTCGGGCGGCTCGGGCGGCTCGGGCGGCTCGGGCGGCTCGGGCGGGTCGGGCGGGGTCGGCCGGCGCGCGAGCCGTCGCAGGATCGCCACGAGCGCGACGGCGAGCACCAGGTAGACCACGGCGGTGACGTAGAGGTAGACCTCGAGCCCGGTCTGCGTGGTCAGCGCCTCGGGGGTGCGCATGACGCGGTAGACGATCCACGGCTGCCGTCCGACCTCGGTGACGACCCACCCGGCCAGCAGCGCCACGAACGGCAACGGCCCGGCGACGGCCATCGCGCGCAGGAACCACACGTTCCCGACGGGCCGCCTGCCGCGCCACCACATCCACGCGGCCCAGACGGCGAGCGCGGCGAGCGCCGTGCCGATCACGACCATGATCTCGAACGACAGGTGGGTGAGGGCCGCCGGTGGCCGGTCCGGCGGCGGGATGGCATCCAGGCCGACGATGCGGGCGTCCGGGTCGAGGTGCATGAGCAGCGACAGCGCGTTCGGGATCTCCAGCGGCCCGAGCCGGAACGGGGCCCCGTCGACGGTCCGCGCGACCCCTTCCATGGCGGCGAACTTCGCGGGCTGGTTCGCGGCGACGGCACGTGCGGCCCAGTCCCCGGCGAGTACCTGCATCGGAGCGGTCGCGAGTCCCATCACCGCGCCTGCGGCGAACCCGCGGCGGTGGTAGCCGTCATCGCGCCCGCGCAGGATCGCCACGGCGTAGACGGCGGCCACCGCGAAGCCGGTGCACATGAGCGCGGCCAGCGCCATGTGCACCATCTGCGGCGCCGCGGTGGGGGCCATGAAGGGCCCGAGGGGCTCGGTGGCCACGAGGTCGCCGTCGGGTCCGGTGACGAGCCCGACCGGGCCGTTCATCCAGGCGTTCGCGGTCGTGACGAACAGCGCCGACGCCATGCCGCCGAGCGCGACGGGGACGGCGCAGAGCAGGTGGACCCGCGGGCTCAGGCGGTCGCGGCCGTAGAGGTAGAGGGCCAGGAAGATCGCTTCGACGAAGAACGCGAACGACTCCAGGGTGAACGACAGCCCGATGGCGGCGCCGAACCGCTCCATGAACGTCGGCCACAGGAGTCCGAACTCGATGGAGAGCACCGTCCCGGAGACGGCGCCGACGGCGAACAGGACGGCGACGGCGCCGGCCCACCGGTGCGCGAGCGCTGTCCAGCGGGGGTCGCCGGTGCGCACGCCGCGCCACTGCGCGGCGAGCATCAGCCACGGCATCCCCACCCCGAGCACCGCGAAGACGATGTGAAAGCTCAGCGAGAGGGCCATCTGCTCGCGCGCCGCGGTCAGGTCGGGGATCATGACCGCACCGTACTTCTACTTCACGTAGAACTTCTACTGGGCGTAGAAGGCTGTGGCAGTCGACACCGGAGGAACGGGGGGGTAGGCGGGGACTACGGTGTACGGATGGCGCCGCCCGAGCCGTCGAGTTTCAACCTCGACGAGCAGCTGTGTTTCGCCCTCTACACCGCCTCACGCGCGATGACGGGGTGCTACCGGCCGCTGCTCGATCAACTGGGACTTACCTACCCGCAGTACCTCGTGATGCTCGTCCTGTGGGAGCGCGGTGAAGCCACCGTCGGAGGCCTCGGCGAGGCACTGCATCTCGAGACCGGCACGCTGTCCCCGCTGCTGAAGCGGTTAGAGGCGGCCGGCCTCATCTGGCGTCGCCGCCGGCCGGACGACGAGCGCTCCGTGCTGATCGGGCTCACCGACGCCGGCCACGCGCTGCGCCGCCGCGCCGACGCCGTGCCGAGCACCGTGGCGGCGGCCACCGGCTTGGACCGGGCGACGATCGAAGAGCTGCGCGAGACGCTCCAGCGGCTGGCGGACACGATCCGCGCCGACGCCGTCCCCGTCCGCTGAGCCGCGCCGTCAGCATCCGGTCGGCGTCGCCCGCACCGTCCCGGCGGGTGGTACCTCGACCGTCTCCGCGGCCCGCGATTCGTCCGGCGACCGATCCCCCGGGCCCGCCTCGGTGCCGAACGTCAGATGGACCCGAACCGTCGTCCCACCCGGCCCGCGGTGCACCCGCACGAGGTCGGCGAGATCGTGGACCAGACGCAGCCCGTGCCCGGTGTCCGACGGCGTGCCCGGCCGCCTGCCCGCCAGGACGTCCGGCAGGAAGCCACGATCCTCGATCTGGCAGACGAGGTGCTCGTCGGTCACCCACACGGTGAGCAGTCCCTGGCCGCCCGCATGCACGATCGTGTTGATCACGAGCTCCTGCACGACGCTGCGCAGGGCGGCGACGCGCACGGGAGGCAGCCCGGCCCGGGCGGCGACGTCGTGGACGAACCGGCGGGCCTGCGCGGGACCGATCGGACCGCCGACGACCTGGATGTCCGATTCGGGCGGTGGCGGGGGCAGCGGCCGGTCGAACATCGCGGCGACGGCCACGGGGTCGGCGTAGTCCAGGCTGTGCCACCGACGCCCGCCCTCGATGAGCACGGGATGGGTACGGGCGGCGTCGTGGATCCGCCCGCCGTCGAGGCTCGTGGTGTCGTAGGGGCAGAGCACGGATGCCGGCGCGTCCTGGAGGGCGACGTTGATCAGCGCCTCGTGCTCGGCACAGGCGGGGTACTCGTCGTCGGAACGGCCGGGCCAGATCGGCTCCCCGACGATCCGTACCCGACGGCCCGGATGCTCCCCGACGAACGCGCCGAGCACGCTTCCGATGATGCGTCCGGGGTTTCGGCCCGCACGCCGCATGTCGACCATGTGCACGGCCGCGCGCTCGGCGGGGGCCAGCTCCTCGCGCACGGCGCCGAGGTTGGGCTCGGGGACGGCGACCAGCGTGGGTTCGCCCCGCTCCAGCCCCTCGCGGACGAATCCGACCACGCCCGCGAGGTAGTCGTCCTGGTCGGTGTAGTACAGCGCCGGGTGCCACAGGCCGGCCGGACGTTCCTTCACGGGCGCCGTCATCGCCGCACCGCCTCCGTCGCTGGGCAGGTTTCGGGTTCGCCGGCCGGGCCGGCCAAGGGTGTCACGCTGCGTGCCGAGTGCAGCGGCGTACGGAGCGAGGAGCGTACTCCGGCCGGGGACGGGCGTTCAGTCACCCCACGTTCGGTGTCGCGCTGTGCAAGCGGATCATGTCAGGGCGTGGTCGCGGCGGGAAGTGGCCGGGACGGCCGAGGATGGCACAGTGCTCCGCATGGGAACGCTTGTGCTGCTGCGCCACGGCCAGAGTGTCTGGAACGCCGAGAACCTGTTCACCGGCTGGGTGGACGTGCCTCTGTCCGAGCTCGGCGAGCAGGAGGCGCGCCGCGGCGGGGAGCTGCTCCGCGAGGCGGGCCTGCTGCCCGACGTCGTGCACACATCCCTGCTGCGCCGGGCGATCTCGACGGCGAACCTCGCCCTGGACGCCGCGGACCGCCACTGGATCCCGGTGAAGCGGGACTGGCGGCTCAACGAGCGCCACTACGGCGCCCTGCAGGGCAAGAACAAGAAGCAGACCCTCGACGAGTTCGGCGAGGAGCAGTTCATGCTCTGGCGCCGCTCCTACGACGTCCCGCCGCCGCCGATCGAGCCGGGCTCGCAGTGGAGCGAGGACGGCGACCCGCGCTACGCCGGGCTCGGTGACGCCCTGCCGCGCACCGAGTGCCTCGCCGACGTCGTGGTGCGGTTCCTGCCCTACTGGGAGCAGGAGGTCGTGCCCGACCTGCTGGCCGGGAAGGTGGTGCTGCTCGCCGCACACGGCAACTCGCTGCGTGCCCTGGTCAAGCACCTCGACGGGATCTCCGACGACGACATCGCGGGCCTCAACATCCCGACCGGCATCCCGCTGCGCTACGACCTGGACGCCGGCCTGCGACCCACCGTCCGCGGCGGCGTCTACCTCGACCCGGACGCGGCGAGGACGGCCGCGGCCGCGGTGGCCGCCCAGGGCCGCTGACCCGGGCGCGGCCGGGCACGATCACCGTCCGGGCGCGAGAGGCGACCCAGGGTGTCGCATCCCGCACCGGGCGTGCCGGTCCGGGCCGGCCGGCCGCGCACCGCGAATCGACCGGGTGAACGGGTGGTGAACGAAGGGCGAAAAGTCGCTCGCTGCGACGTCGCCATCGTCACGCCGCGCTGTTCGGGCTGGTGGTCGGCCCACCCTTCGCGCTTACGATTCGGAGCGTGATGGCGTGGGTGCTGGTCGCGATCGTGGCCGCGCTGCTCGGCGGTGCGGTCGGTGTGATGTTCGCCCGGCACCGCGGCAGCGTCCCGAGCCACCTCCCGAGCCCTGGCCCGCCGGCCGCCAAGTCCCGCGCCGCACCGGTGCTGGAGGAGCTGTTGGAGCGCGTCTTCCAGTCCTCGGGTGCGGGCCTCGCCGTCCTCGCGCGCTCCGGCGACGTCGTGCTGTACAACACCCGGGCCGTGGAGCTGGGCGTCGTGTCCGGCGGCAGGCCCGATCCGCGGGCGTGGGCGGCCTGCCAGGAGGCGCTGCAGTCCGGCCGGTCCGCCGACGTCGACCTCTCCCCGCTGGACCGCCGTGGCCGCGGCCCGTCGGCGGTGGCGGCGCACGTCCGGCCGCTCGGCGAGGGCTACACGCTCGTCGAGGCCGAGGACACCTCCGAGGCCGTGCGCCTGGAGGCCACCCGGCGCGACTTCGTCGCCAACGTCAGCCATGAGCTGAAGACCCCGGTCGGGGCGGTGGGCCTGCTCGCCGAGGCGGTGCTCGACGCCGCGGACGACCCTGCCGAGGTGCACCGGTTCGCCACGAAGATCCTCAAGGAGTCGACGCGGTTGGGTGCGATGGTCACCGAACTGATCGCGCTGTCGCGGCTCACCGGCGCCGAGCGGCTGCCGGAGCTGGCCGCCGTGGAGGTCGACGGCGTGGTGGCGGACGCGCTGGCCCGCTGCCGCATCTCCGCGGAGTCCACCGGGATCGAGATCCACGTGGACCGGGCGAGCGGCCTCGAGGTCGACGGCGACCACACGTTGCTGGTCACGGCCCTGGCGAACCTCGTCGAGAACGCCATCGCCTACTCCCCGCGCGACGCCCCGGTCTCCGTCACCCGCCGCCGGGCCGGCGACTCGGTCGAGATCTCCGTGACCGACCGGGGCATCGGCATCGCCGCGGAACACCAGCAGCGGGTGTTCGAGCGCTTCTTCCGCGTCGACCCGGCCCGTTCGCGCGCCACCGGCGGCACCGGGCTGGGCCTCGCGATCGTCAAGCACGTGCTGGCCAACCACGGTGGGGAGGTGCGCTTGTGGAGCACACCCGGTACCGGCTCCACCTTCACCATGCGGCTGCCCGCGCACGTTGCGGCGAAGCCCGCCGAACCCGCCGCAGAGCCCCCGGTCACCACAGATCCGGTCCGCGACCCCGTGAGGACGACATGACGAGGGTGCTCATCGTGGAGGACGAGGAGTCCTTCGCCGATCCGCTGGCGTTCCTCCTCCGCAAGGAGGGGTTCACCACCGCGATCGCCGCCACCGGCCAGGACGCCCTCGTGGAGTTCGACCGCAACGGTGCCGACATCGTGCTGCTCGACCTCATGCTCCCCGGCATGAGTGGCACGGACGTCTGCAAGGCGCTGCGCACCCGCTCGTCGGTTCCGGTGATCATGGTGACGGCCCGGGACAGCGAGATCGACAAGGTCGTCGGGCTGGAGCTGGGCGCCGACGACTACGTCACCAAGCCGTACTCCGCCCGCGAGCTGATCGCCCGGGTGCGTGCGGTGCTGCGCCGCGGATCCGACGCGGCCACCGAGGACGCGCCGGGCTGGGGCGGCGGGGCCGTGCTGGAGGCGGGCCCGGTGCGGATGGACGTCGAGCGCCACGTCGTGAGCGTGCGCGGCGCGGACGTGGCGCTCCCCCTCAAGGAGTTCGACCTGCTCGAGTACCTGCTGCGCAACGTCGGGCGGGTCCTCACCCGCGGCCAGCTCATCGACCGGGTGTGGGGGGCGGACTACGTCGGCGACACCAAGACCCTCGACGTCCACGTCAAGCGCCTGCGCTCGAAGGTCGAGATCGACCCGTCCACGCCGCGCCACCTCGTCACGGTGCGCGGCCTCGGCTACAAGTTCGAGTCCTGAGGGGCCGCCGTGCGCCTCGGCGTGCTCGACGTCGGATCCAACACCGTCCACCTGCTCGTCGTCGACGCCCACCGTGGCGGCCACCCGACGCCGATGAGCTCGCAGAAGGCGCAGCTGCGCCTCGCGGAGCACCTGGACCGCGCGGGGGCGCTCAGCCGCGAGGGCGCGGACGCCCTGGTCGCGGCGGTCCACCGGGCCCACGAGGCGGCCGCGGTTGCCGACTGCGCCGAGGTGCTGGCGTTCGCGACGTCCGCCCTGCGCGATGCCACGAACTCGGCCGCCGTGCTCGCCAGGGTCCGCGCCGAGACCGGGGTCTCACTGCAGGTGCTCCCCGGCGAGGACGAGGCCCGCTACACGTTCCTCGCCGTCCGCCGCTGGTACGGATGGTCGGCGGGGCAGCTGCTGGTGCTCGACATCGGCGGTGGTTCCCTTGAGCTCGCCGTCGGCCTCGACGAGCTGCCCGCCACCGCGGCGTCCCTGCCGCTGGGCGCGGGCAGGCTCACCCGCGAGTGGTTCGCGGGCGACCCACCCACCCGCGGCGAGATCGACGCCCTGCGCGCCTTCCTCGACGCCGAGCTCGCCCCGGTCGGGCGTCGGCTGCGTCGCAGCGGCGTGCTCGAACTCGCCGTGGGTACCTCGAAGACGTTCCGGTCGCTCGCCCGCCTCGCCGGGGCGGCGCCGTCGGGCGCGGGGCCACGGGTGCGACGCATGCTCACCGAGGCCGGGCTGCGCCAGGTCGTGGCCTTCATCACGCGGATGTCGGCCGCCGATCTCGCCGATCTCGAAGGCGTGAGCCCCGGACGGGCCCACCAGCTCGTCGCCGGCGCGCTCGTCGCCGCGGCCGCGATGCGCGCCCTGCGCGTCGACCGGCTCGAAATCTGCCCTTGGGCGCTGCGTGAAGGGGTCATCCTGCGCCGGCTCGACACCCTCGACGGCTCTGCACACCCACGCCAGACGCAGAGCGACCGTTCGGCGCAGGGCGCATCCGATGGACTTGGTCGCCTGTCGCCGTTCGAGGCACGGTGGACCGGATGACTTCCGACACCGAGCGGCCCCGCCAACGCACCGTCGCCGAGCTCCTGGCGGAGCACGGCGATGCCGCCTCGTCGTCCCGCCGCCGCCGCCGGCGCACCTCGGACGACGAGAACGCCGAGTCGGTCGCGACGGTCGGGGTCACCGCGGCCACCGGTCAGGTCGGTGGGCAGCGCACCGCGCCGGGCCACCCCCCCGCCCCGGAGACACCGCAGCCCCGCCAGCCCTCGTACGGGCAGTCGGGCACCGACGACAGGCTCGAGGCCTACCGTGCCGTCTCCCGCCCGCTGCCACCGGAGACGCCCACGGACGTGATGCCGCGCGTCCCCGCGTCCACCCCGCCTGCCGCGTACGAGCCCGGCTACCAGCAGTGGTCGCAGGGTGGCGGCCCGGACGTCGAGGCCACCGGCCCGATCGCTCAGGTCGCGGAGGCGGCCGGAGCCACGGCGGCAGGGAGCGCCGAGGCGACCACGGCCGTCCCGGCCCGCGCGCCGGAGGACGGCGGCCCGCCCACCGAGTTCGCCCCGCGCGTCCAGGACCAGGACGATGAGGACGCCCACGAGTGGGACGAGGACTGGTCGGACGACCAGTGGGACGACGAGCAGCACGCGGGTGCGGACCAGCACGACAGGGATCGGCGCCGCGGGGCCGACGGCGACGGGGCGGAGGGCCCGCCGACCGGCTTCTACGACGTCGAGTCCGAGGAGTACGGAAAGGTCGGCACGGCCGAGGACGGCGAGGCCCCGGGTCTCGCCGAGGAGGACGCCGAGGCCGAGCACGATCCGGATGCGCAGGAGGAGCGGGCGCCCCGCTCCGGGCCGTCGTGGCCCGCCGTCATCGCGCAGTGGATCGCCGGGGCGATCGGCGGTGCGGCCCTCTGGGTGGCGTTCCGCTACCTCTGGAAGGGCTTCCCGATCGTCGCGGTCGCCGCGGCGCTGCTGGTCACCGTAGGACTGGTGATCATCGTGCGCGGCCTGCTGCACAACCGCGACCTCCGCACCACGATCTTCGCGGTCCTCGTCGGGTTGCTGCTGACGGCTTCACCTGCCGTGCTTGTGCTGATCGGACGCTGACGAAGAGGATGGCGGGGTGGCTGCACCCGCCATCCCGGTCGCCTTGTCCACGGCCTCGGTCTACCCCGAGTCGGTGCGGGCGGGTTTCGAGCTGGCCGCCGAGCTGGGCTACGACGGCGTCGAGCTGATGGTGTGGACGGACCCGGTGAGCCAGGACATGGCGGCGGTCGGGCGGCTCGCCGAGCGCTTCGCGATCCCGGTCGTGGCGGTGCACGCGCCGTGTCTTGCCGTCACCCAGCGGGTGTGGGGTGCCGACCCGGTGCAACGGCTGCGGCGCTCGGTGGCGGTCGCCGCCGATCTCGGCGCACGCACCGTCGTCCTGCACCCGGCGTTCCGCTGGCAGCGACGCTACGCGGACGTGTTCGCGGAGGAGGTGGCGCGGGCGGGTACGTCCTGCGGTGTGCTGCTGACGGTGGAGAACATGTTCCCGGTGACGCGCGGCAGGGTCACGGCCACGCCCTACGACCCGGGGCACGATCCCACCGCGGTCGGCTACGCCCACTACACACTCGACCTGTCGCACACCGCCGTCGCGGGCGACGACGCGCTCGCGATGCTGCGGCGGATGGGGGAGGGGCTCGCGCACCTGCACCTCGGCGACGGCACCGGCGCCCACCGCGACGAGCACCTCGTCCCGGGCCGCGGCACGCAGCCGTGTGCCGAGGTGCTGCAGCGGCTGGCCGACGCCGGTTTCGGTGGCGTGGTGGTCGCGGAGATCAACACCCGCGGCTGTCGCACCCGCTACGAGCGGGCCGCGATGCTCGCCGAGACGCTGCTGTTCGCGCGGCTGCACCTGCAGGCGTCCGGCGCGGCGAGCGCCCCCGGGGCGTCCGTCCCGTCCTGAGTGACCGTCGAGAACGACGTTGTGCAGCCCGGGAGGCCCCCGGACGCTGCATATCGTCGTTCTCGACGGGGGCACCCCGGCTACGGTGCCCGCATGACTCGGATCGCGGTGCTCGGGGCAGGCAAGATCGGTGAGGCGTTGCTGGCGGGCCTGCTCGCGGCGGGGCGTGCCCCGGCCGACCTCGTGTTCAGCGAGCGGCATCCGGAGCGCGCCGCGGAGCTGACCGCGCGGCTGGGCGTCCCTTCCGCCGACATCGCCACCGCGGTGGCGGAGGCCGAGATGGTCGTCGTGGCGGTCAAGCCGCAGGACATCGCGCCCGTGCTGGACGAGCTCGCGGCCTCGCTGAAGCCGGCCACCGCCGTGGTGTCGCTGTGCGCGGGCCTGCCGACCTCCCGGTTCGAGGCGGTGCTGCCCACCGGGACGTCCGTCGTCCGGGTCATGCCGAACACCCCGATGCTCGTGGGGGAGGCGATGAGCGCGGTGTCGCCCGGCACCCACGCCACCGAGGAGCACCTCATCGCGGTGGAGAAGATGCTCGGCGCGGTCGGCCGGGTCGTCCGGGTGCCGGAGACGCAGCAGGACGCGGTCACCGCGCTGTCCGGCTCGGGGCCCGCCTACTTCTTCTTCCTCGTCGAGGCCATGATCGACGCGGGGATCCTGCTGGGGCTGCCGCGGGCGGTGGCCGCGGACCTCATCGTGCAGTCCGCGTTCGGTGCCGCGCGGATGCTGCGCGAGTCCAGCGACCACCCGGTGATCCTCCGCGAGGCCGTCACCTCGCCGGCGGGTACGACCATCGCGGCCATCCGGGAGCTGGAACGCCACGGCGTCCGGGCGGCGCTGATCGACGCGATCGAGGCCGCCCGGGACCGATCGGTGGAACTGGGGCGCCCCACGAGCTGATCACCGATACGCGCCAATCAGTCCCCCGGACGGGTGGGGGTCCGTGTCCACCGCGTGACGGTCAACGCTAGGCTGACCGGCGGTCGGCGCCGAAGGTGGGATCGGTGCCCGTGACCTCCAGGAGGTCGGATGGCACCGGAAGAGATCGCCCGGCTGGGTGGCACCCTGACGGTGGCCGAGGTCGCGGCGCGTATGCAGGTCTCGAAGATGACGGTGTACCGGCTCGTGCACTCCGGCGAGCTCCCCGCGGTGCGCGACGGGCGGTCGTTCCGGGTGTCCCGCTCGGCGGTGGAGGAGTACCTGCGCACGGTCTGGTCCGACGCCGGATAGACTCGGCCCGACGCGCGCGCCGGCGGGCGGTCGCCGGGACCTCCGGCGCGGGTCCCGGCGCCGCACATCCGGTTCGATCCAGGAGGACGTCGACGCATGGGTTCGGTCATCAAGAAGCGCCGCAAGCGGATGTCGAAGAAGAAGCACCGCAAGCTGCTGCGCAAGACCCGCGTGCAGCGTCGCAAGCTCGGCAAGTAGGGCGGTCCCGGGCGGTGGGCATCGCGCCGCACCGCCCGGATCGGGCCTGCGATCCTTTGGTCACACCGTGTCGTGGCCGTGGTGCGGATCGGTCTAGCATCGGGCACTCACGTCGAACGTCTTTCGTGAGGCTCTGCTTGTGACCCCTAGTGTCGTACTCGTCTCCGGCGTCAGCCGGTTCCTCGGGGGGCACCTGGCTGCCCGGCTGGCTGCCAATCCGGGGATCGACCGCGTGCTCGGCGTCGACACGGTCCCGCCGTCGCGGGACATGCTGCGCCGGATGGGCCGCGCCGAGTTCGTCCGGGCCGACATCCGCAACCCCCTCATCGCCAAGGTCGTCGCGAACGCGAACGTCGACACCGTCGTGCACGCGTCGCTGTCGGCAAGCCCCGGCTCGTCCGGGGGGCGCACGGTGATGAAGGAGATGAACGTCATCGGCACGATGCAGCTGCTCGCGGCGTGCCAGAAGGCACCGTCGGTGCGCCGCGTCGTGCTGAAGTCCAGCACGGCGGTCTACGGGTCGAGCCCGCGCGACCCGGCCCTCTTCGACGAAGCCACGACGCCGAAGGACATGCCGTCGGGCGGCTACGCCAAGGACACCGTCGAGATCGAGGGCTACCTGCGGGGCTTCGGCCGCCGCCGCCCGGACGTCTCGGTCACCGTGCTGCGGTTCGCGAACTTCATCGGCCCCCGCATCGAGACCGTGCTCACCCGCTACTTCGCGCTGCCGGTCGTGCCGACGGTGCTCGGCTACGACGCCCGCGTGCAGCTCCTGCACGAGGAGGACGCGCTCGCCGTCCTGGAGCGGGCGACCGCCGAGGACCTCCCGGGCGTGTTCAACGTCGCTGCGGACGGGGTGCTGCTGCTGTCGCAGGCCATCCGCCGGGCCGGGCGGGTCCCGGTGCCGGTCCCTGGCCTCGCCGTCGGGCCGGTCAGCAGGCTCTTCCGCGGTGCCGGGCTCGTGGACTTCTCGCCCGAGCAGATGCGCTTCCTCAACTTCGGCCGGGTCGTCGACACCACCAGGCTGCGTGAGGGCTTCGGTTTCGAACCGAGGTGGACCACCATGCAGGCCTTCGACGACTTCGTCCGCGGCCGGGGCCTGAACCCGGTCGTCTCGCCCGCCCGTGTCGAGTCGCTGGAACGCTGCGTGCTCGACATGGCCCGTTGCATGCGACGTGAGTCGCCGGAGAGGACATGACCGTGCCGGAGGGGCGCAACGGATCGGCGGTCGGCGTGCGGGCCGCAGAAGGGGCGCGGGTCATCCCGCTGCGCCCGGACGGGGAGAACCGCCGCTGGCGCCTCGGTGCGGAGCCGCGGGGCCGGGCCGTACGGCGACCCGCCCGCCCGATCGCGGTGGCGGAGCCCGAACCCGCGCCCGAGGCCGAGCCCGCCGCCTGGGAGCAGGCGCTGGAGGAGGCGCTCGCGTTCCTGAGGAGGCGCGTCGAGGGCGACTACACGGTGGACGAGTTCGGCTTCGACCGCGACCTCAACGAGCACGTCATCCTGCCCGTGCTGCGCCCGCTGTACCGGCACTGGTTCCGCGTCGAGACCATCGGCATGCACCACGTACCGGACACCGGCGGTGCGCTCGTCGTCGCGAACCACGCCGGCACGCTGCCGCTGGACGCGATGATGACGGCCGTCGCGCTGCACGACGAGCACCCGGCGCAGCGCAACCTGCGGATGCTCGGTGCCGATCTCGTGTTCCGCACCCCGCTGATCGGCTCGATCGCGCGCAAGCAGGGCAGCACGCTGGCCTGCAACCCCGACGCCGAGCGCCTGTTGCGCACCGGTGAGCTGGCCGGGGTGTGGCCCGAGGGGTTCAAGGGCATCGGCAAGTCGTTCGCGGACCGCTACAAGCTGCAGCGGTTCGGACGCGGCGGCTTCGTCTCCGCAGCGCTGCGCACCCGCGTCCCGATCATCCCGTGCTCCATCGTGGGCTCCGAGGAGATCTACCCGAAGATCGGCGAGCTCACCCCCGTGGCCCGGCTGCTGGGCCTGCCGTACTTCCCGATCACGCCGACGTTCCCGCTGCTCGGGCCGCTGGGTGCGGTGCCCCTGCCGTCCAAGTGGTACATCGAGTTCGGTGAGCCGATCCGCACGGACGAGCTGGGACCCGCGGCCGCCGAGGACCCGATGCTCGTGTTCAACCTCACCGACCAGGTGCGCGAGACCATCCAGCACACGCTCTATCGGTTGCTCGCGCAGCGGCGCAGCGCCTTCCTCGGGTAGCGCTTCCGCGGGAAGGAGCTACTTCTTGCGGTAGGCCAGCCCGGCCGCCACCGCCCCGGCGACCGCGCCCGCGCCGAGCACGGACGGGACCGCGATCCGGGTGGCCTTGCGGCCCGTGCGGAAGTCCCGGACCTGCCACGCCCGCTGCTTGGCGAGATCGCGCAGCTGCGAGTCCGGGTTGACCGCCACCGCGGTGCCCACGGCGGAGAGCATCGGCACGTCGTTGATGGAGTCCGAGTAGGCCGTGCACCGGCGCAGGTCCAGCCCCTCGGTCGCGGCCAGCGCCCGCACCGCGTGCGCCTTCGCCGGGCCGTGCAGGATCTCGCCGACCAGCCGGCCCGTGTAGTGGCCGTCCACGCTCTCCGCGACGGTGCCGAGCGCCCCGGTGAGCCCCAGCCGCCGCGCGATGATCAGTGCCAGCTCGACGGGCGTGGCGGTGACGAGCCAGACCCGCTGGCCCGCGTCCAGGTGCATCTGCGCCAGCGCGCGCGTGCCGGCCCAGATCCTGTCCGCCATCAGCTCGTCGTAGATCTCCTCGCCGAGGGCCAGAACCTCGGCGACGCTGCGCCCGGCGACGAACGACAGCGCCGTGTCCCGTCCGGTGGTGGTGCTGTACTTCGTCTCCCGGCCCCCGACGCGGAACTTCACCTGCTGCCAGGCGAAGCCCACGAGATCGGACGTGGTGAAGAACTTGCGTGCCGCGAGCCCCCGGGCAAAGTGGAAGATCGATGCACCGACCATCATCGTGTTGTCGACGTCGAAGAACGCCGCTGCGGTGAGATCGGTCAGCGGGACGTCCGGCGGGCTCTCCCCGGCGGCGACGGCCGCGGCGGCCGATGCCTCCCCGGCGCGGACCGCAGGATCGTCGGCGGTCGCGGCGACGATGACGTCGGCGGCCTCGGTGATCCCCGCCACCTCGGCGCGCCCGTTGCGCTCCTCGCCCGTCACCGTCCCGTCCCCCGCTCGCGCTCGACCGATCCGCCCACGCCGGGCGGGCCTCCAGCCTAGGTGACGATGAGGGCCGCACCCGTGCGGGTGCGGCCCTCATCGCAGTCCTGCAGCGGCCGCGATCAGCCGATTGTGAGCGGCGGCATGCCGGGCAGCAGCGGCGGGAGCGTGACCGGTGCGCCGGGCAGGGGCAGCGGTACGCGCGGGTTCTGGGTGTCCTGTGTGGCCGCCGGGTCCTGCGGCGTGGCCGTCGCCGGGTTCTCCGGGTCCGTGACGAGCGGCGTGCCGTCCGGCTGGAGGCCGGGGAGGCCTTCCTCGGGCGTCGCCGACGGATCGGCCGGGTGCGCGGAGGAGTCTGTGCCCGCGCCGGGCGCACCGTTGCGCTGCACGGGCCCCTGCGGGGTGATCCGGTCCGGCCTGTCGGCGCCGCTTCCCGTCCGGGGCGAGTCGGAGCTCAGGGACTCCTTGCCGATCAGGCCGTCCAGCAGCGCGAGCGAGGTGTCCGTGGCGGGCAGCGCGGGATCCGGCAGGGACGGGCGGAGCGCAGAGAGCCGGGCCGACTGCGTCGCCGCCCAGGCGTGCAGGGCGTCGTCGCCGCCGCCGCTCAGCAGCGCGCGCGATCCCTCGTTGGTGGCGAGGTCGAACTCCGACATCGCCACGCGCACGACCTGAGGATCGATCCCGGACCCGCCCAGCGCGACGAGCCGTTCGAGCTCGCCGATCCGCAGTGCCGCGAGCTCGAGGTTGCGTTGGGCGCGCTCCGCGTCGTCGAACGTCATCGCGAGGCTCGCGGCCTCGGCGGCCCGCTTGAGCGGGTAGAGCGTCTGGCCGGGCAGGGCGTCCTGGCTGACGAACACACCCGTGCCGGTGAACGCGACCAGCACGAACAGCGCCGCGGAGCCGACCACGCCCGCGCGGCGGGCGATACCGGGACGCTCGCCGGCGAGCCGACTGCGCCCGGCACGGCCCATGGCCTCGCGCTTCATCGCCGCCGGCAGCGCGTGCCGGCCGCGGCGCGAGCGGCCCGCGAGCGGGGTGACGGCGGCGAGCGGGGTGTCGCTGGATCCGTCCGCCTCCTCCTGGGCATCGTCGAAGGCGTCGTCGTACGGGTCGTCGAGGGCCTCGACACGGGCCTCCCCGGCGACCGGCTCGTCGCGGACGGTCGGGATCGGCGAGGTCGGGTCCGCCGCGGTGACGGCCGGGAAGGCGACGACCCGGCCGCCTGCGCCGGGCGCATCCGGCTGCTCGGGTGTGCTGCGCTCGGCGAGCATCGCCATGAGCCGTTGCTTGGCCCGGGCCTTCTCGTCGGCGCGCGGCGCGTGGGCGTCCGTCCCGGACCGCAGCATCGCCATGGCCTCGTCGTGCGAGGCCAGCGTGCCCTCGCGCGAGCGCAGCCGTGCCACGATCGCCAGCTCGCGTGCCAGATCGGCGTCGCTGCCGGCGGACAGGGGGGATCGCCCCGAGTCCACTGCCGCGGCGAACCTCTCCGCTGCGTCCTTGCCCCGTTCGGCGGGCATGTTGGCCGTCCTCACTGCATCCCTGCGTTTCCACTCGGCACCGCGCCGTGCTGACCTCGCTCGACACAACGAGCCGAGGGCCGCCGGGTTACGGGGCAGGTACCGTTCATCGCATCGGGTTGTTCGTTCGCCGCAACCGTAACGGGGAGGACTTCCCCGTCGATATGCACGGAGTTCATCGCAGACCCTCCGGTAGGAGCTGGGCGAGGCGCCGGACCGCGCGGTGCTGGAGCGCCTTGACGGCGCCCTCGTTGCGGTCCATGATGCGCGCCGTTTCGGCCACGGAGAGCCCCTGCAGGAAGCGCAGCTCGATGCACTGCTGCTGGTCGGGGTTGAGCTTGCGGACGCATCGCAGCAGCTCGTCGTTGGTGGCGCCGTCCAGGACCTGCTGCTCGGGGCCGCCGGTGGGCGGTGAGATCTCCACCATCTCCGCCGTGGTGGTCTCGAGCCGGTACCGGCTCGACTTCACGTGGTCGAAGATCAGGTTGCGGGCGATCGTGACGAACCAGGCGCCGATGTCCTTGCCCTGGTAGTTCACCGAGCTGATCCGGCGCAGCGCGCGCAGGAACGTCTCCTGGGTGATGTCCTCGGCGAGGATGCGGTCGCCCATCCGGAACAGCACGTACCGGAAGACGACGTCGTAGTAGCGGTCGAAGAGCAGGCTGAAGGCGTCCATGTCGCCGGCCTGCGAAGCCCTGACGAGTGCCCACGCACCCTGGTCCGCGCCGTGGTCGCCGTCGTCGGGGAGCGTCTCGGGGTTCACGTCCTGGGCTGCCGGTTCGGGGGCGGGGGCGACCGGGCGCTGCAGGGGGAGCGGGCGCCCGTCGGCGGGACTCGCGGCGTGGCCGGTCACGTGCCCGGGGGCGGGAGGGGGAGCGGCCCGGCCGTCGCGTGGGCCGCCCGGCATCGGGTGGCCCGGCGCCGCTCGGGCCGGTGGGGCGGGCGGAGCGGGTGTCGGGCCCCCGGGCAGTGGCGGCCCGGGGGCCCGGACCGGTGCCGGTGCAGCTGCGGCACGCGGGGGGTGGTGCGGGGGTGGACCGACGCGGGGAGCGGTGGTCGACGGCATCTGTACCTCCCCACCCGCCGGTGGGCGGGTGGTCTCGGTGCGGAGCAACCGGATCGGATGCATCGGAGCGGTCATGCCTCCCGACCGGCCCGCGGGCCAAGTGCGGTCGCACGCCGGGGGACGTGCGGTCTGGAGACAGGGGGCATGCCACTCCCTCGGGTGAGTTCGCGCGACGAGTTCGGGGCTTCGTCCGTTGAGCGAGCTGTAGCGGCGGAGCATACGACCGGACGTCCACGGGGGAACCCGCACCGCCGTTCGCCGCGTGGGGGAACCGGTGAGCGGGCCACTACGCGCGGTCAGCGTCACAATCGGGAGCGTGATCGGCACCATGTGCGGGCACGTCTCGCCCGTTCGCCCGTACGCCGGTCGTCGCGGACCGCCGATCGCCGGTCCGCGCCACCCGCCGATCGCCGACCCGTCCCGGGTCGAGGCCCTGGAGGACCTGTGACGCCCGCCGCCGATGTCCCCGCCGATGTCCCCGCCGAGGTCCGTGTCCTCGTCTACACCCGCAGCGGCTGCACGGCCTGCGTCGCCGCCGAACGCGACGTCGAGCGCGTCTGCGGCGAACTCGGCCAGGGCTGGGCCGCGGTCGACGTCGACACGGACCCGGAGCTGCGTGCCGAGTACGGCGACCGCGTCCCGGTGATCATGGTCGACGGCCGCGAGCACGGCTTCTGGCGCGTCGAGGAGCCGCGGCTGCGGGCGGCGCTCGGCGGCTGACCGGGCCGGGCGCCGGCGGGCCGTTCGCGCGGCAGGCGGCGGCACGCGAACGGGCAGCGGCACGCGGGGCCGCCGGCCGCTCCCGGACGGACTCACCCGGGTGACCTTCCCCGGGCGGTGAGCGACGCCACAGGGCGTGCGGTGCGGCGAGCGGGCGCCCGCAGGCGACCACCGGCCGACGCGCGTCTGCCGGGCCCGGGAGGACCCGGGCGGGCACGTCGAGGTTCAAGATCGCAACTTTGTGCGTGCCTTCACAAGCGGCTACCGTGACTTCCGGTCGTCGTCAAGGCCCCTCCGGGATTCCGGACGCGAGCGCGGAGGCGACCGTCGCACCATGTACTCGAGGAGTCAGCCCGTGACGTTGCCGCCGCACGCCGGCCCCGGCTCCGACCCGGGCATCGGTGGAGCCGTCGCCCCGGGCGGCTCCCCGCTCCGGTCGGTCCCGGAGGCGAGCGTGGTACGGCTCGCGCTGTACCTGCGGGTGCTCGGCGAGCTCGCCGAGCAGGGCACGGAGACGGTCTCCAGCGACGAGCTCGCGGGCGCCAGCGGCGTGAACCCGGCGAAGCTGCGCAAGGACCTCTCCTACATCGGTTCCTACGGCATCCGCGGCGTCGGCTACGAGGTCGCCCCGCTGCTGCGCCACCTCGAACACAGCCTCGGCCTCACGCAGCGCCAGGCCGTCGCCCTGGTCGGCGTCGGCAACCTCGGCCACGCGCTGGCCGGCTACGCCGGCTTCGCCGGGAACGGCTTCCCCGTCGTCGCCCTCTTCGACATCGACCCGGACCTCGTCGGGGTCGGGATCAACGGGATCCTCATCGACCACGTCGACGAGCTCCGGCGGGTGTGCGCCGAGCGCGGCGTCACGATCGGGATGATCGCCACTCCCGGCCAGGCGGCCCAGGGCGTGTGCGACCAGCTGGTGGCCTGCGGCGTGCGGTGCATCCTCAACTTCGCCCCCGCGGTGCTCCAGGTGCCCGACGACGTGGACGTCCGCAAGGTCGACCTCGCGGTCGAGCTGCAGGTGCTGGCCTTCCACGTCGCCCGGAGGCACCTGGCGGCCGCCGAGGGGCCCCTCAACGTGGTCGCCCAGGCCGCCGCGGCCGCCATCAACGGCGCGGGGCGCCGTGTCACGGGAGGAACGTCATGAGCGTGCTCGTCGTCGGGCTGTCGCACCGCAGCGCGCCCGTCGAGGTGCTGGAACGCGCCGCCGTCGGCGCGCACGAGGTCCCCAAGCTGCTCGACGAGGCGCTCAAGGGTGCCCATGTCAGCGAGGCCGTGCTGCTGTCGACGTGCAACCGGATCGAGGTCTACGCCGTGGTCGACGCCTTCCACGGCGGCCTCGGCGACGTCTCCGCGGTGCTCGCCCGCCATGCCGGCCTCCCGATGAGCGAGCTCACCGAGCACCTCTACGTCCACTACGCCGGTTCCGCGGTGCAGCACCTGTTCGCGGTGTCGTCCGGGCTGGACTCGATGGTCGTCGGCGAGGCGCAGATCCTCGGTCAGCTCCGGGCCGCGTACGCCACCGCCCGCACGTCCGGCACGGTCGGGCGCGTCCTGCACGAGCTCGCGCAGCAGGCCCTGCGCGTCGGGAAGCGGGTGCATTCCGAGACCGGGATCGACGCGGCGGGGGCGTCCGTGGTCGCCGAGGCGCTCGCCGACGCCGACGTCGCGCTGGAGGGCCTGGCCGGCCGCCGCGCCGTCGTCGTCGGGGCGGGGGCGATGGGGGCGCTCGCGGCCGCACACCTGCGCCGCGCCGGGGCGTCCGAGATCGTCGTGCTGAACCGCTCGCCGGAGCGCGCGCGGCGGCTCGCGGACATCACCGCTGGGCACGGCACGCCCGCCCGCGCGGGCGGTCTGGGCGATCTCACCGTCGAGCTGGCCGACGCGGACGTGATGGTGGTCTCCACGGGAGCCGTCGGAACGGTCGTGGACCGCGACACGGTCGCGGCGGCCGTCGCACAGCGTGCGGGTCGCCCGCTCGCGGTCTGCGACCTCGGCCTGCCCCGGGACGTGGACGGGCGCGTCACGGAGCTCCCGGGCGTCACCGTCGTGGACCTGGCCGCGCTGCAGCGCCGCCTCTCCGACCGCACCCAGGGCGCGGCCGTCGAGAGCGCCCAGCGGCTCGTCGCGGCCGAGGCGCAGGCCTACCTCGCCGCGCAGCGTTCCGCGGAGGTCACGCCGACCGTCACCGCGCTGCGCCAGCGCGCGTCCGAGGTGATCGACGCCGAGCTGCTGCGCCTGGCGTCGCGGTTGCCCGACCTCGACCCGGGCGTGCGCGAGGAGTTCGCCCGCACCGTCCGCCGGGTCGTCGACAAGCTGCTGCACACGCCCACGGTGCGGATCAAGCGCCTCGCCGAGGGGCCGGACGGCAGCAGCTACGCCCATGCGCTGCGCGAGCTGTTCGAACTGGACCCGCAGACCCCGGCCGCCATGGCCATCCAGCGCAGCGGCGACGTCCTCGCCGCGCTGGAGGCCGCAGCGAGCGTCGGCGAGCGGCGCGCAGCGGCATCGGGCACGCCGCTGCCCCACGGCGACGAGGAACCCGTCCGATGACGGTCCGCACGCCCGCGCTGCGGCTCGGTACCCGCCCCAGCGCGCTCGCGCTCGCGCAGAGCGGCCTGATCGCCGAGCGGATCCGTGCTGCGGGCCGCGACGTCGAGCTCGTCGAGATCCGCACGCCCGGCGACCGGTCCACCGCGCCCGTCACCCAGCTCGGTGTCGGCGTGTTCGTCTCCGCGCTGCGCGACGCCCTGGTGGACGGGGCGTGCGACCTCGCCGTCCACTCCTACAAGGACCTGCCCACCGCGCCGGATCCGCGGCTCGTGCTCGCCGCCGTCCCGCCGCGGGAGGACCCGCGCGACGCGCTGGTCGCCCGGGACGGGCGTGTGCTCGGCGAGCTGCGCCCCGGCTCCCGGGTCGGCACGGGGTCGCCGCGGCGGATCGCCCAGCTCGCCGCCCTCGGCCTGGGCCTGGAGCTCGTCCCGATCCGCGGCAACGTCGACACCCGGATCGGAAAGGTCGTCTCCGGCGATCTGGACGCCGTCGTCGTCGCCGCCGCCGGGCTGCGCCGCCTCGGGCGCATCGACGAGGCCACCGAGCTGCTGGACCCGCTGCAGATGCTGCCCGCACCCGCCCAGGGGGCGCTCGCCGTCGAGTGCCGTGCGGAGGACCGGGAGCTGGCGGACTTCCTCGCCACCACCCTCGAGGACCGCCCGACGCGCGCCGCCGTCGCCGCCGAGCGGGCCGTCCTCGCCACCCTGGAGGCGGGCTGCAGCGCGCCCGTGGGCGCGCTCGCCGACATCGTCAGCGATCTCGACGACGACGGCCGCGCCGTCGACCGGGTGTCGCTGCGGGCCGTCGCCGGAACCACGGACGGGGAGCTGGTACGCGCCTCCGTCACCGGAGAACTCGACAACGCCGAGAAGCTGGGGGCCGCCCTCGCCGCCGAGCTTCTCGACCTGGCCGGCGACACGCTGCCGGCCGCCACGAATGCTGGATCGGGAGCCAACGGATGAACACACCCCCCACCGCCGGACGCATCGCCTTCGTGGGCAGCGGCCCCGGCGATCCCGGCCTGCTGACGCTGCGCGCCCGCGACGCGCTCGCCGCAGCCCCGATCGTCGTGACCGATCCGGACGTCCCCGACGCGATCCTCGCCCTGGCCGCGGAGGGTGCGGAGACCCGACCCGCCGTCGGCGAGCCCGCCGACGTCGCCAAGACCATGGTCGAGGACGCCCGGTCCGGTCGCTCGGTCGCTCGCCTGGTGTCCGGCGACCCGCTCACCACGGACTCGGTCGTCGCCGAGGCCCGCGCGGTCGCCGAGGCAGGCATCGCGTTCGACCTCGTCCCCGGCGTCCCGGCCGCCACCGCCGTCCCCGCGTACGCGGGCGTCCCGCTCGGCTCGGCCCACACGGAGGCCGACGTGCGCGGCAGCGGGGTGGACTGGGCGCGGCTCGCCGCGGCCCCCGGGCCTCTCGTGCTGCACGCCGCCCCGGCGCACCTGGCGGAGGTCTCGTCCGCGCTGGTCGAGCACGGTCGCTCGGCGGACACCCCGGTCGCCGTCACCGCGAGCGGCACCGCCCCGACCCAGAAGACGGTGCAGGCCACCATCGGCACCGTCGCGGCGGCCGCGGGTGCCGCGGACCTCACCGGACCGGTCGTGCTGACCGTCGGGGAGGAGGTGGCGCTGCGCTCCGAGCTCTCCTGGTGGGAGTCGCGCTCCCTCTACGGCTGGCGCGTCCTCGTCCCGCGCACCAAGGACCAGGCGGGTGCCATGACCGAGCGCCTCGCCGTCCACGGTGCGATCTCCGAGGAGGTGCCGACCATCGCGGTCGAGCCGCCCCGCTCGCCCACGCAGATGGAGCGCGCGGTCAAGGGCCTCGTCGACGGCCGGTACCAGTGGGTGATCTTCACCTCCACCAACGCGGTCAAGGCCGTGTGGGAGAAGTTCGCCGAGTTCGGTCTGGACGCCCGCGCCTTCTCCGGCGTCAAGATCGCCTGCGTCGGCACGGCGACGGCCGAGCGGGTCGCGGCCTTCGGCATCGTCCCGGAGATCGTGCCGGACGTCTCCGAGGCGCAGGAGTCGTCGTCCGAGGGCCTGCTGAAGATCTTCCCGCCCTACGACGACGTCCTGGACCCGGTGGACCGCGTCCTGCTGCCGCGGGCCGACATCGCCACCGAGACGCTCGCCGCCGGCCTGCGCGAGCGCGGCTGGGAGATCGACGACGTCACCGCGTACCGCACCGTGCGCGCCGCGCCGCCGCCCGCCCCGATCCGCGAGGCCATCAAGACCGGTGGGTTCGACGCGGTGTGCTTCACCTCGTCGTCCACGGTGCGCAACCTCGTCGGGATCGCGGGCAAGCCGCACGCCCGCACGATCGTCGCGTGCATCGGCCCGCAGACCGCCGAGACGGCCCGCGAGTTCGGCCTGCGCGTCGACGTCCAGCCCGCAGAGGCGCGCGTGCCCGCGCTGGTGGACGCCCTGGCCGCGCACGCCGCGAAGCTGCGTGCCGAGGGGGCCCTGCCGCCGCCGCGGAAGGTGAAGGCCCGCCGCCGCTGACCCGGCGCGCTGAGGGCGCGCACCTTGACCATTCGCTGGGTCAGCGCGGGATCCGGGCCAGCCGCTGCTGCTCGACCGCGGCGAAGTAGCGGTTCGCGCGCGGCGTGAAGGGCAGGACGATGCTCGCCACGAGCATGACGGCCTGCACCACCGTCGCCGCGACCGCCTCGATGCCGGCGGTCACCGCTACCACCAGACCGACCGTCCACAGCGCGCTCATCACCGTGATGACGATGCGGGCCCAGTTCCGGCCGCGGAAGGTGAGCAGGCCGAACACGAGGTACGGCACCCACGCCACCGAGATCACGACGGCGGCCCCCACGAACGCGGCGAGCACGTTGCCGACGGGGCCGATGTCGGTGGTCGACTCCTTGTCCAGCGCGACCGCCACGACGACCAGGCCCACCACCACGGCGGCCGCCTGCAGGAGCAGCGCGACGAGGAGCTCGGGCGGGGCGGGCCCCGTGGAGAGCGGCGGCCTCGACGGCACGGGTCCCGCCTGCACCCCCCGCGGCGGCGGCACCGACCCCGGCGGCGGGTAGCGGACGTGCGGCGGGCCGGGCGGCCCGCCCTGTGGCGAGACGCCCGGTGCGCCGCGCGAGGGCGCGGAGAGTGCACCCGACGACGAGACGCGCCGGCCGGGGGGCGGCGTGGGGAGCGCACGCGGCGCGCCGGGCGGTGGCGTGTGCAGGCGCAACGCGGCGCGGGCCGCGGCGACGAGCTCACCGGCCGTCGCGTAGCGGTGGGCCGGCTCCTTGGCCATCCCGCGGAGCACGACGGCGTCGAGCCCGGGCGGCAGGTCGGCCCGGACCGTCGACGGCCGTGGCGGCTCGACCGCGACGTGCGCGTGCAGCAGGGCCAAGGTCGAAAGCCCCGGGAACGGCGGGCGGCCGGTCAGCAGCTCGAAGAGCACGCAGGCCAGCGAGTAGACGTCGGCACGCCCGTCGATCGCCGTGCCGGCGAACCGCTCGGGCGCCATGTAGTCCAGGGTCCCGACCGTCGCACCCGCTGCGGTGAGCTGCGCGCTGCTCGACGACCCGGTCGCTGACCAGGCGATCCCGAAGTCGATGAGATAGGCGAACTCGTCCTCGTCGAGGCCCCGCACGATCACGTTCGACGGCTTGACGTCCCGATGGACCAGGCCGTCCGCGTGCGCTGCGTCGAGCGCCGAGGCGACCTGCCCGAGGATGCCGACGGCGCGGCGGGGCGACATCGGCCCGCCCCTCGCGACGACCGAGGCGAGGTCGGTGCCTTCCACCAGCCGCATGTCGATGTAGAGCTGGCCGTCGATCTCACCGAAGTCGTGGATCGGGATGATGTGCGGCTCGGACAGCTGCGCGGCGAGCGCCGACTCGCGGCGGAAGCGGGCCTGGAACTCGGGATCGTCCGCCCGCTCGACGGGCAGCCGCTTCAGCGCGACCGTGCGGTGGCGCACCGTGTCGTACGCGCGGTGCACCTCGCCCATGCCGCCGCGCCCCAGAAGCGCCTCGAGGCGGTACGGGCCGAACTGTTCCGCCACACGCACACCCCCCTCGACGGTGCGAGCCTCTCATCCGTCCGCCCCGGTCGGCGAACGAGGGGCGGGCGGGTGCGAGACTCGACCGAACGTCCACGGTAGGCGAACCAGCGGGGTCGCCGATGCCGATTTCGTCGGCCGTGGGGCGCCCGCGAGGAAGCATCGGGAGGAGTCGTTGCCGGCCACCGAACCGCGGCCGCCCGGTGGGGGGCCGTATTTCGTGCCCGGCTCGACGATCCTGTGGCGCTACCGGCACTCCGTCGCCCCGCTGCGGGTGGTGGAGGACGGGCCGCGGCAGCTGGTCGCCTGGCTGCCCGGCGGCACGCCGCTGTTGCGACCGGTGCTGCCGGACGGCCGTGAGGTGCGGTCGGTCGGGCCGCACGAGATGTTCCGCCACGGCCGGGCGCTGCGCCGCGACGTCTGGCACGGGTACGGCAGCCTGCGGATCGCACCCCGGGCCCGGCCGTGGTCGGTGTGGATCTTCCGTGACGACAGCCGCGACTACCTGCGCTGGTATGTGAACCTCGAAGCGCCGCAGCGGCGCGACGAGCGGGGTGTCGTCAGCGACGACCGCGTCGTCGACCTGGTGGTCGACCCGCAACGCCGCGTCGAGTGGAAGGACCTCGACGAGCTGGAGGGCGCCGTCGTGGCCGGCCGCTTCACCCGGGCCCAGGCCGACTCGTACGTCGCGGACGCGCACGACGCCCTGCGGGAGATCGAGGCGTGGACCGCGCCGTTCTGCGACGGCTGGGAGCGGTGGGACCCCGAGCCCGGGTGGCCGCTGCCGGAGCTGCCGGCGGATCTCGTCGCGGACTACTGACCGCCCGGTCCACGCCTGCTCCGCCGGGGCGGGATCGCCGGTCGCG
Source organism: Pseudonocardia sp. (assembly GCF_050246655.1). Lineage (GTDB taxonomy): Bacteria > Actinomycetota > Actinomycetes > Mycobacteriales > Pseudonocardiaceae > Pseudonocardia. Next base: position 42,050 of record NZ_JBFWVQ010000008.1, read on the forward strand.
GGCGGTCGGGAACGGGCTGGCGCGACGTGGATCCGGTCGCAAGGCGCTGCGGATCCGACCAGGATGATCAGTATGAAGGACTACAGGGCCGACACCTACGGCGAACGTATCGCTGACGTGTACGACCAGCGCCATCCCGAGGTCGGGGCGGGGCAGGTGGAGCTGTTGGCCGAGTTGGCCGGTGCCGGACCGGTGCTGGAGCTGGGGATCGGGACCGGTCGGCTGGCGTTGCCCCTGGCTGCTCGGGGGGTGCCGGTTCACGGCATCGACGCGTCCCCCGCGATGGTGGATCGCCTGCGGGTCAAGCCGGGTGGGGAGCAGGTTGCGGTGAGCATCGGCGATTTCACCGACTTCGACGTGGGTGAGCGGTTCTCGCTGGTGTTCGTGGTGCTCAACACCTTCTTCGCCCTGCCCAGTCAACACGCCCAGCTCAGCTGCTTCCGTGCTGTGGCCCGACACCTGGCACCCGGTGGACGGTTCCTGGTCGAGGCGTTCGTGCCCGATCCCAGCCGCTTCGGCCGGGGCCGGCAGGTGGTGAGCCTGCGCCATCTCGAGCTCGACGAGGCTGGTCTGGACTGCTCGATCCATGACCCGGTGGGCCAGCGGGTGACGACGCAACACGTGACGGTGGGGCCGAGTGGTATCACGTGCTATCCGGCCGAGTTGCGCTACGCCTGGCCTGCCGAGTTGGACCTGATGGCCGCCCTCGCCGGTCTCGAACCCGCTGCCCGATGGGGTGGCTGGGACCGCCAGACCTTCACCGCCGACTGCACGTCACACGTCTCGATATGGCAGGCCCCGACCATCGGCTGAGGTCGTCGACGGGGTCCGCCCACCACGACGAACGGCACACCCGTACCGGGTACGAGGGAACCCACTCGTCGCGCGTTGCGGGCGGCGGGGGGACACGGGGTCACCCGGTCGTACCCTGGCCCGCATGCCCTTCCCCACCCACCGGCCGCGGCGGCTGCGCACCACCCCCGCGCTGCGGCGGCTCGTCGCCGAGACCGACCTGCGCCCGCGCCACCTCGTGTTGCCGATGTTCGTCAAGGAGGGCGCGTCCGACCCGGTGCCGATCGCGTCGATGCCGGGGGTCGTGCAGCACACGCGGGACTCGCTGCGCAAGGCGGCGGTCGAGGCCGTCACGGCGGGCGTCGGAGGACTCATGCTCTTCGGCGTGCCCGCGCGGCGTGACGCGCGGGGGAGCGCGGGCACCGACCCGGACGGCGTGCTCAACGTGGCGCTGCGGGACGTGCGTGCTGAGATCGGCGACGACACCGTGGTCATGTCGGACTGCTGCCTCGACGAGTTCACCGATCACGGCCACTGCGGCGTGCTCGACGCGCAGGGCCGGGTGGACAACGACGCCACCCTGGCCGTCTACGCCGAGATGGCGGTGGCGCAGGTCGAGGCGGGCGCCCATCTGGTCGGGCCGAGCGGGATGATGGACGGCCAGGTCGGGGTGATCCGGGGGGCGCTGGACACCGCGGGCCACGCGGACGCGGGCATCCTCGCCTACACCGCGAAGTACGCGTCGGCGTTCTACGGGCCGTTCCGCGAGGCGGTGGAGTCGCAGCTGCGGGGCGACCGCAAGACCTACCAGCAGGACCCGTCCGGGATCCGGGAGTCGCTGCGCGAGCTGGCGCTCGACCTCGAGGAGGGCGCGGATCTCGTCATGGTCAAGCCGGCCATGGCCTACCTGGACGTCCTGCGCGCCGTCGCCGAGGCCTCGGACGTGCCCGTGGCGGCGTACCAGGTGTCGGGCGAGTACGCGATGATCGAGGCGGCCGCCGCGAACGGCTGGATCGACCGGGAGCGGATCGTCCTGGAGACGCTCACCGGGATCCGCAGGGCGGGTGCGGACGTCGTGCTGACGTACTGGGCGGCGGAGGTGGCGGCCCGCCTGGACTGACACCCTCTGGTCACGATCTCCCGCACGGCATGGACGCGCGGGTGTGCGCGGCCTTAGTTTGCCGCCCATGAGCTCCCCGTCCGACCCGCCCGGCCAACCGGGCTACGGCCAGCAGCCCGGCTACGGCCAGCAGCCGCCCGGATACGGCCAGCAGCCGCCCGGGTACGGGCCTCCCCCGGGCTACGGCCAGCAGCCGCCCGGGTACGGGCCCCCGCCGGGCTACGGCCAGCAGCCGCCCGGGTACGGGGCCCCGCCGGGTTACGGCCAGCAGGGCGGCCAGCCCGGATACGGCCAGCAGGGGTACGGCCAGCAGGGCGGCCAGCCCGGGTGGGGCCAGCAGCCGGGGCCCGGTGGGCCGCCGCACAAGCCCGGGGTCGACTTCTCCGTCGCCGGGGTCAAGGCCGCGTATGCGCAGGCCCGCCCGCCGAAGGAGGTCCACCAGGGCTTCCTCGCGTTCCTCGCCGCGATGGCGGTCGGCCTGCTCAGTTCGCTGGTCGGGATCGTCTACGCCTCGCTGATCGTGTCCGCGGTGGGCGGGTTCGGCGGGGTCGGCATCGGCGTGGGCCTCGTCGGGCTGCTGTTCTCGCTGGTGATCTACGCTCTGGTGGTGTTCGTGCTGATCCAGATGCGGGCCGGCCTGAAGTGGGCCCGGATCACGATCACGGTCCTGGGCGCCATCGCGCTGCTGTTCGGGGTGATCGGGATCCTCACGTCGCTGACCGGCTTCGGTCTCCTCGGCGGCTTCGACCTGTTCACGGTGATCTCGACGCTGCTCTCGATCGGCCAGGTCGCGCTGATCGCGGGTGGCATCTACCTGATCCACAGACCGAGCACCGCGGGCTACTTCCGCTGACACCCGGCGCGGTCCTACGGTGGCGCCGTGACCACCCCGGAGCACGGCCGACCGGACGATCGGACCGTCGTCGTCCCGACGGGATCGGTGCAGCCGCCGCCGTACGGGCAGCACCCGCCGACGGCGCAGTACCCCGCGCCTGCCCAGCCGTACAACCCGTACGGCAACGACTACCCGGACTACCCGGCCGTCGACCAGTACCCGGACGGCTACCCGCAACCGCAGGCGCGGCGCACCGGTGGGATGGTCGTCGCGCTGCTGCTGCACATCCTCGCGGCCCTGCCGTTCCTGGGCGGTGCCGTGCTGGTGGTGGTGGCGGGCGCGTCGATCCAGTCGATGGTGCCCGCCGAGCAGCTTGCCGATTTCCGGCAGCTCACCGGGGTGGACCCGTTCGCGCTGCTCTACGGGCTCGCGATCTTCGTCGGCGCGGTGGCGTTCGTGTTCGTGCTGCTGGCGTTCGTGACGTTCGCGGGCCGCAACTGGGCGCGCATCCTCGGCACGCTCATGACGGTGGTCTTCGTCCTGATCACCGGCTTCGCGGTGTTCGCAGGCCTGGCCGGCGGGGTGGCGGTGGACCCCTCGCTCACGGGCGGGGGGCAGCTGGTCGCCGGCCTCGCCGTCGTCGCGGCCCCGGCTCTCTTCGCGCTGATCGGCACGATCCTCGACTTCACCCCGGGCGCGAACCGGTTCTTCGCCGCCCGGCGCCGCTGACGTCTCGTCCGCCCGCGTCACCTGCCGGCGCCGCGCGGCTGTAAGACTGGAGGTCGTGCACACCTCGTCGGTCAGCGGGTCGGTCAGCGGCACGGCCACCTCGCGCGCGCTCTTCGACCGGGCCACCTCGGCCATCCCGGGCGGGGTCAACTCGCCCGTACGGGCCTTCACCGCGGTCGGCGGCACCCCCCGGTTCATGGCATCGGCACGGGGTCCCTGGTTGACGGACGCGGACGGCAACCGCTACGTCGATCTCGTCTGCTCGTGGGGGCCCATGATCCTCGGGCATGCCCATCCGGCCGTCGTCGAGGCGGTACGACGGGCGGCGGGCGGCGGGCTGTCGTTCGGCGCGCCCACCGAGGCCGAGATCGAGCTGGCCGAGGCGATCATCGCGCGGATGGCGCCCGTCGAGCGCGTGCGGCTGGTCAACTCCGGCACCGAGGCCACGATGAGCGCCATCCGGCTGGCCCGGGGCATCACGGGGCGGCGGGCCGTCGTCAAGTTCGCCGGGTGCTACCACGGGCACGTGGACGCGCTGCTCGCGCAGGCCGGCTCCGGCGTCGCGACGCTGGGGCTGCCCACCAGCCCGGGCGTCACCGGAGCGCAGGCCGCGGACACGATCGTCCTGCCCTACAACGACCTGGACGCCGTGCGTGCCGTCTTCGCCGAGCGCGGCGGCGAGATCGCGTGCGTGATCACCGAGGCGGCGGCGGGCAACATGGGCGCGGTCGCGCCGCGGCCCGGCTTCAACGCGGGCCTGCGCGAGGTGTGCGACGCCCACGGCGCCCTGCTCGTCATGGACGAGGTCATGACGGGTTTCCGCGTCTCACCCGCCGGCTGGTTCGGCCTGGACGGGGTGGCGGGCCACCTCTACACGTTCGGCAAGGTCATGTCCGGTGGGCTGCCCGCCGCGGCGTTCGGCGGACCGGCCGAGCTCATGGGCCACCTCGCCCCGGCCGGGCCCGTCTACCAGGCCGGGACGCTGTCGGGGAACCCCGTCGCCGTCGCCGCCGGGCTCGCCACGCTGCGCGCCGCCGACGACTCCGTCTACGCCACGCTGGACGCGAACGCCGCCCGGCTCGGCGGGATGCTCACCGACGCGCTCGCCGCCGCAGGCGTCCCGCACCGCGTCCAGTACGCGGGCAACCTGCTCTCGGTCTTCTTCTCCACGTCCGACGTGCAGGACTACGAGGGCGCCAAGGCCGCCGACACCTGGCGGTTCCCGGCGTTCTTCCACGCGCTGCTCGACCGCGGCGTGTACGCCCCGCCCAGCGCGTTCGAGGCGTGGTTCGTCTCCACCGCCCTGGACGACGAGGCATGGGCGACGATCGACGCGGCGCTGCCGGCCGCCGCGCGGGCGGCCGCGGAGGCGAGCGCGTGAGCACCCCCGCCGAACCGCTGCAGCCGGGGGAGGAGCTGGCGCCCGCCGAGGTCGCGAACGACCCCACCACCACCGCGCGGATCCCCGAGCCCGTCGCGCCGGGGGAGCGGCCCGCCGAGCGCGTCCGCACGGTGGTGCACGTGGTGCGCCACGGCGAGGTGCACAACCCCGCCGGGATCCTCTACGGCCGGCTGCCCGGCTTCGGCCTGTCCGCGAACGGCCGCCACCAGGCCGATCTCGTCGCGAAGGCGCTGGAGGAGGCGGACGTCGCCGCGCTCGTCGTCTCCCCGATGCAGCGTGCCCAGGAGACCGCCGCGCCCATCGCCGACTCCCACGGGCTGGAGATCATCACCGACGACGGCCTCATCGAGGCGTCGAACCTGTTCGAGGGTCTCGACGTCTCCATCGGGGACGGCGTCGTGCGCCGCCCCGAGCACTGGTGGAAGTTGCGCGACCCGTTCACCCCGTCATGGGGGGAGCCGTACCTGCAGATCGCGCACCGCATGCTGGGGGCCGTCCACCGCGCGCGCGAGCTCGCCGAAGGGCGCGAGGCGGTCTGCGTGTCCCACCAGCTGCCCATCTGGACGCTGCGACGCTTCCTCACCGGCAGGCGGCTCTGGCACGATCCGCGCCACCGCCAGTGCGCGCTCGCGTCGGTCACGTCCCTGGTGTTCGCCGACGCCGAGTTCGTCGGGTTGCGCTACAGCGAGCCGGCCGGTGAGAGCGACCCGACCCAGACCGGCGCATGAGGGCGCTCCTGCTCGTCCTGCTGCTGGCCCTCGCGGGGTGCTCGGCGAGCAAGGACGCCGTCGCGACCGGCGGGGACTTCCAGTTCGTCGCCCCCGGTGGGAAGACCGAGATCCTGTACGACCCGCCGTCGTCTCGCGGTGCCGTGACCGGGCTCACCGGGGAGAGCCTGCAGCGGCCCGGCCAGACCGTGGGGCTCGAGGACTACGCGGGCAAGGTCGTCGTGGTCAACATCTGGGGCACCTGGTGCGGGCCGTGCCGGGAGGAGATGCCGGACCTGCAGTTCGTCGCCGACCAGGCGGGCGGGGACGGGGGGGACGTCGTCGTGCTCGGCATCGACGTCCGCGACGCGGCCGACCCGGCCCGGGACTTCCTGCGCGACCAGGGCATCCGCTTCGACTCGATCTTCGACCCGGCCGGGCGGACGCTGCTCGCCCTGCGCGGCTATCCGCGCAACGTCGTGCCGTCGACGATCGTGCTCGACCGCGAGCACCGGGTGGCGGCGGTGTACCTGGCCCAGATCCGCGTGCCCCAGCTGCTCCCGCTCGTGCAACGGCTCGCCGCCGAACCCGCCGCGCCGTAGCCCGCGAGTTGCGCATCCCGCCGCCGCGAGTTCCGCATCCTGCACCGGCGAGTTCCGCATTCCGCGCCCGCGAGTTCCGCATCCTGCACCGGCGAGTTGCGCATTCCATCAGGCCGACATGCGCGTTCCCTCGGACGAGATCCGCGACATCCCCTGACGAGATCGGCAACTCGCGGTCTACAACCTGTAGAACCCGGTGCGGTGCCCCGTCGACCGCGCGCCTACCCTCGACGGTGATGGACTCGACGGCGCTGGCGGTCTCGGGCCCGCTGCTGGTGGCAGCGGTCGTCGCCGTGCTCGCCGGGGCGGTCAGCTTCGCCTCGCCGTGCGTCGTCCCGCTGGTTCCGGGCTACCTCGCCTACCTCGCCGGGCTCGTCGGCGCCGACGCGCCACCCGCGACGGTGACGCAGGCCGAGGCACCCCGGTCCGGCCGCTGGCGGGTGGCGGGCGCGGCGGGGCTGTTCGTCGCCGGGTTCACCGTCGTGTTCGGCGTGATCCTCGTCGGGGTCGTGTGGCTCTCGGACACACTCGTCCGCAACGAGCTCGCCCTCCAGCGCGCCGGCGGCGTCGTCATGATCGTGATGGGGCTGGCGTTCGTCGGGCTGCTGCCGGTCCTGCGCACCGAGCGGCGGGTCCACTGGGTGCCGCGCGCGGGCGTCTGGGGGGCGCCACTGCTCGGCGCGGTGTTCGGCCTGGGCTGGGTGCCGTGCATCGGGCCGACGCTCGCGGGCGTCGTCGCCGTCGCAGCCGGGACGGGCGGCGGGTCGCTGCGCGGCGTGGTCCTCACGCTGGCGTACTGCGCGGGGCTCGGGTTGCCGTTCGTGCTCATCGCGCTCGGCGCCTCGCGGGCCGTCCGGGCGTTGGGGTTCCTGCGCCGCCACACGCGCGCGATCCAGGTCACGGGCGGCGCGATGCTCGTCACCGTGGGAGTGCTCCTGGTGACGGGTGTGTGGGCGGCGCTGCTGGCCCAGCTGCAGGTCGCGATCTCCGGATTCGTCCCGGTGATCTAGGTGACGACCACTCCGACGCGGACGGATTCCGCAGCACAGCCTGATGAGATGCGCAACTCGCGGCTGCGGAATGCGCAACTCGCGGGGGTGCAGAACGTGTGGCGCGGCCTCACCAGCATGCGGACGGCGCTGGTGCTGCTGTTCCTCCTCGCCCTCGCGGCGCTGCCGGGGGCGCTCCTGCCCCAGCACTCCCTCAACGCGCAGCTCGTGCGGGACTACTACACCGACCATCCCCGCCTCGCACCGCTGCTCGACGGCCTCGGCTTCTTCGACGTCTTCGCGGCCCCGTGGTTCGCGGCCGTGTACCTGCTGCTGATGGTGTCGCTGGTGGGCTGCCTGCTGCCGCGTACTGCCGAACAGCTACGGGCGCTGCGCACCCCGCCCGTCGCGACGCCGCGCAACCTCGGGCGGCTGCCCCACCACGCCACCGCCACCCTGGATGCCCCATGCGAGGAGGTGGCGGGCCGCGTGCGGGGGCTGCTGCGTGGCTGGCGCGTCGCCGAGCGCGAGGACGGGCTCTCCGCCGAGCGCGGATCGCTGCGGGAGCTGGGCAACCTCGTGTTCCACATCAGCCTCGTCGGCCTGCTGGTGGCATTCGCCGTCGGGAAGCTGTTCGGGTACTCGGGCCAGGTGATCGTGCTCACCGGCCAGCAGTTCTGCAACACCGGCATCCTCGGCTACGACTCCTTCCGCGCGGGCCTGCGCGTGGACGGCACCGAGCTGGACCCGTTCTGCGTCCGCCTGGACCGCTTCGCCGCCGACTACCTGCCCACCGGCCAGGCCGACGCCTTCAAGGCCGATGTCGGCTACCAGACCGCCGAGGATCTCGCCGCGGGAGTGTCCACGTGGCGGCCCTACGCGCTGGAGGTCAACAGCCCGCTGCGGCTGGACGGCTCGCGGGTCTACCTGCTCGGCCACGGCTACGCACCCCGCTTCACTGTCACGTGGCCGGATGGACAGCAGCGCACCGGTGAGATCCAGTGGCGGCCGGTCGATCCCGTGACGCTGCTGTCGGAGGGCGCCACCAAGTTCACCCGCCCCGGCCTGGACGACGCCGAGCAGCGCCGGACGTCCCAGCTCGCGATCACGGGCCTGTTCGCGCCGACGAGCTCCGGCGGGAAGATCGTCACCAGCGTGTTCCCGGAGCTGCGCAACCCCGAGGTGGCGGTGGACGTCCTGCGCGGCGATCTCGGACTCGACGACGGCCGCGGCCAGTCGATCTTCACGGTGTCCGCCGAGCAGGTCGAGTCCGGCGCGCTGGCGCGGGTCGCGCGGGCCAACCTCACCCCGGGCCAGGAGGTCCGCCTCGACGACGGCACCACCGTCCGGTTCGACGGGGTACGCGAATGGGCGTCGCTGCAGGTCAGCCACGATCCGGGGCAGCTCGCGGTGCTCGTGTTCGCCGTCCTCGCGCTCGGCGGGCTGGCCGTGTCGCTGGCCGTGCGGCGGCGGCGGTTCTGGGTGCGGCTCACCCCGGCCGGGCCGCAGCGCACGGACGTCGAGCTGGGCGGGCTCGCGCGCACGGACCGGGCGGGGTACGGCGAGGAGTTCGAGCGGCTGGCCCGGGAGCTGCTCGGGAGCGGCGCCACGGTGCGGTACGAGCGGCACCCTCGTACGCACGAAGCGGACGAGGGTGCCTCTCGTACCGGAGAACCCGACGTCCAGGAGTCGCGATGACCGCCGACCCGACCCTCTCGCTCCTCAGCGACCGCCTCTTCATGGCCACGGTCGGCGTCTACGTGCTGGCGCTGATCTTCCACAGCGCGCAGTACGCGCTGGCGGCAGGCCGCCGCGTCCCGGTCCCGGCGGGCGCCCCCGGCGAGGCCCCCGCGCCCGTGCCGCAGGCGGCCCGGTTCGGGCGCATGGCCGTGGCCTTGGTGGTGCTCGGCGCGGTGCTGCACCTCGGGTCGCTGGCCGCCCGCGGGTACGCCACAGCACGCTGGCCGCTGGGCAACATGTACGAGTTCACCTCGGCGATCTGCCTCGCCGCCGTGGTCGCATGGCTCGTGATGCTGCGCCGTGCGGCACGCAGGCCGGCCGAGGACGCGGCCCGCTTGGTCGCGGCGGGGCCGTTCCTGCTGCTCCCCGTCGTCGTGCTGATGTTCCTGGCCGGCACCGTCCTCTACGCGCAGGCCGCGCCCGTGCAGCCTGCGCTGCAGTCGTACTGGCTCGTGGTACACGTGACGACGATCTGCCTGTCCTCGGGGATGCTGCTCGTCGCGGGCGTCGCGAGCCTGCTCTACCTCGTGCGGCGCACCGGCCGTGCCCCGTGGCTGCCGGCGGCGGACGTGCTGGACCGGCTCGCCTACCGCGTGACGATCGTCGCGTTCCCGGTCTACACCTTTGCCGTCATCGCGGGCGCGATCTGGGCTGAGGCCGCCTGGGGACGCTTCTGGGGGTGGGACCCGAAGGAGACGGTCGCCTTCGTCGCGTGGGTCGTCTACGCTGCCTACCTGCACGCACGCGCCACGGCGGGCTGGCGCACCGCCCCCGCCGCGTGGATCAACGTCGCCGGGTTCCTGGTCATCGCGTTCAACCTGTTCTTCATCAACATGGTCGTCGCCGGGTTGCACTCCTACGCAGGCATCTGACGACGCCGGGTGCCCGCTCGACCGCAGCAGGTGGCACGACTACCGTCGTCGGCGAGAGGAGTGCCGATGACGGAGCGAGGGGCCGGGGACTTCCCGGACGGGTCGGTGGGCCGGTACGTGCGGGAACGCTGGGGTGCGGCGCCGCGGGACCGGGTACCGGAGCGCGCGGACGAGCCCGCCCACGACACGTACGCCGACACGCTCGCCCGGACGGCGTCCTCGGAAGCACCCGAGGTCGAGACCGACGTCGAGCCGGGCTCCGAGCCCGCGGCGCCTCCTGCGCAGACCCCCGCGCCGTCGCCCGCCCCGGCGGCGGGCGAGCGGCCGTCCGACCCGATCGGCTCGCCCACCCCGGCGCCGGCGGACCAGCTGACCGACCCGATCGGCACTCCCACCGCCCCCGCGCCCGGCCCGCCCGCTGCGCCCGCCCCTGACCAGGCGGCTGCGCCCACGCCTGGTCCTGCTGCGCCCACGCCTGGTCCTGCTGCGCCCACGCCCGGTCCTGCTGCGTCCACGCCCGGTCCTGCCGCGCCCGCGCCCGGTCCTGCTGCGTCCACGCCCGGTCCTGCCGCGCCCGCCACCGGCCCGACCGCCGACGACGCGGCCGACGAGCCCACCGGGGAAGCCGCCGGCGCACCGGCCGCACCGTCCCCGAACACCGCCCGCCCACGGCCCGGCGACCGGCACCGCCCGGCCGATCACCACCCGACCCAGCACCACCCGACCGAACACCGCCGCGCTACGGACGACTGGCCCCGCTCCCGCAGGGTGACGCCCGGGACAGCGCGCCGCACCGGGCCCGAGCGGCCGGTCGGCAGACCCCGCGACGAGGACCGCAACCGTCGCACCGACGCCCGCGGCGTCAACGGCACGCCACGCGCCCGCGACGGTGGCCACGCCGAGCGTGCCGCGGCCAGGGAGATGTGGGACTTCGACAGGCCGGACATCAGGCCCGCCGCGCCGCGGCCGTCCGCGCCGCCGGCGCTGGACGTGCCGCCCGACCTGTCGACGGAACGGCTGCTGCGCCGCAGCAAGCGGGTGCCGCAGTCCGGATGGCGCTACTGGGTGTACCGGCTGTCCGGGCGCACGATCAACCCGGGGGAGAGCCCTGCCGAGCGCCGCCGTCGTGAGCTCACCGCGCGCGTCAACGCCCCGCTGCTGGGCTCCTACAAGATCGCGATGCTGAGCCTCAAGGGCGGCGTCGGCAAGACCACCATCACCGCCACCCTCGGGGCGACCTTCGCCTCGATGCGCGGCGACCGCGTCATCGCCGTGGATGCGAACCCGGACCGCGGCACGCTCAGCCAGAAGATCCCGCTGGAGACCAGCGCCACCGTGCGCCACCTGCTGCGCGACGCGCAGCGCGTGCGGCGCTACACCGACGTGCGCGCCTACACCTCGCAGGGCGCGTCGCGGCTGGAGGTGCTGGCCAGCGAGCAGGATCCCGCGGTCTCGGAGGCGTTCAGCGATGACGACTACCGCCGCACGATCACGCTGCTCGAGCACTTCTACAACATCGTGCTCACCGACTGCGGCACCGGCCTCATGCACTCCGCGATGTACGGGGTGCTCGGGATCGCCGACCAGTTGGTGATCGTCTCCTCCGGCTCGATCGACGGTGCCCGCAGCGCCTCGGCCACCATGGACTGGCTCGACGCGCACGGCCACGCCGATCTCGTGAGGAACGGGGTGGCCGTCATCAACTCGGTGCACCGCCGCCACGGGCCGGTGCACCTCGCACGGGTGGCGGAGCACTTCGGGGCACGCTGCCGCGCCGTGGTCCGGATTCCGTTCGATCCGCACCTGGAGGAGGGGGCGGAGGTGGACCTGGACCGGCTGGAGCCGGACACCCGTATCGCGCTGCTCGAACTCGCAGCAGCAGTGGCGGACGGGTTCGCCGGAAACCAGCCGAGCCGGAGCTGATCCCGCGGTTCAGGACGTGGGCGGCGGCTCCTCGCGACGCAGCTTCTCGTTGATCCGCCGCAGGAACTCGGGGTCGTCGTCAGGGCCGGATACGCGCGGGCGCGTGGTCCGGCGGGGCCCTTCGACAGGCGGCTGGCCGTCGGCGCGCACGGAGTTCATCGCCTTCCACAGCACCACCGCCACCACCACGGCGCCGATGAACGCGACGAGGAACAGCATGTGCATCACCTCCGAACGCGAGGTTACCCGCGCCGGGGCGAGGCAGTCGTTAAATCACTCGGCCCCCTCGTCCGGCGGCCGGTCGGCGGGGCCGGAGGGTCTGTCGGGCGGCCCAACAGGCGCCGCACGTCGGACTCGCGGTAGCGGCGATGACCACCCGGCGTGCGCAGCGCGCCGATCCGCCCGGAGGTCGCCCAGCGCGCCACCGTCCGCGGATCGACGCCGAACAACGCGGCCACCTCGCCGGGGGTGAGCAGGCGGTCGCCGGGTGCGGTCACGGTCCCATCGTGCCAGCGGCGGCCGCGGTCCGCAGTGACTCGCCGTAGGGTTGGGACCATGCCAGCGCCTCCGCCAGCGCCGCCTTCCCCACCGCCGCTCGCGCGGACGATCACGCTCTACACGCTGGCCCGGATCGCGCTCGTCGTGGCCGCCGCCGCGGTCCTGGTCCTCGTCGGGGTACCGCTCCTCATCGCGGTGCTGGTGGCGCTCATCGTGGCACTGCCGCTGTCCATGGTGCTGTTCCGCGGGTTGCGGGCGCAGCTGGACTCCGCGCTCGCCGCGCGGACCGAGCAGCGGGCGCAGTTGCGCGCCCGGCTGCGGGGGGACGAGCCGGACCCCGACACCGGGCCGGACGGCTCGGGATCAGCCGGCGAGGGCGAGCCCGACGCCCGTCGCGGCTGACCAGGTGAGCAGCACCACGCCCGTCGCCGCCAGCACGGGGATGAGCTCGCGCCCCGCCGCCCCGCCCAGCACCCGGCGCACCGGGCCGACCGCCAGTGGTGCCGCGAGCAGCCCGAGGAGCAGCGGCCAACCGAGGAAGCCCGCCGTGACCGCCGACACCGCCAGGGGGCCGAGCACGAGCGCCACGTACAGCACCCGGGTACGGGCGTCACCGAGCGCCACGGCGAGGGTGTGCTTGCCCGCGAGGGCGTCGGTGGGGATGTCGCGCAGGTTGTTCGCGACGAGGACGGCGCTGGTCAGCCCCCCGACCGCCACCGAGACGACCACCGCCGACCACGTGACCAGCCCGGCCTGCGTCAGCATCGTGCCCAGCACCGCGACCGGTCCGAAGAACACGAACACAGCCACCTCGCCGAGCCCCGCGTACCCGTACGGCCGCCGTCCGCCGGTGTAGAACCACGCGCCCGCGATGCACGCCGCCCCGGCCGCGGCGAGCCACCACAGCCCGGACAGCGCCAGCAGTATCAGCCCCGCGAGCGCCGCCACCCCGAAGCAGGCGAAGGCGGCGGTGCGGACCGCCTCCGGCCGCGCGAGCCGTGATCCGACCAGCCGCACCGGGCCGACGCGGACGTCGTCGGTGCCGCGGATGCCGTCGGAGTAGTCGTTGGCGAAGTTCACCCCGACGACCAGCGCGATCGAGACGATCAGCGCCAGTAGCGCGCGACCCGGGGCGACGGCCCCGGCCCCGACGGCGGCGCCGGTGCCCGCGAGGACGGGCGCGACGGCGGTCGGCAGCGTGCGGGGGCGGGCGCCCTGGACCCATTCGGCGAGCGTGGCCACAATGCCGACGCTATCCCGGGCCGGGCGTCAGCCGCCGCCGTCCTCCCCTGGGGGTGCGCCCGCCTGCACCTCGGTCCCGGCGCGGACCTCCGCGGCGGACCCGGGTGCTCCGACAGCGGCCTGCACCGTGACCGGGGCGGGCGCCTGTGGGGCGCAGGCGTCCGGCTGCCGCGCCCAGCTGACGGCCCCCGCCGGGACGTACTGCCCGTCGTCGATCCGCAGCCACGGACCGTCCGGCCCCTCGACGAGGCACCGCGCCGGGATCCGCGCGCTGCGCCCGGCGAAGCCGACCTCGGCCGCGTCCGGGTCCGCGGCGGCCCGCACCGTCACGGGCTCCTGGCCGACGGTGCCGAGGGGCCCGGACCCCGTCCACAGGTAGTCCACCCGGACCCACGCGTTGTCGTCGAGGCCGAGGTCGTAGAAGAAGGCGTCGGACAGGTCGATGCCGGCCGGGTTGAGCACCTCGCGGCCGAACTGGTCGAGCCCGCCGTTGAACCCGTCGAGGTGGGCCAGCTGCGCCTGCGGCATGCCCTGCGGCAGCTCGGCCCACTCCTGGCGGACGTCGGCGGGGTTCCAGTAGTCGTCGCGGGTGTTCCACGGGCCGACGTCCCAGACCGGCGCGTAGCCGCAGCGACGGGCGGTGCAGACGCGCACGGTGTAGTCGCCGGTGTCCTTCGGGGCGAGGGCGCGCCGGGACGGGAGGGCGACGAAGTGGTCGGTCTCGGTGATCACGTGGCCGTTGGCGGTCGTGCCGCCGACGAGCCCCTCCCGGGTCGCGAAGACGCGGTAGCGCAGCACCTGCGGCGCCGACATCGCGATCCGCGGGCGGGCCGCGGGCCGGGCCTGCAGGTCGACGGCGCGCACCACCGGTGCCGCCGCCGGGCCGCCGGTGAGCACGATGCGGCCCTGGACCTGCGACGACGGTTCGGGCAGCGCGATCTCCCCGTCCGGGTCTGCTGGCACCCACTCGCCCCACTCGCCGCCGGCCTCCCGGCCCCGGACGTCGACGGTGGCGGTGGCGCCCGCGGGGACGTCGGCGCGCAGTGCCGTGCGGATGCGGTCGGTGGGGATGGTGAGCTCGTGAGGGGCGAGGGTCAGCAGGCCGAGCTGCTCCGTGCCGCGGCCGGGGCGCGCGTCGAGGCGCACGCCGCCGGGCCCCGTGACGACGGCGCTGCCCTGCCCGGCGCCCAGGTCGGGCGACCAGCGGTCGGCGTCCGCCGCGTGCGACGAGCCGGCGAGGCCGGTCGCGAGGCCCGCCGTCAGCGCGAGGACGGCCGAGGTCCGCAGCAAGGTCGTGAGCACGGCGGCGAGGAGATCGGACCGGTTCGTAGCGGTCAATCAACGCTCGGTCACCAAGCCGATCGAGCGACGCCGGTATTCACTCGTCAGGGGGACCCTGATCGAACATCTGCGTAATCACCGCCCGGTCGGGTTTCCCGATGCCGCGCAGCGGCAGGTCCGGCAGGTCGAGCAGCCGCCGCGGGACCGCGGCCCGCCCGAGGGACTCCCGGACCGCGTCACGCAACCGCCGGTCGTCCGCGGCGGGCACGTCGCGCACCACCGCGGCGACGACGACCTGACCCCACTCGACATCCGGCACCCCGACCACGCACGCCGCCCGCACCCCGGGCTGCGCCGCGAGGATCCGCTCGACGGCCGCGGGCGCCACGTTCTCCCCGCCCGTGACGATCACGTCGTCCGCCCGACCGAGCACCTCCAGGCGCCCGTCGGACCCCCAGCGGCCGAGATCGCCGGTGCGGAAGCGGCCGTCCGCGAAGGCGGCGGCGGTCGCCGCCGGGTCGCCGAGATAGCCCGAGGCGAGGGTCGCGCCGGCGACGGTGATCCGGCCGGTGGGGCCCTGTGCGTCGTCCGGTGAGCCGCGCTCGTCGACCAGCCCGATCCGCACGCCGTCCAGCGGCACGCCGTCGTACACGCAGCCGCCGCTGGTCTCCGTCATGCCGTAGGTCGCGACGAGCGGGACCCCCGCGGCCTCGGCCCGGGCCCGCAGCGGGGGATCCAGCGCAGCCCCGCCGACGAGCACCGCCGAGAAGCCGCGCAGCGCGGTCAGGGCGGGCCCGCCGTCGTCGAGCAGCCGGAGCAGCTGCGTCGGGACGAGGCTCGTGCACCGCGGGCCCGGGCCGAGACGGGCCGCCGCGGCGGCGAACCCGTCCGGGCGGAAGCCGCCGCGCAGGTCCTGCACCACCGGTGCCGCCCCGGCGAGCAGCGCGCGGACGATCACCTGCAGCCCCGCCACGTGCTCGGCGGGCAGCGCCAGCAGCCAGCGCGCGGGCCCGCCCAGGCGCGCCCGGGTCGCGAGTGCCGACGCCCGCAGCGCCGCAGCGGGCAGGGCGACGAGCTTCGGCTCACCGGTGGAGCCGGACGTGGCGAGGACGGCGGCCGTCCCGGGCGCCGGGTCGGGCAGCGGTGCCGCGTGTCCGGCCGACCCGGCGAGCGCCAGTACCGGTGGGCCGCCGTCGAGCGCCTCGTCGAGCACCGCGACGAGCTCCGCGATCCGGTCCGGCGAACCGTCGCACCGGATCGTCCGCACCGGACCAGCCTGCCATGCGGCCGTACCGGCCGGGCCGGCACGTCGAGCGGGGGTTGGCCCCCGTCGATGCGGGGGCCGCCACCCTGCCGCGGGGTGCCGCGGGCGCGCCATCCTCGTGATGGGCCCGCCGACCGGCCGGGCCGGACCGGGGGACCACCATGATCGAGACGGGCCCGTGGGTCGCCGGACACCGGGGGCCGTCGCTCGCGGGGCGACTGGCGGCGGTGGTCGTCGTCTGGGCCGCGGGCGCGGCCGTGGTGCTCGGGACGGCTGCGTTCACGCGGATCGGCCCGGTCGTCTACGTGATCGACTCGCGGCACGGCGTCCACGCCTTCGACGCCCTCGTCGCGGTGGCGGTGGTCGTCGTCGCGGTGCCGTCGACGGTGGCGTTCCTGTGGCGTTCGCGGTACGAACCTGCGCAGGACGCATCGTTCGCCGGTTCAGGCGTGCCGCACGGGTGGGCCGTGGGCGACCCGGGTCGTCCCGTGCCGGGCGGGTGGTACGGACCCGACCGCCACCGCCCCCGGTCGCCCGGGCTCGACGCCCCGACCGTGGCGTTCGCCCCGGCGATCCGGCGCCCGCGGCCCTCATGGCCGGCCGCCCCGACCGTGGCGTTCGCCCCGGCGATCCGGCGCCCGCGGCCGTCCGGACCGGCCGCCCCGACCGTGGCGTTCGCCCCGATCGGCCTCGCTGGGTGACCGCGCGGCCGGCACGTGGCGGCGACGACCCCGCTGCCGACCCTCCGTCCGGTGATCGGGCCGGCGACGCTCGGTGACCGGCTCGGTAGACTGTCCCGGTGCTTCAGGTCGAGCCGGATGCGCCGCATCCGCGTCCCGTGGGCTGGCCCAGCCTCGGCAAGCTGGTGCTGGTCGCGCTCGTCTGGGGCGGCGCGGCGTTCGTCGTGCTCGGCAACGCGGCCACCACCCGGATCGGCCCCGTGCTCTACAGCGTCAGCGACGGCCACGGCGTGCACGCGGGCGACATCGTCGTCGGCACCGTCGTGTTCTGCCTCGCCCTGCTGGCGACGGCAGTGATCGTCTGGCCGCGCCACCGTCGCTGAGGCGTGGGCCGCGATCGGTCGCGCACACTCCAGGCGGTGCCGGTTGTTCGTGTCCGTGTGCGGCGCTTGCGCCCAACGCGGTGGCCGCCTGTCGCAGCGGCCGGATCTGGTCGACTCGGCGTCGCCTCGAAAGATCAGCTTGCGGCGGCAACCGGACCAGCGGGCGACCGCCCACCACAGTGGGCGGGCCGCTGACCGGCAGTCCCCCGCCCCGGCCGCCCGCCTCCCTCGCAGGGACCGGGCACGCCTCGCACTGGCCGCAGCCCCTGCGAAGCATGCGGAAAGCCTGCGAAGCTGCCCGCCGCGGTCGGTTGCGGCCCGGTTCGGTGGTCGGTGCCGGCGACGCGCGTGGGCGCGGACCGCCCGGCTTCGGGCCTCGTCGCGGACCGCCCGGCTGCGGGCACGGGCCGCCCGGATCGGGCCGCCGTGTCGCCGGGGAGCCCTCGCACGACGCGCCGCCTCGGACGGGCCGCCGAGCTCAGAAACTGTTCCGGCTGGGCAGCCCGACCAAGTGAACGTCGGCCGTCAGTAGTGCCACGGGTAGGGCGAGAAGTCCGGCTCCCGCTTCTGCAGGAACGCGTCGCGCCCCTCGACCGCCTCGTCGGTCATGTACGCCATGCGCGTGGCCTCGCCCGCGAAGAGCTGCTGCCCGACCAGCCCGTCGTCGAGCAGGTTGAACGCGTACTTGAGCATGCGCTGCGCCTGGGGCGACTTGCCGTTGATCTCCCGCGCCCACTGCAGCGCGGTAGCCTCCAGCACCGCGTGCGGGACGACGGCGTTGACCGCGCCCATGTGGTGCATCTCCTCGGCGGTGTAGGCGCGGCCGAGGAAGAAGATCTCCCGGGCGAACTTCTGCCCGACCTGGCGGGCGAGGTAGGCCGAGCCGTACCCGCCGTCGAAGGAGCCGACGTCGGCGTCGGTCTGCTTGAACCGGGCGTGTTCGGCGCTGGCCAGCGTCAGGTCGGCGACGACGTGCAGCGAGTGCCCACCGCCCGCCGCCCACCCGTTGACGACCGCGATGACGACCTTGGGCATGAACCGGATGAGCCGCTGGCACTCCAGGATGTGCAGCCGCCCCGCCCGGCCCCTGTCGACCGTCTCGGCGGTGTCACCCGAGGCGTACTGGTAGCCGGTGCGTCCGCGGATGCGCTGGTCGCCGCCCGAGCAGAACGCCCAGCCACCGTCGCGGGGGGACGGACCGTTGCCGGTGAGGAGCACGCAGCCGACGTCCGGGGTCTTCCGGGCGTGGTCGAGGGCGGTGTACAGCTCGTCGACGGTGCCGGGGCGGAAGGCGTTGCGGACCTCCGGCCGGTCGAAGGCGATGCGTACCGCGCCGGTGTCGACGGCGCGGTGGTAGGTGATGTCGGCGAAGTCGAGGCCCTCGACGGCGCGCCAGGCGGTGGGGTCGAACAGCGCGGACGGGCTCGTGGACGGCTCGGACGTGCTCATGCGGTGGACCCTAGAGGTGCCTCCCGCAGCAGGATTTGCCACTCCGACCTGCTGGGTACCGTAAGCGTGACACCCATTCGGGGGGCATCATGGCGAACCAGTCAGGCGGCGGTGTCTCCACGGTGCTCCTGCTCGGCCTCGCCGGGCTGATCGTGTTGGGGTTGATCGGCTGCAGCAACACCGCGACAACGGCGCCCCCTTCGGGCCAGACGCTCACCGCGATCCCCGACGACGTGCAGATCCAGAACGTCGCGCAGATGACGCAGATGGCGGGCGAGGAGGTGGCGGCCCAGGGCGTGCGGGTCGACCACGTGGCCGCGGACGAGGGGTTCTGGCTGGATCTGGTCGGCGGCCGCGTCTGGGTCACGCTCGTCGGTTCGGGTGAGTCGCCGTACACGGTGCGTGACGGGGACGTGGTGAGCTTCCAGGGCCGGATCGTGCCGCACGGCCCGACGTACCCGGCGCCGCTGGGGATGTGCTCGCAGGCCGACTACGACGCGCTGTCCGCGCAGCCGTCGCACATCGAGGTGCCGTACGACGCGCTCGCGTTCGGGGTCGGATGACCGGGACGGTCCTCGCGGGTTGACCACGGCGGGGCGCGGTGCCACGGTCCGCTGTCGTGAGACCGGTCCGGCAGTCCGAGACGGTCAACGCGCAGGTCTTCGACGCGTTGCGCACGGCGGTGATCACCGGGGAGCTCCAGCCCGGCACGCTGCACTCGGTGCAGACGCTCGCCACCCAACTCGGCGTCTCGCGCACTCCCGTGCGCGAGGCGTTGATCAAGATGGCGCAGCACGGGATGGTGCGGTTCGAGCGCAACCGGGGCGTGCGGGTGCTGCAGACGTCGTTGCACGACCTCGAGGAGGTCTTCGCGCTGCGCCTGCTGCTGGAGCCGCCGGCGACGCGCCGGGCGTGCACGCTCCTCGACGCCGCGGGCCGGCGCGAGCTGCGCCGGGTGCACCAGGCGATGGAGCGGGCAGCGCGCGCCGAGGACGAGTTCCGGATGTGGGAGCACGACCGGCGCTTCCACGCGGTGCTGCTGGAGGCGTCGGGGAACACCCGGCTGGCCGGGGTCGTGGACGGGCTGCGCGACATGGTGCTGCGCCGCGGCGTGTCGACGGCCGGGTCGTCGCGCGGTCTCGCCGACATCGTCGCGGAGCACACGGCGGTGCTGGAGCGGGTGGAGGCGGGCGACGCGGACGGGGCGGCCACGGCGATGCGCGCGCACGTGCTGCACACCGCGGAGCTCCTGATCGCGCAGGAGGCGGGTGCGGCGGTGGACGTCGATCTCGGCTGGACGGCTCCCTGACGGACTCGGATCGCCAGATCCCGGCGAGAGTGGCATGCTACATGTCACTCCTCGGGCTGCCCCCTCCAACGACGAAGGGACCACGATGGCGACTGCGAACAAGGTGACCGTCATTCCCTGCGGGGCGATGACCGCCGATCTGACCTGGCTGCTTCTCAAGCCGGGCCGCTCGATCATGGACCGCTCGAACAAGCAGGCCACGACCCCGTGGGTGGACGTGCCCACGCACTGCGTGCTGGTCGAGACCGACGAGGGAAAGGTCCTCTGGGACACGAGCTGTCCGCGGGACTGGGAGGAGCGCTGGGGGCCGACGGGCCTGCAGGAGTTCTTCCCGTACGACAAGGTCGGCGAGGACGAGTACCTCGACTCGCGGCTCAACCAGCTGGGCGTCGGGCTCGACGAGATCGACTACGTGATCCTGTCGCACCTGCACTTCGACCATGCCGGCAACGCCCAGATGTTCAAGAACACGAACGCCAAGCTCGTCTGCCACCAGCGGGAGAAGGACTTCGCGACCGGATTCGAGGGGTTGTTCAACGGCGCGCACCTGAAGACCGACTACGAGGGCCTGGAGCTGCAGACGGTCTCCGGGGACACCGAGTTCCTCCCCGGCATCACGCTGATCGAGACCCCGGGGCACACGGTCGGCACGATGTCGATGCAGGTCGATCTGCCCGACAGCGGAACGATGATCTTCACCAGTGACGCCGTGTACATGGGGGAGAGCTTCGGCCCGCCCGCGACGCCCGCGGCGATCGTGAACAACCTCGAGGACTTCTACCGCTCCGTGGAGAAGCTGCGCGGCATCCAGGAGCGCACCAACGCCGCGATGGTGTTCGGCCACGACGCCGAGCAGATCCACAAGCTGCGCGTCGCTCCGGGGGGCTCCTACACATGACCTACCCGTCCGACGTGCAGCTCACCGAGGAGACGATCTTCACCTGGGGGGCGCCGCCGCTGAAGTTCGGTGCGGGTGCGCTCGACGAGGTCGGTTTCGAGCTGAGCCAGTTCGGCGTGCGCCGCGTCCTGATCGTCACCGACTCGGGGATCAACGCCCTGGGTGCGCCCCAGCGCCTCGCGGACAACCTGCGCCGCTACGACATCGAGTCGGAGATCTTCGACGGCGTCCACGTCGAGCCCACCGACGACTCGATGAACAAGGCCGTCGAGTACGCCCGCGTGCAGGGGGAGTGGGACGGGTTCGTCGCGATCGGCGGCGGGTCCGCGATCGACACGGCGAAGGCGATCAACCTGCTCACCAGCCATCCCGGCGAGCTGATGGACTACATCAACAAGCCCATCGGCGCCGCGAAGGCGCCGCCGGGAGCGCTCAAACCGCTGGTCGCGGTCCCCACGACGGCGGGGACGGGCTCGGAGTCGACGGCGATGTGCGTGCTGGACATCCTGTCGATGAAGGTCAAGACCGGGATCAGCCACTGGCGGCTGCGCCCGACGCTCGCCGTCATCGACCCGCTGCTGACGCTCTCGCTGCCGCCGGAGGTCACGGCGGCGTCGGGGATGGACATCGCCTGCCACGCGCTGGAGTCCTACACCGCGCGGTGGTACACGACGTTCGACCGCAAGCCCGCCGAGCAGCGGGTCACGTACTGCGGCTCGAACCCGGTGTCGGACCTGTGGTGCGAGAAGGCGATGGCGCTGCTCGCGCAGTCCTTCCGCGATGCCGTGCACCGCGGTACCGACGCTGACGAGGGGGCCCTCACGGCGCGGGCGAACATGATGATGGCCGCGACGTTCGCGGGCATGGGGTTCGGCAACTCCGGCGTGCACATCCCGCACGCCAACGCCTACCCGATCGCGGGGATGGTCAAGGACTACCGGCCGGCGGGCTACCCGCAGGACGAGCCGATGGTCCCGCACGGACAGTCGGTGTCGCTCACCGCGCCGGAGGCGTTCCGGTTCTCGTTCGAGAGCGCCCCGGAGCGTCATCTCAAGGCGGCGTCGCTGATGGCTCCGGATGCGGAGAAGACCAACGACCCGCGTGAGCAGCTGCCGTCCGTCCTGGTGCGGCTCATGCAGGACATCGGCATCCCGAACGGCATCGGGGGCGTGGGCTACTCCGAGTCGGACGTCCCCGACCTCGTCCCGGGCACGATGAAGCAGCAGCGGCTGCTCGCCACGTGCCCGAAGACGCCGTCCGAGGACGACATCGCCGACATCCTCACCAAGTCCGTCGAGAACTGGTGACGTGCCCGTCGAGAACGACGTTGTGCTGATCAACAAGGCCGTCCGGCCTGCACAACGTCGTTCTCGACGGGGGACCCCGGGAGTTGCGATGCCGATCTACGTCTACAAGTGCGGGTGCGGGACGCGTGTCGAGCGGTTGATGCCGCTCGACGCGCCCGCCCCGGGCTGCCCCGCCTGTGGCGGGGAGACCCGCAAGATCCCCGCGGGGTTCAGCCTCGGCGGGCAGGCGGACGCGGGGCTGTCGAAGGAGCGGATGCCGCAGACGTGGCGCGGCACCTACCACGGCGACCGCGAGTACCTCACCGGGCTGCAGCGGCAGTGGGAGAAGCGGCAGCGGTTGGAGGCACACCACCCCGAGATCGCGGGCGACCAGCGGCCGATCATCGCCCACGAAGGGCGCTACCACGACGCGCCGCTGCGGGCGGGCGACCCGATCCTCGGCGGCGGCGCAGGCTCGGGGCACGGCCACGGCCATGGCCACGGGGGCCACGGCGGTGCTGCGGACGGCGGCGGGGCTGGCCCCGCACCGGCGTCACCGACATCACCGACGCCGACCCCGCCCGCGTCGCCTCCGAAGCCGGCGTCCGCCGGAGAATGATCCGGTGACCGCCACCGAACCCGCTCGCGATGCCGCGCACCTGGCCGACGACCTGCGCCGAGCCGTCGGCGGGGAGGTGGCCTTCGACACCGCGACCCGGGCGATGTGGTCCGCCGACGCGTCCAACCATCGTCGCGTCCCGCTCGGGGTGGTGGCGCCCCGCGACGCCGCGGACGTCGAGGCGGCGCTGGCGGTGTGCCGCGAGCACGGGGCGCCGGTCCTGCCGTTGGGCGCGCGGACGTCGATCGCGGGCCAGTCCGTCAACACCGCGGTCGCGCTGGACTTCACCCGCCACATGAACCGGATCGTCGAGATCGACCCGGACGCCCGTGCCGCCCGCGTCCAGCCCGGGGTGGTGTGCGACGCGCTCCGTGACGCCGCCCGCCCGCACGGGCTCACGTTCGGCCCGGACCCGTCCACGCACAACCGCTGCACGCTCGGCGGGATGATCGGTAACAACGCCTGCGGGTCGCACTCCGTGGCGTGGGGAAAGACGGTCGACAACGTCGAGGCGCTGGACCTGCTCACCTACCGGGGCGAGCGGGTGTCGACCGGCGACGCCGGCCGGATCGGCGCGGAGCTGCGCGCGCTGGGGGAGCGGCGCGCCGGGGCGATCCGGGCCGGTTTCCCGCGGCTCACGCGGCGGGTGTCGGGCTACAACCTCGACGAGCTGCTGCCCGGAACCGTCGACCTCGCCCGCGCGATGGTCGGCACCGAGGGGACGTGCGCGACGGTCGTCGAGGCGACGATGACGCTGGTGGAGTCGCCGCCCGCGCGTGCGCTGGCCGTCCTGGGCTTCCCGGACGCGTACCTCGCGGCGGAGCACGCCGTCACCGTCCGGGAGCACTCGCCGCTGACGATCGAGGGCATGGACGCGGGCCTCATCGCGGCGCTGCGGGCGCACCGGCCGGGGGAGACCTCCTCGCGGATGCTGCCCGACGGCGGTGGCTGGCTCTACGTCGAGACCGGCGGGGCCACGCGCGACGAGGCCGAGGAGGCTGCGCGGAAGGTGGCACAGGACGTCGGGTCGTCGCTGGTGGTGAGCGACCCGGCCCGGATGCGGGCGCTGTGGCGCATCCGCGAGGACGGCGCCGGCATCCTCACCCGCTCGGCGGACGGCGGCGAGGCCTGGCCCGGCTGGGAGGACGCCGCCGTCCCGCCCGTCAGGTTCGCCGACTACCTGCGCGAGTTCGACGCGCTGCTGCGCCGCCACGGCCGCCGCGGCGCCTACTACGGCCACTTCGGCGACGGCTGCCTGCACGTGCGCATCGACTTCGACCTGCTCACCCGGGCCGGGATCGCGAACTACCGGGCCTTCCTCGAGGACGCCGCCGATCTCGTCGTCGCCCACGGCGGATCGCTCTCGGGCGAGCACGGCGACGGGGCCGCGCGCGCCGAGCTGCTGCCGAGGATGTACCCGCCCGAGGTCATCGCGGCGTTCGAGGAGTTCAAGGCGATCTGGGACCCGGACGGGCGGATGAACCCCGACCGGGTCGTCCGCCCCGCGAAACTGGACGAGGACCTGCGCGTCTTCGTCGGTCTCCCGACGCTGCCGGACACCCCCGTGCTCGCCTTCGCCGAGGACCGCGGCTCGTTCACCCGTGCCACCCGCCGCTGCCTCGGCGTCGCCAAGTGCGTCACGGCGTCCGGCGGGGTGATGTGCCCCAGCTACCGCGCCACGGGTGCGGAGATGCATTCGACGCGCGGCCGGGCGCGGCTGCTGTTCGAGATGGCCTCGGGCGAGGTGATCACCGGAGGCTGGCGCTCGCCGGAGGTGGCCGAGGCGCTGGACCTGTGCCTGTCCTGCAAGGGCTGCAAGCGCGACTGCCCCGTCGGCGTGGACATGGCCGCCTACAAGACCGAGTTCCTCGCCCAACGCTACCGGCGGCGGTTGCGGCCGCGGCAGCACTACGCGATGGGGGCGCTGCCGCGGTGGCTGCGGCTCACCCGGGCCCGCCCGCTGCGGGCGGTGTTCAACGCCCTCGCGCGCTCCCCGCTCGCGGGGGTGGCGAAGCGCCTCGCCGGGGTGGACGCGCGCCGGGACATCCCGACGCTCGCGCCGACGACGTTCACGGGGACGGGGGAGGGGCGGTCCCGCCGCCGCCGTCGCAGTGGGGCGCGCGGGCGGCTCCTCCTGTGGCCCGACACGTTCACCGACCACTACGACCCGTCGATCGCCGAGGACGCGGTCGCCGTCCTGGAGGCCCTCGGCTACATCGTCGAACTGCCGCCGCGAACGGTCTGCTGCGGCCTGACGTGGACGTCCAGCGGCCAGGTCGGCGCCGCCCGCCGGGTGCTCTCGCGCAGCCTGCGAACCGTCGAGCCGTGGCTCGCGGCGGGCGTCACGGTCGTCGGGCTGGAGCCGTCCTGCACCGCGGCGCTGCGGGCGGACGCCGCGGAGCTGCTGCCCGACGATCCGCTGGTCCCGGTGCTGCGCACGCACGTGCGGACGTTCGCGGAGGTACTCGCAGGCCACCTCGACGAGCTGCCTTCCCGGCCGGGGCAGCGCGCGATCGTGCAGATCCACTGCCACCAGCACGCCGATCTCGGGTCGGAGGCCGACCGGGCGGTCATGACGGCGCTCGGGGTCGAGCCGGAGTTCGTCGAGGGCTGCTGCGGTCTCGCCGGGAACTTCGGGTTCGAGCACTACGACGTGTCGCTCGCCTGCGCGGAGCACGCACTGCTCCCGGCGGTGCGGTCCGCCGGCCCGGACACCGAGGTGGTGGCCGACGGGTTCAGCTGCCGCACCCAGCTCCGCCAGGCGGGGACCCGCGAGCCGGTACACCTCGCGACCATCGCCGCCCGGGCGTTGCGCTCGCCACAGTGAGGTCCCTGGGCTGCGCGCCGTCGCGGAAGCGCCTAGCGTTGAGCCGCATGTTGGCAGTCACCGATATCGCGGCCGAAGCCATCAAGTCCCTGACCACCGACGCGCAGATCCCCCGGCAGGGCGGGCTGCGCATCACCACCGCGGAAACCGGGCCCGCCGAGGGTGGGCTCCAGCTGGCGCTGGCTCCCGAGCCCGTCGCCGACGACGTCGTCGTCGGCGATCCCGGATCCGCGGTGTTCCTGGAACCCGCCGCGGCGGCGTTCCTCGACGACATGGTGCTCGACGTCGAGGCCGCGCCCACAGCGGACGGCGGCCAGGAGCTCCGGTTTGCCCTCGCGCCGAAGCCCGCGGAGGCCTGATCGCCCACCCGACCGAGTAGGACCGAGTAGGACCGACCCGCGCCGCCCGCCGATCCGGCGGGCGGCGCCGTCGTGGGAGGCCGTCGTGCCAGGCCGTTGTGCCGGGCCGTCGTGCCAGGCCGTTGTGCCGGGCCGTCGTGCCAAGGCCGCCCGGTCCGGCCCGTACCCGCGAGTTGCGCATCCCATCAGGCGGTGTTGCGGGTTTCCTCAGGGCCACGCCGGGACACGCGCCGGGACGCACCGGGAACACCGCGCGCACCCGACCCGTTGTCCCACCGCCGGCCTGTCCCGACCGGCGTGCCCGTGCCCACGCGCTGCAGGGAGAGCCCGTGCCCCCACCCGACGCCCCGTCGGATGCCGCCGGGGCCGTCGCATCGGGCGTGCGCCCAGCCGTGTTCGCGGTGGGCGGCATGGCCGCAGCGGCTCTCGCCGCGCTGCTCGTCGGGTCGCTGCACGTGATCGTGGGCCCGGACGAGGTCGATCCGGTGCGCCGCACGATCAGCGAGTACGCGCTCGGCGACTACAAGCCGATGTTCGACGCCGGTGTGCTGACGCTGGCCGCGGGGTCCGTGATCGTGCTGGTGGCCCTGGCCGGAACGCGCCTGCTCCGGGTGGTGAGCGCGCCGTCGCTGCTGCTCGCGACGTGGAGCGCAGCCCTGGTCCTGGTCGTGGTCTTCGAGAAGATCGACTGGTCGGTGGGACCCACAGCAGGTGGCTACCTGCACCGCTACGCGAGCCTGGTGGCGTTCCTGAGCCTGCCGCTCGCCGGCCTGCTGCTCGCGCTGCGTCACCGACGTCGCTGGCCCGCCGCGGCGCGATGGACGGGGGCACTGTCGCTGCTGTCGCTCGCCTGGCTCGCCCCTATCCTGCTCGGGTTCGCGCTGCGGCCGCTGACGGGCGTGCCGTGGTGGCGGTTCGTCCCGCTCGGGCTGGTCGAGCGGGGCCTTGCGGTCACGGAGGTTGCCGTGGTCTTCGCGCTGGGCTGGTGGGCCTGGTCGGCCGGGCGTGCGCGGGAGACGGCGCGGTGACCGATCGCGCGCTCGTCCTCGGCGGGGGCGGGTTCACCGGTGTCTCGTGGATGTGGGGGATGCTCGCGGGGCTGGTCGAGCGGGGGATCGACCTGCGAGCAGCGGACCTCGTCGTCGGGACGTCGGCCGGCTCCGTCGTGGGCGCCCAGGTCGCGTCCGGGCTGGACGTGGAAGAGCGGTATGCCGCGCAGCTGCGGCCGCTGGCGGACGAGGTGCCGGTGTCGCTGCCGCTGCTGCGCAAGCTCCGGTTCGGTGCGGCCCTGTTCGGCGATGCTGCGGCGGCGCGGCGGCGGATCGCGGCGATCGCGCTGCGTGTCCCGACCGTGCCGGAGGAGGAGCGGCTGCGCCTCATCGGGGACCGTCTGCTGGTCACCGCGTGGCCGGACCGGGAGCTGAAGGTCACCGCGGTCGACACCGCCACCGGCGAGCTCACCGTGTTCGAGCGCTCGTCCGGGGTGGCGCTGCGGCAGGCGGTGACGGCGAGCTGCGCGGTGCCGGGCGTGTGGCCCCCGATCACCGTGAACGGCCGCCGCTACGTCGACGGCGGGCTGCGCTCGCCCGCCAACGCCGACCTCGCCGCCGGGTACGCGCGCGTGGTGGTGCTCGCGCCGATCCCGCGCGGCATCGGCCCCATCCCCGGGGTGGAGCGGCAGGTCGCGCAGCTGCGCGAGCACTCGCGGGTGGCGCTCGTCAGCCCGGACGGGGCGTCGCGGGCCGCGATCGGGCGCAACGCCCTGGACCCGGGCAGGCGGCCCCGGGCGGCGCGTGCCGGGCGGCGGCAGGCGCGGGCGGTGGCTGCCGAGTTGCGGGCGGTCTGGGAGGTCTGACCGGTCCGTGCACGGCATTCCTCGCAGCGTGCCGCGTCACCTCACAGCCGTCCGGCCAGTTGCGAGGTGACCCCCGAGGCTGCGAGGTGCGGCCGGTCGCCGTCCGGGCTACGGCTCGCGGACCTGCCCGTCCGCCACGATCCACCGCCGCGTGACGCGCACCGCGTCCAGCATCCGGCGGTCGTGGGTGACGAGCAGGACGGTGCCGGGGAAGGAGTCGAGCGCCTGCTCGAGCTGCTCGATGGCGGGCAGGTCCAGGTGGTTGGTGGGCTCGTCCAGGACGAGCAGGTTGACCTCGCGGGCCTGAGCAGGGCCAACGCGGCTCGGGTGCGCTCGCCGGGGGACAGCGACGCGGCGGGCCGCGGGACGTGTTCGGCGGTGAGCCCGAACTTCGCGAGCAGGGTCCGCACCTCCGACTCGGTCCATGACGGCATCGCGTCCCCGAACGCCCGTGCGAGCGGCGTCGGGCCGAGGAACAGCCCCCGGGCCTGGTCGATCTCGCCGACCCGCACACCCGACCCGAGCCCAGCAGAACCGGCATCCGGAGTGACCCGGCCCAGCAGCAGGCCCAGCAGCGTCGACTTGCCTGCGCCGTTCGCCCCGGTGACGGCGATCCGGTCCGCCCAGTCCACCCGCACGTCCACCGGGCCGAGCTGCCACGCGCCGCGCCGCACCATCGCGCCCGACGCCGACGCGACGACCGTTCCGGAGCGGGGTGCCGCGGCGATCGTCATGCGCAGCTGCCACTCCTTGCGGGGCTCCTCGACGACCTCCAGCCGCTCGATGGCCCGCTCCGTCTGCCGCGCCTTCGCCGCCTGCTTCTCGCTGGTCTCGGCCCGCTTCGCCCGACCGATCTTGTCGTTGTCGGTGGACTTGCGCCGGGCGTTGCGCACGCCCTGGGCCATCCAGTTCCGCTGCACGACCGCGCGTTCCTTGAGACCGGTGAGCGTGTCGGCGTACGCCTCGTAGGCCTCGCGGGCGTGGCGGCGGGCCCGCGTCCGCTCCTCCAGGTAGGACTCGTAGCCGCCGTCGTAGATCCCGACCTGCTGCTGGGCGAGGTCGAGCTCCACGATCCGCGTCACGGTGCGGGCGAGGAACTCGCGGTCGTGGCTCACGATCACCGTGGCCGACCGCACACCCGCGACGAACCGTTCCAGGCGTTCGAGGCCGTCCAGGTCGAGGTCGTTGGTGGGTTCGTCGAGCAGCAGCACGTCGTAGCGCGACGCGAGGAGCGCGACGAGCCCGGCGCGCGCTGCCTGCCCGCCGGACAGCGTCGCCGTCGGCGCGTCGAACGCCACTCCGAGCCCGACGTCGGCGGCGATCTCCGCGGCGCGCTCGTCCAGGTCGGCCCCGCCGAGGGCGAGCCAGCGGTCCAGGGCTGCGCTGTAGCGGTCCCCGCCACCGGCTGCCAGCTCCTCCGCTGCCGCGTCCATCGCCGCCTGCGCGGCGGACACCCCGGTGCGCCGCGCGACGTACGCGGCGACGGACTCGCCCGCCCGGCGCTCCGGCTCCTGGGGGAGGTAGCCGACGGTCGCGTCCGGCGGGCTGAGCGAGACCCGGCCCGCGGCCGGCTCGGCCAGGCCCCCGAGCATCCGCAGCAGCGTCGACTTGCCCGCTCCGTTCGCCCCGACGAGCCCGACGACGTCGCCGGGTGCGACGACCAGGTCCAGGCCGGAGAACAGGACACGGGAGCCGTGGCCCGCGGCGAGATCGGTGGCCTGGAGGGTCGCGCTCATGACGAGGGTGACGCTACCGGGAGCGCCGAAGTCGCCTGCCGGGTCCCGGGAATCGTCAAGAGTTGCGATGTCGTGCACAGCGGGACCCGGGAGGCTGCCCGTGTGAGTGCAGGCAGCGGTGTCAAGGTGGCGCGCGTGCCCGCCGCGGGGACGGAGTGTCGATGAAGGCGACGTGGGCGCGACTCGAGCTCGCGGCGCGACGGGCCCTCCGCCGGATCGAGGGCGTGCGCGATCGGAAGTGGGGAATCCGAACCAGCGACGAGATCGAGTTGGCTGCTCTCGGTGCCGAGGGCTCCGACCGCAATCCCTACGCGCCGAGCCGGTGGTCGACGCTCGAGAAGATCCTCCCGCCGGCCGAGGTGACCGCGAAGGACGTCTTCCTCGACCTTGGCTGCGGGATGGGGCGGGTTCTCCTGGTCGCGGCGTCGCGGTACCGGTTCCGCGCGGTGATCGGCGTCGAGGTGTCTGCGGAGCTCTGTGAGATCGCCAGGGCCAACGTTGTCGCGGCCCGGTCCAGGTTGGTCTGCGAGGACGTGCAGGTGGTCGAGGCCGACGTCCTCGACTACAACGTTCCCGACGACGTCTCG
This sequence comes from Pseudonocardia sp., assembly GCF_050246655.1. GTDB lineage: Bacteria > Actinomycetota > Actinomycetes > Mycobacteriales > Pseudonocardiaceae > Pseudonocardia. The sequence goes on from NZ_JBFWVQ010000008.1 coordinate 72,034, forward strand.
GTGGTGTTCATCTACAACTCGTTCGGCGGGCATGTCTTCGCGCACGTCGTGGACGGGCTGGTCGCCTCCTTCGACCGCAATCCGCGTGACCTGCGGATCGTCTACCACAACCCGGTCGAAGAGGCTGCGCTGCTCGCGACCGGGCGGATCCTCCCGATCCGCGCCGCACTCGAGTTCAAGCTCACGCCGGATTTCGACAGCTGGCGCTCGCTGCGCATGTACGTCGTGGGCTCGCCGTCGGTACGCGACGTTGCCGACGGGACGCCCTCGATGGTGGAGAACTGGTCCTCCGGCGCGCACACCGATCGGGCTCGCCCATGAGCTCGACCCTCGATCCCGGCGACGGCGGTGGCCCGTCGCGCTTCTCCGAGCCGATTCCCGCCCCCCGCGGCTGCCCGGGCGGAGGACCCGCATCAGACGCTGCCGGCATCGACCGGTCGATTCAGGAGGCTGCCATGTCGATGACGCACGAGGCGAACGGCAACGGCCCCGTGGTGACGCACGTGATCGCTGCATCGGGTGGTGAGAACGGATCGGCGGTCGCACCCCGCGGCGTCGTCCCGCTCGCGGCCTCGGTGATCGGCCCGGTGGCGCCGGGACACGTGATCCCGTCGGTGTCACTGATCATCCCGACGAAGAACGAGGCGTCGAACGTCTCCTGGGTGCTCGAGCAGGTCCCCTCGGTCGTCACCGAGATCGTCATCGTTGACGGGCACTCGTCGGACGCCACGATCGTTACGGCCCGGTCCAGCCGCAACGACGTGAAGGTCGTGACCCAGGAAGGAATGGGCAAGGGCGACGCACTGCGCAAGGGCTTCGCCGAGGCCACCGGTGAGATCCTCGTGATGATCGACGCTGACGGCAGCATGAACCCGCAGGAGATCACGCACTTTCTGCACTTCCTGGACAACGGCTACGACTTCGTCAAGGGATCGCGGTTCACCGGCGGCGGCGGGTCGCGCGACATCACCCGCATGCGCCGGATGGGGAACATGGCGTTCCGGCAGATGGTGAACGTGCTCTTCGACGCCCAGCTCACGGATCTGTGCTACGGCTACTGCGCGTTCCACCGTCGCTACCTGCCGTTCCTCAACCTCCGCACGTCCGGGTTCGAGGTCGAGACCGCTCTCGTGATCTCGGCGCTGCGCGCGGGGCTGCGGATCGCCGAGGTACCGAGCATGGAGATGCCGCGGCGCCACGGACGCTCCAACCTCAGGACGTTCCGCGACGGCAGTCGCGTGCTGAACACGATCATCCGTGAGCACCGGTCCCGCAATGTCGTCCTGCCGGGCCGAGGCCTACCGGCGCTTCCGGCAGCCGACCCGGCCCGTGCCGACCACCTCGCGTGATCGGCCTGCATGGTGGCCGCGTTCCCGTCCGGCCCACACCGCGCTCATGCCTGCTCGCGACGGTTCTCGGGCAGGGCCTCCTCCTGGCCCCTGTCCTGCTCCTGCCGCCGGGCGGTGTCCGGACGATCGCCACCGTGGTGTATCTCGTCGGGGCGCCTGCGCTACCGGTCTTCCTCTCGCTCACCGGTCTTGACCTCCTGCTTCGGGCCGTCCTCGGGGGCTCCGTCGCGGTCGTGGTGAACACGGTGGTCGCCGAGTTCATGGTGGTGACCAGGAACTGGTCGATCGTCGGCGGCATCGTCGCAGTCGGTGTCGCAAGCGTGGCGATCGCGCTGGTGGGGTTCGGCATGTCGCGGGAAACGCACAGGCAGGCCGCGGGCGGGTTGGGTTGATGGACGTTGACGTCGTCCGGCCCGGCGAGCTCGGCCCGCCGGAAATCGACGCCTGGCGTCGGTTCCAGACGACCTGCCCGGAGTGGGCTAACCCTTTCCTAGCCCCTGAGTTCGCGCTCGCCGTGGGGCAGGTGCGGCCGGAAGCCCGGGTGGCGGTGCTGTCGGGTCCGGGCGGCGCCCTCGGCTTCTTCCCGTTCGAGACGGGACCGTTCGGCTACGGGAAGCCGATCGCGGCCGGGCTCACCGACTGCCAGGGCCTCGTGCACGCCCCAGGTCTGGAGTGGGACCCGCGCGAGCTCCTGCGCCGGTGCGGCCTCGCGATATGGGAGTTCGACCACCTGGTCTGCGGGCTCGAGCCCCTCGAACCCTTTGTTCTGTGCCACGCCCCGTCCCCGGTGATCGACCTGCGCGGCGGGTTCCCCGCATACCTCGCCGGGCGCACCGCCTCGCGCATCCGCGACCTGCCGCGGCGGCGCCGCAAGCTCACCCGGGAGCACGGTGAGCCGCGGTTCGTCTACAACTCCGACGACCGTGCCGCGCTGCGCACCGTGCTGGCCTGGAAGTCCGCGCAGTACCGGCGGACCGGCCGTTCGGACCGGTTCGCCCGCCGATGGATCGTTGAGCTGGTCGAGACCCTGCTTGCCACCCGTACCCCGGCCTTCTCGGGGCTGCTGTCAGTGCTCTACGCGGGCGACACGATCGTCGCCGGCCATGTCGGGCTGCGCTCGGAGCAGGTCGTCCCGACCTGGTTTCCCGCGTACAACCCTGACTTCGCGCGCTACTCCCCGGGATTGCTGCTCCACCTGGAACTGGCCCGTGCGGCCGCCGACGCCGGCGTGCTCCAGGTGGACCTGGGGCGCGGTGCGAAGGACTACAAGGAGTGGCTCAAGACCGGCGACCTCACCGTCGCCGAGGGCAGGGTCACCCGCCGGGTACCGGGTGCCGCACTGCACTGGGCACGGCGCGAGCCGGCGCGGCGCCTGCGCAACACCGTCACGGCCCATCCCGTCCTGTTCCGCGCCGCGGACCGCGCGCTCAAGGCAACTGGCCGCGTGCGCATCCGCACCGCCACGGCCCACCCGACCCGTGAGGAGCTCAGCTGATGCCGGACGATGCCGCCCTTTCCGTCTCGGTCGTGATCTGCGCGTACACCGAGCGACGATGGGACGACGTACTTGCGGCGATCGAGTCGGTCCGGATCCAGCGGCTCCCCGCACACGAGATCATCCTCGTGGTCGATCACAATCCGACCCTCTTCGCCCGGCTGCGGGCCGAGCTGCCCGATGTGCTGGTGGTGGAGAACCGCCATCTCCGGGGCCTGTCCGGGGGGAAGAACACCGGTGTGGGGCTCGCGACGGGGGAAGTGGTGGCGTTCCTCGACGATGACGCCGTCGCGGAGCCGGGATGGCTCGGCCATCTCCTCGCAGGCTATGTCGAGCCGGAGGTCATGGGGGTCGGCGGGCTCACACTGCCCCTCTGGGAGACGGGGCGCCCCACCTGGTTGCCTGAGGAGTTCGACTGGACCGTCGGCTGCACCTTCGTAGGCCGCGAACCCGGCCGGGTGCGCAACCTGCTCGGCGGGAACGCGTCGTTTCGGCGCGAGGCATTCGTGCGGGCCGGAGGTTTTCCGGAGGGGATCGGCCGCTCGGCGGCCGACCGCAGGCCGCTGGGCTGCGAGGAGACCGAGTTCTGCATCCGGCTGGCTCAGCGCATCCCGGGCAGCGTGTTCGTCTACGACGCCGGTGCAGTCATCCACCACCGGGTGCCACGTCAGCGCGAGCGGTTCGGGTACTTCCGGACGCGCTGCTTCTCCGAAGGGCTCTCCAAGGCCCAGGTGACCCGCAGCGTCGGCGTCGCCGACGGGCTGTCCGCGGAGCGGCGGTACGCGAGGGTCACCCTGCGGCGGGGCGCGACGCGTGGCCTCCGTGACGCCGTGCGCGGAGACCTCGCCGGGCTGGCCCGTTCGGGTGCGATCGCCTCGGGGTTGCTCTTCACCACTGCGGGCTTCGCGCTCGGCACGCTGCGCGGCGCCGTGACACGGGTGACGCGATGACCGGGCCCGTCCCCGTGCTCATGTATCACTCGGTCGCCGAGCACCCTCCGCGGTCGACCCACCGGCTCTCGGTCGGCCCGGCGTCGTTCGCCGACCAGCTCGCCCACCTGCGCGACCACGACGTCGCCACTGTGACCTTCTCCGATGTGGCGGAGGCGATGGCGGGCGGCCCGGCGCTGCCCGAGCGGGCCGTCGCGCTGACCTTCGACGACGGCTACGCGGACTTCCACGAGACCGCGCTCCCCCTGCTGGAGCGCTTCGGCTGCACCGCGACGGTCTTCGTCACCACAGGATGGCTCGACGACGCGGGTTCCCACCGCGCCGGGCGGCCCCTGGACCGGATGATGACCTGGAGCCAGGTCGCCGAGAGCGCGGCCGCAGGCGTCGAGGTCGGTGCGCACAGCCACAGCCACCCGGAGCTGGACCAGCTGCCCGACGGGCTGCTCGCCGAGGAGCTGGCCACGAGCAAGGCGCTGCTGGAGGAGCGGCTTGCGGCCCCGGTGCCCGCCGTCGCCTACCCGTTCGGGTACTGGAGCCCCCGGGTGCGTGACGCCGCGCGCGGTGCCGGCTTCCGGCACGCCGCCGCGGTGGCCAATCGGCTCGCGGGCGCCGGACACGACGGCTATGCGCTCCCGCGGCTCACCGTCCGGCGCTCGACCGACCTGGAGACGTTCGCGCTGCTGGTGCAGGGCCGCCGGATCGGGCGGACGTTCGCCATGGACCGCTGCCTCACCGCGGGGTGGAAGGCCGTGCGTCGTGCACGTTCCGGAATGCGGAGTCGCTGAGATGACCGATGTCGACCAGAGCGCCGTGGTGCCGACCTCTGCCCTCGCCGAGAGCGAGCCGCAGATCGACCGCGCTGCGTCGAACGGCTGCGTCGTCGACGTCGCCGAGGCCGAGGCGCCGCACCGGGAGGCCTGGCGCGTCCAGCTGCGCAACCATCTGGCCGACCCCTTCTTCCGCAATGCCTACGCGCTGATCGCCAACACCGGTCTCACCGCCCTGCTGGGCCTGGGGTTCTGGGCGCTCGCGGCGCGCCTGTACGACGATTCAGACGTCGGCCGCGCGTCCGCGCTGATTTCGGCGATGACGGTGCTGTCGGGCGTCGTCGCGATCAACCTCGCCGGCACGCTCAGCCGGTTCATCCCGGAGAGCGGGCGGCGGACCGGTCGCCTCATCGGCGCCGCCTACGCGCTCAGCTCGGCGGCCGTCCTCGTCCTTACCCTGGGCTTCCTGCTCTTCCTGGGGCAGTGGGGGACCTCCTTCGAGCTGCTGCGCGATCCGGTGACTGCGGGATGGTTCCTGCTCGCGGTCGTCGCGGCGGGCATCTTCACCGTGCAGGACGGCGTGCTGGTCGGGCTGCGCAGCGCGGTGTGGGTGCCGATGGAGAACGTCGTCTTCGGGATCGCGAAGATCGTGCTCCTCGTCGTGCTGGCCGCGTCGTTCCCCGGGGACGGGGTCTACCTCGCGTGGATCGTCCCGATGATGCTGCTGATCCTGCCGATCAACGCGCTGATCTTCGGGCGGCTCGTTCCCTGGCACGTGGCCGCAAGCCCGGCGGACCAGTCGCCGCCCACCCGCCGCACCATCGGCCGGTTCTTCCTCGCGGACTATGCGGGATCGCTGTTCATGTTCGGGGCCGCGACGGTTCCGCCCGTCCTCGTGGCGCCGTTCGTGGAGCCGTCGACGTTCGCCTACTTCTACATCGCCTGGATCACCGCCGGCGCGCTGAACCTGCTGGGCATCAACCTCGCTCACTCGCTGACCGTGGAGGGCGTCTACGAGGCCCGCCGACTCGTGATCAATACCCGTGCGGCGCTCCGCCGGGGCGCCCTGCTGACCGTGACCGCCGCCGTGTTCCTGGGCGTCGCTGCGCCGACGTGCCTCGAGCTGCTCGGCAGCGGGTACGTGGAGGCCACGTCGATGCTGCAGGCGCTAGGGATCGCGGCGATCCCCCGGATGATGATCGAGATCTGGGTCGGTGTGCTGCGCGCGCGAAGCCGGGTCCGCGAGATCGTCCGGGTGCAGGTTGGCTCCGGCGGGCTCGCCGTCGCCGCCGTCGCCGTGTGGGTCTACCTGTGCGTCGGCAGCGGCGGGTCCGACACCGAGCTGATCACCGGTGTCGGCGTGGCCGTGCTGCTGAGCCAGGTCGCCGTCGCCGCCGCGGTGGCCCCCGCGTTCGTCCGCTTCGTGCGTGACGGGGACGGAGCCGGTGCAGGCCAAGCAACGCCGAACGGGCGGTCCGAGCCGGACCCGCCGGCGGCCCCGGAGGACCGGGACGCACCGTTGACCGCGGACCGGCCGGGCGGGGGCGGCCCGGCCGGGGACCCGGCACTCGACGACCCGACACTCGCGGATCCGGCTCCCGCGGATGCCCCACCCTGGGATGCCGCTCCCGGCGACGCGGCTCGCGGGGAATCGGCTCCCGCGGATGCCCCACCCTGGGACGCCGCTCCCGGGGACGCCGCTGCCGACGAGGCGGCTCCCGAGGTGGCGGCGCCCGAGGATGAGGCTTCCGCGGCCGCCGTCCCAACCGCCGGCGAGGCACCGCCCGCCCCGGCACCGGGCAGGATCGCGCGGCTCCTCCCGTGGCTGCTCGGCCTGGTCGGCGCCGTTGCCGTGACCCTCACCGTGCGGGGGCTCGCGGAGGTCCGGCCCGCCGCGGTGGACGGCTACGGGCTCGTCTCCGGCCTGCCCGTGATCGTCCTCGCGGGACTGGGCCTGCTCACGGTCACGTTCCTGGCGACCCTGGCCCGGCGGCGGCAGAACCGCTTCCTGCTCGCGGCGCTGCTCGTCGCCACGATCTGCTGCCTGCACGGGGCCACGCTGTTCGCCTCGCCACAGCCGAGGTTCAACGTCACGTGGGTCCACCTCGGGTTCGTCGAGTTCATCTCCCGCACCGGCGGCCTCGCGGAAGGCCTCGACGCGCGATTCAGCTGGCCGGGGTTCTTCGCCCTCGTCGCGTTCTGGCTGGGCGACCGCCCGAGCTCCGAGCTCGTGCCGCTGCTCGGCTTCGTGCCCGTGGTGTCGAACCTGCTCTACCTGCTGCCGCTGGCCCTGCTCATCCGGAACCTGCGGATGAGCTGGCAGGCGGCGTGGACGTCGGCGTGGCTGTTCGGCGTGCTGAACTGGATCGGCCAGGACTACTTCTCCCCCCAGGGCTTTACCTACGGCCTCTACCTCGTCTTCATCGCGGGCATCGTGACCTGGCTGCGCGCGCCGGCCGGTACGGAGGTGCCGCCGGGCCGGTGGTCGACGATCGGTCGCCGGCTCGGGTTCCCGCCGGCCACCGTGGCCGGCGAGCTGCCCCCGACGCCCGTCGGGCCGAGGCTGCGAGCGGCGATCCTCCTGGTGCTGGTCGGCGTCTTCCTGGTCGCGGTCGCCGGGCACCAGCTGACCCCGTTCGTCATGGTGGCCGCCTGCGCCGCGCTGGTGCTCGTCGGCCGCTGCGCGCCCCGCAGTCTCCCGGTGCTGCTCGCCGCGCTGCTCGCCACGTTCATCAGCTACCTGGCGGTCGACTTCTGGAGCGGGCACCTCGCGAAGCTCTTGGGTGGCGTCGGCGACGTGGGCGGCAATCTCAGCACGAGCATCGTCGAACGCGCCGGTGCGGGCGCCGAGCATCAACACGTCGTCCTCACGCGGGTCGGGCTGGCCCTCTTCGTCGCCGGTCTGGCGTGGATCGGCCTGCTGCGCCGTCGGCGTCGCGGCATCGCGGATCGGGTGCTCGTCGTCCTGCTCGTGGTCCCGCTGCTCACGGTCGGCTTGCAGAGCTATGGCGGCGAGATCATGCTGCGCGCCTACCTCTTCGTGTTGCCCGCCGCGGCGATCCTCGCAGCGTGCGCCTTCCTGCCGGCGATCGACGGGAAGCGCCCGCGCCCGCTCGCCTTCATCGTGCTCGGCGCGACGATGCTGGCGCTGGTCGGGGCGTTCCTGGTCGCCCGCTTCGGCAACGAGGCCTACGAGCGCACGGACCCCGCCGCGCTCGAGGCCGTCGAGTTCGTCTACGACCAGCCGGGGGTGGTACGGGTCGTCTCGGTCACGCTCCCGGCGACCGATGCACCCCCGTTCCTCCCCGTGGGCTACCGCGACGCCGAGCGCACGCGGTACACCAACCTTCCCGCGCCTGAGGACCCGAGCGACGTCTCCGACCTCGTCGCGGCCCTGCGTGACCTGGGGCCGGGCGCCTACCTCGTGACGACGGCCGAGACGGAGGCCTACCTGCGGATCAACCTCGGCTACCCGCCGGACTGGGGCGAGCGGTTCGCCCGCGCACTCACCGCGCGACCGGAGATCGAGCGGGTGGCGGGAACCGACGGTGCCGCCGTGTACCGGGTGCGGGGCCTGCCACCCCCGGCGCCGGCGCCGGCGCCACCGGTGTCGTCGGTGGACATCGGATCGACTCCCTGGACGGGGTTCGGGTTGATCCTCCTGGCCGGGCTCACTGTGCTCGTCGGAAGCCGGGAGATCCGGCGCATCCTGGGTCGTCCGGTCGGGGACAGGACGGTCTCGTGGATCGTCGGCATACTGGCGGTGGGGTTGCTGCTCGTGATCATCGAACGGCTGGTGCTGCTGGCATGACCGGAGGATGGACGTGGGACGGCTTCAGCCGACCGGGACAGGGTGGACGGTGGCTGGGCGGGCCGCTCTGATCGGCGCGATCCTGATTCTGGTGACCGCGGCGGCGAGCGCGCCGTCGCCGGCCCGGGAATGGCCCCGATGGGGTTTCACACATACCCAGTTCAGCGCGGACCATGGCGAGCCCGAGGCGGTCACGGCTATCGTCGGCGCCCTGGCCCAGCAGCCGCTCGTGCAGGTGCAGCCGATCATGGGCTGGGGCGCCGGGAACCCCGAACCGTCGCCAGGCATGTACGACTTCGAGAGCCTGGACAGCCGGATGGACTTCATCCGGCGCTCCGCGGGCGTACCCGTGATCACGCTGTGCTGCGCGCCGGACTGGATGAAGGGCGGGCAGGCGGGCCACACCGACTGGGACGAGATCGAGACCGCACCGCTCCCGCAGCACTTCGCCGACTTCGCCGAGCTGAGCGCTGTGATCGCCCGCCGCTATCCCGACGTGCGGCACTTCATGGTGTGGAACGAGCTCAAGGGCTTCTTCGACGACGAGGCAGGGAAGTGGGACGCGGAGGCCTACACCGACCTCTACAACCAGGTGTACGTCGCGCTGAAGGCGGTGAACCCCGACATCCAGGTCGGCGGCCCCTACATGGGGATGGCCACCGCTAGGCCGAACGCGTGGATGCATGCCTCCGCCGTCCGCGGCGACTGGGGGGCACTCGACCGACGTTCGTTGGATGTCGTGGAGTACTGGCTCACGCACAACGTGGGGGCCGACTTCGTAGTCGTGGACGGGTTGGCCACCACCGCCGGGGGTGCGCCGGACGAGTTCGCTGCGCTGGGCAAGCTGTCGGCCGTGTCCCGCTGGGTGCGGGAACGGACCTCGCTGCCGCTGTGGTGGGCCGAGTGGTACGTCGGCCCGGACCGTCCGGACTGGAGCGCCGATCGACGGGTCGCGCTGCGGACCGCAGCGCTCATCGAGCTGGCAGCGGCCGGTGCGGACACGGTGCTCTACTGGAATCCGGCCCCCGCCGGCCCGGGGTGCGCCTCGTGCCTGTGGACCGACACCGAGGAGATGGGTGGCGGCGCCCCCTTGCCCTACCTCGCCGTCCTGCAGGAGTTCGCCCGGTCGTTCCCCCGCGGAACCCCGCTTGTCGCCGTGCCCGAGCCACCGGGCGTACGGATCCTCGCCTCGCCAGAACGGCTCGTCGCCGTCAACACCACGGGCGAGCCACGGATGTTCGGACAGGACGGTCGGGAGGTCGTCCTCGGCCCGTACGAGACCCGCTGGATCACACGGACGGCGATCACCTGAGGTCCCGACCGCCCGAGCACCGGGAGCGGCCGGTGGATTCAGGCTCAGTGCAGCGCCGGGTCGGGACGCCGAGCACGTCGCCCGGCGACATCACGAGATCGACCGGCGACGGGGAGTTGTCGACCTGGAGCCTGCTGATCGCCACCCATTCGTCCCGGGTGGCGACCCAGGCCTGGTCGACGTCGCAGCTACCGACGGTTCCCGGCGGCTCGGTCGCAAGGACCCCGGTGCGCTGCGCCCGGCGCACCGTGATCTCCAGCCCGTCGACGCCACGGGTACGGGGGCGCCCCCACGGCGACGCCCAGGGGCCGTAGTCGCAGGCGCGGACCAGCCCGGTCACGCGGGTGGCGTCCTCGCTCCACGGGATCCACCCGTCGTGCGGGATGCCCCGCCCGAAGTACCGCCGTCCGGTGCTGTCCTGCTCGATGACCGGGACGGTCGTCACGTCGGTCGCGAGGGCCGTCAGCAGCCGAGACACGAGCTCCAGCCCCCGTCGCACACAGGCCGCGGAGAGGCTGAAGCCGGTGTCGTCCGGCGAGACGGGGAACGAGGACTCGTACGCGACGGCACCGGTGTCGATCCCCGGCGCCATCCAGTGCAGCGTCACGGCGTGGGTCGTCTCGCCGTGGTAGAGCGCCCAGTTCGGCGCGTTCAGGCCGGCGTAGCCGGGCAACGGTCCCGGATGCAGGTTGAAGCACCCGACGCGCGGCGCCGCCAGCACCGCCGGCGAGACGACGTGCAGCGAGTGCACGTTCAGCAGGACATCGACCTCCCGGTCCCGCAGGACGCCCGCGAGGCCCGCGTCGCGAACCGCGGTGCCAGGCAACGTCGGGATGCTGAGATCTGCGGCGACGGCCGCGACGGTCAGGCCGCGGGCCCGGTCGGTGGAGCTCGACGCGGTCAGCACCAGGGGAATGACGTGGCTGGAATCGGCCAGGAGGCGCAGCGTCTGCACCCCCGCGGACTCCTCCGCGGCCAGCGCGATCCTCATGGTGTCGCTGCCGCGAGCCGCGCGGCGATCGCCTCGGTGCTCAGCCACAGGGAGTGGTGGCCCATCCACCATTCGCCGTCGAGGCGGGTCAGCAAGGTCTCCGGCGTTCCCAGCAGGGCGAGGACGCTCTGGTCTTCGCTGTGCACGAGGCTCCACTCGCTCGGCACCAGCAGGCACCGGTTGCCGTGCAGCTCACTCACCGTGTGCGCCTCGACCCGTCCGGTCACTGCCGCCGCACCCTGGGAGTCGGCGTGCCAGAACAGGTGCCCGAGCACGGCTGCCATGTCACCGCCGGGTGCCGCGACCTGCATGACCTGGGCGACCGACCCCGGTTCGAGGTAGTAGACGTACCAGCCGAGCACGCGGCCGCGGACGTCCCGGACAAGATGGCGCACCGGGGTCCCGCGGAAGGTCACGGCGGCGAGCTCCTCGAAGAGCCAGTCGACGTACGCCGTGTCGTAGTCGGGATGCAGCCGCAGATGTCGCGCCGCCGACCCGACCTGTTCGACGAGCGTGGCGGCGTCGAGCTGCTCGGTGAAGGTCTGCGGCTCAAGGGGGAGGACGCCTGGTACCCGGCCCGCGAGGCGGCGGGCCGCCGCATCGACCGGGGATCCGACGAACCCGATGGACCTAGTGAGCCACCTGCGCCCGCGCCTGCGGGAGAGGAACGCGCCGACCTGGGCCGGGCGCAGGAACTTCACCCAGCCGATCGACGCGGCAGTGTCGGTGCGGCCGCCGAGGCCGGTCCAGATCCGGCGCACATAGTCGGTCGCTCCGTCGGTGATCGTGATGTCCTGCGGTCCCGCCAGGTAGCGGCGCATCAGCAGCGCTCCGACGCCCTTGTGGCGGGCCTCCGGTGCGGCGACCAGCTGCCCGCTGCACCCGAGGCGGACGGCGCGCCCGTCCAGGCGCATCCGGCGGGCGTAGGAGCCGAGGAACCCGGCGATCTCGCCTTCGCGGGTCTCGTACACCAGGGACGGAATGTCCTCGTCGAACCACGGATGATCGATCAGGGTCCGCGCGAAGTAGTCCTCCAGCGCGAGCGGGTGCTCTGGCGTGCCCGATCGAACCACCCGCTCGTAGAGGGAACACACCTCTGGGAGGTCCTCGCGGGCCAAGGGGCGGATACCGCTCATGGCAGCCTCACCAGGTGCCCCGGGCGTCGAGGACCCCCGACTCGTCCAAGTACGTAGTGATGCGTCGCACCGAGCGGAAGTTCTCGATGTCGAAGTCGTCGAGGGGGAGTTCGCAGGCGAACGTCTCCTCGATCGACGTGATCAGCATGACCAGCGCGAGAGAGTCCACCAGCCCGGTCTCGATCAGGTCGACGTCGGCGTCCGGTACGTCGATACTCAGGCGCTCCCGGACCAGGCCGAGGATGCGGTCGTCGAGGTCTGCGCCGCTGCGGTTCACGCGCCACCCACCGACTGTCCGCGCGAGGCCAGTTCGCGGGTGAAGGCCTCCCGGAGCTCCTTGCGGTCGATCTTGCCGTTGACGTTCTTCGGCAGCGCCTCCAGCTGTTGCCACCGCGCCGGCAGCATGTAGGGCGGCAGGAGGCTCGACACTGCGGTCCGCAGTGCGAGCGGCTGCAGGTCGACGCCGTCGGAGAGCGAGTAGGTGCAGCAGATCGTCGTGCCTTCGAACCCGCCGACGTCGACCCCGACGACGGCACACTCGCGCACCCCGGACTGGGCGTTGACCGCGGCCTCGATCTCGCCGAGCTCGATACGGTAGCCGCGGCTCTTGATCTGCGAGTCCGCGCGGCCGAGGAAGTGCACCAGCCCGTCCTCGCCGAGCCGGGCGAGGTCGCCGGTGCGGTAGATGCGTTCGCCCGTGCCGGGGCCGGTCACGAAGGCGTCGGCGGTCTTCTGCTCGTCGCGCCAGTACCCGGGGGAGAGCCCCACGCCCGAGATGTAGAGGTCACCGATCTCGCCCGACGGGACCGGGCGCCGCTGCTCGTCCAGGACGAGCAGCGACTCGCCGTCGCACGCTGTGCCGATCGGGATCGGCTCGGTCTCGTCGACGGGGCAGGCCGGAACGGTGTAGTAGCTGCTCGCGATCGTGGCCTCGGTGGGACCGTAGAGGTTCGTGAAGCGCACGTGCGGCAGCCGGCGCATCCAGTGCGCGAGGACCGGTGTGGGCAGCACCTCGCCGCACCACAGCAACCGCTCCATGGCCGGGAAGTCGTCCTGGGCGATCGCGTCGAACTTCGCGAGGTAGGTCAGCACCGACGGTACGGAGAACCACTGCGTGAGCTCGCGGTCGCGGATCATCGCCGCCAGGGCGCGCGGGTTGACGCTCAGGTTGCCCGGGACGAGGTGCAGCTCAGCGCCCGCCGCCAGCGTCGCGAAGATGTCGAACGTCGACAGGTCGAAGTGCAGCGGGGGGTGTCCGGAGATCCGGTCGGTCGGACGCGTCCCGAAGTACGTGACGGCCCACTCGACGAACGCCACGACGTTCGCGTGCGTGATCATCACGCCCTTGGGCACACCGGTCGAGCCGGAGGTGAAGAGCAGGTGTGCGAGGTCTCCGGTGCTCTGCGGGGCCGGCAGCGGTGCGGGCGAGAGGCGTGCGGCGTCGTCCCACGCGAATCCGGAGGCGAACCTGTCGCCGTACAGGGGCGCGTCCACCGAGCCGATCGGGGTGATGAGCCGCGACAGGGCGCCCGCGTCGATCAGCCCGTCGATCAGCGGGACGGCCGAGTCGTCGGCGAGGACCAGTGTCGGTTGTGCCGATTCGAAGATCCTCGCGACCCGCGCGGCGGGGCTCGAGCTGTCGATCGGCACGTACACGCCACCGGCCTTGAGGACGGCCAGCAGGCTCGCCACGGTGCGCGGGGTCTTGCTTGCCAGGACGCAGACCCGGTCGCCGGCGCGGCAGCCGGACTCCTGCAACAGGCGGGCGACGCGGTTGGTGGCCGCCTCGAGGTCGCCGTAGGTCAGTCGCTCGTCACCCATGACGAGCGCGCCAGCGGATGCGTCGCGCTCAGCCGAGCGGGTCAGGTAGTCCTGCAGTCGGGTGATCATGTCGTGACCATCTCCTGTGCCTTGGCGAAGACGACCGCGCAGTGGGCGAGCTCCTCCTCGCTCGGTGGGACGTCGAGGATGAATGTGCTCGTGCCGAGGTCCATGTAGTGGCTCAGCATCCGCGCGACGCGGTCGTAGCTGCCGACGAGATAGGGGCAGAACGTCCGGTAGTTCTGGAACGGACCCAACCAGTACGGATCCGGCTCGCCGTCGAGATCGGGGCCGGCGTGCTCGTCGCCGGACAGCTGACCGTGCCAGTGCGAGTCGGACACGGCCATCGCGAGCCGGTGGGTGATCTGCCCGCTCCGGTCGGTCGGGAAGCGCTCGTGCGCCACCCGCCAGGCCTCGTCCGTCGTGTCCCGCGCGACGATGCCGACCCGGATGCCGAAGCCACCCGTGAGACCGTCGGTCATCCACTCGATCTCCTGGCCCGGCGGCTGGGGGTACTTGACGGCGGTGGCGTCGAGCGCGCGCGCGGCCTCGCGGCCGGCCGGGGAGGACCCGGATACCAGCACGTCCGGCAACAGCTCGGCGGGGACCTTCGGCCGCAGGCGCAGACCCTTGACCGTGTAGTACTGCCCGTCGACGGTCACCGGACCCTCGTCGCGCAGCAGCGCCATGACGATCCGGGTGTACTCGACCGTCCGCCGGTAGCGCTCGTCGTGCTCGGTGTCGTCGCCCAGCGCGATCAGATCGTTGCGGAATCCGCCGGCCAGCATGTTCAGGTGCACGGCTCGTCCGTGCAGGTGGGCGAGCGAAGCGACCATCTTCGCCACCGCGTATGGGTGCATGTAGACGGGCTGGACCGCGACCAGCGGACAGAGCCGGCGGGTCGCCTGGATGATCACCTGCGATACTAGCCACGGGTCTACCAGGCCGTTGTCGGTGTAGACGAGGATCCCCTCGCACCCTGCCCGGTCGCTCCACCGCGCGATGTCGCGGACCATCGGCAAGTAGTCGGTCCCGCTGATCCCCTTCGAGGGTGGACACGTCGTGTAGATCCGCACGATTGATCCACCTCTCCCGCCGGTCGATGTGGGCGAGTGCTCCGCACCCAGCACATCGTCGCAATGGATTCGGCGGGTCCGGGGGCGTCCGCAAATTAGATGTTTCACCCAGTACGGCGGTGCCTGAGGCGCGTCAGAGACGGCGGCCGCGCCGGTTGCCTGGCTCGAGCCGCTGCTGGCGGAACAGCGCGACGGCCTCCAGCTGCGAGCTCACCTCGAGTTTCGTGAGGATGGAACGGATCTGCGTGCGGACCGTCGGCATGCTCACGACGAAGTGTTCCGCGATGCTCGCGGCGCGCCGACCCTCAGCGAGCATCTCCAGCACCTCCCGTTCGCGGGGGCTGAGCCGCGACAGCCGTCGTGCCAGCTCACGCTCGCGGGCGATGTAGCGGCGATGGCGCTCCAGCCAGGCCTGATGCTCCTGCTCGGTCATGACCGACTCCCCGCGCGCCGCGGCGCTCACCGTCGCGAGCAGCACGTCGAACGACCGCGACTTGGGGACCGAGCCGATCGCACCCGCGGCGATCGCCGCGGCGACCCCCGGCCGGTCGACGCTCCCGCTGACGATCAGCACCGTCCAGCCGTGTCTGCGCAGTCCCTCGACGAGATCGGCCCCGTTGACCCAGTTGCCCTCCGCGTCCTGCCCGAGGTCGAGGTCGAGCACCACCAGGCCGGTTCGCCCGGGTGTCGGCCCGTTCATGAAGTCCCGTACGCAGGCGACCGTGAGGGCCCGGGCGTCGAACCCCTCGGAGCGCAACGCCATCGTGAGCGAGGTGCTGAACAGTTCGTGGTCGTCGATGACCAGGACCGGGTAACCGAAGGCCGGGACCGTTGCGCCAGCCGAGCCGAGCGTTGCGGTCATGACGCGACGCGGCTGCCGACGGCCGCGGCGGCAGAGGACACCTCGGCAGCGGGAAGGTCCACGACGACCGTGCAGCCGGGGCACAGCGGGTCGGCCGGCCGGATCGAGATCGTGCCTCCCTGACCTGTCACCAGGCGACGGGAGATGTGCAGGCCGAGGCCGAGGCCGGTCGACTCGCCACGACGGTGCCCGGGTTCGAACACCGCCTCCTCCTTGCCGGGGGCAACCCCAGGGCCCCGGTCGGACACCTCGATGACGACGCGGACGCCGCGGTGCCGGGCGCGGATGTCCACCGGGCTGCCCGGGGCGTGTGCGGCGGCGTTGGCCAGCACGTTCGTGAGCACCTGGGTGAGCAGGCGCGAGGAGCCGAGGACGCGCAGGCCGGGGTCGGCCTCGAGGTGGATGTCCATCCCGGTCGAGCTGCGCAGCGCGACGAGGCCGTGCAGCACCGGAGTCACCGCGTACGCCTCCACCGGTGCCGGTCGGGGCCGGTCTGCGGGGGTCCGCAGCAGCTCGTCGAGCCGGCTGAGCTCCGAGGCGACGACGGTGCCCAGCAGCGCGGCCTGCGGGTCGTCGCGCACACCGAGCAGGTTCGTGGCTCCAGCCAGGCCGGCGAGCCCGTTGCGCAGCTCGTGGTCCCGCTCGGCGGCGCGCGCGAGCCGGATGTCCGCCAGGCGCAGCTGCTCCTCGTGGTCGGCCAGATGGGCGTCGAGCCGGCCGACCGCTTCGCGGGCGAGGTTGAGCGATGCCCAGAGCACGATGATCACTCCGGCCATCCGGATGGTCGAGAAGACCAGGCCGAGGTCACCGGGGGAGGCGATGTCACCGGCGTTGATCTGCCCGAAGTGGGCGAGTCCGATCACCGCGATCCCGGCACCGACCTGCGACAGGCGCGGGCTACGGTTCCGCGCCGCTTGCAGCGCGACGGCGACTGCCGCGATCGTCCAGGACGCGGCGACGGCGTAGCGGATGGGGAGATTCGTCGACAGCGCGTTGCCGGCGGCGGGGAACGCGGAGCCGAGGCCCGCGACGCCGATCGCGAGGCCCACCGCGCAGATCGCGGCGCCGACGGTCTGCCAGCGGTTGAGCGGGGCCGGGGCGACCAGCGCCGTCACGAGCAGCGCTACCACGAGGCAGTGCAGAAGGGAACGGACGGCGCCGACCATGGGCGCCGGTGCCGCGCCGAGGGCGCCGGCAGCGGCCGTGGGGATCACCACCAGGCTGTAGCAGCCGAGGGCGAGTGTGATCCAGGTGAGCCGATGGTCGTCGGTGAGCCGCGCCGCGATCACCGCGAGCATCGCGGCGGTCGTCCCGGCCGCCGCGGCGAACAGCGCCATGATGATCGTGATCTCGTCGGCGGGGAGGGCCTGCTCCAGGGGAATGCAGATGGCAGCCAGGAGCGCGAGCGCACCGAGCACGAGCACTGAGTCGAGCAATGCGACCGGCCGGCCCGCCCCCGAGACGGCTTCGGTGATCTTCGAACGCATGGTCAGTCCCCTGGTGGTGTACGTGCCGTCGACGTCCCCGTTCGTCGGCGGCCCACGCTCGCCGGTGCCGCTGTGCGCGGCAGCCTGTGCTGTCACCCTCTCCGCCGGAGACGGTTCGACATTGCAGAGCGTGACGTCCGTTAGCGCAATCGAGCTACGGCAATCAGGTGATGAAGTTGTAGGTCGTGACGCTGAGCTGAACTCGTCGTTTGTTACCTCGTGTTACAGGGGGACAATGTTTCATCCGATCAGGGCCGCAGGCTGGCGAAGCTCGGCTGGTCCACAGTATCTATGGGGCACGATCTGATCGTAGGCGATGTGACTGGCCGTTCAGGGCCGGATGCCGCGCCCCGACGTCTCGGTGGAGGAGGGCCAGCACCGCCCGTCGGTCTATGTGACACGGGTCAGCGGACCAGCCCGTCGAGCAGCAGCACCTCCGCCAGCACCCCCCGCCCGAACATCCCCAGGTGCAGGCTCTCGTCGATCCCGTGCCACCGGCTCGCCGGATCGCCCACCCCCGTCACGAGCACGGCCGCCCCCGGGAACGCCCGGGCGAACTCCGCGATGAACGGGATCGAGCCGCCGATGCCCGTCTCCACGACCTCGTTGCCGTAGGCCTGGGCGAACGTGCGCCGCGCCAGGTCGTAGACGTCGCCGACCGCCTTGAGCTCGTACGGTGCCGCCGCCGCTCCCGGCGTCACGGTGACGTGCGCACCCCACGGCACATGCGCCGTCAGGTGGGCGGCGAGCGCGTCCTGCGCGGCCGCCGGATCGTCGCCCGGAGCCAGGCGCATGCTCACCATCGCGCGCGCCCGCGGCAGCAGCACGTTCGACGCCTCCGCGACCGACGGTGCGTCGATCCCGAGCACGGCGACGGCGGGGCCCTGCCACGCGCGTTCCAGGATCGTGCCCTCGCCGAGCAGCTCCACGCCGTCGAGGAGGCCGACGTCGGACCGGAAGGTCGCGAGATCGGGGTCGGGGGCGTCTGCGTGGTGGTGCAGCCGGCCGGGGACGGCGACGCGGCCGTCGTCGTGGTGCAGGCTCGCGAGCGTGCGGCACAGGGCGGTGAGTGCGTCCCCGACCGGGCCGCCGTAGAGCCCGGAGTGCACCGGGCGCTCCAGCATCGCCACCTCGACCGTGCAGTCGACCAGCCCGCGCAGGCTCGTCGTCAGCGCCGGGACGTCCACCGCGGGGTTGGCCGAGTCCGCTATGACGATGACGTCGCAGGCCAGGGCGTCGCGATGCGCCGCCATCAGCTCGACCAGCGTCGGGGAGCCGGACTCCTCCTCGCCCTCGACGAACAGCACCACGTTCACCGGCGGGCGCCCGCCGAACGCGCGCAGCACGGCGAGATGGGTCATCACACCGGCCTTGTCGTCGGCGGCGCCGCGGCCGTACAGCCGCCCGTCGCGCTCGGTCGGCTCGAACGGCGGGCTCGTCCACAGCTCGTCCCCGCCGGTGGGCTGGACGTCGTGGTGGGCGTAGAGCAGGACCGTCGGCGCACCGGCGTCCGCGGCGGGCCAGTGCGCGATCACCGCCGGAGCGCCGTCCCCCGCGGCCACGACCTGCACGGTGGCTGCGCCGCCCGCGCGGGCCAGCGCTGCCACCGCCTCGGCGCTGCGACGGGTGTCGTCGCGGTGCGCCCGGTCGGCCCAAACGGACGGGATGCGCACGAGATCGCGCAGGTCGGCGAGGGCGCCGGGGAGTACCGCATCGACGGCCGCGGCGAGCGCTGCGGGAGGCGTGTCCCGGAGAGTGTCGGGAGCGGATGCGACGGCGGGTTCACGCTGGTCAGCCACCCGGCGACGTTACACCGCGTGCCGCGGCCCGCGAGTTGCGCGTTCTGCCGCCGCGAGTTGCGTGTTCTGCGGGGGCGAGTTGCGCGTTCTGCGGCGGCGAGTTGCGTGTTCTGCCGCCGCGAGTTGCGTCTTCCGCGGGGGCGAGTTGCGCGTTCCGTCGGTCCGTGATCGCCGTCCTGTCCGGCGGAGTCACCCCCCGTCCCCCGTCCGCCGCACCGCCACCGATCACTCACGACGCGATGACATCCCGGGGCCGTACGCTCGGCGCCATGTCCCGGTTTCTCGCGACGATGCTCGACACCGCCGCGCACTCCGACCGCGGGATGACCACCGGCGAGCCGACCACCCCGGTGCGCACTCCGTGGCCCGACGTGCACTCCCGAGCCCGGGGAATGGCCGGCGCGCTGCGGGCCGCGGGTGTCGCGCCCCGGGCGGCGGTCGGGATCCTCGCGGGCCAGCCCGCCCTCATCGCCCCGGCGGCGCAGGCCGTGTGGCTGTGCGGCGGCAGCGTCACGATGCTGCACCAGCCCACCGCGCGCACCGACCTCATGGCGTGGGCGGAGGACACGGTCGCGGTACTGCGCATGGTCGATGCCGGGCTGGTGCTGCTCGGTGCCCCGTTCGACGGCCTCGCCCCGGTGCTCACCGAGCGCGGCATCCCGTTCCGCGTCCTGCACGAGCTGGACGGTGAGCCCGTCGAGCCCGCCGTGGACGTCGCGGGCGAGGGCGACACCGCGCTGCTTCAGCTCACCAGCGGGTCCACCGCGAAGCCGAAGGCCGTCCGCATCACTCACGGCAACCTGCACGCCAACATCACCGCGATGACCGCCACCGCACAGCTGGACCCGGCCCGCGACGTCCTCGTCTCGTGGCTCCCGCTGTTTCACGACATGGGGATGGTCGGGTTCCTCACCACGCCGATGGTGTGCGGGCTGGAGCTGGTCACGGTCACGCCGATGGACTTCCTGTCGCGTCCCACCCTGTGGGCCGAGCTGATCTCGAAGTACCGGGGATCGGTGACGGCCGCCCCGAACTTCGCCTACTCGGTGCTCGCGCGCAGGCTCGCGCGCGCCGAGGCCGGATCGCTGGACCTGTCGAGCATGCGCTTTGCGCTCAACGGCGCCGAGCCGATCGACCCGGGCGTGGTCGAGGCGTTCGCCGAGGCCGGGGCGCGTTTCGGGCTGAGCCCGGACTGCGTCGTCGCGGCGTACGGGATGGCGGAGACGGCGCTGGGGGTGTCGTTCGCGCCGATCGACACCGGCCTGCAGGTCGACCAGGTCGACGCGCATGCGCTCGAGTCGCAGCGCCGCGCCCTGCCAGCGATGTACGGCCCGTCGCGTCGATTCCCGAAGCTCGGTCCGCCGCTGCCGGGCATCGAGGTGCGCGTCGTGGGCGAGGGCGGCCGGGTGCTCGGCGAGCGGGAGGTGGGGGTGCTGCAGCTGCGCGGGGAGTCCGTGACGCCCGGCTACCTGACCGTGCAGGGGCCGATCGCCACCCAGGACGCGCAGGGCTGGTTCGACACCGGCGACGAGGGCTATCTCGCCGAGGGCTCCGTCGTGGTGTGCGGCAGGCGCAAGGATGTGATCATCATGGCCGGGCGCAACATCTACCCGACCGACATCGAGCGCGCCGCCGCGGGCGCGGACGGCGTGCGGGCGGGCAACGCCGTCGCCGTCCGGCTGGACGCGGCGGACGGGCGGCACCGGGAGTCGTTCACGGTCGCCGTGGAGTCGCGGCAGGCGGGCACCGAGGACGAGCAGCGGATCCGTAGCGACGTGACGAGCCGGGTGGTGTCGGCGGTGGGCGTGCGGCCCGCCGAGGTCGTCGTGCTCACACCGGGGAGCCTGCCGAAGACGCCGTCGGGGAAGCTGCGCCGTGCGGCAACGGCGGCGTTGCTGCTGGCGCGGGGCTGACGGCCCTGCGGAATGCGCATCTCGGCCTGATGAGATGCGCAACTCGCGGCTACGGGATGCGCAACTCGCGGGCCCCCGGCGAGTTGCGGGTTCGGCCGGCGCGAGTTGCGGGTTCGGTCAGGGCGAGGTGCGGGTTCGGTCAGGGTGAGTTGCCCGATCGGTCAGCCCGAGAGGGCATGGAACCGGTTCTGTGCCGCCTCGAGCCCGTCGGCCAGCAGCGCCTCGGTCGCGTCCGCGGCCAGATCGATGCCGAGGTCGAGTTCCTTCGCCTCGACGGCGGAGAAGCGCCGGAGCACGTAGTCCGCCGGGTCCTGCCGGCCGGGGGGACGGCCGATGCCGAAGCGGACGCGCAGGTAGTCCCGGGTGCCGATCGAGCGGCTGATCGACCGTAGCCCGTTGTGCCCGCCCTCGCCGCCGCCGCGCTTGAGGCGGACGATGCCGAACCCGAGGTCGAGCTCGTCGTGCAGCACGACGAGCTCCTCCACCGGCACGGAGTAGTAGCGCAGCAACCCGGCGACGGGCCCGCCGGAGAGGTTCATGTACGTCCGCGGCTTCGCCAGGACGACCCGCCTGCCGGCGAGCCGGCCTTCGACGACGTCCGCGTTCGTCCTGTGCTTGGCGAAGCGGCCCGCACCGGCCCGCGCCGCGAGCAGCTCGACGACGCGGAAGCCGATGTTGTGGCGGGTGGCGGCGTAGTCCGGGCCCGGGTTGCCGAGCCCGACCACCAGGGCGGGGCCCGGCATCCGTCGGTCCTCCCGTCAGTCCGCGGAGTCCTCGGCGCCGACCTTCTCCGGGCTGGTGGGGGCGTCCTCGACCACGCCGGCACCTTCGGTGTCGATCTCGCCCTCGAGGTCCTCGGCGGTCGGCGCCGCGACCACGTTGACGACGAGCGCCTCGGCGTCCGAGCGGAGCGTGACGCCCTCGGGCAGGTCCACCCCACCGGCGAGGAACTGGGTGCCGACCTCGGCGCCCTCGACCGAGACCACGATGTGCTCGGGGATGCTCAGCACATCCGCCTCGACCTCGATGGTGTTGGCCTCCTGGGTGATGAAGGTGCCGGGGACCGCCTCGCCGGTGACGACGACGGAGACCTCGACCGTGACCTTCTCGCCACGCCGGATGACCAGCAGGTCCACGTGCTCGATGTAGGGCCGGATCGGGTGGCTGACGACCGTCTTGGTCAGCGCGAGCTGTGCCTTGCCCCCGATGTTCAGGGTGAGCACGGCGTTGCGGCCCTGCTCTCGGACCACGCGGGCGAACTCCAGCGACGGCAACGCCAGGTGCTGGGGATCGGTGCCGTGGCCGTACAGCACGGCGGGGATCTTGCCCGCGCGGCGGGTGCGGCGGGCGGCGCCCTTGCCGAACTCCGTACGGGTCTCTGCGTCGATGCGGACCTCGGCCACGTGCGTCACTCCTCGATCGAGTCTGGGCAGGACGCGACGAGGGGCCGGGCGGCCACGTCGATGACGGCGGACCTCACCTGGATGGGCCCGCCCTCGCCGCGGAACTGGCGACGACTTTACGTGAGTGGCCGAGCGTCGCGCCGGGCGGGGCCGCCCGTCCGACGGGATGCGGAACTCGCGGCGGCCGGATGCGGAACTCGCGGCGGCGGGATGCGGAACTCGCGGCGGCGGGATGCGCAACTCCGGCTGATGAAATGCGCAACTCGCGGGCGCGAGATGCGGAACTCGCGGTCAGGCGTTGCCGTCGAACAGCGACGTGACGGAGCCGTCGTCGAACACCTCGTGGATGGCCCGGGCGAGCAGCGCGGCGATGGGCAGCACCCGCATGGTCGGGAAGCGCTTCTCGTCGGGGATCGGCAACGTGTCGGTGAAGATCACCTCGCGGGCGCCGCACTCGGAGAGGCGCTGCGACGCCGGACCGGAGAGCACGCCGTGGGTGGCCGCGACGATCACGTCCGACGCCCCCGCGCGCAGCAGCACCTCGACGGCCTTGGCGACCGTTCCGCCGGTGTCGATCATGTCGTCGATGACGACGCAGAGCCTGCCCTCCACCTCGCCCACGACGCGGTTCGCGACCGCCTCGTTGGGACGGCGCGGATCGCGCGTCTTGTGGATGAACGCCAGCGGCGTGCCGCCGAGGGTGTCGGCCCAGCGCTCGGCCAGGCGCACCCGCCCCGAGTCCGGGGAGACGACGCACAGCTCGTGGTCCGCGTAGGTCTCGCGGATGTGCTCGGCGAGGACGGGCAGGGCGAACAGGTGGTCCACCGGCCCGTCGAAGAAGCCCTGGATCTGGGACGTGTGCAGGTCCACGGTCATGATGCGGTCCGCGCCCGCGGTCTTGAACAGGTCCGCGACGAGGCGGGCGGAGATGGGCTCGCGGCCGCGGTGCTTCTTGTCCTGGCGTGAGTAGCCCCAGAACGGCATCACCACGGTGATCCGCTTCGCCGACGCCCGTTTGAGCGCGTCCACCATGATCAGATGCTCCATGATGGCGTCGTTGATCGGGGCCGAGTGCGCCTGGATGACGAAAGCGTCGCAGCCGCGGACCGACTCCTCGAACCGGACGAAGATCTCGCCGTTGGCGAAGGAGTAGGTGGACTGCGGGGTGATCGTGACGTCGAGGTGCTTCGCGACCTCCTCGGCGAGCTCGGGGTGGGCCCGGCCGGAGAAGAGCATGAGGTTCTTCTTGGGCGTGGCCGACATGGCACTCACGGTGGTGCTCCGTCCGTACGGTCTGAATCTGACTTCGCCTCGTCCGTCCCGGTGTCCCGGCGTTCTCGGGCGGCGCGCGACGCCTCGGCGGCGGCCGTGCCCGGACGCCTGCGCTCCACCCAGCCCTCGATGGTGCGCTGCGGCCCTGCGGACACCGCGAGCGCCCCGGGCGGCACGTCCTCGCGCAGGACGGTGCCCGCGCCGACGTAGGCGCCGTCGCCCACCCGCACGGGTGCGACGAACATCGTGTCCGACCCGGAACGGACGTGGGAGCCGATCTCGGTGCGGTGCTTGCGGACGCCGTCGTAGTTGACGAAGACCGACGACGCGCCGATGTTGGACTGCTCACCGATGGTGGCGTCCCCGACGTAGGTGAGGTGGGGGACCTTGCTGCCGGGCCCGATCTCGGAGTTCTTCACCTCGACGAACGTGCCGATCTTGCCGCGCTCGCCCAGGCGCGCGCCGGGCCGCAGGTAGGCGTACGGCCCGACGGTGGCGCCCGGGCCGATCTCCGCGTCGCTGCCGTGGGTGCGCACGACCGTGGCGCCCGTCCCGATGGTGACGCCGGTGAGCGTGGTGTCCGGGCCGACGGCGGCACCGGTGGCGACGGAGGTGTTGCCGTGCAGCTGGACCCCCGGGTGCAGGACGACGTCCGGTTCGATCACGACGTCCACGTCCAGCCAGGTGGTGGCGGGGTCGACGACCGTCACCCCGGCGAGCATCCAGCGCCGCACGATCCGCCGGTTGAGCTCGGCCCGGACCTCGGCGAGCTGCACCCGGTCGTTGACCCCCTGCGCCTGCCACGCGTCGGCGCAGTGCACGGCGATCGCGCAGCCGGCCATCGCCACCAGGTCGGTGAGGTAGAACTCGCCCTGGCTGTTCGCGGTGTCGAGACGGTCCAGCGCGGCGGTGAGGTAGGCGCCGTCGAAGACGTACACCCCGGAGTTGACCTCGCACACGGCTTGCTGCTCCGGCGTGGCGTCCGCCTGCTCGACGATCCCGGTGACCGTCCCGCCCGGAGAGCCGTCCGCGCTGCGCAGGATCCGCCCGTAGCCGGTGGGGTCCTCGGCGGTGAAGGTGAGGACGGCGACGTCGGCGCCCGCGGCGTGCTGCGCGGCGAGCAGCGTGCGCAGGGTGTCCGGTTCCAGCAGCGGCACGTCGCCGTAGCTCACCAGGACGGGGCCGTCGGGGGTGGCGGGCAGGGCGTCCAGGCCGCAGCGCACGGCGTGGCCGGTGCCGAGCTGCTTGTCCTGGACGGCGGCGAGCACGGGGCGCTCCAGCCGGTCGGCGAGCGCGGCCACCTCGGCGGCGACCAGCTCGCGCCCGTGCCCGATCACCGCGACGAGCTGCTCCGGGCCGGTGGCGGCGGCCGCGTGGACCGCGTGGCCGAGGAGGGTGCGGCCGGCGATGGTGTGCAGCACCTTCGGTGTCGCCGAGCGCATCCGGGTGCCCTCGCCTGCGGCGAGGACGACGGCCGCCGCCAGGTTGTCGGCCGTTGCCGGGACGGGTTCCCGCCCGAGGCGGTCGGGCATGGACTCTCGCTCCCTGGTTCGCGGCGCCACGGCGCCCGTGCGGCTCGACGCGTGCCGGGCCCGCGCGGGCGGACCGACGATCGCGCGTCGGGGGGACGACGGCGATCGTACGTCCTCGCTGTACGTCTGCCGAGCGGCCCCGGTTCCACCCCGTTGTGATGATTTCCGGGTGCGGTCCGTGATCGGGTGACGCGAGGGTCTCCACCGGTTCGGGGCAGTAACCATTAGTAGTCGCGTGTCGTTGGCCCGAGCGTCTCCCACGAACCGACCCGTCGAAGGGTTTCGATGCGCCACCAGAGCAGGCCCGCCCGTCCCCGGACGCGTGCCGTGATCGTCGCCGTCCTGATCCTTCTCGGCGTCCTCGGCTCGGTCGGGGTGGCGCAGGCCGCGGGCGGTGGTGACGGCAAGGGCGGCGGCAAGGACGGCGGCACGGTCTGCGCGGACGGCCGCCGCGACACCAACCCCGCCGACGGCGTCTGCGCCCGCGACGGCGGGCCGAAGAAGGACGACGGGGCGAAGAAGGGTGGCGACAAGAAGGGCGGGGACAAGAACGGCGACAAGAAGGACGGCGACAAGAAGGACGGCGACAAGGGTGGCGAGAAGGGCAAGTCCGCTCCGCCCCGGGACCCGAACCTCGTCGCCGGCACCCCGTGCACGAAGGCGGCCGAGGCCTGTGCCGACCTCAACGCCAAGAAGGCCTGGCTGATCAGGGACGGCAAGGTGACGCGCGGGCCGGTGCCGCTGGCCTCCGGTGGTCCGGGTTACGAGACGCCGCGCGGCGACTTCAAGGTCCAGTGGAAGAACAAGGACCACCGCAGCGCCGAGTTCGACAACGCCCCGATGCCGTGGGCGGTGTTCTTCACCGACACCGGCGTCGCCTTCCACCAGGGCGACCTGAGGTCCAACTCGCACGGCTGCATCCGGCTGGGTGCCCAGGACGCGGAGGCCTTCTTCAACGCCCTGAACACCGGCGACGACGTCCAGGTCCGCTGATCCGGTACCGTCACCGTCCGCCGCTCACCGGTCGGAGGTCCCGCTCGTCGCGGCCGTTCGACCGATCAACGCAGCATTGCCGTACCTGGGATACTCCTGCGTGTGGGCCGGGTTGAACGGTCGCACGAGGTATGTAGGTCGGCACCACGGAACGGGGGTTCACAATGAGGTGCACGGGCAATGGGCGGCCTGAGCCGCCGCCACCGCCACCGCCGCCGGGTCGCTGAAGGGTCGCGCAAAGCGACGATCGTCAGAGGGGTGGTGCCCGTTCCCGGGGCCACCCCTCAGGCGTGTCCGGGCCCGGTGAGCGGGTGCCCGCAGCCGCCCCGTCTCACGATCACTGCGTCACCGTTGCATCATCGATCGTGGTCCGAGGACTGCGCCACATGCCCTGACCTGCTGCTCCGCCGCCAGGATTCGAACCTGGACCATCGGAACCAAAATCCGAGGTGCTGCCGTTACACCACGGCGGACAGGCCCCCATCCTGGCACGCCCCTCATGTGCGGCTCCGCGCAGCGCGGCGTTCGTCCAGGGTTGCGGCAGTCGTGGTGTTCGGTCGGCAATGGGTCGGCTACTCTCGGCACCCGAAGCGGTCACGCCCCGCATCGAGGCCGTCACCCGACCCCGAGGAGACTCGTGTCCGCAGGTGCTCACGCCGCGCCGGATCCCATCCTTCCCGTGCCGATCCGGGCGCCGGCGCGCAGCGCCCCGCTCCCGATCACGGACGGCCGGCGCACGTCGGTGCAGCACTTCCTGATCTACGTCTTCGTCGCGGTGCCGATGATCGCGCTGGTCGCGACGGTTCCGCTGGTGTGGGGCTGGGGCGTGAACTGGCACGACCTCGCGCTGCTCGCGGTCTTCCACACGGTCGGCGTCCTGGGGATCACCGTCGGCTTCCACCGTTACTTCACCCACAAGTCGTTCAAGGCCAAGCAGTGGCTGCGGGTGGCGATGGCGATCACGGGGTCGCTCGCGGTGCAGGGCAACGTCCTGAACTGGGTGGCCGACCATCGCCGCCATCACGCGTTCTCCGACCGGGAGGGCGACCCGCACTCGCCGTGGTTGTTCGGGACGTCGCCGCTGGCGGTGGCGAAGGGATTCCTGCACGCGCACATGGGCTGGTTCTTCGACCGTGCCGAGACCAACCACCGCCGGTTCATCCCGGACCTGCTGGCCGACCGTGCCGTGCGGGGCGTGGCGCGCACGTTCGGGCTGTGGGTGACGGTGAGCCTGCTGCTGCCGGCGATCATCGGCGGTCTCGTGACGATGTCCTGGTGGGGAGCGGTCAGCGGGTTCTTCTGGGGCGGCCTCGTGCGGCTCGCGGTCTCGAACCACGTGACCTGGTCGATCAACTCCATCTGTCACATGGTGGGGGCGCGGCCGTTCCGCTCGCGGGACCGCTCGCGCAACTTCTGGCCCCTCGCGCTGGTGTCGATGGGGGAGTCCTGGCACAACCTGCACCACGCCGATCCGACCTGCGCGCGCCACGGCGTGCTGCCGGGGCAGATCGACGTGTCCGCGCGGGTCATCTGGATCTTCGAGCGGCTGGGTTGGGCCTACGACGTGCGCTGGCCCACGCCCCAGCGGCTCGCGAAGCTGGCAGTAGACGTCTGACGCTCGGTTATCTGCCGCTAGGCTTGTTCACTCCTTCGGGCTTATCGCCCCGCCGCCTCGCCCGATCGTGCACACTGTCCGTCGTGCTCGCTGTGATGTCGCTCGGGCCGGGGCGCCGGTGCTGAGCCTGCTACCCGAGCGCCTGGACCGGCTGCTGCTGGTCGGTGCGCACACCGTGGACATCGCCGCGGGCGCTGGCGGCGCCCTTCTCGAGCTCTGCCGCGCCCACCCCGCGGTCGCCGTGCAGGCGCTCGTCGTCACCGGTGGCGGCTCGCTGCGCGAGGAGGAGGAGCGCTCCGCGCTCACCGCGTTCTGCCCGGGCGCGCGCCTGGAGGTCTCGGTCCTGGACCTGCCCGACGGTCGCCTGCCGTCCCGCTGGGAACGGGCGAAGGTGGCGCTGGAGGAGCTGCGCACCCGGGGCGACCCCGATCTCGTCCTGCTGCCGTCTACGCGTGGCGGTCTGCAGGATCACCAGGCGCTCGCCGCGCTCGTCCCGACGGTGTTCCGCGACCACCTGCTGCTCGGCTATGAGATCGTCACCGGCGACGGCGACCTGGGCAGGCCCGCACTGCACCTGCCCATGTCGGAGCCGGTGCTGCGGGAGAAGATCGCGAAGCTGCACGAGCACTACGGCTCGCAGCGCGACCGCAGCTGGTTCGACGGCGAGGTGTTCGGCGGGCTCGCGCGGCTGCGCGGCCTGCAGTGCCACGCCCGCTACGCCGAGGCCTTCCACGTGGGGACGTTCGTGCTCGGGGTGGCGCCGCTGCCGGGGCTCGACCCGGACTGAGCGGCTACTGGCGAGGGTCGATCGCCAGGTCCAGCACGTCGGTCGGGAACGCCCCGCGGTCGACGAACGTGCTGTCGCGCAACGCCACCGCCAGCAGCCGGTACTCGCCACCCATCGCGACCGCCGCGTACGCGTCGTCGTCGCGGTCGTCGTCGAGATCGCCCCGGGAGTAGACGTCCAGGCCGCCGTCGCCGGTGAGGGCGGTCAGCGTGCCAGGGCCCCCGATGCCGCGGATCGTGCCCTTCTCCTGCGGGTGCAGGACGGCGAGGCGGTCGTCGCGGGTGTCGATGACGCCGGGGGTCGTCCCCGTCGCGGGGTCGGTGTCGTTGTTGATGTAGGCCAGCCCGACGACGCCGGTGGCGGGGGCGGAGGTGAGGGCGAACGTGCCCGCGCGGTGCAGCGGCGAGTCCGCGACCGTCGGACCTTCCGGTGCGGCGCCGTCGCCGAACGCCTGGGCGAGGTTCTGCCCGCTGTCGCTCACGATGCGCAGCCCGTCGGCCACGGGGTCGACGTCGAGACCGAAGGAGCTCCCGTCCAGCGCGACGGAGAGCTCCCCGACCTTCGTCGCGTCCGCCGTGCGGTCGTCGACGAGGTAGATCCCGCCCGCGTCGCCCACGCCGTAGAGATCGCCGGTGGCGGGGCGGAAGTCGATCCCGATGAGGAACTCGTCGCCGTCGAGGCCCGCGAACGGACCGAGGACGCGGGCGCGCTCCGGCCCGTCCGTGCGGAACGCGACGAGCTCGGTGCCTCCGCCCGCGAGGCCGACGGCCCGCAGGCCGTCCGGGTCGTGCGCGGACGCGGCGGGCGCCACCGCCACGGCGGCCGCGGCGAGGGTGGTGACGACGGCGGCGAGCCGGAGCGTCCGGATCACGGGGTGCCCTCCTCGGCGGGTTCGGCGGCCGGGACGACCGCGAGGTCGACGACGTCGATGTCGAAGCGGCCGATCCGGCTCGCGGTGCCGTCGGCGAGGTCGACCGCGAGCAGCAGCGGCATCCCCGGGCGCCGGACGACGGCGAACGCGCTGTCGCGTGTCCCGTCCGGGGTGGTGGCGGTGTGGATGTCGAGGCCGGCGCTGCCCACGAGGTCGCCCAGCTCACCGGGCTCGCCGAGGCCGGTGACGTCGCCCGACGGGCCGACCGCCACCAGCCGGTCCGCGATGGTGTCCACGCCGAACACGTGCGCGGAGCCCGTGTACGCCACCCCTGAGATCCCCTCGCGATCCAGCGGCGCGTCCTCGACCGTGGTGAGTGCGGGGACGTCGGAGGTGCCGGTGAACGGGTGACGCAGGTTCTGCCCGGTGTCGCTGACGATGCGCAGCGCGTTGGCGGCGGGGTCGACGTCGACGCCGAAGAACCGGCCGTCGAGGGGGACGGTGAGGCAGCCGATCCTCGTGAGCGCGGCGGTGCCCGCGTCCACGCGGTAGATGCCGCCACCGTCGCCGACGCCGACGAGTGCCCCCGTGCGCGGGTGGTGGTCGATACCGACCAGCAGCGTGTCGCCGAGGCCGTAGCCCTTGATCAGGCCGATCGGCGCGGTGTCGCCGGGCTCGTCCGTCGTGAGGGCGACGAGGCTGTGGCCGCGTTCGGAGAGGGCGACCGCGGCGAGCCCGGGAGCCGAGGCGAGCGCAGCGGGTGCCGTGGCCACGACGACCGCCGCTGCGGCGACGGCCGTGCCCACGGACCGGCCGACGGACGTGCGGAGCCTCATGCGTGTCTCCCCTTGCGGGCGGGGACTCGAGGCCCGCCCACAAGGGGAAACGGACGGCGGGTGACCGGGGTACGAGGCGCCCCGTCACCCGATCGGGCAGAGGGTCAGCGGCGGATCGTCAGGTCGATGACGTGGCGGAAGGACTCCGCCCCGTCGCCGGTGGGGTTGAAGGTGCCGACCTTGGTGACCGTCCCGCGCGCGGGGTCGACCCGGAACAGCGTGTGGTAGTGGTTCAGGTTCACGGTGGCGAACACCGACGAGCCCTGGACGTCCAGGCCGTTGCTGGAGGTCGAGATCGTCCCGAACGCCCCCGCCGGCCCGACCGGCGTCACCTTGCCGCTGGCGCCGTCGATCGACACGACCTGGCTGCGGCCGGTGTCGATGGCCAGGGCTTGCCCGGACCCGGTGTAGGCGAGCGCCGCGATCGGGGTGCGGCCGAGGTTGCCCTCTTTGACCGTGTTGCCGGACGGGCCGTTGGCCCCGAACGGCTGGCGGAGGTTCTGGCCCTTGTCGGTGACGATCCGCAGGAAGTCGCCCGCGGCGCTGAAGTCGATGTCCCAGTACGAGCCCTGGATGGCCGTCGTGAGCCTGCCGACCTCGGTGGCCTTGGCCGTCTTCGGGTCGAGCGTGTAGATGCGCCCGCGGGTGCTCACGCCGTAGAGGCGGTGGTCCTTGGGCCGGAAGTCGATGCCGATGAGCCGGTCGCCGTCGAGGCCCGCCACCGAACCGATCAGCTTGACCTTGGTGGGATCGGCGGTGTTGAAGGAGGCGAGCTGGGCGCCTCGTTCCGCGAGCCCGACGGCCTCGACGCCACTCGCGGCGAGAGCCGACGGCGCCGCGACGACCGCGGCCGCAGCCGCGGTGCAGAGCGCCATCGCGAGCCCGGCACCCCAACGGATGACCTTCATTTCAGTGTCCCTTTACTGCCGTATTACCCCAGGTCAGGGGCCTTCCGACAGGGAAGACGAGCGACCGCGGCAAGGGTTGCGTGATCCACTGGATCACGAACCGAACGGACGCGCCGGTGACGCAGCGTCACCGGCGTCGGGTCATTCGGGGTCGATGCGCAGCACCTGATCGTCCGAGCTGTTCGACGTCGTCACGAGCAGGGAGCCGTCGGGCGCCGAACGCACCGCCCGCAGCCGCCCGTACGTCGCGTCGAGCTCCGCCGGCACGCCCACCGACGCCACTGCGCCGTCCGGGCCGAGGGTCATCAGCAGCAGCTTCTCGCCGCGCAGCGCCGCCACCGCCAGCACGCCGTCGAGCGTGCCCCACTGCGGCCCGGACAGGAACGCCGCGCCCGCCACGGCCTCCACCGGGCGTCCCGAGCTCCACACCGCGGGGACGGCGTCGGGGAAGCGCTCCCGGTCCGTCATCGGGACGGACTCGTCGTAGCCGCCGACCGTGCCGCCCTGTGACGGGTCCCAGCCGTAGTTGCCGCCGGGGCGCAGCCGGTTCACCTCGTCGTCGGTCGACGGCCCGTGCTCGGCCGTGTAGACCTCGCCCGTTCCCGGCCGCAGGGCCACGCCCTGCACGTTGCGGTGCCCGTAGGTGTAGACGAGCCGCTGCGCCGGGTTCGCGGCGTCCGCGAACGGGTTGCCGGGCGCGGGATCGCCGTCGAGGGTCAGGCGCAGCGTCTTGCCGCCGAGCGAGGTCAGGTCCTGCGACAGCGCGCCGCGCGCGCTGTCGCCGGTGCCCACCACGAGCAGCCCGTCCGCGTCGATCGTGGGGCGGCAGCCGGAGTGGCGGCCCGACGCCGCGATCGGCAGGCCCCCCACCAGCGGGTCCGCCACCCGCCGGGCCGTGGTGCCGTCCAGCTGCCAGGTGACGAGCCGCACGTCCGTGGGGCGGCCCGCCTCCGCGTGGGTCTGGCAGGTGGTGAAGCGCCCACTCGTGGCGAAGTCGGGATGCACGGCGAGGCCCATGAGGCCGCCCTCGCCGCGCGCGTAGACGTCGTCGAGATCGGCCTGCACGGGCGTGACCGTCGCGCCCGGCCGGGTCGAGGACAGCAGTGAGATCCGCCCGGGCCGCTCGGTCATGAGCACTCGCCCGTCCGGGAGGAACCCGATGTCCCACGGGTTCTCGAACCCGGCGGCGACCGGCGTGACCCGCAGCCCCGGGGTGTCCGTTCGCGGCACTGGCGTGGCCGCCGGGCCCGATCCGGTGCCGGTGGCGGGCTCGGGAGCCGCGCATCCGGCGAGGGCGACGAGTGCGGAGGCGGTGGCGGCGGCGATGCAGCGCGCGAGCGGCATGCGGCCATCCTTCCGCCGACGAGGTCAACGCGCCGTGTGCCGATACCGTCTGCCCCTGTGCCCGCGTACCTCCGATACCCGCACCTGCGCGGCGAGGACCTGGTCTTCGTCGCCGAGAACGACGTCTGGACCGCACCGGTCTGCGGCGGCCGGGCCTACCGGCTCACCGCCGACGACGTGCCCGCCGCGACCCCCAGGCTCGCACCCGACGGCGCGCGCGTGGCCTGGACGTCGTGGCGCACCGGAGTCCCCGAGGTGCACGTCGCGCCGCTGGACGGGGGCAGTGCGACCCGACTGACCTGGTGGAACACGCTGAACACCCGGTGCGCGGGCTGGACGGCGGACGGTGCGGTGCTGGCCGTGAGCAGCACGGGCGAGCCGACGCGCCGCACGTGGGCCCACGCCCTGCCGGCGGGTGGTGGTGTACCGCGGCGGCTGCCGTACGGGCCGGTGTCGGCCGTCGCGCTCGGCCCCGGCGCGGAGGTTCTCACGGCCAGCGCGGGCTCGCACGACATGGCCCGCTGGAAGCGCTACCGCGGCGGCCTGGCCGGCAAGCTCTGGTGGGACGCCACGGGGTCGGGGGAGTTCGTCCGCTTCGCCGCCGATCTCGACGGGCAGATCGACTCGCCGATGCTCGTGGGGGTGGGTGGGGCGCTGCGGATCGCGTTCGTCTCCGACCACGAGGGCTGGGGCAACCTCTACTCGCTCGCCCCCGACGGCACGGACCTGCGCCGTCACAGTGACCACGGCGCGCCCGGCAACCCCGCCTTCTACGTGCGCCACGCCACGACCGACGGCGAGCGGGTCGTCTACGAGTCCGCGGGTGAGCTGTGGATCGTCCACGCGCTGGACGCCGACGCCCGGCCCCGCCGGCTCGACGTGCGGCTGTCCGGACCCCGCACCCGTCGCGACCCGCACCGCGTGTCCGCCGCGGCGTGGCTGCGCTCCGCCGTGCCGGACCGCACCGGCCGGGCGAGCCTCGCCCTGGTCCGCGGCACCGTCCATCGCCTCACCCACCGCGACGGGCCGGCCCGCACGCTCTTCGCCGAGCCCGGCGCACGCGCGCGGCTCGCCGTGCCGCTCGGCGAGGACCGCGCGATCTGGATCGACGACCTCGACGGCGAGGACGCGATCTGCATCGCCCCCCTCGACGACCGTGCCGAAGGCGCCCCGGCCCGGCGGCGCATCGGCGCGGGGCAGATCGGACGGGTGCAGGAGCTCGCCGTCGCCCCGGACGCGTCGCGGGTCGCGCTCACCGTGCACGACGGGCGCCTGCTGCTGCTGGACGTGGCGGCCGGGACGCTGCGCGAGCTGGCGCGCGGCGCGGACGGGGAGATCTCCGGGCTCGACTGGTCGCCGGACGGGGCCTGGCTCGCCTACTGCGACCCGGTCGAGCCGGGGATCTCGCGGATCATGATCGTGCGCCCCGGGGCTGACGGGGCCGACGGGGCCGAAGGGGCCGAAGGGGCCGACGGGGCTGACGGGGCCGCTGACGAGCGCGTCGCCGTCACCGAGCCACGGTTCGTGGACCGCTCCCCGGTGTTCTCCCGCGACGGGCGCTACCTCGCGTTCCTCTCGCGGCGCAGCTTCGACCCGATCCACGACGAGCACTCCCAGGACCTCACGTTCCCGGCGTCGTGGCGCCCGTTCCTCGTGCCGCTCGCGGCCCGCACGCCCTCACCGTTCGGGGCGGGCCCGGACGGGCGGCCGACCTCCGCGTCCGACGAGACCCCGCAGGACCCGCCCGCGCCGTCCGTCGAGCCCGACGGCAGGCCCGCGGACGGGGAAGGGGCCGAGCCCGAGGAGCCGGCGGGGGAGCGGTCCGGGGACGAGTCCGGTGCGAAGTCCGGGGACGAGCCCGAGGTCGTCGTCGACGCCGAGGGGCTCGCGGCGCGGATCGTGCCGATCCCGGTCGCCGAGGGCCGCTACTCCGGGATGGCGTCGGCGAAGGACTGCCTGCTGTGGTTCTCCAGCCCCGTCGCGGGGATGCTCGGCGACGGCCGCGTCGAGGGTGAGCGCCCCGAGCGGCCGGTGCTGCTGCGCTACGACCTGGTCCGCCGCAAGCTCGACGTCGTCGCCGACTCCGCGGACGCCTATGACGTGTCGGGTGACGGCACCCGGCTGGTCGTGCGCGACGGGCGCGCCCTGCGGGTGCTGCGCACGGACCGCTCGGGGTCGAGCGCGCCCACCGACAGCGCGGACGGACCCGGCGACGAGTTCGAGATCGACACGTCGCGGATCGGGGTCACCGTCGACCCCGGCGCGGAGTGGCACCAGATGTTCGACGAGGCCGGGCGCCTGATGCGCGACCACTTCTGGGTCGAGGACATGGCGGGCGTGGACTGGGCGGCCGAGCTCGCCCGCTACCGGCCGCTCGTGGACGCCGTGGGCAGCGTCGACGACCTCGTCGACCTGCTCTGGGAGGTGCAGGGCGAGCTGGGCGCCTCGCACGCCTACGTCGCGGGCGGGGACACGCGCGGGGACTCGAGCGGGCGGCCCGGCCTGCTCGGCGCCGATCTCGAACCCGCCGGGGACGGCTGGCGCGTCGCGCGCGTGCTCCCTCCCGAGACCTCGGCGCCCGCGGCGCGCAGCCCGCTGTCCGAGCCCGGGGTGGATGTGCGGGCGGGTGACGTGATCCTCGAGGTCGGTGGCCGTCCGGTGGATCCTGCGCTGGGGCCCGCGCCGCTGCTCGCCGGCACCGCGAACCGGACGGTCGAGCTCACCGTGCGTGCCGCCTCGGGTGAGGTGCGCCGGGTCGCGGTCACGCCGCTGGCAGGCGAGGGGGAGCTGCGCTACCAGGACTGGGTGGCCGGGCGGCGTGCGCTGGTGGCGGAGCGCTCGGAAGGCAGGTTGGGCTACCTGCACGTCCCCGACATGGACGCCGACGGCTGGGCCCAGCTGCACCGCGACCTCAGCCGCGAGACGGCCCGCGACGGCCTCGTGGTGGACGTGCGTGCCAACCGGGGCGGCTACATCTCGCCGATCGTGCTGGAGAAGCTGGCCCGCCGCGTCATCGGCTGGGACTGGGTGCGCCACCGCCTGCCGCAGGCCTACCCGGCCGACGCCCCGCGCGGGCCGGTCGTCGCCGTCACCGACGAGCTCGCCGCGTCCGACGGCGACATCGTCACCGCGGCGTTCAAGCGGATGGGGATCGGCCCGGTGGTGGGAGTGCGCACCTGGGGCGGGGTGATCGGCATCGACAGCCGGTACCGGCTGGTGGACGGCACGCGGGTCACGCAGCCGCGGTACTCCTTCTGGTTCGACGACCTCCGGTGGGACGTGGAGAACCGGGGCGCCGAGCCGGACGTCGAGGTGGTGATGACGCCGCAGGACTGGGTGTCGGGCCGCGATCCGCAGCTGGAGCGGGCCGTCGACCTGGCGCTCGAGCTGCTGGAGCAGCGTCCCGCGGTGCGTCCGCCGGACCCTGCGACGCGCCCGTCGCGGGTGCGGCCGGAGCTGCCGGCGCGGCCATCTACTTGAACTCTCAACTATCTGAGCCGTATGCTGGGTCGGCCACCGAATCGAGGGATCGTCATGACCGACCAGCCCACCGTCGCCGCCGTGCGGCTCAACCACGCCGTCCTGTTCGTCACCGATGTCGATCGCGCCGTCGACTTCTACACCGGTGTGTTCGACATGACCGTGATCGTCCGCGAGCCGCGCGCGAACGCCGCCTTCCTGCGCCTGCGCCGCGGCGGGAACCACCACGACCTGGGCCTGTTCGGCCTCGGGCCGGCCGCCCGCAAGCATCGCGGCGTCGGGCTCTACCACCTCGCGTGGCAGGTCGACACCATCGACGAGCTGGCGACGGCCCAGGTCGCGCTCGCGGAGGCGGGCGCGCTGACCGGCGCGTCCGGCCACGGAGCCACGAAGAGCCTCTACGGAGCCGATCCGGACGGCAACGAGTTCGAGATCATGTGGATGCTGCCGCGCGAGGCCTGGGGCGAGCACGAGCACTCCGCGGTCGTCGAACGCCTGGACCTCGCGGGCGAGCTGCGCCGCTGGTCCGGCGTGCGGACCGCGGGCCGGATCACCGCCGACACCGCTGTTCTCGCGGACACCGCCACCGCCGACACGGACACCGCCACCGCCGCCACGGACACCGACACCGCCGACACGGACACCGCCACCGACTCGCCCGCCGCGACCCCCGCCTGACCCGCGAGTTGCGCGTCTCGCCAGTGCGAGTTGCGCGTTCCGCCGCTGCGAGTTGCGCATCCGGCCGCCGCGAGTTGCGCGTTCCGCCGGTGCGAGTTGCGCGATCCGCCGGCCGGCGGGCCGGCCCGTCAGCCGACGGGATTCGCCTGCGCGCGGCTCGGGCGCCGCAGGTGGAACCACAGGACGAACACCGCGACGGCGGCCAGGTGCACGCCGACGACGCCGGTCAGGAACCCGCCGCGGTCCAGCGTCGGCCCCGTGGCCGGCTGGAGCACCACGTGCACCAGCGCGAAGGCGCCGAGCCCCGCGAGGAGCGCCCAGCGGGAGCGTGACCAGTCCAGCACCGCCGCGCCGTCGAGGAACCGCACCGGGACCATCGCGAAGGCGAGGTGGACCACCGCGGTGACGGTGACGGCGGTCAGCCCCGAGGCGAGGAACTGTCCGGCGAAACCCTCGCCGGCGGGCCCGAGCAGCGGGTCGCGCAGCATCCACGCGACGGTCCCGACGGTCGCGAGGCTCGCCGCCGCGAGCGCCTTCGCCCGGCCGTCGCGGAACCCACCGTACGCGCGCAGGGAGATGTAGTCCGCCGCCCCCGCCGACGTCGCGACCGCGGCGAACGCGCCCGCGACGAGGCCGGCGTGCAGTCCGACGAAGCGCGTCGCGACGACGGTCGCGAGCCCCAGCAGCAGGAACCCCGGCACGCGGCCGAGCTGACCGCGCTGCGGCCCCGAACGACCGAGCAGGATCTGGCGCGTCACGTCGGCCATGGCCGTGACCAGCAGGAACGCAGCAGCCAGGCCGAGTGCGAGCGCGATCGAGGAGGCGTCGAGGCCGAGCAGGGGTGCCCCTACCGCGTACGCGGCGATCGTCACGCCGGTCGTCACGAGCGCCCCCGAGGGCCCCGTGAGGCGGATCCGCCCGGACAGGCGCCGCGCGATCCGCTCGGCGTGCGCGTCCGCGGTGCGGTTGACGAGCCGGGCGGGCAGCACGAGCAGCGTGAGCAGGACGAGCGCCATCATCGCGCTGCGCAGCACGGACGCGGGGTCGGTGCGGACCTCGTCCGGCGCGGGCACCGCGGCGGTGGCCTCCAGGGCCGCCCGGCCGGTCCACGAGCCGGACAGCGGGACGACGGCGGCCTCGTCCGGACCCCGGGTGGTGTCCGCCGGGACCGGGGCGTCGGAGCCTGCCGCCGTTGCGATGGGCGGCACTCCCGGCGCGACCCCGTCCGGGCCGGTGGGCGCGGCCGGGTCGGCACCTGCCGCGACGGCGGGGGCAGGCGGACCGGGGAGCGCGACTGGCACCTCCGTCAGCGGCGCGACGGGAGCCACGGGGACCGCGGGGAGGGGCGTGGTGGCGCCGAGGCTGCCCAGGGCACCGAGCACCTCCGGGACGACGGGCAGCCCGTCGACGGCTTCAGCGGTGTCCGCCGGGGAACCGTCCGCAGGGGAACCGGCGGCCGAGCCCCGGTCGGCGGTGCCCGGCCCGGCGGGGAGAGCGTCCGCCCCGCCCGCGGTGCCCGGCCCGGCGGGGAGAGCGCCGGCCGCGCCGTCGGGCCCACCCCGGAGAGCGCCCGACCCCGCGCCCGAGCCGGCCGCATCCGAGCCGGCGGTTCCGGCGCCACGCGGATCGCCTCCGGCGGAACCGGCCGCACGGGAGCCGCCGATCGGGCCCGAGCCCGGCGCGGAGCCTGACTCCTCCCGCGAGGTGCCCTCGGGACCGGTCGGCACCTGCCCGGGCAGCAGCGCTGGCAGGAGCGCGCCCGTGTCGACGGGCACGCCGGGCAGCACCGGCCGCCCGACGGGGGTCGTGCCGGGCCCGAACGAGACGTCGTCGAGCGCGACGTCGGCCGGGGTACCCGCGCAGGGCCCGTCGCCGAGACGCAGCGGGGCGGAGTTGTCGAGGTCGACGCGGCCGTCCGAGCGGTCGCTCGCCGCCACGCCGTCCACCTGCACCGACAGCGTCGAGCCGGAGCGGATCAGGCTGATCTCGTGCCAGCGGCCGTCGTGCACGTCGGCGGGGTGCGTGACGGCCACGTCCGCGCCCGCGGCATCGCCCAGCACGGCGTGCACCCGGCCGTCGCGGGTGGTGACGTCCAGGCCGGTGCTGCACTCGGCGGACTTGGCGAGCACCTGCTCGCGGGATGCGCCGCCGCCGAAGCGCGCGGAGAAGCGCACCGTGAAGTCCCGGGTGCCGAAGTTCGCCGCCGCGGGACCGGAGGCGGCGAGGTGGCCGCCGTCACCGAGGTCGAAGGCGCGGTCGCCCGGCGCCCCGCTCTGCCCCGATGTCCAGGCCGCGCCGCCCGACCAGGTCAGACGGCTGTTGCCGTAGGCGTCGACGGTGTCGTCGGCGGAGAAGTAGCTCCGCATGTCCCCCGTGCCCTCTGCGGCCACCGCCGGGGAGGCGGTTCCGATCGCCAGCCCGGCAGGCGCGATCGCCCCGACGAGGGCGCTGACGACGATCCGTCGTGTCCAGCGACTCCGCACCTTCTCGATCCCCCTGCTCAGCTCCGGGGCCCGCCGGGCCACCGCTCCCGCTCGTTCAGAGGCCCCAACGAAGCCTCGTCCACACGGTTGCGCGTCGCTCATTCGAATGGCCTAACCGCTGGGCGACGGACGAGTATCACGGCCAGTGGGTGTTGATCACACTCCGCGCAGGGACGGGGGTCCCCCGACGCGGTGGTTCCGGCTGTGGTCCGGGTCGGCGGCTACCGTGGGTGGCATGTGCCGCAACATCCGCACCCTCCACAACTTCGAGCCCCCCGCCACGGTCGACGAGGTGCACGGTGCGGCCCTGCAGTACGTCCGCAAGATCAGCGGTGCGGCCCGCCCGTCGCAGGTCAACGCGGCCGCCTTCGAGAAGGCGGTCGCAGCGGTCGCCGCCGCCACGCGGACGCTGCTGGACGAGCTCGTCACCTCCGCGCCCCCGCGGGACCGCGAGATCGAGGCGGCGAAGGCCCGCGAGCGGGCCGCCCTGCGCTACGCCCGCTGAGCGGGCCGGACCACCCGGGCGGCCCAACGGGCGCGGTGCGCCGAGCGGCGCGGGCGGCCCGCCCACGGCGCACGGCGGGCGGTGAAGCGGTCCCGGCGCCCCAGCGGGCCGCCAGGGTCGGTCAGGCCTCGGTCGCGGGCACGGCGTCGGGCGCAGGCGCGGCGACGACGGGCTCGGCCGGCAGCGGAGCGGGCCGGGCCAGCGCCACCGCCACGAACGCAAGGAGCGAGCACACCGGGGCGATGAAGGTCGGCCACCCGTCGAACCCGGGCCCCACGAGGTCGTTCGGGACGTAGAGCAGGGTGTTCTCGACTCCGTACATCGTCGGCGTCAGTGCGAACAGCACCAGCCGCACCGTGACGCCGACCGCGATCGACGCCGCGGCGGCGGCGGTCGTGATCCGCGACCAGTAGTGCCCCAGCACGAACGGGACGATCAGCCCGGCGAGCATGAGGTCGAACGCCAGCGTGAGCAGGATGCCCGTCTGCGGCACCACCAAGGCGAAGAAGATCGCCACCCCGACGACCGGCAGCATCGTGATCCGGACGATCCGCAGCAGCGGGTCCGCCACGGTCGTGTCCTGCGGCCGCGGCTCGACGCCGGCGATGTTGCGGACCGCTACCGAGGCCGTGCCGAGGATCGCGCCGTTGGCCGTCGAGCAGGACGCGGCGACGATCGCGGAGAGCACGAGGATCGTGAGCAGCGGCGGCGCGTACTCGTCGAGCAGGGCGAACAGCACCGGGCCGTCGGTGGGCTCGCCGCCGAAGATCGCGACGCTGGACAGCGCCACCAGCGCGTACGGGATGCCGACGAGCGCGGTGCCGGCAGCGCCGATGAAGCACGCGCGCCGCGCGATCTCGGGCGTGCGGGCGGAGAAGATGCGCTGCATGAAGTCGATGGCGACGATGTCGCCGATCCCGAGCGCGACGAGCGTCGCCCAGTTGACGACGGCCCCCTGCGCCGGGTCGCCGAGCTGCCCGAGGTCGAACGGGCCCATCCCCTCGGGCACGGTGATCCCGAACCTGACGGCCACCCAGACCAGCAGCGCCGCCGAGCCGATCACGGTGATCACCATCTGGATGAAGGCGGTGTAGGCGTCGCTGAACATGCCGCCGGTGAGGGTGTAGCTCAGCACCGCGATGACGATCAGGACGACGCCCAGCCAGTACGGGGTGCCGAGGAAGCGCTCGAACAGGAACCCGCCCGCCACGAGGTTGCCCGCGAGCAGCAGCGAGAAGCTGAAGATCATCAGGACCGAGGCGGCCAGCTCGACGCCGCGCCCGTACTTGATGCGGTAGAAGTCGGGCAGGCTGAGCAGCTTCATCGCGTTCATCCGCTTGGCGAAGAAGATGCCGGTGAGCAGCAGGCACAGTCCCAGCCCCAGGGGCAGCGAGGCGCCCGCCCAGAAGCCGAGCGAGTACGTGAGGTCGGTGTTGCCGAGGGTGGCGTTGGAGTCGACGGCCTGGCCCATGAGCCCGGCCGCGACGAGGGGCACCGCGAGCGAGCGGCCCGCGACGAGGAAGTTGGTGCTGTCGCCGTCCACCTTGCGGGCGACGGCCAGCCCGACCGCGATGACGGCGAGGACGCCGACCGCGACTCCGATGATGATCATGGCAGCTCTCCGGGTGAGGTGGCTGCCGACGCCGCGCTGCGCCGGCGGGTGGGAACTCAGGAGGACGTGCGCGGCAGGTGGCCCGAGCGGACCAGGCAGCCGAGGGTGTCGCAGATGACGCGCGTGGCGAGG
>NZ_JBFWVQ010000009.1:0-105783 GCF_050246655.1 Pseudonocardia sp.
GCCGTCGACGGCAACTACGACGACGTCAACCGCCTCGCCACCGAGCTCGCCGCCGAGCACGAGGAGTGGGCGTTCGTGAACGTCAACGTCCGGCCGTACTACGCCGAGGGCTCGAAGACGCTGGGCTTCGAGGTGGCCGAGCAGCTCGGCTGGCGCCTGCCGCAGCAGGTGGTGGTGCCGGTGGCGTCCGGCTCGCAGCTCACGAAGGTCGACAAGGGCTTCCAGGAGCTGGGCACGCTCGGCCTCGTCGACGCCACCCCGTACACGGTCTTCGGAGCGCAGGCCACGGGTTGCTCGCCGGTCGCGAAGGCCTTCGAGGACGGCCACGACGTCGTCCAGCCCGTGCGGCCGGACACGATCGCCCGCTCGCTCGCCATCGGCAACCCCGCCGACGGGCCGTACGTGCTGGACACCGTCCGCCGCACCGGCGGCGCGGTGACCCACGTCAGCGACGACGAAGTCGTCGAGGGCATCCGCCTGCTCGCGCGGACCGAGGGCGTCTTCGCCGAGACCGCGGGCGGCGTCACCGTCGCGTGCACGCGCAAGCTCGTCGCGGCCGGGCAGCTGGACCCGGACGCCGAGACCGTGCTCCTCATCACCGGCGACGGCCTCAAGACCCTCGACGCCGTGTCCGACCAGGTCGGACCGACCGCGACGGTGCCGTCGACGAGCAAGGCGGTGCGGGAAGCCCTCGCCGGGCGGGGCTGACCCGGGCCGGCTGACCCGGTCGGGGTGGGCGGGGCGCGGGGGCCCGCGGCACGCGGGGGCGCACGGCGACACGGCGGCGCACAGCAGCGCGCGGCGGCATACGGCGGCATACGGCGGCGCGGCGTTCACCGAGCCGCGCTCCGTGCACCGCCCCGCCGAGCCGCCCCGGCCCCTGCCCCTGGCCCCGCTTCGCCGCACGCCGGCCGCGCAGCCCGGCGCCGCACCCGGCCGCGTGGTAGCCCGCACCACCCCGCCTCGCAGACAACCGACACGCCTCGCAGACAACCGACACGCCTCGCAGAGGCCGCAGCGTCTGCGAGGCGTACCAGCGGTCTGCGAAGATCGCGCCCCACCCCGGCCGCGCGGCCCGGCGCCGCACCCGGCCGCGAATGGGAGCCGCACCGCGGGCCCACCGCGCGCCCGACCGCGCCGTGGCCTCCGGCGCGTTCACCGAGATGCGCCGTGCGGCCCCGTGCCGCGCTCCGCCCACCGCTGTGCACCGCCCCGCCGAGCCCCGCCTCGCAGACAACCGACACGCCTCGCAGGCGCTGCAGGCCCTGCGAGGCGTGCCAGCGGTCTGCGACGCGTGCCAGCGGTCTGCGCAGATTGCGCCGCAACCCCGCGTCGCAGGGCTGCAGCACGCACCGCAACCCGCCTCGCAGCCCGCGCCGGGCATCCGCGCGCTGCCCGCGGCCTCGCCCGTGCACCGCCCCGCCCCCACACCCGGCCTCGCAGAGGATCGACACGCCTCGCAGACGCCGCAGCCTCTGCGACGGGTGCGCAACCTCTGCGAGGCGCGCACGGGCCCTGCGACGCGTGCGCGCCTCTGCGAGGCGCGCGCATGGCCACGACGCCTCCCCGAGGTCTGCGAGGCCTGCCCAGGGTCTGCGGGGCAAAGCATCGGCCCCGCGAGCGCCGCCCCCATGACGTGCGCCCGCGGCGAGACCCGCGCCCGGCGCACCTGCGCCGGGCCCGGGCCCGGGCACCTGCAATCGGCCCCGCCGCCGCGACCAGGCGAGCCCCGCACCTGCGCCGGGCCCGGGCGCGAGCACCTGCAATCGGCCCCGCCGCCGCGGCCAGGCGAGCCCCGGACCGCCACCGGGCCCGGGCGCGAGCACCTGCGACGGCCCCGCCGCCGCGGCCGGGCGAGCCCCGGACCGCCGCCGCGGGGCCAGAAGCGGACCGCCGCCGTGGGGCCGGGAGCGGGTCGCCGCGGGCGACGACGACCAGGGCCCCCTGGCCGTCGTCGCCGACCGCGAGCGCGATGTCGCCTGCCTGGTCCGTGCGCCGCACCACCGCGCCGGCGCGGCCGAGCGCGTCGAGAAGCCGCATGTCGGGGTGGCGGTAGCGGTTGCCCGCGCCCACGCTGACCAGCACCGCGCGCGGGGCGACGGCCGCGAGGAACTCCGAGCTCGTGTAGCGGCTGCCGTGGTGGGGCATCTTGAGCACGTCCGCGCGCAGGGCCGTCCGCGCGTCGAGCAGGTCGGCCTGGGCGGCGAGCTCGACGTCCCCGGTGAGCAGCACGCTGCCCGCGGGCGTCTCGGCCCGCAGCACGAGCGAGGTGTCGTTGACGGCCGTCCCGTCGTCGGGATCGACGAGGTCGGGCACGTGGCGAGGGCCCAGCACGTCGACGGTCAGCGCGGGCCACACCAGCCGTCGCGCCGCACTGAGCTCGACCAGCGGCGCACCGGCCACCGCGGCGTGCCGCGCGACCTCCCGCAGCGCCCACCGGGGTTCGCGGGCCGGCCCGATCGCGACACCGGCCACCGCCCGCTCCCGCAGGGCCCCGGCCAGCCCGCCGACGTGGTCGGCGTGCAGGTGGCTGAGCACCACCAGGGCGAGGCCCTCGACGTCGAGCCGGTCCAGGCAGGCATCGACGGGACCCGGGTCCGGGCCGGTGTCGACCAGCACCACCCATCCGGGCCGTCCGGTCGCGAGCACGAGTGCGTCGCCCTGGCCGACGTCGCAGGCCACGACGGCCCAACCCGGAGGTGGCCACCCCGGTGGGACAACCCGGGTCGGCACGAGCACCAGCGCGAGGCCCACCGCGACCGCGAGCAGCAGCGCCCGCCGTCGCGGGTCCCGCCCGAACAGCAGGAGCAGCACCACCGCCGCGGCGAGCAGCAGCCCACCGCCGATCCCTCCCGGCCAGGGCAGAGTCGCGCCCGGCACCGCGGCGGCCCGGTCCGCGACCGCCACCAGCCAGGTGACCGCCGGTCCCGCAAGCCACGCGCACATCCGCGCCGGGATCTCGCCGAGCGGGGAGAGCACCGCAGCCAGCACGCCGAGCACGGTGGCGGGCGCGACCGCGGGCGCGGCGAGCAGGTTCGCGACGACCGTGACCAGCCCGACCTCCCCGCTCAGCCCGGCGATCACCGGCGCCGTCGCGAGATGGGCTGCTGTGGGGACGACGACCGCCTCGGCGATCCCTGCGGGGACGCCACGCGCCCGCAGCGCCGCGACCCAGCGCGGGGCGACGAGCACGAGCGCCCCGGTCGCGAGCACGGACAGTGCGAACCCCGGGTCGACGGCGAGCGCCGGATCGATCAGCAGCAGCGCGAGGACCG
This sequence comes from Pseudonocardia sp., assembly GCF_050246655.1. Taxonomy (GTDB): domain Bacteria; phylum Actinomycetota; class Actinomycetes; order Mycobacteriales; family Pseudonocardiaceae; genus Pseudonocardia. The sequence goes on from NZ_JBFWVQ010000009.1 coordinate 3,276, forward strand.
CCGCGGCGAGCGCGGGAACCGCGGATCGGCGCCGTCCCAGCGCCAGCGCGAGCAGCACGACCGCACCCATCGCGGCGGCCCGCACCACGCTCGGCGACGGCCGCGCCAGCAGCACGAACCCGGCCACCGCGAGCGCTCCGGCGGCCGCCGCCCAGCGGGGGTCGGTGCGCAGCAGGCGCAGGAGCCCCAGCACCGCCCCGGCCAGGATCGCGATGTTGGCCCCGGACACGGCCGTGAGGTGCGTCAGCCCGGCGGTACGGAAGTCGCGTTCCACCTCAGGGACCGACCTCGACGTGTCCCCCACCGCGAGCCCGGGCAGCAGGCCCGCCTCGGCCTGCGGCAGCACCTCGGCGGCCCGACGCAGCCCGTCCCGCAACGCCCCGGCTCCCGTCTGCCACCACGGAGGCGCAGTGACCTGCAGCGGTTCGCCGCGCACGCGCAACACCGCCACGGTGAGGTCGGCGCGGGCCGCGGGCGCGAGCAGACCCTCCGCGGTGACCTCCTGGCCCGGCAGCAGGCCCGTCCAGCCGTCGGCAGGGGCGAGGAGCAGCACGCGGCCGCCTGCGCGCCACTGCCCGTCGCCCGTGACCGCCGCGCGGAGCGAAGCGCGCACCAGCACCCGGGTGGCGGACCCGGCTCGGGCGCCGTAGCCACCGTCGCGCAGCGGCTGCGGATCGTCGGCGACGACGACACGCAGCGTCGCCGCGGCGCCCCGCTCGGCCGCGGGCACGAGCGGGTGGACCGCGGCGAGGAGCCCGTGGGTCGTGACGACCAGGCCCGCGGCGGCCGCGCACGCCGCGGCGGCGAGCACACCGGCGCCGGTGCGGGGTGTGAGCACCCGGGCGAAGACCGCCGCCCGGCCCCGACGGCGGGTGGTGAGCACGCCGACGTGCAGGGCACCGACCCCCTCCGCGGGCGCCCGGAGCCCGCGAGGAGAGCGACGGCGGCGTGTCCCGGCCGCGACGGCGGCGAGCACACCGGCCGCGACCGTCAGGGCGGCCGCAGGAAGCCACCCGGCGGCGAGGCCCGCGAGCACGGTCGCCCAGGCCGCGAGGGCACCGGGAACGAGCCGGAGGTCCGGCGGCGGGATCCCGGGGACGTCGGTGCCGGCTGCAGCCAGGTCCTCCACCCGGCACAGGCTCGGCGGCGCGGGCCCCCTCACGAGACTGTCACCAACGCCCTGAGCTGGGCGAACCGCCGCTCCCCTATCCCGTCCACCTCGCGTAGCTGCTCGACCCGGCGGAACGGGCCGTTGCGCGTGCGCCACTCGACGATCCGCTCCGCGGTGACCGGCCCGACCCCGGGCAACGTGTCGAGCTGCGCGGCAGTGGCGAGGTTGAGATCGATCAATCCCGCTCCGGGACCGGGCCCGCCCGGCGCCGCCGGTCCCGCGCCCGCCCCGCCCGGTGGGGCGACCCCCACGACGACCTGCTCACCGTCGGCGAGACGACGCGCGAGGTTCACGCCGGTCAGGTCGATCCCCGGCAGTGCCCCGCCCGCAGCCGTGACGGCGTCCGCGACCCGGGCCCCGTCCGGCAACGTGACCAGGCCCGGCGTGCGGACCTTGCCGGTCACGCTGACCACGATCGACCCCGTCGGGGCGGCCTCCCCGGCCGCCGCGCCGGTCGTGACGGCCGGCAGGGCGTCGACCGGCTCCGCCCGCGGCCGCTCCAGCCACACACCGGCCGCCGCGAGGACCGCCGCGGCAGCCGCCACGAGCGCCAGCGCCGTCGCCCCGGGACGGCCCGGATCCACGCGCGCCGCGATCGCGCCCGCGGGCGCGAACCGCCGCACCCACCTGCCCAGCCTGCCGACCAGGGAACCGCCCGGCGCGCCGACCGCGGGCACGACGGGCAGGGGGATCGTCGGCGGATCGGACCGCTGCGCTCCACCTGGCGACACCGGCGGCACCGGCGCTCCGTGTCCCCGGCGCGCGGCGACGCCACGCCTCCCGTCCCCACTCCGTGGCGGCACGCGCCACCGGACGAGGGCGGCGAGCCGCACGCTGGCTTCGCGCACGCTCCGGACGCTAGGTGCGCGAAGCCACCACGGACGGACGGATCGTCGATCTGTGGACAGCTCCGGACGAGGTGGACAACTCACCTCCCCTCACGGTGACCCGCTCAGCCCTCCGGCACCACGACCACTCCGAGCAGCCCCGCCCCCGCGTGCGCCCCGATCACGGCCCCGATCTCGGAGACGACGAGGCGCCGCATCCGCGGCAGGTGCGTGCGCAGGTCCGCGGCCAGCGACTCGGCCCGTTCCGGGGCACCGAGATGGTGGACGGCGACGTCTACCGGCCCGGATCCCGCGGCCGCGACGGCGAGCTCGCGGAGCCGCTGCGCCGCCCGCGCCGTGGTCCGCACCTTCTCCAGCGGCACGATCCGGCCGTCCTCGACGTGCAGCAGCGGCTTCACCGACAGCGCCGTCCCGACCAGGGCGGCGGTCGCCCCGATGCGCCCACCGCGGCGGAGCCGGTCGAGCGTGTCGACGCTGAAGAACACCCGGCAACGGCGGGCGACGTCGGCGGCCGCCTCTTCCACGGCCGCCCCGTCGGCCCCGGCGTCGGCGGCGTCGGCCGCGGCGAGGACGGCGTAGCCGAGCCCCATGGCGGCGGACCGCGAGTCGACGACGCGGACGCGCTCGGGCCCCACCTCGTCGGCCGCGATCCGCGCCGCCTCCCAGGTGCCCGACAGCTCCCGCGAGATGTGCACCGAGACGACGCCACGCGCGCCGGCGTCGAGCGCCTCCCGGTAGCAGGCGGCGAACTCGGCCGGGTTGGGGCGCGAGGTCTGGACGTCGAGCTGCCGGTCCGCGAGCGCGGTGATCAGCTCGGCCGTGGTGACGTCGACGCCCTCGCGACCGACGCGCTCACCCAACCGCACCTCCAGCGGGACGACCCGGATGCCCCGCTCGGCGACGGCGTCGTCGGGCAGGTAGGCGGTGGAGTCCGTCACGATCGCGATGCGGGAGTCCGTCCGGGGAGCGCTCGGCACGACGCGCCACCCTAGTCCGGGGACGACCACTCCGGTTCGCGCGTTCCCCGGTCCTCCAGGGCGTCCCCGACGACCCGCAACCAGCGGGTGATCCCGATGCCCTGCAGGAAGGCCACGTCGTGGCTCGCGACGACCAGCGCACCCCGGTGGGCGGCGAGCGCCTCGCGCAGCCGCCGCGCACTCGCGAGGTCCAGGTTGTTGGTGGGCTCGTCGAGCAGGAGCAGCTGCGGCGCCGGCGTGGCGAGCAACAGCGCCGCGAGGGTCGCGCGGAAACGTTCGCCGCCGGAGAGCGCGGCCACCGGCCGGTCGGCGCGCTCACCCCGGAAGAGGAAACGGGCCAGCCGGGCGCGGATCTCGGTGGCGTCCGCGTCGGGGGCGAATCGGGCGACGTTGGCGGCCACGCCGAGCCGACCGTCCAGCAGGTCCAGCCGCTGCGGCAGGTAGCGCAGCGGCACGGTGGCGCGCACCTCCCCACTGCGGGGCGCGAGCCGGCCCGCCACGGTCTCCAGCAGGGTCGTCTTGCCGCTGCCGTTCGCCCCGACCAGCGCGATCCGTTCGGGCCCGCGCACGTCGAGAACGGGGATGCGCAGGCCGTTGCGCAGCACCGCGTCACGAACGGCGAGCACGGTGCGGCCGGCCGGCAGCGCCGTCGCGGGCAGGTCGACACGGATCTCGTCGTCGTCACGCACCGCGCTCTCGGCGGCCGTGAGGCGTTCGCGTGCGTCCTCGAGCCTCTCGGTGTGCAGGATGCGGTGCTTGCCCGCCGACACCTCGGCCGCCCGCTTGCGCGCCCCCATGATGATCTTTGGTTCGCGCTTGTTCGCCCACATCTTGCGGCCGTAGCGGCGGCGGCGGTCCAGCGTGACGCGCGCGTGCGCCAGCTCCCTGGCCTGGCGCCGGACGTCCGACTCCGCGGCGCGTACCCCCCGCTGCGCAGCCTCCTGCTCCTCGGCGAGCGCGGCCTCGTAGTCGTCCAGGTCGCCACCGAACAGCCGGACGCCCCCGTCGCGCAGCTCCGCGACCTGGTCGACCAGCCCGAGCAGCGCCCGGTCGTGGCTCACCACGAGCAGCACCCCCGGCCAGGCCAGGACGGCCTCGCGGAGGCGGTGGCGGGCGGCGAGATCGAGGTTGTTCGTCGGCTCGTCGAGCAGCAGCACGCCGGGACGGCGGACGAACTGCGCGGCCAGCCAGAGCAGGACCGCCTCCCCACCGGAGACCTCGCCGACCCGGCGGTCCAGCCCGACGTGCGCGAGCCCGAGCCGGTCCAGGGCCGCGCGGGCCCGCTCCTCGGCGTCCCAGTCCGCGCCGACGGTCTCGAAGTCGGCGGGATCGGTGCTGCCGGCCTCGATCGCGCGCAGGGCGCGACGGGCCGCGGCGATGCCCAGGACCTCGTCGACGGGCAGCCGCGGGTCGAGCGTGAGGTCCTGGCGGAGGTGGCCGAGCCCGCCGTCGACCCGGATCGTGCCCCGCGCGGGCGTCAGCTCGCCGGCGATCAGCCGCAGCAGGGTGGACTTGCCCGAGCCGTTCGCCCCGACGAGCCCGGTGCGGCCGGGGCCGAGGGTGAGATCGAGACCGTCGAGGACGATCTCGCCGTCGGACCAGGTGAAGGCGACGTCAGACATCACGAGGGATGACATGCGGGGACTCCGGAACCAGCGCGGGGACGGGTGGACGGGTCTCAGATCCGCATGACCACCACCGTACGCGAGGCCGCCAGCGGTTTAGCGCAGCAGCGGTCCCAGGAGCTCGGCGAGGGCCCGCCCGACGGCCGCGTGGCCCTCCCAGCCCCAGTGCATGCCGTCGGGGTTGCCGCGGCCGGACAGGACGTGCGCGCCGACGACGGCGTGCAGGTCCAGCAGGGCGACGTCGCGCGGCCCCGCCCAGGCGCGGACGGACCGCTCGGCCGGGATGCGGCCGGGATGGACGTCGCCGTACTCCGTGGCCCGGTGGGGTGGCGGCAGGACCGCGACGACGGGCAGGCCCGGGCGCAGGGCATGCACGGCCGCCCGGCAGCGTTCGAGATGGGCGACGGTGAGCCGCGGCGGCAGCGCCACCGGGCCGCCGCCGGGGAGCCGGGCGAAGGCCCGGGAGAGCCCCGGCTGGGCTCTGCGGTAGGCGGTCCGGACGGCGCTGCGCAGCGCGGGCGGGCGCAGCACCGGGATCAGCTCGCGCAGCGCGGTGGGGAGCGGCGAGGGCAGCGTGTCCATCCCGCCCACGCCGAGGACCAGCGCGTCCACCCGGGGCATCAGCGCCCAGACGCGCGGATCCCCGGCGAGGGCGCGCCAGGCGTGGCGGGCCGTCCAGCCGATCCCGGCGACGAGCTCGGCACGTCCGCCGAGGGCGGTGGCGGCGACGTTCGGCCACAGGCGCGCGTCGTCGGCGGGTTCGGCCCGCTCGGGGCCGTGGAAGGCCAGGGAGTCCGCGAGGACGAGCAGGACCGGCCCCGGCACGTCAGGTGCCGACGTTGTACCCGGTGAGCCGCCAGCGGGGGTGGTCGTCGCGGCGGGCGAGCATCGCCCAGCGGCAGTTGCCGATGCCGCCGATGGCGGGCCAGGCGACGATCGGCAAGGCGAGCAGCCCGCTGACCAGCCCCGCGATCATGCCGCCGTGCGCGACGACGACGGCGGTGGCCGACGGTGGGCCGTCGAACTCGGCGTCCAGCTCGTCCACGACGGGCATGGCGCGGCGCACCACGTCGATGCGGGACTCACCACCGGGCGGGGTCCACGCCGGGTCGGAGCGCCAGAGCGCGATCGCACCCGGCCAATCCTGCTCGACCTCGGTGACGGACAGGCCCTGCCACTCGCCGAGATGGGTCTCGCGCAGCCGCGCGTCGACCTTCACCGGCAGGCCGGTCGCCGCCGCCACGGCGTCCGCGGACTCCACGGCACGCAGCAGGTCCGAGCTGACCAGCCGGGCGGGCTCCATGGACGCGAGCACGGGTGCGACGCGGGCGGCCTGCTCGCGGCCCGCGTCGGTGAGCACGGACTCGAGGTGGCCCTGCATCTTCCCGGCCACGTTGTAGTCGGTCTGCCCGTGGCGGAGGAGGACCAGGCGGCGCAGCGTCACGGGACGATCACCACTGCTCGTCGTCGGCATCACCGGCACCGCCGGGCGTCACGACGGCCTCGGGGAACTCGATCATCGGGCAGTCCTTCCAGAGCCGGTCCAGGCCGTAGAACCCGCGGGCCTCGACGTGCTGGACGTGCACGACGACGTCGACGTAGTCCAGGAGCACCCAGCCGCCCTCCTTGGTGCCCTCCCGGCGGGTGGGCTTGACGTCGCGCTCGCGCAGCTTCTCCTCGATCGCGTCGACGATGGCCTGGCCCTGCCGCTCGTTGGCTGCGGACGCGATGACGAAGCAGTCGGTGATGACCAGCTGGTCGGAGACGTCGAGCACGACGATGTCGCGTGCCTTCTTGTCCGCGGCCGCGGCCACGGCGACCCGGGCCAGCTCGAGCGCGTGGTCGGTTGCGGTCACCCTTCCTCGCCTTCCCGGCCCGCCGCGGTGGACGTGCCGTCGGCGCTCAGTCTCGCAGCCCGCGCGCCCGGTGCCGCGAGCGGCCGCCGGAGCTGCGCGAACGGCACGTACTGGAGCTAGGTCTTGCCATTCGGGCCGTTCGCGCGGGGGCGGGGCGACGGGGCGGGGGCGGGGGCGGGGGCGGGGCGACGGGGCGGGGGCGGGGCGACGGGCCGGGCCCATCCCGGATCACCCTGGGTCGGCAACGGTGACCACCCGCTGTCAGAATGCCCACAGCACCAGCTCGGCGCCCGGTCGCGACGGCGCCCGGATCCCCGGAGGGCGCATCACGGGATGACGATCGCCGCGCACCGGGCGCCTCATGCGTCCGCGACCGCGTCGGTGCAGCGCCACCTGCGCCGCACCGTCGCGTTGCTGCGCGCACCCCACCGACCGGCCGTCCCGGGGTTCCGTCCGGAGCTGCACGGCCTGCGCGCGGTCGCGGTGGCCCTCGTCGTCGCCTACCACGTGTGGTTCGGCCGGATCTCCGGCGGCGTCGACGTGTTCTTCGTGATCACCGGCTTCCTGCTGGTGGGACGCCTCGCGCGGGCCGCGCCCGCGGGGCCGCTGCCGCTGGCCCGGATGTGGGCGCGCAACGCCGCCCGGCTGGTCCCCGCCGCGGCCGCCGTGCTGCTCGGCACGCTCCTGATCGCCGCGTTCGTGCTGCCCAGCGGCCGCCTGCCGCAGACGCTGCGCGAGGTCGTCGCGTCGCTGCTGTTCGTGGAGAACTGGCAGCTCGCGGCGGACGCCGTCGACTACGAGGCCCGCAACAACACCAGCAGCGTCGTCCAGCACTTCTGGTCGCTGTCCATCCAGGGCCAGGTGCTGCTGCTGTTCCCGCTGCTCGTCGCCGCGGTCGCGGCGGCGGGACGGGGGCCGCGGCTGCGCGTGCGCCTCGCGGTCACCCTGTCCGCGCTCACCGCGGCCTCACTCGCGTTCTCCGTCGCCCTCACCGCCACCGACCAGCCACTGGCCTACTTCCACACCCTCACCCGGCTGTGGGAGTTCGGCCTCGGCGGGCTGCTCGCGCTCGGCATCTCCCGCGTCGTCCTGCCCGCCCGGACCCGCGCCGTCCTGGGCTGGACGGGCCTGGTCGGGCTCGTCGCCTGCGGCGCGGCGCTGCAGGTCGGTGCGGTGTTCCCCGGGATCGCGGCGCTGTGGCCGACGGGCTGCGCGCTGCTCGTGCTCGTCGCGGGCACCACGGGCCTGGGCTGGGGTGCGGACCGCTGGCTCGACACCCGCCCCGTCCGCTACCTCGGCGACCTCAGCTACTGCCTCTACCTGTGGCACTGGCCGCTGCTCATGTTCGTGCTGGTCGCGACGGGTGAGCCGCACGCGGGCCTGGTCTCGGGGCTCGGCATCGTCGCGGTGTCCCTGGTGCTCGCCGCCGCCACCCACCACCTCGTCGAGCGGCCGTCGGGCACGCGGGTCGCCACCGTGGGCGCCGTCGCCGTGCTCGCCGCCGGCACCACCTGGTACGCCGTGCTCGCCGCCGCCGCGAGCGTGCCCGCCCTCCACGAGGATCACCACCCCGGGGCCCTCGCGCTGTCCGGGGCGGTGCAGGTGGCGCCGGCCGAGGTCGCGCCACCCTTCACCGCCGTCTACGACGACTGGATCCACACCGAGCACTGGGACTGCGTCCCGATCTCCGGCGCCGAGTACGACACCGACACCGCATGCACGCAACCCGTCGAGGCCCCGCCGAAGCGGCGGATCGTCCTCGCGGGCGACTCCCACGCCCAGCAGTTCCTCGGCGCGTTGCTGCCGCTCGCGGCGCATCACGGCTGGCAGGTCACCTCGATGCTGAAGGGTGCCTGCCCCCTGGACGCCGACGCGGTCGACTCGAGCTGCCAGCACTGGAACGACGTGGTCCTGGCCGAGATCGACCGCCTCCGACCGGACGCCGTGGTCACCATCGGCACGCGCAACGTCCACCCCGGGCTCACCGAGGAGCTTCCCCCCGGCTACCTGACGCAGTGGGAGCGGCTGGGCGCGCTGGGCATGCCCGTCGTCGCCGTCCGCGACAACCCCCGCTTCCCGCACTCCCCACCGGACTGCCTGCAGCTGCGCGGGCGCGAGGACCCAGGGTGCGGCGTGGCCAGGGACGACGTGTACGCGGCCCCGCCGCCGTGGACGCGCACCCCGCTACCGGCCAACGTCGGGTTCCTCGACACCGCGGACCTGCTCTGCGACGCGTCGACCTGCCCGGCCGAGGCAGGCAACGTCCTGGTGTACATGGACGACAACCACCTCTCCGGCACGTACGCGGCCACGATGGCGCCGCTGGTCGACCAGCCGCTGCGCGACCTGCTGGGCTGGTGACCTACCGGTAGAGCCTCGCCTTCGAGATGTACTGCACCACCCCGTCGGGGACGAGGTACCAGACCGGGCGCCCCTCGGCGACCCGGCGGCGGCAGTCCGTGGACGAGATCGCCATCGCGGGCACCTCGACGAGGCTCACCACCCCGTGCGGCAGGTGGTCGTCGCCGAGCTCGTAGCCCGGCCGCGTGACGCCGATGAAGTGCGCGTAGCGGAACACCTCGTCCACGTCACGCCACGACAGGATCTGGGCCAGCGCGTCCGCACCGGTGATGAAGAACAGCTGCGCGTCCGGCTCGGCTGTGTGCAGCTCCGACAGCGTGTCCACGGTGTAGGTGGGGCCGGGCCGGTCGATGTCGATGCGGCTCACCGTGAACCGGGGGTTGGACGCCGTCGCCACCACCGTCATGAGGTAGCGGTCCTCGGCGCGGCTCACCTCGCGCTCCGACTTCTGCCAGGGCTGCCCCGTCGGGACGAACACGACCTCGTCCAGGTCGAACCGGTCCGCCACCTCGCTGGCGGCGACGAGATGGCCGTGATGGATCGGGTCGAACGTCCCGCCCATCACCCCGATCCTGCGCGTCACCGGCGCAGCCTAGATCAGGGCGGCCTCACCGGTCGTAGGCGTGGCGGAACTGCACGCTGATCCGCGGCGGCGCGGCGCGCACCTTCGGGACGGCGTGCTGCCACGTCCGCTGGCAGGAACCGCCGAGGACGAGCAGGTCGCCCGGGCCGGGCCGGTAGCCGACTGCCGTGCCGCCGCCCTTCGGGCGCAGGCGGAACGGGCGCACCCCGCCCAGCGAGACCAGCGCGACGACGGCCTCGGGCAGCTCCCGGGCGACCCGGTCGCCGTGCCAGGCGACGCTGTCCGCGCCGTCACGGTAGAGGTTCGCCCCGGTCTGCGTGAACTCGACGCCGTAGCGCTCCCCCAGCAGCCGGGCCATGTCCAGCAGCTCGGCGGGGGCGGCGGGTTCCTCCCCGGCGTGCCAGCGGTGGGTGAGGCGCGGCTCGGTGACCGTCCGGTCGTACATGTGGACGTCGCGGCCCCGCCACGGCACGTCCCGCAGGAGCCGCTCGAACAGCGCGTCCGCGCCGCGGCACCAACCCGGCACGTGGTCGACCCACGCGCCGTCACCGAGCTCGCGGCGGACGAGCCCGCGGAACGACGCGTCGACCTCGATCGCGCCGCCGTCGAACAGCGACGGCTGCCAGGCGAGGTTCACCCGTCCGATGCTAGGACGGCGCGGCCGCGAGCGGTGCCTGCTCGGCCGCCAGCAGGAGCTGCGGGAGCGGGATGTCCGGGGCCGTGAGCCGGGCCGCGGCGGCCCGGCGGGGCGACGGGGCCACCGGTTCGTCGACCGACGCGGCCGGTCCGGACGCGACGTCCGGCCGGACGGTCGGCGCAGGCGCAGCGGCGGGCAGCGTCATCGGCGCCTGCGGCGGGAGATCCGCGGGTGGGATCGTCGCGGGTCGGATCGGCACGGGCGGGATCGGCACGGGCGGGATCGGCACGGGCGGGATGGGCACGGGCGGGATGGGCACGGCCGCGGCGGGGGCCGCCTCCGGCGGGGCCGGCCACACCGATTGCGGCACCGGCTGTGCCATCGGCTGCCAGGCGGGCTGTGCAACAGGCTGTGCCACCGGGGGTGCGACCGACCGCCAGCCAGGTTGTGCCACCGGCTGCGCGGCCACCGCCGCCCATGCCGGATGCGGTACCGCGGCGACCGGCTGCGAGAAGGGCTGCGCAACGGTGGCGGGCGCCCGCTGGGGGATCCCCCCGACGGGCGCGACCTGCAGCCCGCCGTCCGGCGCAACCGGTAGCGCCGCGAGCCCACCCGGCGAGCCCACACCTGCCGGCGCCGGCCGCTGCCACCGTCCACTGCGGTACAGCATGACGGCGGCGAGCACCCACACCGGCACGAACACGAGGTTCAGCACCGACCCGGCACCGAACGCGAGGGCGAACTGGCCGACCGTGTTGGCCGCCGGGGCTGCCACCTCCTCCGCGTCGCCCGCCCCACCACCGAGCACGACGATCAGGCCGTTGTACGAGGCGTGTGCGACGGTGACGATCAGCAAGCCCGTGAGCGGCGCGAACCGCAGCCAGGCTCGCCTGCCGGGCTGGCGGGTGAGCCCGAGGAAGAGCCCGAAGAGCCCCGTCCACAGCGCGTGCCCACCCAGTGCGAGCAGGGCGAATCGTGCCCCGAACTGCGTGGCCCACGGTGCGACGCCCGAGTCGGCGGCACCGTTGACGATGTACGTCGCCGTCTCGGCCCAGTTGAAGCCCAGTCCGACCAGCGCGCCGATCACGAACCCGTCCCGCGAGCCGCGGACGTGGCGGGCGCACAGCACGAACGCGAGCAGCACCCCGAGCGCCTTGAGCGGCTCCTCGACGGGCCCGGCGAGCGGCGGACCGGCCAGCGCGACGGCGCCGTCGGAGATCGGGGCGAGGATCAGCGCGTCGACCGCGGTGTTCACCCAGCCCGCGGTCTCGGCCGCGACGAGGCCACCCCAGCCGAACGCGGCCGCGTACAGCCACAGCGGCGCGGGGTTGCGGCGGCCGAGGAACCGGATCACCGCGACCGGGAGCAGCGATGCGGCGAGCCCGACGAGCAGGGCGATGCCGTACTCGTCCAGCAGCCCGATCCCGCCCAGCCCGAGCAGGCCGAGCGCGAACGACGCCGCGCAGAGCGACACCAGCAGCCCGACGGCGGCCAGGCCGACGGTCCGGCCGACCCGGCGCGGGGCCGGTGCGGAGGGTGCCGGCGGGGGCGGGAGCTGCGGGGCATGGGCGGACCAGGGCGCCGGGAAGGGGGGCGCAGCCGCGACCGGGTGCAGGGGTGGAGACGCGGTGACACTGGTCATGGGGGCTCCTCCGCCGGGTGTCACCTCACTGTGGCGCCGGCGGTGGGCCGCCGACAGCGAGCGGGCCCCAGGCGCGACAGGGGCGGCCCCCCGGGCCGAGGTGGGGCTCTCCCCACGTCCGCCCACACCCGCGCTGTCAGACCGGCAGCAGCGACTCCACGACCACTGCGAGCTGCCCCGCCGTCCGGCACTCGTGCATCTGCACGACGCCGGCGTAGCGCAGAGCGTCGGAGTCGCCCGTTCCCCAGAGCCGCCGCGGTTCCGGGTTGAGCCAGTGGGCGTGTCGGGCCTGGCCGGCGAGCCGCTGGAGGACGGCGAGGTTGGGGTCGCGGTAGTTGGTGCGGCCGTCGCCGAGCACGAGGAGCGACGTCCTCGGTCCCACGGACCCGCCCCAGAACTCGGCGAAGCCGCCGAACGAGCTGCCGTAGTCGCTGTGGCCGTCGAACGTGACGAGATCGGCCTCGCGCAGGACCCGCGACATGACCCCCGAGAGCTCGGCTCCGGGCGCGAACAGGTGCGTGACCTCGTCGGCCCGTTCCACGAACGCGAACACCCGAACCTTCGAGAACTGCTCGCGCAGGGCCTGGACCAGCAGCAACGTGAAGTGGCTGAAGCCGGCCACCGAGCCGGAGACGTCGCAGAGCACCACCAGCTCCGGGCGGCCGGGCCGACGCGTGCGGTACGCCGGGCGCATCGGCACCCCGCCGGTGGACATCGAGCGGCGCAGCGTGCGGCGCATGTCGAGGGTGCCCCGCCGGGCGTGGCGGCGGCGCACGGCCAGCCGCGACGCGAGGCGGCGGGCCAGCGGCTGCACGGTGCGGCGCAGCTGGGCGAGCTGGTCGGCGTGTGCGGACAGGAACTCGACCTGCTCCACCTGCTTCGCCACGGCCGTGCGCGCGACCTGCTCGCGACCCCGCTGCTCGGCTGTGCGCCGGCGCACCTCGTCGGTGATCATCGTGCGGAAGGCGGCGATCCGCGCGCGGATCTCGCGGCGGAGGACCTCCTCCTCGAACGGGCCGGCGTCCGGGCCGCGGAGATCGGCGAGGATCCGGGCCAGCAGCGTCTCCGGGGACAGCAACCGCAGGGCCTGATAGGCCGACCAGCTCGGTGGCGCACCCGCGCCGCGTCCACCCGGGCCACCGGCACCCGCGCGCCCCAGCGCGTCCACGACGGCGCGCGCCAGCTCCGCGAGGGCCTGGGTGTCGCCGTCGCGCAGCAGGCCCGCGAGGACGTCGCGCAGCGCGTCCACGTCGACGGGACCGCCGTCCGCGTCGTCGATACGCGGCACCTCCACCTCGCCGACGCCCGCACCGAGCACCGCAGGGAAGTACAGGTCGAACAGCGTGTCGAACGCCTGGCGCTGCCCGGACCGGCGCAGGAGCGCCGCCGCGAGCCCTTCACGCAGGTGCTCGCGGTGCATCAGGTCCAGCACCGCGACGACCTGCGCGGCGTCGATCGTCTCCCCCGGACCCACCGCAACGCCGTGGCGGCGCAACGCGGCGACGAACTCGACCAGGTGGCCGGGCAGGCCGTGTGGCGAGCCGATCGCGGGCGGGGCGCTGTTCACCAGGCCATCATGCGCCATGACCCCGACAGCCTCACCCCGATGCGTCCTGACCTGCGCCGATCCGGACGAGCGACCACGGTGGCGCGGTCGCGGCGCCGGTCATCGGCTCGCGAGGTAGCAGTCCCGCAGGACCCCGCTCTCCAGCTCCACCTCCTCGATCCGGCTCTTCACGACGTCGCCGATGCTGACCAGGCCGGCGAGCCGCCCGTCGTCGACCACCGGCAGGTGCCGGAACCGCCCGAGCGTCATCCGCCGCATGAGGTCGTTGACCGTGTCGCCGGGTGCGCAGACCTCGACGCGGCGCGTCATGAGATCCGCCACCGTCAGCGCGACGACGGCCCCGCCGTGCACGTGCATCCCCCGCACGAGGTCGCGCTCGGAGAGCATGCCGACGACCTCCCCCATCACGTCCGTGACGACCAGGGCCCCGATCGACGGCCCGGCGAGCGCTTCCGCGGCGGCGGCGATCGTCGCCGCCGGGTGGATGGTGTGGACGTGGTGGCCCTTCTTCCGGAGCAGTGCGGAGACCATCATCGGCGGTGTTCCTCCAGGGTGTTCCGAGACCGGTTCGCATGTCGAACACGATCCGTCGATCCTCACCGGCCGAGGGGGCGCGCAGATCCCCATTCAGGGGGGTTTCGCGGGGTGTTCGGCTACCGGAGGTCAGGGCACGCCCGTCGGAGGATCAGTTCAGGCGCAGCTCGGCCGCGGCCTTCGTCACGTCGGACTGGTGCTTGAGGACGACTCCGAGCGTCGTGGCGACGGCCTCGTCGTCGAGGGTGTCCAGACCGAGCGCGAGCAGGGTGCGCCCCCAGTCGATCGTCTCGGCCACGGACGGGGACTTGCGCAGCTCCAGGCCCCGCAGCACCCGCACCGTCCGCACCATCGCCTCCACCAGCGCCTCCGGCAGCTCGGGGACGCGGCCCGCGACGATGCGGCGTTCCAGGTCGGCGTCGGGGAAGTCCAGGTGCAGGAACAGGCAGCGCCGCTTGAGCGCCTCGGAGAGCTCCCGCGTCGAGTTGGAGGTGAGGAGCACGAACGGGCGGCGGCTCGCGGTGACGGTGCCCATCTCCGGCACCGTGACCTGGAAGTCCGAGAGCACCTCCAGGAGCAGGCCCTCGACCTCGACGTCCGCCTTGTCGGTCTCGTCGATCAGGAGCACGGTGGGCTCGGTGCGCCGGATCGCGGTGAGCAGCGGGCGGGGCAGCAGGAACTCCTCGGAGAACACGTCGTCGCGCGTCTCGTCCCAGGACTCGCGCCCCTGGCCCGCGGTGATGCGCAGCAGCTGCTTCGCGTGGTTCCACTCGTACAGCGCGCGGGCCTCGTCGACGCCCTCGTAGCACTGCAGGCGCACCAGGCCGGACCCGGTCGCGGCGGCCACCGCCTTCGCCAGCTCCGTCTTCCCGACCCCGGCCGGGCCCTCGACGAGCAGCGGCTTGCCGAGCCGGTCCGCCAGGTAGACGGTGGTGGCGACGGCCGTGGAGGCCAGGTAGCCGACCCCGGCCAGTTTCTCGGTCACGTCCGCGACGGAGCCGAAGAGCGGGGCCGGGATGGGCGTCACACCGGCCATCCTGCCCTGCGCCCCGGCGTCCGGCGCAACCCGCGCACCTTCGCGGCGTCGGACGTCACCCCCGTCAGGCGGTGCGCCGGCGGCCCGACCACTCGTCGACGTCGAGCAGGAACGCCCATTCCAGGTGCTCCACGCACGCTGCCAACGGGGCCCGCCCGACGTCCCGCTCGGCCTCCCGCCCGGCCTTCCGCCCGGCCTCGGTGCGGACGACGACCGCCGCGGCCCGGGCGCAGCGTTGGCACCGCGGACGCGACGGCGTGGATGACGACGGGGTGTCCATGGAGGTCTGTTCCCCGTCCGGGTCCGTTCCATACCGCCGCCCCCCGCCGGGAATGTCGGTGGGACGGTCCACGATGGGTGGGTGACGTCGACACGGACGACCGTCGGGGCGGGCGCCGAGCTGCGGGCCCGGGCCGAGGAGGTGCTGGCCGCACTGGCCGGCGAGGGGGCGCGGCTGCGCGAGGACCAGTGGACGGCGATCGAGGCGCTCGTGGAGCATCGGCGCAGGGCGCTGGTCGTGCAACGCACCGGCTGGGGCAAGTCGGCCGTCTACTTCGTCGCCACCGCGCTGCTGCGCGAATCAGGTGCGGGGCCCACGGTCATCGTGTCGCCGCTGCTCGCCCTCATGCGCAACCAGATCGACGCCGCGGCGCGCGCGGGCATCCACGCGGCCACCGTGAACTCGGCGAACACAGGAGACTGGGAGAACACCTACGCCGCCGTCGAGGCGGGCGAGGTGGACGTGCTCCTGGTGAGCCCCGAACGGCTCAACAACCCGGATTTCCGCGATCGTGTCCTTCCCCGGCTCACCGCGAGCGCCGGGTTGCTCGTCGTGGACGAGGCGCACTGCATCTCGGACTGGGGCCACGACTTCCGCCCGGACTACCGCCGCCTGCGCGGGCTGATCGCGGACCTGCCCGACGGGATCCCCGTGCTCGCCACCACCGCGACGGCCAACGACCGGGTGGTGCACGACGTCACCGAGCAGCTCGGCCTGGACGGTGCGGGGCCCCTGGTGCTGCGGGGCTCGCTGGACCGCGCGAGCCTGCGCCTGTCGGTGGTCCGGCTGCCCACGCCCGCTCAGCGCATGGGCTGGCTCGCGTCCCGGCTCGCCGAGCTGCCCGGCGCGGGGATCGTCTACACGCTCACGATCTCCGCGGCCGAGGAGGTCGCCGAGTTCCTGCGCGAGCGCGGCTTCCCCGTCGCGGCCTACACCGGGCGCACCGAGCCCGACGAGCGGCTCGCTCTGGAGGCCGACCTGCTCGCGGACCGGGTGAAGGCGCTCGTCGCCACGAGCGCGTTGGGCATGGGCTTCGACAAGCCCGATCTCGGGTTCGTCGTCCATCTCGGTGCGCCTGCCTCCCCGATCAGCTACTACCAGCAGATCGGCCGCGCGGGCCGTGCCCTGGAGCGGGCGGAGGTCGTGCTGCTCCCGGGCGCGGAGGACCGCGACATCTGGCGCTACTTCGCGTCCCTCGCCTTCCCGCCCGAGCCGGTGGTCCGGGAGGTGCTGCGGGTGCTGCCGTCCGACGGCGCGATGTCCACCGCCGGATTGGAGACGCGGGTCGATCTCTCCCGCACCCGGCTGGAGATGCTGCTCAAGGTGCTGGACAGCGACGGCGCCGTCCGCCGCGTCAAGGGTGGGTGGCTGCGCACCGGCGAGGAGTGGACCTACGACACCGAGCGGCACCGCCGGGTCGCAGAGGCCCGCCGCGCCGAGCAGCAGGCGATGCTGGACTACCTCGACACGACGGAGTGCCGGCTGACGTTCCTGCGGCGGCTGCTGGACGATCCCGGACCGCCCACCCCGTGCGGGCGCTGCGACGTGTGCGCGGGCGCGGTGTGGTCCGCCTCGGCGGACGCCGGGGCCGTCGAGGCGGCCGGGGAGCGGCTCGAACGGCCCGGGGTCGCCGTCGCGCCGCGCAAGCAGTGGCCGTCGGGGATGAAGGAGCTGGGCGTCCCGGTGGCCGGGCGGATCGGGGCGGGCGACGTCGCGGCGCAGGGGCGGGTCATCGGGCGGCTGTCGGACATCGGCTGGGGCACCCGGCTGCGCGAGCTCGTCGACGGCCCCGACGCGCCCGTCCCGGGCCCGGTCCTCGACGCGTGCGTGCGCGTGCTCGCCGGGTGGGGCTGGGAGGAGCGGCCGGTCGGGGTCGTCGGCATCGGCTCGCGTACGCGGCCCCACCAGCTGCGCCACCTCGCGGCCCGCCTCGCGGAGATCGGGCGGCTGCCGCTGCTCGGCACGCTGGCCCCGGCCGGGGAGCGGCCCGCCACGGCGGAGAACTCCGCGCAGCGGCTCGCAGCGGTGTGGCACGGATTCGACGCGGCGTCGCTGCCGGATCTCTCCGGGGTCGACGGTCCGGTCCTGCTCGTGGACGACGTGATCGACAGCGGCTGGACGATGACGGTCGCGTCCCGGCTGGTCCGGGCGGCCGGAGCACCGGCCGTGCTCCCGTTCGCCCTGGCGCAGGCCGGCTGACCGGCGGATCGGTCAGGACGCCGTCGCGGACCATCCCGCGAGGATCCGGCAGTGCTCGGTGAGCACCTCGACCTGCCTCGAAGGCGCCGCCGGGCCGTCACCGCCCGGATACACCGTGAGCGTCATGCGAGCCACGTCGGGGCGCCCGGCCGCCGTCCAGGCGTCGAGCGCGGCGAGCAGCCGGGCGGCCAGGACCGGACCGCCGGGGCCGAACGCCAGCACCGCGGCCGGGCGGGCGGGCCGTGCCGAGACAACCGCGACACCGTCCGGACCGAGCAGAGCGGGCGAGCCCAGACCCCTGGCGAGCGGGGCGAACGCCACGCCGCGGAGCCCGCCGCCCGCACGGGCCGGGACCGCGCGCAGCAGGCGGCATGCTCCGGCCTCGGTGAGCGAGAGGAACAGGCCGAAGCCGTCCCAGAGGTCGTTCGCGGTGAGCGGCATCCCGGCCGAGGCGCCCACCACCGGCGCGCCGAGCGCCGCCGCGACGGCGTCCGGATCGACGGGCAACGCCGGGTCGGCCGGGCGCACCGTCCACCCGGTCCCCGGCACCGCGAACTCCGGGTCGCTGACCGCGCCGGCGCCGCGGAGCCGCACGAACGCACAGCCCCGTGCGGAGCTGCTCCGGAGCACGCCGTCGGGCCCGAGGTCGAGGGCGACGCACACCTGGCTGCCGCGCAGGGTGAGCGGAAGCAGCAGGCGCCCGCCCGGGGCGAGCTGGCGCACCCACTCCGTCCGGATGTCCGGGCAGCCGACCGTGAGCACCACGCGGTCGTACGGGGCGGCGGGCGGATATCCGAGGGCCCCGTCCGCGCAGTGGACGTGCACGCCGTCGGCGGCGGCGCTCTGGAGGTTCTCCGCGGCGCGGGCGACGAGTGCCTGGTCGATGTCGATCGAGGTGACCGACCCGTCCGGGCCGGCCAGGTGGGCGAGCAGCGCGGCGTTGTAGCCGGTGCCCGCGCCGATCTCGAGCACCCGGTGACCGGGCCGGACGTCGAGCTGCTCCAGCATGATCGCCATCATCGACGGCTGCGAGGCCGAGCTGGTCGCCACACCGCCGACATGCTGCACGGTGACGGCCTCGTCGGCGTAGGCCACCTCGACCGGGACGCCGGGCAGGAACAGGTGGCGCGGCACGTCCCGCAGCGCCCGCTCGATCGCTGCGGTCCGCACCCGGCCGGCGGCGCGGAGATCGTCCACCAGCCGGTTCCGCACCTGGTCGGCCGTCATGGCGCCCGAGTGTTCCCCGGCCCGTCACGGGGCGCAATCCGCTCCCACCAGCGGTGGGCGGGCGACCCCGACCCGGACGGTCGACCGTGCGCACACCGGTCTGGCAGGATCCACAACTCGCGGCGGCAGGATGCGCAACTCGCGGATCAGACGAGCACCAGGTCGTCGGCGTGCACCACCTCGCGGCGCTGTTCCGGCGGCAGCTCGCGCGTCCGGCGTCCGATGAGACCGGGCAGCTCGGCGGCGTCGAACCCCACGACCCCGCGCGCAACGACCACCCCGTACGGCCCCACCAGGTCGACGACGTCGCCCGCGACGAAGTCCCCGGAGATGCCGTGGATCCCGGCGGCCAGGAGCGAGCGCCGCCGGTCCACGACCGCGGCGACGGCGCCGGCGTCCAGGTCCAGGCGCCCGCGAACGTCCGCGGCATGGCGCAGCCAGAACCGGCGCGCCGACATCCGCCGCCCCGACGCGCGGAACGCGGTACCGCACTTGGGGCCCGCGGCCCCCGTGTCGAGCGCGGCGGCGGCGTCCTCGGCCGCCGCCAGGAGCACCGGGATCCCGGACGCGGACGCCATCGCCGCTGCCGTGATCTTCGTGGCTATTCCGCCGGTCCCGAGGCTCCCGGCTCCGGACCGGGCCACCGCCACGGCCTCCAGGTCCGACGGGGCCTCCACCTCGGTGATCAGGCGGGCGCCGGGCCGGCGGGGATCGCCGTCGTAGAGGCCGTCCACGTCGGAGAGCAGCACCAGCCCGTCCGCACCGACGATGTGCGCCACGAGCGCGGCGAGCCGGTCGTTGTCGCCGACGCGGATCTCGTCGGTGGCGACGGTGTCGTTCTCGTTGACCACCGGCACGGCGTCCAGGCCGAGCAGCCGCTCCAGGGTGCGCTGGGCGTTGCGGTAGTGGGAGCGGCGGATCATGTCGTCCGCGGTGAGCAGGACCTGCCCGACGAGCTGGCCGTACCGCTTGAACGACGTCTCGTAGGCGTGCGCGAGCAGCAGTTGCCCGACGCTCGCGGCCGCCTGCTGCGTGGCGAGGTCGCGGGGGCGCCGCGGGAGCCGCAGCGGGGCGAGCCCGGCGGCGATCGCACCGGACGACACGAGCACGACCTGGCTGCCCGCGGCCCGACGCGCGGCGAGGGCGTCCACCAGCCCGTCCAGCCGGGCCGGATCGAGCCCGCCCGAGAGCGAGGTCAACGACGACGACCCCACCTTGACGACGACGCGGCGCGCCGCGGCGAGCCGCTGGCGGGTGGTGATCACGCCCGCCCCCGGCCCGAGGAGGGGGCCGCCCGCGGTCGCCGCCACGAGGGGTGCAACTCGCCCTGATGAGATCCGCAACTCGCCGCTGCGAGATGCGGAACTCGCGGGCAGGGGGGGTGGGAGGTGAGCCGGGTCACTCGGGGTCCTCGGGTCACTCGGGGTCCTCGGGTCACTCCGGGTCCTCGGGGTCGTCCCGGTCGGCCACGTCCGCGAACAGCTCGGCGTCCGTGCGGTGCCGGCGGCGCTGCGCCCTGGCCGCCTTACGCTCCGCTGCCGTGACGCGCCCGTCCCGCTCCAGGCGCCGGTCCGTGCCCCGCCCGGACATCAGCACCGCGACCCCGGCAGGCGTCGACGGCTCCCAGTCGAAGGTGACGTCCCCGATCGTGACGGGGCACCCGGGCTGCGCACCCGCCTCGGCGAGCGCCTCCTCGACGCCGAGGCGGGCGAGCCGGTCCGCGAGGTAGCCGACGGCCTCGTCGTTGTCGAACGCCGTCTGCCGGATCCACCGCTCGGGACGGCGCCCGCGCACGACGAACCCGCCGGGCAGCTCCGGATCGGCCTCGACGGTGAACCCGGCGTCGTCGACCGGCGTGGGCCGCAGCACGACGCGGGTGGGCTCGGCGACGGGCTGGGCAGCGCGGTGCGCGCGCACCTCGCGGGCCATCGCGAACGACAGCTCCCGCAGGCCCTCGCGGCTGGCCGTGGAGATCGGGTACACCGGCCGGCCGAACCGCTCCGCCAGTTCCGGCTCGACCAGCTCGGCGAGCTCGCGCGCGTCCGGTACGTCGATCTTGTTCAGCGCGATCAGCCGCGGGCGATCGGCCAACGCCCCACCGAGCGCGGGCGTGTAGCGGGCGAGTTCGGCCTCGAGTGCCTCGACGTCCGAGACGGGGTCTCGGCCGGGCTCGTAGGTCGCGCAGTCCACGACGTGGACGAGGACGGAACAGCGCTCGACGTGGCGCAGGAAGTCCAGGCCCAGCCCGCGCCCCTCGGACGCGCCCGGGATCAGCCCCGGGACGTCGGCGACGGTGAACACCTCCTCCCCCGCGCTCACGACCCCGAGCTGGGGCACGAGCGTGGTGAAGGGGTAGTCCGCGATCTTCGGCCGGGCCGCGGACAGCGCCGCGACCAGCGAGGACTTCCCCGCCGACGGGAACCCGACGAGGCCGACGTCCGCGATCGAGCGCAGCTCCAGCACCAGGTCGGCGCTCTCGCCGGGCTCGCCGAGCAGCGCGAACCCCGGCGCCTTGCGGGCCGCCGACGCGAGCGCCGCGTTGCCGAGGCCACCACGCCCGCCCTCGGCGGCGACGAACCGGGTGGCGGCGCCGACCAGGTCGGCGAGCACCTCGCCGTCCGCGCTCATGACGACGGTGCCGTCCGGGACGCAGAGCTCCAGGTCCTCGGCGTTCGCCCCGGCGCGGAACCCGCCCTGGCCCTGCGTGCCGTTGCGCGCGGTGGCGTGCGGGCGGTGGTGGAAGTCCAGCAGCGTGTGGACGTCCGGGTCCACGACGAGCACGACCGAGCCGCCGCGCCCGCCGTTACCGCCGTCCGGGCCGCCGAGCGGCTTGAACTTCTCGCGGTGCACCGAGGCGCAGCCGTTGCCGCCCGCGCCCGCGGTGGCGTGCAACACCACGCGGTCCACGAACCTCGACATCGCCCCGTCCTCCACACACGCCGACGGCGGGCCTCCCGATGGGCGGCCCGCCGTCGATCACGAATCAGCTGCGGGACCGGGCGGCCCCGCCGAGCAGGCCTCTCAGGCCTGCGGTACCACGTTGACGACCTTGCGGCCCTTCGTGAAGCCGAACTCCACGGCGCCGCCGACCAGGGCGAACAACGTGTCGTCCCCGCCGCGGCCGACACCGGTGCCCGGGTGGAACTTCGTGCCCCGCTGGCGGACGATGATCTCGCCCGCGTTGACGACCTGGCCGCCGTACCGCTTCACGCCGAGGCGCTGGGCGTTCGAGTCGCGGCCGTTGCGCGAGCTGGACGCGCCCTTCTTGTGTGCCATCTCGACCTACTCAGTGAAGAAGTTGCAGTCTCGGTGAAGAAGTTACAGTGCGATCTTGGTGACCTGGAGCTTCGTCAGCGGCTGGCGGTGGCCCTGCCGCTTGTGATAGCCGGTCTTGTTCTTGAACTTGTGGATGCGGATCTTCGGGCCCTTGGTGTGCTCGACCACCTTCGCGGTGATCGACGCCGCGGCCAGGGCATCGGCATCGGTGGTCAGCTCGTCGCCGTCCACGAGGAGGACGGCCTGGAGGCTGACCTCCGCACCGGGCTCACCGACGATCTTCTCGACGGTGAGCACGTCGTCGACGGCTACCTTGTACTGCTTGCCGCCGGTCTTGACGATCGCGTACATCGTGGACGCACGACTCCTGAACTCGGGGGGACTACTGCATCGGGCGGGCGGTGCCGACCCGGCCGGAACCGCGAGGTGCTCCGGCACTCGACGTCCCAGGGTACGGAAAGGTCCTCGCGGGTGTCACACCGGGTCTCCCCCGGACTGCGCCGGGACCGGCTCGCCGGCCTCCGCCGCGGGCGGGCCCGCCGGGCGGGACGCCACCCGCCGGGCGCGGCGCGGGCGGCTCGTGGCGGTGGGCTCGGGCTGCGGGACCACGCCTGCGGGCCCGGTGGCCGGGCCGCCGGTGGCCGACGAGCCGGCCGACGAGCCGGCCGCCGAGCCCGTCGACGGTGGCTCGCCGTCGGTCCCGGCGCCCTCCGTCGCCGCGACCGTGACGACCGCGACCGTCGCCTCCCCGCCGGGCACACTCGGTGCGCCGGCGTCGCGGCGGACGGCACGGCGGCGGGTGCGCGGCGCGGACGCGTCCGCCTCCGGCTCCGCCGTGGCGCCCGTCGGGAACCCGGCGGATGCCGCGGCGGGCGAGGGCGTGGGCGTCTCCGCCGGCGCCGCGGATGCGAACGCCGGTGCGTCGGTCACGGCGACGGCGACGGCCGCCTCGGCCGCGGCCGGCACCTCGTCGGCCGGCGCAACCTCGTCGGCCGGCGCAACCTCGTCAGCCGGCGCAACCTCGTCAGCCGGCGCAACCTCGTCAGCCGGCGCAACCTCGTCAGCCGCCACGACGTCATCGGTCGCCACAGCCGGCAGGGCCGCCCCTCCGGTCGCAGCAGGGGCCTCAGCCGGCTCGGCCGGCTCGGGCGCCTCGCCGGTCCGGACGCCCGCCTCGCCGGTCCGGACGGCCGCCCCGACCGGCACGGGCGGCGCGATCGCCTCGACCGCCTGCGCCCGCTGTTCCGGGTCCGGGGCGGGAGCCGCCTGCTCGACGACCTCCGCGGCGCGGCCGTTGCGGCCGCCCTCGCCACCCTGCTGCCCGTCCGAGCCGCGACGGCGCCCGCCGCGGGAGCGGCGGCCGTCCCGGTCCGGACCGCGGCCCGTCTCGACCCGCTCGGCCACCGGCTCGGAGTTGACGATCACCCCGCGCCCGCGGCAGTGCTCGCAGGTGGAGGAGAAGTGCTCCAGGAGCCCCCCGCCGACCCGCTTGCGCGTCATCTGCACCAGCCCCAGCGAGGTGACCTCGGCGACCTGGTGGCGGGTGCGGTCCCGGGCCAGGCACTCGGTGAGCCTGCGCAGGACGAGATCGCGATTGGCCTCCAGCACCATGTCGATGAAGTCGATCACGATGATGCCGCCGATGTCGCGCAGCCGGAGCTGGCGCACGACCTCCTCGGCCGCCTCGAGGTTGTTGCGGGTGACCGTCTCCTCGAGGTTGCCGCCCGAGCCGGTGAACTTGCCGGTGTTCACGTCGATGACCGTCATCGCCTCGGTGCGGTCGATCACCAGCGTGCCACCCGAGGGCAGCCACACCTTGCGGTCCAGCGCCTTGAGCAGCTGCTCGTCGATGCGGTACTCGGCGAACACGTCCGTCGGGCCGACATGGCGGTGCAGCCGCCCCACCAGCTCCGGCGCGACGTGGCCGACGTAGCCGGACACCGTGTCCCAGGCATCGTCCCCGGCGACGACGAGCTTCGAGAAGTCCTCGTTGAACTGGTCGCGCACGACCTTGATCAGCAGGTCCGGCTCCTCGTAGAGCAGCGACGGCGCCTTCGGCCTGCTCGGGCCGGTGGCCTCGGCCTTGCCCTTGACGACCTCCCACTGCGCCTGCAGGCGACGGACGTCGCGCTCCAGCGCCTCCTGGCTCACGCCCTCCGACGCCGTCCGGATGATCACCCCGGCCTCGCTGGGGACGATCTCCTTGAGCATGTCCTTGAGCCGCCTGCGCTCGACGTCGGGCAGCTTGCGGCTGATCCCGGCCGCGCCTCCGGAGGGCACGTAGACCAGGAACCGGCCGGCGAGGCTGATCTGGGTGGTCAGCCGCGCACCCTTGTGCCCGAGCGGGTCCTTCGTGACCTGCACGAGCACCGAGTCGCCGCTGGACAGGGCCTGCTCGATGCGCCGGGCCTTGCCGCCGAGGCCCGCGGCGTCCCAGTCGACCTCACCGGCGTAGAGCACGGCGTTGCGGCCGCGCCCGATGTCGACGAACGCCGCCTCCATCGAGGGCAGCACGTTCTGCACGCGGCCCAGGTAGATGTTGCCGACGATCGACTTTCCCGTGCCGTTGCCGGAGCCGTCCACGCCGCCGGTGACGAAGTGCTCGACGAGGACGTCGTCCTCCAGCACCGCGATCTCGACGCGGTCGCCGCGCTCGCGCACGGCCATCGCCCGGTCCACGGACTCGCGGCGGGCCAGGAACTCGGCCTCGGACAGGATCGGGACCCGGCGCCGGCCGGCGTCGCGGCCGTCCCGGCGGCGCTGACGCTTGGCCTCCAGCCGGGTGGAGCCACGGACGCTCTGCACGCCGTCGTCGGTGTCCCGGTCCGCGTCGCGCTCGCGCGGCGAGCGGAGCTTCGTGACGGTGTTCGGCGGGTCGCCCGCAGCGGCGTCGTCCGCGTCGCCGCCGCGACGGCGGCGCCTGCGCCTGCGGCGGCGGGTGCCGCCGGCATCGTCGGACTCCCCCGACTCCTCGTCGTCGATCTCGTCCGGCTCGTCGGTGTCCTCGTCCCCGTCGCTGGCCTCGGCGTCCTCGGCCGAGGCGGTTGCGCGCTCGGTGTCGTCGGCCTCGTCCGGGTCCTCGGCGGCGTCGTCGGCGCCCCGGCCGCGACCGCGGCCCCGGCGGCCGCGCCGGCGCCTGCGACGGGAGCCCCCTTCGCCATCGACGTCCGGCCCCGTCTCGGCGGCGTCGGTGTCCGTCTCGGTGTCGGTGTCGGTGTCGGTGTCGGTGTCGGTCGCGTCGGTCGCGTCCCCGTCGGCGAGGGGCTCGGCGTCCGCGCTCGCGGGGTCCGCAGCAGCCGCCTCGCCGGCGGACACCGCAGCGCGGTTGCGGCGCCGGGTGCGCGTCGCGGGTGCCGGCGGCTGGAACAGCGGCGTCGCGGCGGCGAAGAGGGGGGTGGTGGCCGCCCCCGCCGCGTCGGCCTCCGCAGCGGGCGGTTCGGCGGCGCCGAACACCGGGACGGCCGGGGCGGGCGCAGCCGACACGGGGGCGGCATCCGGGCCGGCCTCGCGATCGTCGTCCTGCGAGCCGGCGGCGGCGCCCCCACCGGGCTCGTCCGGCACCTCCTTCGGATCGCCGGGGGCCGCATCGCCACCCGCCACGGCGTCCGGTAGCAGCGCCGTCACGACCTGCTCCGCGTCCTTGCGCAGGACGCTGGACTGCGCGCTGCGCGCCTCGACCCCCAGCTCGGCCAGGGTGGCGAGGATCTCCTTGCTGGTGCGCCCGAGCAGCCGCGCGAGCGCGTGCACCCGCAGCTTCTCGGGAAGGTCGTCCAGCGTGGGTACGGGCCCGCCGGTGCGACCGGCGGGCGAACCGATATCCGACATTCAGCTCCTTACACCCCCGGGCGCCTCATCAGGAGGCGGCCGCGCAGGGGCACGTGCGTTCTTCCCGCGGATGTGCGGGAAGCAATCCTCGAAGATCGTGCTCGTCGCGGTCGGCCGGCCCCGTTGCCGGGTTCGTCCGCGCCGCGCAGTGCTCGACAGCGGGTCTGCCGTCGGCGGGGGGCCGGCGGCAGGCGCCGAAGCGGTCGGCCGTCCCGGGAGGTGACCCGGTCGTCAGCCGAGAGGATCGGCGAGGATGCCCCGGTCGTCGAGCAGGCCCTGGGCCGTCCGGGTCGCTCGCGCGGGCACCGGAGGCCGAAGACCTGCGACAACGTCGAGTGCACCCAACACGTCGTCGGGTCGAACGGCAGGTGTCGTCTGCCGCACGACCGCAGTCAGTATCGCACAGCGTTGCGGCGCGGGGGACGCGTCCGCAGATGTGACACTCGACCGGGCCGCGCCCGCAGCGCCACCGCTCGCATCGCCGCTCTGAACCTCCAGTCGGGCGAGCGCGGCCCGCACGTCGACCTCCCTGCGGCCCGACGGGGTGACCCGCTCGACCACCACGCGCTCCTGCGCGAGCAATGCCTCGACGGCCGCGGCGAGCACGACCGGATCCACCCCGGGCAGCTCGATGCGCCACGCGGCGGCGTCGATGCGGTCCGCGAGCGAGCCACCTCCCGCGGGGACGGCGGCGAGCACGTCCAGACCGTCGGGAAGCGCCACGTCGAGCGCCCGGGCGAGCTCGCCCGGATCGACCTCGCGGGTCAGCCCGATCTCGACGTACTCGGCCTCGCTCGCTGCCCCGGTCGGGGCGGCACCGACCCAGGACAGCCGCGGGTGCGGGCTGAAGCCGTGGGAGTGCGAGACGGGCAGGCCCGCGCGGCGGACGGCCCGCTCGAAGCTGCGGGCGACGTCGCGGTGCGAGAGGAACCGCAGCCGCCCCCGCTTCGCGAAGCGCAGGCGGACCCGCGCCACCGTCGGCGGGGCCGGGTTGGCGGCCTCACCGGGACGCACGCGAGCCATGGCCGCAGGGTACGGCGGGGGTACTGCACGCGGGTCCACCCCTCCCTCTCCTCTCCCTGGGCCCCTCCCCTCCCTGAGCAACGAGCGGCGCCCCGGGGGGCGGGCTCGCCCAAGCCTGGGGGACGACCGCGCCGCTCGTTGCCTGAGGGGTGGGGCGGTGCGGGCGGCTGCCCCCTCACCGCGGTACATCGACGACCGAGACCGTCGCCTCGTCGCGGTTGACGACGTAGGCCTGCCGACCGTCGCGCGCGACCGCCAGGCGCACCGGGCCGGTGCCGACCGCCACCGTGCCCACGACCGCCTCGGACGCGATGTCGATCACGGCGAGCTCGCTCGACTTGTAGCTGGTGACGAAGGCGCGACTCCCGTCCGCGGAGAACGCCAGGGCGTCGGGGAAGTCCGCCAGGGCGATCGTGTCGACGACCGTTCCGAGCCGGGTGTCGACGACCGCGATCGAACGCGACCCGCCGACGAGGAACCAGGCCCGGCCGCCATCGGCCGTGAACGCGACGCGCTGATGACCGCGGGGCACGTCGCTCAGCGCCGCGATCTCCGGCTGCCCGACGAGCACCGTTCCCGTCCGCCGCATCGTCGAGGTGTCGACGACGGTGACCGTGTCGTCGAGCTTGTCGGTCACGTACACCCGCCGGCCGTCCGGGGCGACCACGACGCCGATCGGGGCGTCCCCCACCGGGACGGTCGCCACCACCTCCGCGGCGACCGGGTCCACCACCGAGACCGTGTCGCCAAACTCGTCCGCCGTGTAGAGCCGGCCGTCCGGGGCCATCGCCAGCCCGACCGGGTTGTCCCCGACGGCGATGCTGGATCGGACGGCACCCGTCGCGGCGTCGACCGTCATCAGCGCGTCCTGCCCGGCGGCGGTGATGTACAGGCTGCGACCGTCCGGGCTGACGACGACCTCCCGGGGCGACCTGCCGACGGGCAGCGTCGCGACGACCGCCGCCCGCTCCAGGTCGATCACCGAGACCGAGTCGTCGAGCGCGTTCGCGACGTAGGCCCGGCGCCCGTCCGGGGCGAGCCCGAGGCCGAGCGGGCTGCGGCCGACCGGGACCGCGCCCGCGGTCGTGAGCGTGACCGCGGGCCCCCTGACCCAGAGGACGACCCCTGTGGTGAGCCCCGAGACCAGGAGCACCGCGGCGAGGACGATGGCGATGCGATGACGGCGCGGCCGGGCGGGGCGCGCCGACACCGATCCGCGTCCCGGTGCGACGCCTGCCGCTGCGACCTGCGGGGGCGGGAACGACGGGTGGACGAGACCGCCCGGTCGGCCCGGCTCGGACGGGTGGACGAGACCGCCCGACCGGCCCGGCTCGAACGGGTGGGCGAGACCGTACGACCCGGCCGGGACGGCTACCGGGTGCGGCAGGGGCGGCACGGTCACCGGCTCCGCCAGCGCGGCCCGGGCCGCCCCGGCGAGGTCGCCCGCGCGCGGGAACCGAGCGGCGGGCTCCTTCGCCATGGCGCGCGCCACCACGTCGTCGAAGGCGGCAGGCACCCCGGGGCGTCGCTGCGACGGGCGTGGCACCGGCCTGCTCAGGTGCGCGTACATCAACGCCGCCGGCTCACCGTCCGGGAACGGCTGCTCTCCCGTCAGCATCTCGAAGAGCACGCAGCCGAGCGCGTACACGTCGACACGGGGATCGGCCTCGCTCGGGGCCAGGAACCGTTCCGGGGCCATGTAGGCGAGGGTGCCGATCGCGCTGCTGGTCCCGGACGCGGAGTCGCGCATCGCACGCACGAGCCCGAAGTCGATGAGGTACGCGAAGTCGGGGTCGCCACCGATCAGCACGTTGGACGGCTTCACGTCGCGATGGACGAGGCCCTCCTCGTGCGCGGCGTCGAGGGCCTGGGCGACCTGGGTGAGGATGCCCACGGCCCGCTCCGGCTCGAACGGCCCGTACGCGTCCAGCGTGCGACCCAGGTCGACACCGTCGACGAGCCGCATGTCGATGTAGAGCATGCCGTCGATCTCGCCGAAGTCGTGGATCGGGACGACGTGGGCCTCACGCAACCGCGCGGCGAGCTCCGACTCCCGGCGGAACCGCGCCTGGAAGACGTCGTCACCGGCCAGGGCGGACGGCAGGCGCTTCAGGGCGACGACACGATGCCGGACCGTGTCGAAGGCGCGGTACACCTCGCCCATCCCGCCGCGGCCGATCAGATCCAGCAGCCGATACGGACCGAACATCTCCGCCACCGCGCTTCGCCCCCTCGGCCGCGCGACCCCGCGGACCCGCTGTCCTGGCGCCGGTCCGGCGGTCCAGCGTACTCGCAGGTCCAGCGCGTGGGGCTCGACCACAGTCGACAGGACGAAGTTGTATCCGCGGGGGAAGGAAACTCTCACCGGACGGTGAGGAGAACCTGGCGCTGCGGCGATACCGGTGGCGGCGTCACCCTGCGATCGTCCGGGTCGCGCGCCCGGGAACGGTGCGCGACCGGAGGCTGTGATGGGCGAGTCGGCGGTGCAGGCGCCGGTGTACCGCCACGGCGTGCCCGCGGAGCACGGCACCGTCGCGCGGCGTGACCACGCGCTGGACGGCGTCCGCGGCCTCGCCGTCCTGCTCGTCTTCTGCGTCCACTACCACACGATCTTCTCGGCGTGGATCACCGAGGACTCGGCGACGGGAACCGTCTCCTACGTGCTGTGGATCGTCGGCGGCATGGGCGTCGATCTCTTCTTCGTGCTCAGCGGCTATCTGATCCACGGCGCGGTGCTGGCGCCGACGGCGCGGTACGCCACGTTCATCCGGCGACGCGCCCGGCGGCTCCTCCCGGCGTTCCTCGCGGTGTTGGGCGTCCATCTCGCCATCCCGCTGTTCCTGCCGGACGAGTACAAGCTGCCCGCGGACGGGGTCGCGGCCGCCGGTCACCTCGTCGCGAACGTCCTCCTGCTGCCGGGGCTGTTCCCGATCGAGCCGATCGTCCCCGTCGCCTGGACGCTGAGCTACGAGCTCGCGTTCTACCTGGCACTGCCGCTGCTCGTGCTCGGCCTCGGGATGCGGCGATGGCCCGCGCGGCGCCGGGTGCTGCTGTTCGCCGTCCTGGCCGCGGTGGGCGCCATCGCGGTACTCGCGCTGCGCCCGGGCTGTGCGCAGCTGCTGCTCTTCGTCGGCGGCGTCCTGGCGCGGGAGCTGACGCAGCTCGGCTCGTGGCGGCCGGGGCGGGGAACCGAACGGCTCGCGCTCGCGGTCCTCGTCGCGACGTTCCCCCTCGTCTACGTCCTGGCCGCCCCGCCCGCCTGGACCCCGGCCTGGAACACCGTGGACGCGTGGGGCGACGCATCGATCCCGGTCGTGCTCGTCGTCCTGCTCGGCGGGGTCGCGGCCGTTCTCGTCCGGGCGACGGGCCCGATGCGCCGCGTCTTCGAGTGGCCGCCGCTGGGGCGGCTGGGCGAGATCTCCTACTCCTACTATCTCGTCCACGCGCTGACGCTGAAGTTCTTCGCGCTGGCAGTGGCCGGCATCGCCGTCCCCACGGGTATGGAGCCGGCTCTCTTCTGGCTGGTGCTGCCGACGGCTTTCGCGGTCACCATGGCGACCTCGGCGCTGCTCTTCGTCGTCGTCGAGCGCCCGCTCTCGCTGACGCACCGGCGGGCCGCTCAGCCCCCTGCGTCGGCCGGCGCCGGCAGCGTGGACGGGTCCAGCACCAGCAGTCCCTCCCCCGCCGGCTCGAAGCCCGCCGCGCGGTAGAACGCCGCGCTGCCCGCCGTCGGGGCGAGGACCAGCCGGCGGTACCGGCGCCGCCGCGCGTGCTCGATGGCCGCGGCGAGCAACGCGTCGGGGAGCCCGCGCCCGGCGAACGCGTGCAGCACGAACGTGTTGCCGACGTGGCCGATCTTCCCGCCGCGGGCACCGGGACGGGGCATGTGCACGATCTCGACGACGTTGATCGACCCGACGGCGGTGAACCCGCTGCGCGCCGAGCCGACCTCGGCGAGCCAGAACGTCCGCCGCGGCAGCTCGGCGCGCCACCACTGCGCGAACGCCTCCTCGAACGCGGGGTCGCCCGCCTCGCCCGTGCGCTCCTCCAGCCAGGCGCGGCGCAACGCGGCGAGAGCGGTGACGTCGCGCTCGTCGGCGACCCGGATCGCAGGTTCGCCGGTCAGCGGTTCACGACCGTGAGCGGCAGGAGCGTGGTCCCGCTGGGGCCGACCTCGATGTCGGTGCCGGTGGACGGGCAGACGCCACAGTCGAAGCAGGGCGTCCAGCGGCAGTCGTCCT
Source organism: Pseudonocardia sp. (assembly GCF_050246655.1). GTDB lineage: Bacteria > Actinomycetota > Actinomycetes > Mycobacteriales > Pseudonocardiaceae > Pseudonocardia. Next base: position 34,184 of record NZ_JBFWVQ010000009.1, read on the forward strand.
GCTCGCGGCCGCCCAGCGCGTCCTGCCAGTCCTCCCACAGCCAGTCCCGGTCCAGCCCGGAGTCGAGGTGGTCCCAGGGCAGGATCTCGTCGCGGTCGCGCTCGCGGGTGGTGAACCACTCCAGCGAGACGCCCCGCGGCGTGAGCTCGGCCGTGCAGGCGGCGACCCACCGCTCGTAGGAGAAGCACTCGCTCCACCCGTCGAAGCGCCCGCCGTCGCGCCACACCGCCTCGATCACCGCGCCGACGCGCCGGTCCCCCCGCGCGAGCAGGCCCTCGATCAGCGACGGCTGCCCGTCGTGGTAGCGCATGCCGATATTGCGGCCCAGCCGCCGGTCCGAGTTGACCTCCTCGCGCAGCTTGCGGAGCCTCGCGTCGACGACGTCGGGGTGCGCCTGCGCCGCCCACTGGAACGGGGTGTGCGGCTTGGGCACGAACCCGCCGATGGAGATCGTGCAGCGCACGTCGTTGCGCCCGGAGGCCGCGCGACCCGCCCGGATCACGTCGTGCGCCATCCGCGCGATCTGCAGGACGTCCGAGTCCTCCTCGGTGGGCAGGCCGCACATGAAGTAGAGCTTCACCTGCCGCCAGCCCTGCGAGAACGCGTCGGAGACGGTGCGGATGAGGTCCTCCTCCGACACCATCTTGTTGATCACGCGCCGGATCCGCTCGGAGCCCCCCTCCGGGGCGAACGTGAGGCCGGAGCGGCGGCCGTTGCGGCTGATCTCGTTCGCGAGGTCGATGTTGAACGCGTCCACCCGCGTCGACGGCAGCGAGAGCGTGGTGTGCGTGCCCTCGTAGCGGTCCGCGAGGCCCTTCGTGACCTCCGCGATCTCGGAGTGGTCCGCACTCGACAGCGACAGCAGCCCGACCTCGTCGAACCCGCTCGCGCGCACCGCCGTGTCCACCATCTCCCCGATGCCCCGCAGCGAGCGCTCCCGGACCGGACGGGTGATCATCCCGGCCTGGCAGAAACGGCAGCCGCGGGTGCAGCCGCGGAAGATCTCCACCGACGCCCGCTCGTGCACGGTCTCGGCGAGCGGGACGATCGGCGTCTTCGGGTAGGGCCACGCGTCCAGGTCGACGGTGGTGCGCTTCTGGACCGTCCGCGGGACGCGCGGGTCGAGCGGTTCCACCGCGGCGATCGCGCCGTCCGGACCGTAGGTGACGTCGTAGAACGACGGGACGTAGCAGCCCGGCGTCGCCGCGAGGCGCAGCAGCAGCTCGCGGCGGCCGCCGGGACGTCCCGTGGCCTTCCACTCCCGCACGACGTCCGTGATGTCGCCGACGACCTCCTCGCCGTCGCCGAGCGCGGCGACGTCCACGAACTGCGCGATCGGCTCCGGGTTGAACGCCGCGTGCCCGCCGCCGACGACGACCGGGTGGTCGATCCCCCGGTCGACCGCGTGCAGCGGGATCCCGGCGAGGTCGAGCGTGGTGAGCAGGTTCGTGTAGCCGAGCTCGGTGGCGAAGCTGACGCCCAGCACGTCGAACGCCCCGACGGGGCGGTGGGTGTCGACCGTGAACGCGGGCACGCCGTGCTCGCGCATGAGCTTCTCGAGGTCGGGCAGGACCGCGTAGCAGCGCTCCGCGAGGGCGTCCTGGCGTTCGTTGAGCAGCTCGTAGAGGATCATGACGCCCTGGTTGGGCAGGCCGACCTCGTACGCGTCGGGGTAGAGCAGCGCCCAGCGCACCGGCGTCGCGTCCCACGAGGCGTCGGCTGCCGGGCGCGCGTTCAGCTCGCCCCCGACGTACTGCACGGGCTTGCGGACGGCCGGCAGCAGCGTCTCGAGGACGGGGAAGACGGACGGTGGTGCGCTCACGATGACCCAGGGTAGTGGCGTGCTCCCGGCCGGTCAGGCGGTGGCCGTCCGCACGGCGACCTTCCCCGCGACGAGCAGGTACGGGATCACCAGGACGGCGGCGACCACACCGAGCACGGCGAACGACGAGGCGGCGACCGTGAGGCCCGCCGCGATGCCCGCGAGGCCGCCCGCGACGTTCATGGTGACGTCGGACAGGCCCTGCGCCCTGGGCCGCACGTCGACCGGGAGCGACTCCGTGAGCAGCGTCGACCCGGCGATCAGGCCGGCGGACCAGCCCAGCCCGAGCAGGACGAGGGCGACGGCGAGCGTGGCGGAGTCGTGCGGGTCGGCGAGCGCGCTGAGGAGCGCGGCCGCGGCGAGCAGGACCGCGGCGAGCAGGAGGGTGCGGACGCGGCCCGCCCGGTCGGCGAGCCAACCGAAGAGCGGGCTGAACGCGTACATCCCGGCGACGTGCAGGCTGATGACCAGGCCGATCACCTGCAGGCTCGCCCCTCCGTGGTCCATGTGCACCGGCGTCATCGACATCAGCGCGATCATCACCAGGTGCCCCACCGCCATCCCGGTGAGCCCGAGCAGGGCGATCGGGTGCGCCCGCAGCGCAGCGCGGACGTCGCGGCCGGTCACGACGGGGGCCCGGGCGGCCCCGGAGGCGGCCGCTGCCCGGGCCAACAGCAGCGGATCGGGCCGTAGCCCCACCCAGGCCGTCGCAGCGGCCGCGCCGAGGGCCACCGCGCAGAGCAGGAACGGGCCGGAGTCCGGCGGGAGCCCGGCCGCGGTGCCGATCACCTGGGAAGGCCCGGCGAGGTTCGGGCCCGCGACGGCGCCGATGGTCGTCGCCCAGACGACCATGGCGAGTGCGCGCGCCCGCCGTTGCGGCTCTGCCAGGTCCGTGGCGGCGTACCGGGCCGCGAGCCCCGCGGCGGTCGCGGCGCCGAGCAGGAGCAGGCCGGCCAGGAGCAGTACGACACTGTCGATCACCACCGCCAGCGCGGACGCGGCCGAACCGAGCGCCGCCGCGCCGAAGCCCAGCGTGATCGCGGGCCGCCTGCCCGACCGGGTCGCCACCCGGGCCAGCACCATGGCCGCCACCGCAGCGCCCAGCACGAGTGCGGTGAGGGCGAGCCCGCCGACCCCGTCCGAGCCGGAGATCCGTGCCCCGACCAGCGTGCCCACCACGATCGCCGTCGCCACTCCGACGCCGCCGAGTACCTGGGCCGCGGCGAGGACGGCGATCGTCCGGCGCTGGACGGCGGCGGTGTCGTACTGCTGGGCGGTGCCGGTCACCACCCGATCGTGCCTGCGCGCCCCGCCCGGCGAAAGTGGCCTGCGGGCGGCTGGTCGCCGCCGACCGGACACCGCGCAGAGCCGCGCCACACCTCGCAGGGCGGCGCCTCGCCTCGCAGACGCTGCACCTCGCAGGGCCGCGCCGCACCTCGCAGGGCCGCGCCGCGCCTCGCACCTCGCAGGCCGCGCCGCACCTCGCACCTCGCAGAGCCGCGCCGCACCTCGCACCTCGCAGGGCCGCGCCGCACCTCGCAGGGCCGCGCTGCGCCTCGCAGACGCTGCAGCCCCTGCGAAGCGCGCGCATCCCCTGTGAGGGGTGTGCCGCAGGACCGCCCGCGCGGACGTGACCGGACTCACCGGGCGGCGGGCGGGAGGGAGGCGGCAGCCGGGTCGGCCGGCAACCGGCGCCGCGGGCGGACGGCCGGCGGGCCGCGGGCGAACGGCGGGCGGGCCGCGACGCCGACCGGACACCTCGCAGAGCCGCGCCGCGCCTCGCAGGGCCACGCCGCACCTCGCAGAGCCACGCCGCACCTCGCAGGGCCACGCCGCACCTCGCAGGGCCACGCCGCACCTCGCAGGGCCACGCCGCACCTCGCAGAGCCGCGCCGCACCTCGCAGGGCCGCGCTACGCCTCGCAGACGCTGCAGCCCCTGCGAAGCGCGCGCACCCCCTGCGAAGCGCGCGCACCCCCTGCGAAGCGCGCGCACCCCCTGCGAGGGGTGTGCCGCGGGACCGCCCGCGGGCGTGACCGGGCTCACCGGGCGGCATGCCCCACCAGCGGGCGGCAGGCGGGACGGCAGGCGGCAGTCGGGTTTCGCCGGGCGGCAGCCGGGACGGGCAGGCGGCAGCCGGGACGGCCAGGGCAGCCGGGGCCACAGGCGGGATGGCCGGCGGAAGCCGGGACGGCCGGCAACCGGCGCCGAGGGCGGACGGCCGGCGGGCCGCGACGCCGACCGGACACCTCGCAGAGCGGCACCACACCTCGCAGAGCCGCGTCGCACAGGGCCGCGCCGCACCTCGCAGAGCGGCGCCACACCTCGCAGAGCCGCGTCGCACAGGGCCGCACCACACCTCGCAGGCCCGCGCCGCACCTCGCAGGCCCGCGCTACGCCTCGCAGCCCCTGCAGCCCCTGCGAAGCACGCGCACCCCCTGCGAGGGCGCCGCAGGACTGCGGTCCGCCGGACCGGACCACACGCGCGCACCCCCTGCGAGGGTGTGCCGCACGACCGCGGTTCGCCGGGCCGGACCGAATCTGTCGGTGGGTCCGCGCATGATGGGTGGCGTGACCGGACCAGGTGGCACCGAGAGTGTCCAGGACGTGCTGGCGGGGTTCTCCCCCGCCACGCGGGCCTGGTTCACCGGCGCCTTCGCCGCGCCCACCGCCGCGCAGGTCGGGGCGTGGGCCGCGGCGCAGGCAGGGCGGCACGCGCTCGTCGTCGCGCCCACCGGGTCGGGCAAGACGCTGGCGGCGTTCCTGTGGGCACTGGACCGGCTCTCCTCGGGGGAGCAACCATCCGAGCCGCGGCACCGCTGCCGGGTGCTGTACGTGTCACCGCTCAAGGCACTGGCGGTGGACGTGCAACGCAACCTGCGGGCGCCGCTCGCCGGGATCCGCCAGGCCGCGCGGCGCCTCGGCGAGCCCGTGCCGGAGATCACCGTCGGGATGCGTACCGGCGACACCCCCGCCGACGAGCGCCGTTCCTTCGCCCGCACCCCGCCGGACGTGCTGGTCACCACCCCGGAGTCGCTGTTCCTGCTGCTCACCTCGGCGGCGCGCGAGTCGCTGCGCGGGGTGCGCACGGTGATCGTGGACGAGGTGCACGCCGTGGCGGGCACCAAGCGGGGGGCGCACCTGGCGCTGTCGCTGGAGCGGCTGGACGAGCTGCTCGCCGACGGTCCGGCGCAGCGCATCGGGTTGTCGGCCACCGTACGGCCGGTCGACGAGGTGGCCACGTTCCTGGCGGGCACACGGCCCGTGCAGGTCGTCCAGCCGCGCACGCCGAAGACGATCGAGGTGGCCGTCGAGGTGCCGGTGCCCGATCTCGCGGCCCTCGACGAGCGCCCTGCCCCGGGCAGTACGGAGGAGGAGGTGATCGGCTCGGCGTCGGGCGCCGCCCAGCGGCCGTCGATCTGGCCCGCGGTGGAACGGCGGCTGCTCGACCTCGTGCGGGAGCATCGGTCGACGATCGTGTTCGCGAACTCGCGGCGGCTCGCCGAACGCCTCACGGCCCGGCTCAACGAGCTGGCCGCCGAGGAGGCGGAGCTCGCGGAACTCGATCTGGACGAGCTGGCGGCCGGGCCGGGCCGGTTCCCCGCCGAGGCCGTCGGGCAGTCCGGCGTCGCGACGGGCGTGATCGCCACCGTGGCGAAGGCGCACCACGGCTCGATGGCGCGCGAGCAGCGCACCCTCGTCGAGGAGGAGCTGAAGGCCGGGCTGCTGCCCTGCGTCGTCGCGACGTCCAGCCTGGAGCTGGGCATCGACATGGGCGCGGTCGACCTCGTCGTCCAGGTGGAGGCCCCGCCGAGCGTGGCGTCCGGGTTGCAGCGGATCGGCCGGGCGGGCCACCAGGTGGGCGCGGTCTCGCGGGGCGTCGTGTTCCCCAAGTACCGGGGCGACCTCGTCTCCTGCGCGGTGGTGGCCGAGCGGATGGCGGCCGGGGCGATCGAGTCGCTGCGCTTCCCGCGCAACCCGCTGGACGTGCTGGCCCAGCACGTCGTGGCGATGGTGGCGCTCGAACCGTGGACGGTGGCCGAGCTCGCCGCCGTGGTACGCCGGGCGGCGCCGTTCGCGGGGCTGCCCGAGTCGGCGCTGCACTCCACGCTGGAGATGCTCGCCGGCCGCTACCCGTCGGAGGAGTTCGGGGAGCTGCGCGCCCGCATCACCTGGGACCGGGTGACGGACGAGCTGCGCGGCCGCCCGGGTGCGCAGCGGCTCGCCGTCACGTCCGGCGGGACGATCCCCGACCGGGGGCTGTTCACCGTCACCACCCCCGGCGGGGCGGACGGGCGCGGATCGCGGGTCGGCGAGCTGGACGAGGAGATGGTCTACGAGTCGCGGGTGGGCGACACCTTCCTGCTCGGCACGTCGAGCTGGCACGTGGAGGACATCACCCACGACCGCGTGATCGTCACGCCGGCGCCGGGGCAGCCGGCGCGGATGCCGTTCTGGAAGGGCGAGCAGGTCGGGCGCCCGCTGGAGCTCGGACGTGCGGTCGGGGCGTTCGTCCGGGAGATGACGGCACTCGCGGACGAGCCCGCCCGCGCCCGTGCCGCTGCGGCGGGCCTCGACGAGTGGGCGGTCGACAACCTCCTCGCCTACCTGCACGAGCAGCGCGAGGCTACCCAGCATGTCCCGAGCGACCGCACGGTCCTCGTCGAGCGGTTCCGCGACGAGCTGGGCGACTGGCGGCTGGTCGTGCACTCGCCGTTCGGGTCGAAGGTCAACCAGCCGTGGGCGCTGGCGATCGCGGCCCGGCTGCGCGAACGGCGCGGGGTCGAGGTGTCCGCCCTCGGCGCGGACGACGGGATCGTGCTACGGCTGCCGGAGGCGATCGACGACTCGGGGGCGGAGATCCTGCCCGCCGCCGAGGACGTGCTGATCGACCCCGCCGAGATCGAGCAGCTCGTCGTCGCGGAGCTGGGTGGCTCCTCGCTGTACGCGTCTCGGTTCCGCGAGTGCGCCGCCCGCGCACTGCTGCTGCCGCGCCGCGACCCGAAGCGGCGCACCCCGCTCTGGCAGCAGCGGCAACGGGCTTCCCAGCTGCTGGCGGTGGCCGGGCGCTACGAGCAGTTCCCGGTGACGCTGGAGGCCATGCGCGAGTGCGTGCAGGACGTCTACGACCTGCCGGGGCTTCGCGAGCTGATGGTGGACGTCGCGGCTCGGAAGGTGAGGGTCGTCGAGGTCGCCACGCCGTCGCCGTCACCGTTCGCGCGCAGCCTGCTGTTCGGCTACGTGGGGATGTTCCTCTACGAGTCCGACGCCCCGCTGGCCGAGCGGCGCGCGGCCGCGCTCGCCCTGGACTCCACGCTGCTCGCCGAGCTGCTGGGCTCCGAGGCGATCCGGGAGCTGCTCGATCCGGAGGTGCTCGCCGAGGTCGAGGCGTCGTTGCAGCGGCTCACGCCGGACCGGCACGCACGGGACGCCGAGGGGGCGGCGGACCTGCTGCGGTTCGTCGGCGACCTCACCACCGCCGAGGCCGCCGAGCGCGGGGTGCGCCCGGAGTGGCTGACCGGGTTGGAGGCCGCGCGGCGCGCGATCCGCGTGCGTATCGCCGGTGAGGAGCGGTGGCTCGCGATCGAGGACGCCGGGCGGGTGCAGGATGCCCTCGGTGCGCCGCTGCCCGTCGGCGTGCCGGAGACGTTCACCGAGCCGGTGCCGGACCCACTGGGCGATCTCGTGCTCCGCTACGCCCGCACGCACGGGCCGTTCGCGGCGGCCGACTGCGCGGCTCGCTTCGGGCTCGGGGTCGCGGTGGTGACGGGGGTGCTGGAGCGGCTCGTCGGGGCGGGCCGGCTGGTGCGCGGGGAGCTGCGCCCCGGCGCGGTGTCCTCCCCCGCCCACCCCGAGTACTGCGACTCCGACGTGCTGCGCCGGCTGCGACGGGGGTCGCTGGCCCGGCTGCGGGCCGAGGTGGAGCCGGTCGAGCCGCGGGCGCTCGGGCGGTTCCTGCCGGCCTGGCAGGGGGTGCAGCCGGTCGGCGGTGGTGGGCGGCGGGGCTCGGTGGGCACGGCGGGCGGCGCAGCCGTGGGCACGGCAGGCGGCGCGGCCGCGGGGACGGCAGGCGGCGGGGCCGTGGGTCCGGGAGGTGGCGGGGCCGTGGGTCCGGGGGGTCGCCCGTCGGGAGCCGGCCCGCGGGGAGCGGGGCGCGGCCGCGTGCGGCGGGCGCCCGCGGCCGAGGACGTCCTCGGCGTCGTCGAGCAGCTCGCGGGCGCGCCCCTGCCGGCGAGCGCGCTGGAGTCGATCATCCTGCCCGCGCGGCTGCCCGGCTACGTCCCGGCCCTGCTGGACGAGCTCACCGCCGCCGGGGAGGTGACCTGGACGGGCTGCGGCGCGCTCGCCGGTATCGACGGCTGGGTGGCGCTCGCCCCGGCGGACGTGGCGGACCTGCTGCTGCCCGAACCGGACGTCGCGCCGGTCGACACCCCGCTGCACCGGGCACTGCTGGGCGCGCTGGGGATGCCGATCTCCCCGGCCGATGCCGGACCGGGGAGCGCGGAGGGACCCGCAGGCACGCCGTGGCCGCCCCCCGCGGACGGCGTCGTGTACGGCGGTGGAGCGCTGTTCTTCCGGCAGCTGGCCGACACCGCCGCGCGAGCGGTGCTCGACGCAGGCGGGTCGGCACCGGCGGACGACGCGGTGGTCGCGGCGCTCTGGGACCTGGTGTGGGCCGGATGGGTCACCAACGACACGCTCGCCCCGCTGCGTGCCCGCCTGGACGCACCGGGCGGCCGAGGCGGGGCGCACCGCGTCCGGCGCACCGCCTCGCGGGGTCGCTACGCCCGGCTGCGTGCGGGTCGGCCGCCGATGCCCAGCCGCTCCGGCCCGCCGTCGGTCGGTGGGCGGTGGGCGCTCGCGACGCCCCGCGAGGCGGACCCGACCCGCCGCGCGCACGCTCGTGCCGAGGCGTTCCTCGAACGCCACGGCGTGCTGACTCGGGGGGCCATGGCCACGGAGCGGGTGGCGGGCGGGTTCGCCGCGGTCTACCGGGTGCTGCGCGCGATGGAGGACTCCGGCCGTGCCCGGCGCGGCTACGTCGTCGAGGGGCTCGGTGCGGCCCAGTTCGCGGTGCCGGGCGCGATCGACCGGCTCCGGGCGCTGTCCCGGACGGATCCGGGCGCTGAGGAGATCGGACCGGCCGTGGTCCTGGCGGCGCCCGATCCGGCCCAGCCTTACGGTGCCGCGCTGCCGTGGCCGGCGACGATCGGCGACACCTCGCACCGGCCGGCGCGGAAGGCGGGCGCGCTGGTGGTGCTGGTCGACGGCGCGCCCGTGCTGTACGTGGAGCGGGGCGGGCGCTCGCTGCTGTCGTTCACCACGGACGCGGCCGGGCTGCGCGCGGCCGCGGAGGCGCTCGCAGGCGCCGTCCACGAGGGCTGGCTCGGCACGCTCGCCGTCGAGCGGGCGGACGGCGTGGGCTCGCTCGGCTCCGAGCTGGCGGAGGTGCTCACGGAGGCGGGGTTCCGGGTCACGCCGAAGGGGTTGCGGCTGCGGGCGTAGCCGGGCGGCGCGGCCCTGATCAGTCCTCGTCCGGGGGATCGGCGAACATCTCCCCCAGCTCCCGGGCCAGCCGCAGCGCCCGGCGGGCCCATCCGGGGCTCGCGCCTGCGAGGCCGCAGGTCGGTGTCGGCAGGGCGAGGGAGGCGAGCCGGACCCGGTCGAAGCCGAGGCGGTCGGCCAGGTCGAACGCGGGGCGCGCGAGGTCGCGCGCGGTCACGCGGCCCGCGGGCGGGAGGGTGGGGACCAGGCCGAGCAGCAGCGGCGTCCCCCTGTCCCAGGTCTCGCCGAGCGCGTCGAGCAGCGCGGCGTCCACCTTCCCGGACAGGCCGGTCGCGTCGATCCCGACACCGGCGACCCCGCTTCCGGCGATCAACCGCACCGGCGGGCGGGCCGCGCAGCAGTGCACCACGACCGGGACCCGGAGCCCGTCGGTCAGGCCGGTGACGACGTCGCGCAGCAGCTCCTGCGCACCGGGCTCGGGAACGGCAGCGACCGTGCCGAGCTTCGAGGGCGTCGGCAGAGACCCGGCGAGCACCGCGGGCAGCCCCGGCTCGTCGATCTGGACGAGTACCTGCGCCCCCGTCCGCGAGGCGACCTCGGTGACGTGGCGGCGGAGCCCCTCCACCAGGCTCTCGGTGAAGTCACGGACGGCGCCGCGGTCGGTGAGGACCCGGTGCCCGGAGCGCAGCTCGACGGCCGCTGCCAGGGTCCACGGACCCGCGGCCTGGACCTTCACCCAGCCGGGACGGGCGGCGGCGCACGCCTCGTCGAGGGCGTCGACGTCGAAACGCAGCAGGTCGACCGCCCGCCGGTGCTCGTTGCCGGGACGCTGGGCGACGCGGTAGCCGGTCGGGCGGACGTCGACGGCGAGGTCGACGAGCAGGCCCGCCGTACGGCCGATCATGTCGGCGCCGACGCCCCGTGCGGGCAGCTCTGGCAGGTGCGGCACGAGCGGCAGCTCGCCGACGACCGTCGCCGCGGCCTCGCGCGGATCGGTTCCGGGCATCGAGCCGACGGCCGTCGCGGCGCCATCGGGCCAGCGCGGCAGCGGCGCGGGCTCGCCGTCCTCCGGCCCGGCGGCCCTGGTGGTGACGGTGCGGGGGCCCGTGGCGGGCGTCGGCTCGGGCGGTACCGCTTCAGGAGCGGCCGCGGTGTCGGGCAGGGCCAAGCCGGCCTTCGCCAACGCTCGCGCCAGCGGATCGTCCAGCTCGGTCGCCGGCGGGGCTAGCCCGGATTCCGCGAGCGCCCGCGCGATCGGGTCGTCGGGCTCACGGGCCACCGGGTCGTCGGACGTCATGGGCCCGGTGTACCACCCGCCGCGCGGGTACCCGGTGCGGCACCCTTGCTCTGCGCACCGATACGCGGCCACCCGCCGTCAGGCCTTGCGGTATCGCGCATCGAACAGGCAGTACGCCCCGAACAGCCCGAGCCCGAGAGCGAGGACCACGAGCAGCACCTGCCCGAACGGCTGCGCCCCGAGCGCCTTGAGCCCGGCGTCGAGGCCCACCGGCTGCTCCGGGTCGAACCGCCACGCTGCGACAAGCAGCAGCACCCCGACGACCGAGTACGTCGCACCGAGGGCCGTCCACCCGGCGCGGCCGATGCGGGTGACGAGGGTCGAGCGGCGCAACCCGGCGCCGCGCAGATCCAGCTCGTGCAGGAAGCCGGCGGTGACGCCGCGGTGGGCCGCGACCCCCGCCCCGACCAGGCCACCGAGACCCAGCAGCGCGACGATCCAGCGGCCGCCGGGCAGGGCGAACAGCACCCCGGCCTCGGGGCTGCCGGGGCCTGTCACGCCGCCGGAGGCGGCGGTCTTGCCAGCCGTCCAGGCGAGCGCGGCGAAGATCCCGGCCTCGCCGAGGTTCACGGCGGTTCGCAGCAACCGCTGCCTCGTCGGCGTCCCACGGTGACCGAACACGGCCTCGGCGAGTTGCCAGATCACCAGGGCCACGAGACCGGCGACAATCACCCACAGCAGGCCCAGACCCGGCCCGGTCGAGGCGACCGCGCCGAGGGCGCCCTGCTTGTCGGCCCGGGCCGGGCCACCGAGCGCGATCCGCACCACGAGCACGGCGATGAGCAGGTGCACCCCGCCGTAGCTGACGAGCCCCAGCCGCCCGACCGCGCGCATCCACGGGTGGGTGGCGGACTCGTCCGCGGCGTCGTGTGCGACAACCGGTGCCTCGGCGGGCGCGGCGGGTGGGGCGACCACGGGGACGCCGTGCGGTATCAGCCCGGGCACGGCGCCGGACCGGGCGTCTGGTCCGTCGCCTGCCGGCGGGTCTGGAGACGACGTCACGTCCGACCCGCCCGGCACCGTGTCGCCCACGGCCCACCTCCTCGTGCGCGGTGAGCGTGCCCGACCCGGCCCCCCGCCGCCACCCGGGTCAGCGGACCGCGACCGTGGCCAGAACGGGCCGCTGCTGGTCGAGCTGCCAGGGGATGTTGAGCATCGTGGGGTTGTTGCTCGCCATCGCACCGAAGTTGTCGGACGTGAACACCCTCCCGTCGGTGACGACGGGGAGTCGCGCGTAGAGCGGGTTGACGAGCAGGGCCTGCTCGAGGTCGGGGGAGGCGAAGGACATGCGCAGGTAGTCCGCGTCGAGCAGGCCGATGTTCTCGGGCGCGAGCGAGCGGTCGACGACGCCGGCGACGAAGTCCGGGTCCGGGGTCATCCCGAGGCCGGTGAGCAGGCGGGTGGAATGGCCCTCGGGGTCGGTGTTGGCGGCGAACCCGCCCGGTTCGAAGTGGTAGGCACCGGCGAAGGTCTTCCCGGCGAGGCCGGGGTACTCGGCGGCGAGCCCGTCGAGATAGGCCTGGACGCCGTCGATCGCGCCCGTCATAGCGTCCTCCCGACCGACCGCGCGGCCGATGACGATCGCCGTCTCCTGCCACGTGGACCGTCCCCACGCGGTCTCGTAGCCGACGGTCGGGGCGATCGCGGAGAGCTTCGCGTACGTGGCGTCGAGGTCGTAGCGGTTGGTGGCGAGGATGAGGTCGGGGCGCAGGGCGGCGATGCGCTCGAAGTCGACGTCGCCCGCGGAGGTGACGGCGTCGGAGTCGACGCCGGCCAGGTCGACCTTCCCCCGCTGCCACGGGTACGGCTCCCCCGCCGCCGCGTACAGGTTGCCCGCGCGCCCGACGACGGGCACGCCGACGAGCGCGAGCGCGTCCTCCTCGTAGCTCAGCGCGACGATCCGCCGCGGCTCGGCGGGGATGACGGTGGTGCCGAGCGCGTGGGTGATCGTGACGGGGAACGCCCCGGACCCGACGGGCGGCGCCCCGGGTGCGCCCGCAGCACACCCCGCGACCAGCAGCAACACAGCGAGGAGGAGTCGCAGCACGCGATCACGTTAGTTCGGTGAGCCTGTCCTCACAATTCGGGCGCTTCCGAGCACGACGTCGCCCCCGGGCTCCGACCGGTAGAAGGCCACGGCCTGGCCGGGCGCGACCCCGCGCAGCGGTTCGGCCAGCGCCACGTTCCTGCCCCCGTCGCGGACGGCGGCCGGTGCGATCCCGCCGTGCGCCCGCACCTGAACGTGGCACTCCATCGGCCCCGGGTCGACGCCGGACGTCCACACCGGGTCGGCCGCCTCGATGAGCTGCACGTCCAGCGCCTCGGCGGGCCCCACCCGGACGGTTCCGCTGACCGGCTCGATCCCGAGCACGTAGCGGGGCCGCCCGTCCTCCGCAGGCGCCACGACCCCGAGCCCGCGCCGCTGCCCGACGGTGAAGCCGTGGACGCCGTCGTGGCGCGCCAGCTCGACGCCCGTGGCGGCGTCCACGACCGGGCCCGGCCGGGCGCCGAGGCGGGCGGTAAGGAAACCGCGGGTGTCGCCGGAGGGGACGAAGCAGATGTCGTGGCTGTCGGGCTTGTCCGCCACGCGCAACCCCCGCTCCGCGGCCTCGGCGCGCACCCGGGACTTCGGCGTGTCCCCGATCGGGAACAGGGCGTGCGCGAGCTGCTCGCGCCGCAGCACCGCGAGCACGTAGGACTGGTCCTTGCCGGCGTCCACGGCCCGGCGCAGTACGCCGTCCGCGAGCCGCGCGTAGTGCCCCGTGCACACGGCGTCGAACCCCAGCCCCAGCGCCCGGTCCAGCACCGCGGCGAACTTGATGTGCTCGTTGCAGCGCAGGCACGGGTTCGGGGTCTGCCCCGCGGCGTAGGCGGCGACGAAGTCGTCGACGACGTCCGCGGTGAAGCGGGCGGCGAGATCCCAGACGTAGAAGGGGATGCCGAGGACGTCCGCGGCCCGGCGGGCGTCCGCGGCGTCCTCGCGCGAGCAGCAGCCGCGCGAGCCCGACCGCAGCGCGGCGGGCGTCTCCGACAGCGCCAGGTGCACCCCGACGACGTCGTGCCCGGCGTCGACGGCGCGGGCCGCGGCGACCGCCGAGTCCACGCCGCCGCTCATCGCGGCCAGTACCCGCACGTCAGTGCTTCCCGACCGACTGCTGCCCCGCCCGGCGCGCCCGCTCCACGACCGGCCCGATCGCGACGGCGACCGCCTCCACGTCCACGCTCGTGGACGTGTGCCCGAGGGAGAACCGCAGCGAGCCACGCGCGGTGGCCTCGTCCGCACCCATCGCGAGCAGGACGTGCGACGGTTGGGCGACGCCCGCGGTGCAGGCCGATCCGGTGGAGCACTCGATGCCGTGGGCGTCGAGCAGCAGCAGGAGGCTGTCGCCCTCGCAGCCGGGGAACGACAGGTGCGCGATGCCGGGCAGCCGCGACGGGCCACCGTCGATCTCGCCGGTGCCCGGGTCGCCGTTCAGCCGGGCGTCCGGGACGGAGGCGAGGATCTTGCCGACGAGGGCGTCGCGCAGCGCGGCGAGCTCCTCGGCGCGCTTCGGCGCGTCCGCGACCGCCAGTTCGACGGCCGTCGCGAGCCCGATGACGGCGGGGGTGTCGATCGTGCCGGAGCGGACGTCGCGCTCCTGCCCGCCGCCGTGCAGCAGCGGGGTGAGCGCGACCTGGCGGCCCAGCAGCAGCACGCCCGCCCCGTACGGGCCACCGAGCTTGTGCCCGGTGAGGGTGAGGGCGTCGACGCCGGAGGCGGCGAAGTCGACCGGCAGGATCCCGACGGCCTGCACGGCGTCGGTGTGCAACGGCACCCCGAACTCGTGGGCGACCTCGGCCAGGTCGCGCACCGGGTTGACGGTCCCGACCTCGTTGTTCGCCCACATGACGCTCACCAGCGCGACCGTGTCCGGATCGCACCGCAGCGCCGCGCGCAGCGTCTCCGGGTGCACCCGGCCGTCCCGGTCGACCTCCAGCAGCTCGACGCGCGCGTTCTCGTGCTCCCCCAGCCAGGCCACGGCGTCCAGCACCGCGTGGTGCTCCGTGGTGGAGGCGAGCACGCGGGTGCGGCGCGCGTCCGCGCCGCGGCGGGCCCAGTAGAGCCCCTTGACGGCCAGGTTGTCGCTCTCCGTGCCGCCCGTGGTGAACACGACCTCCGACGGCCGGGCTCCGACGGCGGCCGCGATCCGCTCGCGCGCCTCCTCGACCTCGCGGCGCGCCCGGCGACCGGCCGCGTGCAGCGACGACGCGTTGCCCGTGCGGGCGAGCGCCTCGGCCATCGCCGCGACCGCCTCGGGCACCATCGGCGTGGTCGCCGCATGGTCGAGGTAGGTGGTTGCGCTGATCGGTGTTGTCACGCTGCCCGTCCTGGTTCAGATGGATCGGGGAACCAGGGTAGTCCGCGGGTCGCGACGCGCCGGGGCCGTGCCGGACGCGCGCGCCCGGCCGTCCCGGGTCGGGCTTACCCGCAGGAGCGGTGGTGGGCCGAGCTGCGCAGGGCGAGGGTCGCGCCCGGGCGTACCGGGGTGTCGCCGACGGCGACGGCGGACACCCCCGACGGGATGCCCCGGACGGGGACGGTGAACGCCCTGCGCGGGATGCGCCCGCGGCGCACCGGGTGCGCCACGCCGGTGGCGGCGCCGATCACCGCCGCCGCACGCGCCGCCAGCTCACGGCGCGTGCCGACGGGGGCGAGCGCGGGCAGGAACGTCAGCTCGCACGTGACGTGAGGCAGCCGCATCCCGCGCACGAGCGTGTCCAGCATCGTCTGCTCCCCGACGAACGCCGCCTCCGGCGACCGGCGCGCGTCCGGCCCGCGCAGCACCACCGCCACCGGCCGCACCGGCACGCTCGCGTCGAGGGCCGCCTGGAAGGCCGCCGGGCGCAGGGGGCCTGCCGCGGCGCCGCACCAGGTCGTCCCCTCCGGGAAGGCGGCGACGGTGCCACCGTCGCGCAGCACGGCGGCCGCTGCGGCGACGGTCCCGGGCAGTGACCGCAGGCTGGCGCGGTCCAGGAACACCGCGCCCGCGCGGGCGGCGAGCAGGCCCACCACCGGCCAGTCCCGCACCTCGCGCTTCGCGAGCAGCCGCGCCGGACGCACCGAGCTCAGCGCGACGACGTCGACCCAGGACAGGTGGTTGGCCACCAGCAGTTCCGCGGACCTCCCCGGCTCGCCGCGGACGACGACCCGAACACCGACAGCGCGCAGCATCAGCCGGCACGCCCGCGGGATCGCCCGGGTCCCGAGCAGGGGGAGGACCACCGTCGCCGCCAGCAGCAGCGCGACCAGCGCCGTCATGCGCCGGGCGATCCGCCACCGCTCGCGGGGGGAACGGGGAGCCTGCGCAGGCAGGCAACCCGTGCCGCAGACGGGGACGGGGACCCACCCGCCCGGATCGGCGGGATGGACCGCGGCGGTGCGCGAGCGGGCCCGTGGACGGGCACCCGGTGGCGCCGCGACCGGTGGCGC
This sequence comes from Pseudonocardia sp., assembly GCF_050246655.1. Classification (GTDB taxonomy): domain Bacteria; phylum Actinomycetota; class Actinomycetes; order Mycobacteriales; family Pseudonocardiaceae; genus Pseudonocardia. The sequence goes on from NZ_JBFWVQ010000009.1 coordinate 50,278, forward strand.
CGGGCTCGTCGCGACGACGCTCACCGACCGTCCCCGAGGGCGAAGAAGCGCGCGTACCGCTCGTCCATGGCGAGGACGTCGAGCAGGACGAGGAAGTCGGCACAGTCGAAGTCCGGGTCGAGCGCAGGCGGGCCGCACACCTGGGCGCCCAGCCTCAGGTAGCCGCGCAGGAGCGGCGGCGCCGGCAGTGGCCGGTCGGCGGGTGGCGCCTGCCAGGGCAGATGCGGTCGCACGCGCCGGTCCGCCGGCGCGAGGTGGCGGCGCCGCACCTGCTCCCAGACGGACGCGGCGAGGGCGCCCCCGTCGGCCAGCGGGACGCTCGCGCACCCGACGAGCCAGCGGTGGCCCGTGAGCACCATGTAGCGGCCCAGGCCGGCCCACACCAGGCCGACGACGGCCCCGTTGCGGTGCGCGGGATCCACGCAGGAGCGGCCGGTCTCGACGAGCGCGGGGCGCAACGGACCGAGAGCCGAGAGGTCGAACTCACCCTCGGCGTACAGCCCGCCCGCGGCGCGTGCCCGGGCGGGAGGCAGGACACGGTAGGTGCCGACGACGTCACCCGTGCCGTCGTCGCGGACGAGGAGGTGGTCGCAGAAGGCGTCGAAGCGTTCGACGTCGAGACCGGGGCGGGTCGTGTGCAGGGTCGCGCCCAGCTCGTCGGCGAAGACGCGGTGGCGCAGGCGCTGGGCGGACTCCACCTCATCGGGATCGGTGGTGAGCAGCAGCGAGTAGCGGGTCGCCGCGACCGGCGACGTGGCCAGTACCTGGGAGGACGTCACGTCCTGGATGCATACGGGCCCCAGGCGACCAGCCGTGCGGGACGGCGCGACGCCGCGGTGGCGCCCGGATGAACACCTCGGCCCGGACGGGGACGGGGCCCGGGACCGCTCGTCCCGGGCCCGCCCGCGTCAGGACTTGCGCTTGGCGATCTCCTCGGTCAGCTGCGGTGCGACCTTGAACAGGTCGCCGACGACGCCGAAGTCGGCGATCTCGAAGATCGGGGCCTCGGCGTCCTTGTTCACGGCGATGATCGTCTTGGACGTCTGCATCCCGGCCCGGTGCTGGATCGCCCCGGAGATGCCCAGCGCGATGTACAGCTGCGGGGACACGGTCTTGCCCGTCTGCCCGACCTGGAACTGGTGCGGGTAGTACCCCGAGTCCACCGCGGCGCGCGAGGCCCCCACCGCCGCGCCCAGGACGTCGGCCAGGCCCTCGACCACCGCGAAGTCCTCGGCCGAGCCGACCCCGCGCCCACCGGACACCACCACCGACGCCTCGGTCAGCTCCGGGCGGTCGCCACCCACGATCGGCTCCCGGGACACCACGTTCGCCCCCGCACCCGACAGCGCCGGAACCGCCACCGCCTGCTCGGCGCCCGCGCCCGCAGCCGCCTCGATCTCCACCGAACCCGGGCGCAGGGTGATCACCGGGTGCGCGGTGTTCGCCTTCGCCTGCGCGACGTAGGCACCGCCGAACACCGAGTGCGTCACTCCCACCCCGTCACCGCCCGAGAGGCCGACGACATCGTTGAGCCACGCGGAGTCCGTGCGGACGGCGAGCCGCCCGGCGATCTCCTTGCCGTCCGCGGACACCGCGATCAGCACCGCCGCGGGCGACGCGCTCTCGACCAGCGAGGCCAGCACGTCCACCTCGGGGCCGAGGAAGTCCGTGCGGTCGGTCTCCGCGACGTAGATCGTCGCGGCGCCGTGCTCGCGCAGCCCGTCGGCCAGCTTGGCCGCCGTGCCCGCCGGGCCGACGACGACCGCGGCGGGCTCACCCAGCGCGCGGGCCGCGGTCAGCAGCTCGTAGGTGCTCTTGCGGATCTCACCCTCGACGTGGTCGACGAGGACCAGAACCTCAGCCATGTCCTTCTCTCCCTCTTCCGTCTCAGATGAGCTTCTGGCCGACCAGGTACGCCGCGATCCGCGCCCCGCCGTCGCCCTCGTCCTCGATCTTCTCGCCGGCGCTCTTCGGCGGCTTCGGCGACGCCGAGGTCACCGTGGTCAACGCCGCGGCCAACCCCACCTCCGACGCGTCGATCCCCGCATCGGCCAGCGTGAGCGTGGTCACCGGCTTCTTCTTCGCCGCCATGATCCCCTTGAACGACGGGTACCGCGGCTCGTTGATCTTCTCGTTCACGCTGACGATCGCGGGCAACGACGTGGTCAGCACCGTGATCCCCTCGTCCGTCGCCCGGCGCACGGTCACCTCTCCGCCGGAGACGGTGATCTCCTGCGCGTGGGTCAGCGACGGCAGCCCCAGCAGCTCGCCCAGCATCGCGGCCATCGCCCCGCCCCGGCCGTCCGAGGCCTCGTTGCCGGCCAGGACCAGGTCGACCCCGCCGACCGTGCCGACCGCCTTCGCCAGTGCCTTCGCCGTCGCCACCGCGTCCGAGCCGGCCAGCGCCTCGTCCGAGAGGTGCACCGCGGCGTCCGCCCCCATCGACAGCGCCTTGCGGATCGCGTCGGTGGCCCGGTCCGGCCCCATCGTCAGGACCGTCACGGTGCTGTCGGAGCCGCCCTCGGCCTCCTTGAGCTGCAACGCCGCCTCGACCGCTCGCTCGTTGATCTCATCCAGCACCGCGTCCGACCCGTCCCGGTCCAACACCCCGTCCGCGTCCCGCAACTTGCGTTCGGAGTACGTGTCGGGCACCTGCTTGATGAGTACGACGATGTTCACTGAAGCCTCCTGCCCCACGGGCGCGGACCCGCTGGTTCCCGAACCGGATGTGCGCTCGCCGCGAACCCTTCCACCCCACGCCGCGCACCGTCGCGTCGGGCAGTGACCGCTTGCGATTGTTACCAGGGGGTATGCGATCGGCAAACGCATCAGGGGCGTGAAACCGGTCACCGGTGACGGTCCCCGTGGTCCGGCCGCCCGTCTGCCGCGCACCCCCGCGACCGCCCGGCCGTACCCTCGTACCCGTGGTGGTGACCGGATTCGACGAGCGTTCCGGGTGCGGGTACGTCCTGCGCACCGGCGCCGACATGCCTGCCGATCCCGACACGCCCACTGTGGAGCACCGCGGCATGCGCGTCGCCGCCACCGCCGAGCTCGCGGCCATGCTGCGCGACGCGCTGGAGCGCCGTCCCGTCGTCCAGGTGCGGTGGGGCGGCCCTGAGATCCCGCTCACCCTCGACGACCCGACGATGCTCACGTGGCTCCAGCAGTCCGTCGGCGGGGTCCTTTCCGTGTCCGGAGGTCCGCAGCCCACCTTCGGATGACGGCCCGTTCGGGTGATCACCGACGTGCGTCGCCCGCCGTTGAACGGGTGTGACGCGCGCATGGGTTCACGATCGGCACCCCGGTACCCGCCGCGTCCGCCGCGATCCGCCCCCGTGGGACCACCGGGCCCCGCAGGCCGCACCCCCCGCGGGCGGGCCCACCGATCGGGAACCCGAGCAGCCGGGAGACCCGTCCGGGATCGACCTGGCCGACATCGTCTCGGCCGCGGCCCCGCTCCCGCCGGACCGGGCCGTCACCCTGATCGAGCGCGCGGCGGCGGCCCTGGACGCCCATCACGCCACCGGCGCCGTCCACGGCCGCATCTGCCCGGGGGCGTTCGTCCTGCTGCCCGGGCCACCGGAGAGCGCGCTCCTGCGCCCCTCGTCGGGGGCGCCGCCCCGGCCGGCACCCGAACAGATCACCGACGGGCCCGCCGGCAGGCACACCGACGTCTACGCGCTGGCCTGCGTGCTGTTCGAGCTGCTCACCGGGCGCCCGCCGTATGTGAACACCACCGCGATGATCGCGCTCACGCGCGCCGGGCTCCCCCTGCCACCGGTCGGGGCCTACCAGGCCTGGGTCCCCGTCGCGCTGGACGGGGTCATCGCGCGCGCCACCGCGCCGGAGCCCGCACACCGCTACCCGGACGCCGGAGCGCTCGCCGCGGCGGCCCGCGCCGCCGTCGCCGAGGCCCTCGACCCGGCGGCCGCGCTCACCCTCCCGGTCTGGAGTCGCGCCGACGCCGCGGACCCGCCGACGGTGCCCCTCGACGCCGTCACCGTCCCCGACTGGGGCCCGGACCCGGGCGAGGACGCGCCGCGCCTCGGTGCCGCGGATCTCCCCGGCTGGGGCGACACCGAAGCGGCCACCTCGGCCCCGGTGCCGGTCCCCGGCTGGGACGAGGCCACCGGCGGCGCCACGAGCCGGGCCCCCGCGCGCACCGCCGCGGTCCGGGCGGCCGCGCACACCGCCGCCGTCCGGGCGGCCGCCGCGGCGACGCGGCGGGTCCGCTCCCCGCGGTCCGCCGAGCCCGCCAGGCCCCGCGCGCGCCACCCGGTCGTCCGCCACGAATCCCTGCGCCGGGCCGTGGCCTGGGCCGCCGCCGCGGTCGTGGTCGCCAGCGCCGCCGGACTGCTCGCGGTCCTCCCTTCGAGCCACTCCACGGTCCTGACCGGCCACGACGGGCCCGTCCGCGTGCTCGCGACCGGCCGCCTCGACGGCCGCGCGATCGTGGTCTCGGGCGGGCAGGACGCCACCGTGCGGGTGTGGGACGTCGCCACCGGCGAACCGGTCGGCGCCCCCATGACCGGCCACACCGATGCCGTACACGGCCTGGCGACGGCCCAGCTGCTCGGGCGCGCCGTCGCGGTGTCGGCCGCGGACGACGGCACGGTCCGCGTCTGGGACCTCGCCACCGGCGGCCCGGTCGGGGCACCGATGAGCGTGCGCACCGCCGGTCCGCTGTCGGTGGTGACGTTCGCGGGGCGACCGGTGATGGTCGCCGCCGACGGCGCAGGCGGTGTGGAGGTGCGCGATCTCGCCACCGGCGCCCGCGTCGCCGCCCACCCGGCCGATCCGCAGGATCGGGTGCGCAGCGTCGCCGCCACCGAGCTGGGCGGCCGGGCGGTCGCCGTGGCGGCGGACGCCCTCGGGACCGCCCGCGTCCGCGACCTGGCCACGGGCGCGCCCGTCGGGCCCGCCTTCCCGGCCGACACGGTCTCCGTCGCGCAGCTCGGCGAGCGCCCGGTCGTGGTCGCGGGCCGCCCGGGCGCCACCGCCGTGCGCGACCTCGCCTCCGGCGCACCGCTCGACGGGCAGATCGGGCTCGCGGGGTCGGGTGCGGCCGTCGTCACCGACATCGGCGGCAGGCCCGCGGTGGTCGACGCCGACGGCTCGGCGCTGCGGGTGCGCGACCTCACCGGTGCCCCCGTCCGTCCCCCGCTCGACGGGCACGACGGGGAGATCGACGCGGTGGCGACCGTCGACGTGGCCGAGATCCGGGTCGCGGACGGGGTGCCGCGCGCCGGGGCCGCGGCAGCCGGGAACCCGGAACCCGGGGAGCCGCTCGGACCGGTCGTGCTCTCGGGCGGCTCGGACGGCACGGTCCGCGTCTGGGAGCTGGACCCGGCGGACTAGCCGCGAGCCGTCGCAGCGGCCGGAGAATGTCGGTGTGCCGACCTAGCCTGCACACCATGGCCTACGACAAGTCGCTCGCCGACGAGATGCGGGAGCTGCTGTCCGGCGAGCCGGCGATCACGGAGAGGCGGATGTTCGGCGGCCTCGCGTTCCTGCTCCACGGCCACATGGCCGTGTGCGCCTCGCGCGACGGCGGGATGCTCGTCCGGGTGGATCCGGCCGACGAGGCGGAAGGCGTCGTCGCAGGCGAGCACGTCGGTCCGATGGTGATGCGCGGGCGCCCGATGGCGGGCTGGCTGCGCGTGGCGCCTGCCGGGCTGGTGGGCGAGGATGCGGTGGCGAGCTGGGTGGAGCGCGGCGTCGCGTACGCACGCACCCTGCCGCCGAAGGCGGGTGCGCCGTGACGGACCCCGCCGTCAGTGCTCGGGCTCGTGCCCCAGCACGCCGCCCTCGGCGCCGGGCGTGATCTCCCCCGACCATCCGCACCCGGAGCACCAGCAGTAGAAGACCCGCTCCGTCGCCTCCCACAGCTCGACGGCGATGCCGCCGTCGAGCGACGTGCCACAGGCCGGGCAGAACCGGGGCGCGTCGCGGCGATGCGCGTCGGCGTCGCCGGTGAAGCGCCGGTCGACGAGGGCGGGCCGCCAGGGCTGCCGGCCGGGCGAGCCGCCCGCCCCCGGACTCGAACCGGTCCCCGGCGCCGCGCCGGTCACCGGATCACCGGCCGGCCGGACCGGAGTCCGCCTGTGCCGTCGCCCCCGGCGCGATGGTGGGCCCGCCGAACCCGCCGACCGGGGCGAACGGCGCGCGCCCGGCCGCCCGGTCCTTGCCGACCTGCTCGGCCGCGCTCAGGTGCACCTTGCGGATGGTGTCGAGCATCGGCGAGAAGCGGGTGGAGCCCATGTCGCAGAAGTCGAGCGCGAACTGGGCGCCACCGGCGTGGAACTTGTCCTTCTCGCAGGGCAGGTCGATGCGCTCGTGCGGCTCGCGGATCGTGCCGAGCGGGTCCTCGCCGCGGGCCACGGCGTCACACTGCTGGCGGAACATCCTGCGTAGCAGGGCCACGCCGATGTCGGAGCGCCCGAGGTGCTCGGTGGTGCGGTCGGTGACCGATCCCTGCGTCACCCAGGCCATGATGTCCTGGCCCTCGACGTAGTTCGTGACGTGGCGGCCGTGCTCGTCGAACACCGGGATCCGGTAGTCCGGGATCGCGGGCTGCTCGATCGGCTCGTACCCCTCGGGGGCGTGCACCGTGTAGAGCATGAACCGCGTCGTGGTGCGGTTGATCGGCACCCGGATCTGCATCTGGTGGACGCCGCCGCCGCCGACACGCATGTTGTAGGGGAAGACGAGCGGGTGGCCGACCTTCCAGTCGTCGTTGTCCTCCGTTGCACCCTTGAGGACGCGGCGCTTGATGATCCCCCATTCGAAGGCGTCGAAGCCGATCCGCTGGTGCTCCTTGCCGAACGAGGCGGGCGCGGTGAAGCCCTCGTGGCGGCCGACGAACTCGAAGTAGCGGCCGTGGAGGTGCTCGACGTGGTGCGGGTCGACCGCGTTCTCCATGATCTGCACGTAGTTGCACGGCAGATCGGCCCAGCCGATGTCGCGGAAGCCGTCCATCACGTAGACGTCGAAGCGCGGCAGCAGCGGCGCCGGGTTCTCCGCCGAGTGCGGGCCGACGTACGCCCAGATCAGCCCGCCCATCTCCTCGACCTTGCCCGCCTGGGCGCGTACCCGGTCCTTGAACTGGGTGTTGTCACGCTCGGCCGGCTGGTCGGTGCACGCGCCGTCGGTGTCGAAACGCCAGCCGTGGTAGGGGCAGCGGATCCCGTCGGCCTCCACGATGCCGTAGGCCATGGACGCCTTCCGGTGCGGGCAGGGCTCGGGGATGATCCCGTAGCGGCCCGAGGGGCTGCGCCACAGCGCGAAGAACTCGCCCAGGAGCTCCACCCGCTTGACCGGGAACTCGACGAGCTCGCGCGCGAACGCGACCGGGTACCAGTAGCGGCGCAGCAGCTCGCCCATGGGCGTCCCGGCCTCGACCTGGGTCAGCTGGTCGTTCTGCTCGGCGGTCAGCATGTGATGGCTCCCCTGGCAGCGCTGTCTTCGGTGTCTCGGGTGTCTTGACGGTAGGTAGCGCCCGGCTCGCCGGGAAGGGATGCTTCCCGCATGGCGGAAACGCTGGCGTCGGTGCGCAACGCGGCCCGCCTGTTGAAGGAGTTCTCCCGCGAGGACCGCGAGCTGGGCGTGAGCGAGCTGGCCCGCAGGCTCGGGCAGGGGACGAGCACCACCCACCGGCTGCTCGCGACCCTCACCCAGGAGCGTCTGCTCGAGCGCGGCCAGGCACGCGGCACCTACCGGCTGGGGATCGCGCTGCACGACCTGGGCTCGGCCGTCGCGTCGCACCTTGACCTGCACGAGGCGGCGATGCCGGCCATGGCCGCGCTGCGCCACACGACCGGCGAGACGGTGCAGCTCGCCGTGCTGGACGGCCTGGACTCGGTCTACGTGGAGCGGCTGGAGAGCCCGTACACCGTACGGATCTTCGCGCGCGCGGGCACCCGGCTGCCCGCGCCGACGACGAGCACGGGGAAGGTGCTGCTCGCCGCGCTGCCCCCCGAGGAGCTGGACGCGCGGCTGCGGGACTGGCGGCCGAAGCGCTGGACTCCCCGATCGATCGTCGATCCCGAGGCGTTGCGGGCCCACTTGCGGGAGGTGGCCGCGCGGGGTTGGGCCGACAACCGCGAGGAGAGCCGCGTCGGGGTGACCTCGGTGGGTGCGCCGGTGCGCGCCGGGGACGGCGACGTGATCGCCGCGCTGAGCGTCGCCGCCCCGACCGGGCGGGCCCCCGCCGCGACGCTGCGGCGGATCCGGGGTTCGGTGACCGAGGCGGCCGCGGTGATCTCACGCCGCCTGGGCCACCGGGTGCCCTGACCCGCCGCGCCCCCTGACCGTCGAGAACGACCTTGTGCTGATCTACAGGGCTTGTTGATCAGCGTAACGTCGTTCTCGACGGGTCAGCCCCGGTGGATCTTCGCCGTCACGTTCATGCCCGGCGCGAGCGCGAGACCCCCCGTGCTGTCCAGGGCGATCTTCACCGGGATCACCTGGGTGACCTTCTGGAAGTTGCCGGAGCTGTTGGACTGCGGGAACAGCGAGAAGACCCCGGCGGCAGCCCCCTGCACCTCGACGACGCGGCCGGTGAGCGTCCTGCCGTCGTACGCGTCGACGGTGATGTCGACCAGCTGGCCCACCCGGACGTCGTTGATCTCGGTCTCCTCGACCCGGGCGGTGACGAAGATGGTGGCGGGGTCGTAGGCAACGGCGAGCTGCGTGCCGCTGGTGACGAACGCGCCCTCGACGGCGTTGCTCTGCGCGATCACCCCCTCGCCGGGCGACTTCACGCTCTTGCGGATCTCGGCGAACCCGGCGTCCATCTCGATGCGGCCGAGGACCTGGTTGCGCGTCACGGACGTGCCGAGGGTGCCGGTCCACTGGGTGAGGGTTCCGGTCGCGGGGGCGTTGATGACGATCTGGTCGCCGTCGATCTGCGCGTTGTCCGTGGTGACGTAGTTGCGGGCGTCGACGACGTAGGAGGTGACGAACGCGGCGGCCGCCAGGAGCGCGATCACGCCGAGGACCGCGAGCGCGATACGCGTGGACCGCTTCATCGGGCGCTTGCCGGCGGCGGGCGCGGTGCCGTTCGAGGCGGGGTCGGAACCCTGGCCGTCCTCGGACGAAGCGGGCTTCACCGGGGCTTCCATGCCGGTCTCCTTGCGCGCCGTAGGGCCGTTCTCCGCCTCGATCATCGTTTTCAACGGCCAGGGAAATACACGTGTGGCAGCTAATGTACCCCGTCGAATGAGCCGCCACCCATCCGTACGACACGGCCGATCACGGGGTGTCGCGGCGCACCGCTCGACGGAGCGACGACCCGCGGCGCCGCTAGGGTGCAGCCGTGCCGCACCGCAGCCCCGCCGGGGTGACCTACGGAATCGACCTGGTCGCCCTCATCAAGGGCGCAGCGGCGGGGTTCGCCGTGCTGGTGCTCGGCGGGCTCGCTGCCGCGCCGCTCGCCGCCGTCCTGTCGCCGGTCGTCTGGGCGATCGTCGTCAACGCCGCCGCGTTCGCCCTCGCCGGCGCCTGGATCGGCGACGCCACGGTGCCGCCGGTGCACGGCGTGGTCGCTGCCCTCGCGGCCTACCTGCTGGTGCTGCCGCTGATCTTCGCGCTCGGCGTGCCGGTCGCGTGGTGGCAGATCCCGGTCGCGGCAGTGATCGCCGCGGCGACAGGAGCGCTCGCCGGGTTCGTCGCCGGGCGCCGCCGGGGCCCGGTGTTCTGAGCGCCCGGCCCGGCCGTGCGGGGCCGCTCAGCCGATCTCCCGCACCAGTTCCAGGGCCCGGCCCAGGGTCGCGAGCCGCGCGTGCAGGTCCTCACCCGCCGGGTAGAGCCGGACGGTGTCGACGCCCGCGTCGCGCCACACGCCGAGGCGCTCGCGCACCATCTGCTCGGTGCCGATCAGCGTCGTGGCCAGCACCATGTCGTCGGTGACGAGGGCGGCGGCGCCGGTCCGGTCACCGGCCTGCCACCGCTCGCGCACCGCCGCCGCGGTCTCGGCCCAGCCCTGGCGACCGTAGGCGTCGTGGTAGAAGTTCGTGGTCGCCGAGCCCATCCCGCCCAGGCTGAACGCGAGCCCGGCCTTCCGCGGCTGCAGCATCGCGGCGAGCTCGTCCTCGTCGCGGGCGAAGGCGACCTCGGCCCCCTGGCAGACGTCGAGATCCGCACGGGTGCGTCCCGCCCGCGCGAGCCCCGCGTCGAGCGGGCCGAAGTAGGCGCCGGCGCCCTCGGGCACGAAGCTCGTCCCGAGCCAGCCGTCCGCCGTCTCGCCGGTGAGCTCCAGCAGCCGTGGCGACATCGCCGCGAGGTAGATCGGCACGTCCGGGTTCGGTGGCAGCGACAGCCGCATCGGGCGGCCCTCCCCATCCGGCAGGGGGATCGCGACGGTGCGGCCGTCGAACGCGATCCGCTCCCCCGCGAACGCCTGCCGCACCACGTCGACGGTCTCACGCAGGCGGGTGAGCGGCCGCGCGAACGCCACCCCGTGCAGGCCCTCCATCACCTGCGGACCGGACGGGCCGAGCCCCAGCAGGAAGCGGCCCCCCGACAGCTCGGCCAGCGTCAGCGCCGCCTGGGCGACGGCGACCGGGGTGCGGATGCCGACCTGGATCACCCCGGATCCCAGCAGGATCCGCTCGGTCCGTGCGGCGAGGAAGCCCAGCACCGACACGGCGTCCGAGCCCCACGCCTCCGCCACCCAGCACACGTCCAGGCCGAGCTTCTCGGCCTCGACGACGAAGTCGAGCGTCTCGCGCCCGCCGCCCTCGACGGTCGTCGCGGTCCTCAACCGGGCGTGTCCCCGGAGCCGCGGGCCTCGGCGCGGTCCTTGATCCCGCTGAGGGTCGCCGCCATCGCGGCCTCGAACTCCCGCAACCGGCCGAACACGATCTTCTGCTCCATGTCGGGCCACTGGGCGATCGCGCGCGAGAGCCCCGACGGCGCGGGTCCCATCCGCACCCACTGGGTGAGCCGCGTGCCTCCCGTGTCCCCGGGTGCGACGGTGAACCGCCAGGTCGCCGACGGGTGCTCCGGGTCCTCGACGGCCCACGTGAACACCTCGCCGGGAACGCACTCGACGACGTAGGAGGTCGTCTCCCACTCCCCGATGGCGTCGTGGCGGTTGCGGCCGCGGAACCGCGCACCGAACTCCGGCCCGGTGGCCCCGCCGAGCCACTCCACCTCCTGCAGCTCGGTGCTCAGCTCGGGCATCAGCCGGACGTCCGAGGCGATCTCCCAGACGCGCGACGGCGGTGCGTCTATCCAGATCGAGCGCTCGACGGTCGGCTGATCGGCGTAGCGGGCGCCGGTCCACTCCATGCGCGCCAGAGTCGACCACCGCCGCCCGGCGCGTCAATCCGGACCCGGCTGCTCGGGTCGCCGGGCCGTCTGCGACGGTCCGGGCGTGCAGACCGACCCGTGGCTCCTGCCCCTCACCGGCGAGCGCACCGTCCCCGGCGTCAGCCGGGAGAACTACTGGTTCCGCCGCCACGAGGTCGTCTACCGCGCGCTCGCGCCGGCGTGCGCGGGCTCGGTCGTCCTCGACGCCGGGTGCGGCGAGGGCTACGGCGCCGCCCTGCTCGCGGACGTCGCCCGCACCGTCGTCGCCCTGGACTACGACGCCCTGACGGTCGCCCACGTCGCCCGCCGCTACCCCCGCGTGCGGGCCGCGCGCGCCAACCTCGTCGCCCTCCCGGTCCGGGACGGCGGCTGCGAGGCGGTGGTGTCGCTGCAGGTGATCGAGCACCTGTGGGAGCAGGACCGCTTCCTTCGGGAATGCCGCCGCGTGCTCGGGCCGGGCGGGCTGCTCGCCGTCTCGACCCCGAACCGGATCACGTTCTCCCCCGACGGCACCGTCAACCCGTTCCACACGCGCGAGCTGGACGCGGACGAGCTGGCGGGGATGGTCCGCGACGCCGGGTTCGTGGACGTGACCGTGCGCGGCCTGCACCACGGGCCACGGCTGGCGGGCCTGCGCGGGGGCCGGATCGTCGCCGACCAGGTCGCCGCGGTGCTCGACGGCGGGCCGTGGCCGGACGGTCTTCGCGCGGACGTCGCGTCCGTGACGTGCGCGGACTTCGTCCTCGGCGCGCCGGACAGGAGCCTCGACCTGCTCGTGACGGCGCGGCGCCCGTGACCGACCACGTCGGCACGCTCTGCCTCGTCCTGCACAGCCACCTCCCCCACCTCGCCCACCACGGGCGCTGGCCGGTCGGCGAGGAATGGCTCTACCAGGCGTGGGCGCACTCCTACCTGCCGGTCGTCGACCTCCTGGAGCGCCTCGGCGGCGAGGGCCGCCGGCAGCTGGTCACGCTCGGCGTCACCCCCGTCCTCGCCGCCCAGCTCGACGACCCGCACTGCCTGCGCGGGCTGCACGACTGGCTCGGCGGGTGGCTGCTGCGCGCCCACTCGGCGGCCCCCCGCCTGCCGGACCTGGCCGCCGACGAGCACCGGCGGGCGTCGCGGGCGCTGGAGCTGTTCGAGACGCGCTGGCGCCACGGCGCCTCGCCGCTGCTGCGCGAGCTGGCCGACGGCGGCGTGGTGGAACTGCTCGGCGGGCCGGCCACGCACCCCTTCGCCCCGCTCCTCGACGAGGACGTCCGCGCCTTCGCCCTGGACGTCGGCCTCGCGGACGCGGCCCTGCGGACCGGGCGGCGACCGCGCGGCATCTGGGCACCGGAGTGCGGCTACGCGCCGGGCATGGAGGCCGGGTACGCCGCGGCGGGAGTCGGGCACCTCGTCGTGGACGGCCCGGCGCTGCACGGCGACACCGGGCTGCTGCGCCCGGTCGGGGCGTCGGGGGTGCTCGCCGCGGGCCGCGACCTCGACGTCACCTACCGGGTGTGGTCGCCGCGCGCGGGCTACCCCGGCGGGCGGGACTACCGCGACTTCCACACCTTCGACCACCCGTCGGGGCTCAAGCCCGCGCGCGTCACCGGCCGCCGCGTGCCGCCCGAGCGCAAGCGCCCCTACGACCCGGCCCGGGCGGCCGCGGCGGTGGCCCGTGACGCCGCCGACTTCGTCCGCGTCGTCCACGACCGGCTCGCCGGCCTGCGGGCGCGCCTCGGCCGTCCCGCGCTCGCCGTGGCCGCGTTCGACACCGAGCTGTTCGGGCACTGGTGGTCGGAGGGCCCTGCCTGGCTGGAGGCGGTGCTGCGGGCGCTCCCCGGTGCGGGGGTGCGGGTGTCGACGCTGGCGGACGCGATCGCCGCCGGGCTCGTCGGGCCGGCCGTCGAGCTGCCGCCGTCGTCGTGGGGGTCGGGCAAGGACTGGCGCGTGTGGGACGTCGAGGAGTTCACCGGCGTGAACGGCACGACCCAGAAGCTGCTGCGCGAGGCCTGCGGCCCCGGGAGCGCCCGCGACCCGCTGCGCGACGCGCTCGCGGGCCAGGCCCTGCTCGCGCTGTCGAGCGACTGGGCGTTCATGGCGAGCAAGCACTCGGCCGCGCAGTACGCGCGCGACCGTGCCCGCCTGCACGCCGGGCGCGTCGCCGAGCTGGCCGGGCTCGTCGCCGCCGGGCGCGTCCGGGCAGGCCACCGCCGGATCGCGGCCTGGCCCGATGCGGAGCCCGTGTTCGGCCACCTGGACGCGCGCACCTTCCCGTCGAGCGCGTGCCTTCCCGTCGAGAACGACACTGCGCTGATCAACAGGGCCTCCCGAGCTGCAGAAGGTCGTTCTCGACGGCACGGCCCCGGGGGATAGGTTGATCGGGTGCGGGTGCTGATCCTCTCCTGGGAGTACCCCCCGGTCGTCGTCGGCGGCCTGGGCCGCCACGTCCACGCCCTGGCCACGGAGCTGGCCGCCGCCGGGCACGACGTGGCGGTGCTGTCACGCCACCCTGCGGGCACGGACGCGGCCACCCACCCGACCGCGGACGCCGTCGTCGACTCCGTGCGGGTGGTGCACGTCGCGGAGGACCCTCCGCACCTGGAGTTCGGCGAGCGCGACCTCGTCGCCTGGACGCTCGCGATGGGCCACGCGCTGGTCCGCGCGGCGCTCACCCGGCTCGGCGGCTGGCGCCCCGACGTCGTCCACGCCCACGACTGGCTCGTCGCGCACCCGGCGATCACGCTGGCGGACGCGCTGGACGTGCCGCTGGTCGCGACGGTGCACGCGACGGAGGCCGGCCGGCACTCCGGCTGGCTCTCCCACCCGCTCAACCGGCAGATCCACTCGGTGGAGTGGTGGCTCGCGCAGCGGGCGGACGCGCTGGTCACGTGCTCCGCGGCGATGCGGACCGAGGTCGCGGAGCTGTTCGACATCCCGCTCGACACCGACCCCGGGCGGGTCAGCGTGATCCACAACGGGATCGTCCCCCGCGCCTGGCACGTCCCGGCCCGCCGGATCACCGCCGCCCGCCGCCGGTGGCGCGCGCACGCCCCCCTGCTGCTGCACTTCGGCCGCCTGGAGTACGAGAAGGGCTGCCAGGACCTGATCGCCGCCCTGCCCCGGATCCGGCGGCGCCATCCGGGCACGCGGCTCGTCGTGGCGGGGACCGGATCGCAGCGTCCGCTCCTGGAGGAGCTGGCCCGCGAGCGCCGGGTGCGGCGCAGCGTCGCGTTCGTCGGCCACCTCCCCGACGACGATCTCGCCGCCCTGCTGCGGGTCGTCGACGCCGTCGTGCTGCCGAGCCGCTACGAGCCGTTCGGGATCGTCGCGCTGGAGGCCGCCGCAGCGGGCGCGCCGCTGGTCGCGTCCACGGCCGGCGGGCTGGGCGAGGTCGTGCGCGACGGCGAGACCGGCACGTCGTTCGCCCCCGGCGACGTCGCGGGCCTCACCCGGGCGGTCGCCGCCGTCCTGGACGACCCCCGCGCCGCCCGCCGCCGGGCGGACGCGGCACGCCGGCGCCTCGCCGTCGACTTCGACTGGACGCGCATCGCCGCCGCCACCGCGCAGGTCTACGCCGCGGCCCGCGCAGGCGGGCCGCGCGAGCTGGAACGGCCGAAGATCCCGACGGGCAACGTGTTCGGCGCGCCGCACTGACCGGCCGTTCCGTCGCGGTGCGGGCAGCGCGCCGCCCGCCGGGTCAGGGCCAGCGGATCAGGCCGCCTCCTCCGTGATGATGAGCCGGAGTGCGGCGTCGGTGTACTCGTCGGCGAGCTTGAGGGCGAGCTCCTCGCGGTCCTCGGCGATGGCTTCGTTGACAGCGCTCGCGTACCGGTCGTGGAGCACCTGCAGCCGGGTCTCGATGGGCATCGTCTGGGCTCCTCTCGTGTCCTGTCCCCCCACTATTCAATCGCTTCAAGGCCGCAGATGTTGCGGCTCCCGACGCAGCTCACAGTCCCGATCCCGGGTCCCCGGAGCGGGCCACCCGCTCGGCGACGGCGGCCGCCTGCTTGCGCGCCATGTCCGCGACCGCTTCCCGCTGCTCACGGGCCGCCGTGTAGTCCTCGACGCGGTTGCGGACGACCCGGGCCGGGGCGCCGACGGCGATCGAGAACTCGGGGATCTCCCCGCGCGCCACCGCGTGCGCGCCGAGCACGCTGCCACGCCCGATCCGGGTGCCGCGCAGCACCGACGCCTTCACCCCGATCCAGCAGTCCGGGCCGATCCGCACCGGCGTCTTGACGATCCCCTGGTCCTTGATCGGCACGTGCACGTCCGCCGTGACGTGGTCGAAGTCGGTGACGTACACCCAGTCCGCGATGATCGTCGACGCGCCGATCTCGACGTCGAGGTAGCAGTTGACCGTGTTGTCCTTGCCCAGCACCACCTTGTCGCCGATCCGCAGCGAGCCCTCGTGGCAGCGGATCGCGTTGCCGTCGCCGATGTGCACCCAGGCGCCGATCTCCAGCCGGCCGAAGCCGGGGCGCGCGTGCAGCTCCACTCCGCGGCCGAGGAACACCATCCCGCGCAGCACGATGTGCGGGTGGGCCAGCCGCAGCCGCAGCAGCCGCCAGTAGCGGACGAGGTACCAGGGCGTGTACGCGCGGTGGCGGACGATCCAGCGCAGCGAGGCGAGGGTGAGGAACCGGGCCCGGCGGGGATCGCGCCTGGCCCGCCAGCGCGCCCGGACCGGGGCGCCCCACATGCTGGTCATGGCCCGGCACGGTATCCAGGCCGTCCGGCACGGTTGCCGGGGGTCGTGGCGATGGCGCATCGTCGCGGCCGTGGATCCCCTGATCGTCGACACCGACCCGGGCGTGGACGACGCCGTCGCCCTCATGCTGGCCGCCGCCTCCCCCGAGGTCGACCTGCGCGCGGTGACGACGGTGTTCGGCAACGTCGGGCTCGACGCGACCACCCGCAACGCGGGCCGCGTGCTGGCCCTCGCCGGCCGTCCGGACGTCCCCGTGGGCGTCGGCGCCGCTCGCCCGCTCGTGCACCCCCAGCGGGAGCGGGCGGAAGCCTGGCACGGCGACGACGGCCTCGGCGGGCGGGCGGCGACGCTGCCCGCCGGGCCGCCGGTGGACGCGCGCGGCGCCGTCGCGCTCATGGCCGACGTCCTGCGCGGTGCCGACCGCCCCGTCACCATCGCCCCGATCGGCCCGCTCACCAACGTCGCCGTCCTGCTCGCGGGCTTCCCCGAGCTGGCGGACCGGATCGAACGGATCGTCGTGATGGGCGGGGCCCTCGGGGCGGGCAACACGTCGGGGGTCGCCGAGTTCAACATCCACTCCGACCCCGAGGCCGCGCACCGGGTGCTCACCCAGACCGACGTGCCGGTGACGCTCGTGCCCCTGGACCTCACCATGCGCTGCCCGGCGGACGGCGCGTGGCTGGACGCGCTGGCCGCGGCGGGCCCGGATCTCGCCCGGCTCGCCTCGGTGCTCACCCACTACCGCGCCGCGTTCCGCCGCCGCTACGGCCGCGACGCCGTCGCCCTGCACGACGCCGTCGCCGTGCTGGAAGCGATCGTGCCGGGGACGCTGCGCACCGAGCCGATGGCCCTGCAGGTGGCGTGCGACCTCGGCCCTGCCCGAGGCGCCACCGTCCGGGTCGCGGCCGGGCCGACGGTCGAGGTCGCCGTGGACCCGGTCGGCGGCGCCCCCGAGGTGCTGGCCGAGATCCTGCGCAGGCTCGCTCAGGCCAGCCCGTTCTCGATGGCGTAGCGCACGAGGGCGGCCCGGTTGGGCACGTCGAAGCGGCGGAGCATGTTGTTGACGTGGTTCTCCACCGTCCGCGGGGAGAGCGTGAGGCGGGTGGCGATCTGGCGCGCGGTGTGCCCGGCGACGACCAACGCCAGCACGTCGGCCTCGCGACCGGTGAGCCGTGCGGGCCCGTCGACCGCACCGGCCGCGTGCTGCTCGAGGACGGACGCCGCGAGCCCCGGCGAGTAGACGGCGTCCCCCGCCGCGGTCCGCCGGACCGCCTCGACCAGCCACGACGCCGGCGAGCCACGCAGCGCGTACCCCGCGACGCCCGACCGCACGGCGGCGAGGACGGCGGCGGCGCCCCCCGCGGAGGACAGGGCGAGGACAGGCAGGCGGGGCAACGTCGTGGTGAGCGTCTCGACCGCCGCGGTGCCCGCTGCGCCGTCGAGGTCGATCACCACGACGTGCGGGCACAGCATCGTCGCGACCTGCACGAGGTCGCCGGGCCCGCAGACGTGGACGGCGAACCCGCCCGCGCCGAGAAGCTCCGCGAGGTGCGGCTCGGTCGGGTCCACCAGCATCACCGCGACCGGTGTCGCGCCCGTGACCACGCGCATCGCCGCGATCCTCGCCGATCCCCCCGCGCCGCGGCGGGACGTCCACCCGAACGTGCGGCGGACCCGGTGCAGGCGCGGCCGGGCCCGGCCCCACGCATCGGGCCCCGCCCGTCAGTCGTCGGCCAGCCCCTGCTCGATCGCGTACCGGACGAGCTGGGCGCGGTTGTGCAGCTGGAGCTTGCGCAGGGTGGACTGCACGTGGCTCTCGACCGTGCGGTGCGAGACGACGAGCCGCTCACCGATCTGGCGCGCCGTGAGGCCCTTCGCGACCAGCCGCAGCACTTCGGTCTCGCGCGGGGTGAGCACGGGCACGGAGGCGCCCGGGTCGGACTCCAACCGCCGGTACTCCCCCAGCACCAGCCCGGCGAGGCCCGGTGTGAACACCGCGTAGCCGTCCGCGGTGCGGCGTACGGCGTCGAGCAGCTGCTCCGCGCTCGCGGACTTCACCAGGTACCCGGTGGCACCGGCCTTCACCGCCTCCAGCACGTCGGCGTGCTCGCCGCTCGCCGAGAGCACGAGGATGTGCGTCGCCGGCAGGGCGGCGAGGATCTCCCGGATCGCGGTGACCCCCGAGCCGGCGCCGAGGTCGAGGTCCATGAGCACGACGCGGGGCCGGGTGGCCTTCGCGATCCGGACGGCGGCTGCGGCGTCCGGGGCCGTGGCGACGACCTCGATCCGGTCCGGCACACCGCGCTCGGTGAGGTCGCGGGCCACGCCCTCGCGCCAGATGGGGTGGTCGTCCACCACCATCACCGTGATCATCTCTTCGTGACCGTGATCGTCCATTCCGTCCCCCGGTCCGGTCCGGTGTCGAGCGTGATCGTGCCACCGAGGTCCGCGACGCGGCCGCGGATGGAGCGGGCGACGCCGATGCGGCCCTCGGCCTCCGCGGCGGCGAGCCTGCCGTCGGGGATGCCGGGGCCGTCGTCGCGCACGCTGATCTCGACCGCGTCCCCGGCGTCCTCCAGGAACACCCACGCCTGCGCCGACCCGGCGTGCAGCGCGGTGTTGGCCAGCGCCGCCGCCACCGCCGCCACCAGCTCGTCCACGTCGCGCGCCGGCAGCGGGACGGGGTGCGCGGGCGCGGCGACCGTCACGCGGCCCGACGCGAGGCCGCGCAGGGCGGCCGCGAGGTCGCGACGGCCCTCCGCGTCGGCGACCGACGGGCCGGTGATGAGCAGCGTGCGCAGGGCGATCTCCTGCTCCCCCGCGAGCGAGCCCAGCTCCGCCGCGTCCCCGCCGAGCTGGGTGCCCCGGCGCTTGACGTGCGCGAGGACCTGCAACACCCCGTCGTGGACGGCACGGGCGAGCCGTTCGCGTTCGGCCGCGGCCGCGGCTTCGGCGACCGCACGCCGCACCCGCTCCGCCGAGCGGCGCAGCACCGTGGCGGCGAACCCGACCGTGAGCGCGGTGAGCACGACGAGCAGGATGTCGCCCACCTCGGTGCCGAGCCGCGCCGACACCGCCACCAGCGCCGCCGACAGCACGGCCGCCCCGGCGAGCCCGCCCGCGACGCCGTAGGCCAGCGCGCAGGCGAGCGCCGCACCGGGCGTCCAGATGGAACCCATGACGGGGGCGTCGGCGGCCAGCTGCGCCGGGGTCTGCACCAGCGGCGTGGTGGCCATCACCGCGACGGTGACGGCCAGATCGGCGACGGCCAGCAGGCCGCGCCGGTCCCGGGGCGCGGGCTCACCGCGAGCGGCCGGGCGGCTGCCGAGCGGGCGCAGCGCGTATCCCCAGGCGGTGGCCGCCGTCCACCCGGCCATCACCACCAGGACGGCCACCGCCACGCCCGGCCGCGCGTACTCGTCCAGCGACAGCCCCGCGACCACGACGGCGCTGGCCAAGGTCAGCACCCGGTAGACGACCAGCCCCCGCCACAGCGGCTCCAGGGGCTGCTCGACCGCGCCCGCGGGGAACGTCACGGCCGGGTACCGGTCACCAGCGCGTTGTAGAACCAGGCGCGCGGGACCACCCGCGCGAGCCGCCGGTCCAGCGCGGAGAGCCGCTGCCAGCCGCGGTAGGCGAACATCGCCCACCGGATGCCGAGCCGCCCCGGCGGCACCGCGGCCTCGAACGTGCGCACCGGCCACCCGAACATCGCCGCCGTCAGCTCCTCGGTGACCACCCGGACCCCGGCGGCACCGGCGCGCCGGGCGGTGGCCTCCAGCGCGTCCGGGTCGAAGACGTGCAGGTCGACGAGCGCCTCCAGGGCCGCCGCCCGCGACGACTCGTCCAGCTCGGCCTGCGGGCGTCGCCACCCGCGCAGCGGGGGCACGCGGGTGACCGTGGTGACGGCCTTCCAGGTGATCCCGCCGAGGCGGCGCGCGTAGGCGTCCCCGATCCGCGTCGGTTCGCCCGCGAAGACGAACCGCCCGCCGGGCTTGAGCACCCGCAGCACCTCGCGCAGCGCCAGCTCGACATCCGGGATGTGGTGCAGCACCGCGTGCCCGACCACCAGGTCGAACGTGGTGTCGTCGTAGGGGATGCGCTCGGCGTCGGCGACCCGCCCGTCCACCGGCAGGCGCAGCCCCGCGGCGTTGCGCAGCGCCGCGGCCACCATGCCCGGGGACAGGTCCGTCACCGAGCCGGTCGTGGCCACCCCGGCCTGCATGAGGTTGAGCAGGAAGAACCCCGTGCCACAACCCAGCTCCAGGGCGCGGGGGTAGGGCCAGCCGCCCTCGCCAGCGACGTACCGGAAGCGGTCCGCGGCGTAGGCGACGCAGCGCTCGTCGTAGGAGATCGACCACTTCTCGTCGTAGGAGCCGGCCTCCCAGTCGTGGTAGAGCACGTTCGCGAGCTTCGGATCGTGGCGCGCGGCCTCCACCTCCTCGGCCGAGGCGTGCGGGTTCGGGAGGGGGTCGGCGGTCATGGTCGACACCCTTCCAGAGCCGCTCGTCGCACCGTGATCACCATCCGGGCGTCGCATTCCGCACTGGACCGGTGATCACGGCCGTCAGCGCCCCGTGAACTGCGCCTTCCCCGGCCCGTTGTCGACGAACGACGCCATGCCGTGGCGCCCGTCCTCCGTGGCGAAGAGCGCGGCGAACACCTCGGACTCCAGATCCAGGCCCGTCCGCAGGTCCACGTCCAGGCCGCCGTCGATCGCCTTCTTCGCCGCCGCGAGCGCCGCAGCGGGCCCGTCGACGAACTGCTCGACCCACCGCCGCGCCGTCGCGTACACCTCGTCGGCCGGGACCACCTCGTCGACCAGCCCCATCGCGAGCGCCTCCTGAGCGCCCACCATCCGGCCCGTGTAGATCAGGTCCTTCGCCCGCGGTGCCCCGATCAGCCGCGCGAGCCGCTGCGTGCCGCCACCGCCCGGGATGAGGCCGAGCAGGATCTCCGGCTGGCCGAGCTTGGCGTTGTCCCCGCACACCCGCCGGTCCGCCCCGAGCGCCACCTCCAGGCCGCCCCCGAGGGCGTAGCCGGTGATCGCCGCGACCGTCGGCTTGGGGATCTCGGACACGGCGCCGAAACACGCCGAGAGCCGCCGGGCGACCGGTGCCATGTCCGCGTAGGTCATGGTCGCCATCTGCTTGACGTCCGCGCCCGCGGCGAACACCTTCTCCCCGCCGTAGACGACCACCGCGCGCACGTCCGCGCGTCGGGACGCCTCCTGCGCGCACTCCCTCAGCTCTTCCTGCACCTGGCGGCTGAACGCGTTCATCGGCGGGCGGTCCAGCCGGATCGTCCCGACACCGCCGTCGACCTCGAGCCTCACGAATTCCGTCACGGCCGGACCATAGCTGCTCGTTCCCGGGAGATCAGCGCATCCGGGCCGCGTACCGGCCGCGGCGGCCCTGCACCCGAAGCGGCAGGCCGAACGTCTCCGAGAGCGCCTCGTCGGTCAGGACGTCGTCGAGCAGCCCCGCGGCGACGATCCGGCCCTCGCGCAGCAGCAGCCCGTGGGAGTACCCGGCCGGGATCTCCTCGACATGGTGGGTTACCAGCACCGACGCCGGGGCGTCCGGGTCCGCGGCGAGCGCGGTGAGCCGGGCGAGCAGGTCCTCCCGGCCGCCGAGGTCCAGCCCGGCGGCGGGCTCGTCGAGCAGCAGCAGCTCGGGATCGGTCATCAGCGCCCGCGCGATCAGCGTGCGCTTGCGCTCGCCGGAGGAGAGCGTGCCGAACGCCCGCCCACCGAACCCCGCCATCCCGAGGGCGTCGAGCAGGGCCGCGGCCCGGTCGACGTCGCCGCGGTCGTAGCGCTCCCGCCACCGCCCGAGCACGCCGTAGCCGGCGCTGACGACGACGTCGCTCACCGTCTCGTCGCCCGGCACCCGCTGCGTGAGCGCGGCCGAGCAGAGCCCGATCCGGGTGCGCAGGTCGAACACGTTGACCCGGCCGAGCCGCTCGCCGAGCACGTGCACCACCCCCTCGGTGGGGTGCAGCTCCGCGGCGGCCAGGCGCAGCAGGGTGGTCTTGCCCGCGCCGTTGGGCCCGAGCACCACCCAGCGCTCGTCGAGCTCCACCGCCCAGTCCACGCCGGTGAGCAGGGTGGCGGTGCCGCGGCGGACGCCGATGCCGTCCATGCGGACCACCAGGTCGGTCAGGTCCGGCTCCGGCTCGCGGGTGAGGAGGGTCTCGGTGGGCGGTTCGGCTGCGGCCACGGCCCTATCCTGGCTCACCGTGCCGGTCTTCCCGTTGGGCGCCCATGTCGACACCCATGGCGACAGGGACGGGGCGCGGTTCGCCGTCGCGTCGGCGCACGCCGAGGCCGTCGAGGTGTGCCTCGTCGACGGGCCGGACGGCGATCTCACCGAGCGCCGGGTGGAGCTGCCCGAGCACACCTTCGGTGTCTGGCACGGCCACGTTCCCGGCGTGCGCCCCGGCCAGCGGTACGGCTACCGCGTGCACGGCCCTTACGAGCCGTTCACGGGCGTGCGGGCCAACCCGGCGAAGATCCTGCTCGACCCGTACACCCGCCGCGTGTCGGGGCGCGTCACGAGCCTCGCCGCCGCCCGGGGCTGGATCGACGACCCGATGACCGGCGAGCCGAGCCCCCTGGACTCGCTGGGCCACGTCCCGCTGTCGGTCGTCACGGCGCCGGACGAGCCCGTCCTCACCCCCCGCCCGGACGTCCCGTGGTCGGAGACCGTGATCGCCGAGCTGCACGTCCGCGGCTACACGATGTGCCACCCGGAGGTCCCGCCGGCGCAGCGCGGCACCTACCTGGGGCTCGCCCACCCGGCCGTCGTCGAGCACCTCTCGCGGATCGGTGTCACCGCCGTCGAACTGCTGCCGGTGGCGGCCGGCGCCACCGAACCGCCGCTCCTGGAACGCGGGCGCGTCAACTACTGGGGCTACTCGACGCTGGGGTTCCTCGCCCCGGACGCGCGGTTCGCGAGCGTGCCGGGGGCGGAGGTCGCGGAGTTCCGGGCGATGGTCGAGGCGCTGCATGTCGCGGGCATCGAGGTGATCCTCGACGTCGTGCCCAACCACACCGCCGAGGGCGGCGTCGCCGGCACCACGCTCTGCTACCGCGGCCTCGACGCCCCCGCCTACTACTCGCTGGGCGGCGGCGGGCACGACGCCGACATCACCGGCACCGGCAACACCCTGGATTCCGGCTCCCCCACCGTGATCCGGCTGGTGTGCGACGCGCTGCGCCACTGGGTCACCGCCTACGGCGTGGACGGCTTCCGCATCGATCTCGCGAGCGTGCTCGGCAGGCCGCGCTCCGGCGTGTTCGACCCGCACGCCCCGATGCTCACCGCGATCGCCGTGGACCCCGTCCTGTCGGGCTGCAAGCTGATCGCCGAGCCGTGGGACGCCACCGGCGAGGGCTACCGCGTCGGCGGGTTCGGGGTGGCGTGGTCGGAGTGGAACGGCCGCTACCGCGACGCCGTGCGCGACTTCTGGCGCGGCAGCGGCACCGTCGGCGAGATCGCGTCCCGCCTCACCGGCAGCTCCGACCTGTACCGCCTCTCCGGGCGTCGGCCGTGGGCGTCGATCAACTTCGTCACCGCGCACGACGGGTTCACGCTGCGCGACCTCGTCTCCTACGAGCGCAAGCACAACGAGGACAACGGCGAGGACAACCGCGACGGCACCGACGACAACCGCTCCCAGAACTTCGGGGTCGAGGGCGAGACGGACGCCCCCGAGGTCGTGTCACGCCGGCTCGCCACCGCCCGGGCGATGCTCGCCACGCTGCTGCTGTCCACCGGCACCCCCATGCTCCTCGGCGGCGACGAGCGGTGGCGCACGCAGCACGGCAACAACAACGCCTACTGCCTGGACGACGAGACCTCGTGGGTGGACTGGGCCGACACGGACGAGGCGAAGGCCTTCACGGCGTTCGTCGCGCAGGTCGCCGCGGTCCGCCGGTCGACGCGCGCGCTGCACCGGGACCGCTTCTACGCCGAGGGCGACGTCGTCTGGTGGCATCCCGACGGGCGCACCCTCTACGGGCACGACTGGCACGACCCGGGGTTGCACACCCTCGGGCTCCTGCTCGACGTGCGCGACGACCCCAGCCCGGACCACGACGGCTGGCTGCTGCTCCTGCACGGCGGGTCGCAGCCCCGCGAGGTGGTGCTGCCGCCGGGCGGGTTCGTCCCCGCCCTGGACTCGACGACCCCCGACGGCACCCCGGCATCGACCGGGGTGCTCGGCGGGGGGACGACGCTGGAGATGGCGGAACGGTCACTGCTCCTGCTGCGGCGGACGGCCCCCTGACCGGTCGCTCAGCGGCCGGGCCTGGCGAGCACCATCGCCACGCACACCACCGTGAGCACCACGAACACCGCGGCGAGGATCACGAACACCGCGGGCACCCCCTCGACGAAGAACGCCGGCAGCGCCGTGAGCGCCGAGAGGATCCGGCTGCCCGCGACGATCCGCAGGCCCACCCGGCTGCCGGTCCGCCACGCCCAGACCACGGCCACGACCGTGATCACCCCCAGGACGGTCGTGGCGATCAGCACCTCGATCGGCGGGCCCTCGGCACCCGGCGGCGTCGGTGGGGTCAGCAGAAGGTTCAGTGCGTCCAGCACGCCGAGCACCATGGCCAACCCCAGGCCGATCCGCTGGGTGCGGCCGAGTGCCGCGGTGGGTGCGCTCATCGGGATCTCCCCCCGTCGGGGCGCCCCGTCGCGGGGCGCCGTCCCGCACACGATGGGCGCGCCCGCCGCGCGGCGCATCGGGTCCGCCTCCCGGACCGGCCGGGAGATCGCCCGGCACACCCGGGAACCTCACCCGGTCCCGGACGGCCCCGGCCGGGCCATCATTCCCCCATGACGCCCATCCGCGTACTGCTCGCCGACGACCATCCCGTCGTCCGCCGCGGGATGCGGGCCCTGCTCGGCTCCCTGGACGGCGTCGAGGTCGTCGGTGAGGTGGCGAACGGCGCGGACGCCGTGCGCGAGGCCCAGCTGGCCCGGCCCGACGTCGTCATGATGGACGTGCAGATGCCGGGGATGGACGGCGTCGAGGCGACCCGACGCGTCGTCGCGGCCGTGCCGTCCGCGGCGGTGCTCGTCCTGACGATGTTCGACGACGACGAGACCGTGCTCTCCGCGATGCGTGCCGGCGCCCGCGGCTACCTGCTGAAGGGCGCCGAGCAGGACGAGATCCTGGCCGCGCTGCGGTCGGTGGTGGCCGGGCAGGTGGTCGTCGGCCCGGGCGTGGCGCAGCGGCTGCTCGCCTGCCTGTCGGCGCCGTCGCCGACGCCGTTCCCGCAGCTCACCCCGCGCGAGCGGGAGATACTCGACCGGGTCGCCGCCGGGGAGAGCAACGGCGCGATCGCCGCCGCGCTGGGCCTCGCCCCGAAGACCGTCGGCAACCACGTCTCGGCGGTGTTCGCCAAGCTCGGCGTCGCGACCCGGGCCGAGGCGATCGTGCGGGCCCGCGAGGGTGGCCTGGGGCGGGAGGAGCGGCCGTGACCGGGCGGGAGCGCGGCGCGGCCGTTCCGCCCGAGCACGGCCGCCGCGCCCGGACGGCGCTGCGCCGGTCCGGGCGGACGCCGTGACAGCCCGCACGGCGCTGCTCGCCGGCGCGGGACTGCCCCTCGTCGTGGCCCTGCTCGCCCTGTGGAGCGGCAGGGCGGCGCCCATCGACGTCCCCCCGCTCGTCCTGGGCGGCGGGTTCCTCGCCGCGGGCGCGGCGGTACTCGGCCGGGCACGGGCGCCCGGCGCGCTGTTCCTGGCCGCGGGGACGGTGCTCGTGGCCGCACCCCTGCTGCGCGCCTCGGGTCTGCCGGGGATCGCGGACGCCGCGTTCGCCGCCGCCCTGATGCTCGCGATCCCGCTCGGCCTGCTGCGCGTCGTCCCGCGGACCCGCGGAGCCGCAGCGCTGCGGGCCGTCGACGCCACCGTGCTCGGCGCGGGCGGCACCGGGTGCGTCGGTGCTCTCGCCGGTGCCGGTGGCCTGCTCACAGCCGCCGGGATCGTCACGGGCACCGCAGTGCTCGTCGGCGGCTGGGTGCAGTTCGAGCTCACCGCGGGCGACGACCGTCGCGCACTCCTGTGGCTGATCCTCGGCGTGTCGTCGTCGGTCCTCGGCGGGCTGCTCGTCCTGTTCGCGTCCGAGACCGCCGGGATCGGTGACGTGCCGCTCGCGATCGCGGTCTCGCTGCTGGCGTTGCTGCTGCCGCTGACGGCGGCCGTCGCCGTCGTCGCACCCCGCGTCGTCGACGTCCGGGCGGTGATCAGCACCGCCTCGGTGTACGCCGTGATGCTCTGTCTGGTGCTCTCGGCCTACGGCGGCGCGGTCGCGCTGCTCGAGCTCGCCGGGCGCCCGCCGGGCAAGGCCGTCCAGGGGCTGCTCGTCGCCGCGGTCGCCGCCGCCTTCCACCCGACGCTCGTCCGGGTGCGGGGCGTCATGGACGAGTTGCTGTTCGGCGGGCGCGCCGACCCGGTGGACGCGCTCACCCGGCTCGGTGGCGAGCTGACCGCGGGCTCCGGCCCGCGCGAGTGGCTGGACGCGCTGCGCGGCGCGCTCGGCGTCCCCTGGCTCGCGCTGCAGGAGGACGGCCGGGTCCTCGCCGAGGCGGGGGCGCTCGACGGCCGGGTGGAGGGCACCGCGACCGTCCCCCTCCGCACCGGATCGGCGCAGGTCGGCGAGCTCGTCGTCGCGCTGCCGGCCGACCAGCTCCGCCTCGCACCGGCGACCGCGTCCGTCCTCGCGCTGGTGGCGGCGCCGCTGGCGCAGGCCGTGCACGCGGTCCGGCTCGGCGAGCAGCTGCAGGAGTCGCGCCGCGCCGCCGTCGTCGCGCTGGAGGAGGAGCGCCGCCGGTTGCGCCGCGACCTCCACGACGGCCTCGGCCCCACCCTCACCGGGATCGCCTACAGCGCCGACGCGGCCGCCAACCTCGCCCGCTGCGACCCGGACCAGGCCGTCGACCTGCTCCGCCACCTGCGCTCCGACGCCGGGGAGGCGATCGCGGAGATCCGTCGCATCGTGGAGGGGTTGCGCCCGCGCGCTCTCGACGAGCTCGGGCTCGCCGCGGCGATCGGGCAGCACGTGGGGCGGCTGCGCGCCGCGGACGGCCGAGCGCTGCGGGTCGCCGTCTCCGCGCCCGAGGACCTCGGCGAGCTCCCCGCGGCCTCGGAGGTCGTCGCTTACCGGGTGGCCGTCGAGGCGGTCACGAACGTGGCGCGCCACGCGGGCGTCGACACGGCGGACGTGGAGCTGCGCCGCGAGGGCGGGAGGCTCGCCGTCACCGTCCGCGACCCCGGCCGTTCCGCGGGCCCGTGGACACCCGGCGTGGGGCTGCGGTCGATGCGTGAGCGGGTGGAGCAGATCGGCGGCACCCTCGACGTCTCCGCGGGCCCGGACGGCGCCACCGTCACCGCGATGCTCCCGATCCCGCGCTGACCGGCACCGATCGCCGCGTCCGTCCGGCGGCGCGCAGGTACGCTTCCCCCGTGCCGCGTTACGAGTTCCGCTGCCGGGAATGCGACCAGACGTTCGAGGTCAACCGGCCGATGAGCGCCTCCGGTGATCCCGCCGCCTGCCCGGACGGGCACGACGACACCGTGAAGCTGCTGTCGACGGTCGCCCTGTCCGGTGTCCGGTCCGGTGTCCGGTCCGGCGGCGGGATGCCCGCGCGGATGCCCGCGCCGCCCCGCGGCGGCTGCTGCGGTGGCGGGTGCGGCTGCGGCTGACCGGCCCGCACACACCACCCGGCCGTCGCACACACCGTCGGCGGCATGTGCGACGACACCACGGTGTGTGCCGGCGGCGGCACACCGACCCGGCGACCTGCTCGGCCGGCTCTTCCCCGGCGACGCGATCGTCGACGGCGGCAACATCTCCCGCAGGCGCGACCGGGGCACCCGGCCGCCACGGCACCTGCTCAGGCCAGCACGACCTTCCCCAGCTCCGCCGGTGTGGCGAGCAGCCGGTGCGCCGGCAGCACCCGCACCGTGTACCCGGCGAGCCCCGCCTGCGGCAGCGGCACGACGGCCTCGAACCGGTCCGCGGTGGCGTCCCCGCCCGGCCCGGTGCGCTCGATGTGCTTCATCTGCACGGCGACGACGTCCGACAGCTCGTCCGCCTCGTCGACGCGCCCGATCGCGGCCTCGACGCACACGTCCGACGGGTCCAGCCCGGCGAGGTGCACCTCCGCGCGGACGGTCATCGGCGCGCCGACGACAGGCGTGTCCGGCAGCCCGGAGGCGTCCACCGCGCCGACCCGCACGCGCGGCCACGCGGCCGAGAGCGTGGCCCGGTACGCGGCCAGCTCGCGGGCGGCGGCGAACTCGCCCGTGGTGATCTCGGTGGCGGCCCTGGCCGCGGGGACGTACCAGTCCTGGACGTACTCGCGCACCATCCGGCTCGCCTGCACCGCCGGGCGCAGCGTCGTCAGGGTGTGGCGGACCAGCTCGACCCAGCGCGTCGGCACGCCGTCGTCGCGGGTGTAGAACGCGGGCGCCACCTGCGTGGCGAGCAGCTCGTAGAGGGCGTTGGCCTCGAGGTCGTCGCGGCGGACGGGGTCGTCGATGCCGTCGGCGGTGGGGATGGCCCAGCCGTTGCTGCCGTCGTAGAGCTCGTCCCACCAGCCGTCGCGGATGGAGAGGTTGAGCCCCCCGTTGAGGGCCGACTTCATCCCGGACGTCCCGCACGCCTCCAGCGGGCGCAGCGGGTTGTTGAGCCACACGTCGCAACCCCAGTACAGGTAGCGGGCCATCGACATGTCGTAGTCCGGCAGGAAGACGATGCGGTGGCGCACGGCCGGGTCGTCGGCGAACCGGACGATCTCCTGGATGAGCGCCTTGCCGCCGTCGTCGGCCGGGTGGGACTTGCCGGCGACCACGAGCTGCACGGGGCGGTGCGGGTCGAGCAGCAGATCGCGTAGCCGGTCCCGGTCCCGCAGCATGAGGGTGAGCCGCTTGTAGGTGGGCACGCGACGGGCGAACCCGACGGTGAGCACCTCCGGGTCGAAGACGTGGTCGGTCCAGCCCAGCTCGGGCGCGGAGGCCCCGCGCTGCAGCCACGCGGCCCGCACGCGCCGGCGCACCTCGTCCACGAGCCGCGCGCGCAGGGTGCCGCGCAGCGCCCAGAGGATCTCGTCGGAGACGGGGCCGGGGGGCTCCGTGCCGCCCGGGCCCGGCTCGCCGAGCAGCGCGGTGACCTCGCGCGCCTCCCAGGTGTGCCCGTGGACCCCGTTCGTGACCGAACCGATCGGCACCTCCTCGGCGTCGAAGCCGGTCCAGAGACCGCCGAACATCTCCCGCGACACCTGACCGTGCAGCCTCGACACGCCGTTGGCACGCTGCGCGAGCCGCAGCCCCATGTGCGCCATGTTGAACGTGCCCGGGTCGGACTCCGCACCCAGCGCGAGCACCCGGTCCACGGGGACGCCCGGAAGGAGCCGTCCGCCGTCGGCGAAGTAGTGCTTGACCATCTCGACCGGGAAGCGGTCGATGCCGGCGGGGACCGGCGTGTGGGTGGTGAAGACCGTGCCGGCGCGGACGGCGGTGAGGGCCTCGTCGAAGCTCAGGCCCGCACCGTCCTGCAGCTCGCGGATGCGCTCCAGCCCGAGGAAGCCGGCATGTCCCTCGTTGGTGTGGAAGACGTCCGGCTCGGGATGACCGGCGATCTCGCAGAACGCGCGCACCGCGCGCACCCCCCCGATGCCGACGAGGATCTCCTGCTTGATGCGGTGGTCCTGGTCGCCGCCGTAGAGGCGGTCGGTGACGGTGCGCAGGTCGGGCTCGTTCTCCTCGATGTCGGAGTCCAGGAGCAGCAGCGGGACCCGCCCGACCGCGGCCTGCCACACCCGGGCCCGCAGCACGCGGCTGCCCGGCATCGCGACCTCCACCAGCGCCGGGCTGCCGTCCTCGCGGGTGAGCAGCTGCAGCGGCAGGCCCTGCGGGTCCAGCACCGGGTACTGCTCGAGCTGCCAGCCGTCCAGCGACAGGGACTGGCGGAAGTACCCGGACTGGTAGAGCAGCCCCACCGCGACCAGCGGAACGCCGAGGTCGGACGCCGCCTTGAGGTGGTCGCCCGCGAGGACGCCGAGGCCGCCGGAGTAGTTCGGCAGCACCTCGGTGACCCCGAACTCCATGGAGAAGTAGGCGACGGCCGCGGGCAGCGACTCGTCGTCCTCGCCCTCGATCTGGTACCAGCGCGGCTCGCTCAGGTACGCCTGCAGCTCGTCGGCGAGCTCGCGCACCGTGACGACGGTCTCCGCGTCGTCGGCCAGCTCCGCGAGCCGGGACGTGGAGAGCTCGCCCAGCAGCCGGACGGGGTCGTGCCCGGCCCGCTCCCAGGCCTCGGGGTCCAGCGACGCGAAGAGGTCCTGGGTGGGCGGGTGCCAGCTCCACCGGAGGTTGGTCGCCAGTGTCTGCAGGGGTGCCAGCGAAGCCGGCAGATGGGCACGGACGGTGAAGCGTCGGAGGGCGCGCACCCGCGCAGCCTACGTGAATCGATGACGGAATCGTTCCAGCGATCCAGCCCCGACGGCCGGCTGCACGATACGCGCCCCCGGCCTCGACGGATCGTCTCCGGGCGCGCGCCCGGGAGACCCGGCCTGACCATCCTCGCAGTCAGTCGAACGAGATCAGCCGCGTCGTGGTGGCGCCGATCGAGGACCCGATCGGCACCAGCACCGCCGGATCGACCGGCCGGTCCACGCGCAGCAGCATGATCGCGTCCGCCTTGTCGGTGGTCTGGCTGATCTGCGCCGCCTCGATGTTGATCGCGGCCTCGCCGAGCAGCGTGCCGACCCGGCCCATCACGCCCGGGCGGTCCGCGTACTCCAGCAGCACGACGTCGCCTTCGGCACGCAGGTCGAAGTTGCGGCTGTTGATCTCGACCAGCTTCTCCACCTGGGCGCGGCCGGTCAGCGTCCCCGACACCGTGATCGACTGCCCGTCCGGCATCGCCGCGCGCAGCTGCACGACGCTGCGGTGCGTGGCGCTCTCGGGGGCCGTGGTGAGCTCGGCGTGCACGCCGCGTTCGGCGGCCAGCGCGGGCGCGTTGACGAACGTGACCTGGTCCTCCACGACGTTGGTGAAGAGGCCCCGCAGCGCGGCGAGGCGCAGCACCGAGACGTCCTCGGCCGCGAGCTCGCCCGCCACGTCCACCGTCAGCGCGCTCGGCACCGCCCCGGCCAGCGCGTACAGGACCGCACCCAGCTTCTGCACGAGCGGCAGCCAGGGCCGGACCTCCTCGCCGACCACGCCCGCGACCTGCACGTTCACCGCATCCGGCACGAACTCACCGGCCAGGGCGAGCTGCACCGAGCGGGCGACGTCCGTGCCGGCGCGATCCTGCGCCTCGTCGGTGGACGCGCCCAGGTGCGGGGTGACGACCACCTGCGGCAGCTCGAACAGCGGGCTCGACGTCGTCGGCTCGGAGACGTACACGTCGATGCCGGCGCCGCCCACGTGGCCGCTGCGCACCGCCTCGGCCAGCGCGTCCTCGTCGACGAGGCCGCCGCGCGCCGCGTTGACGATGATCACGCCCTTGCGGGTGAGCGCGAGCTGGTCCTTGCCGATGAGGCCGAGGGTCTCGGCGGTCTTGGGCAGGTGGATCGAGACGATGTCGGCGCGGCCGAGCAGCGCGTCCAGCGTCATCAGCTCGATGCCGAGTTGGGCGGCGCGCGCGGGCGCGACGTACGGGTCGTAGGCGATCAGCTCGACCCCGAAGCCGGCCAGGCGCTGGGCGACCAGCTGGCCGATCTTGCCGAGGCCGACGATGCCGACGACCTTCCCCTGCAGCTCCACGCCCGTGTACGCGCTGCGCTTCCACTGGCCCTGCCGCAGGCTCGCGTCGGCGGCCGGGATCCGGCGGGCCGCGGCGAGCAGCAGCGCGACGGCGTGCTCCGCGGCGCTCACGATGTTCGACGTGGGCGCGTTCACGACCATCACGCCGCGCGCGGTGGCCGCCGGGACGTCGACGTTGTCCAGGCCCACGCCCGCGCGGGCGACGACCTTGAGCCGGTGTGCCACCGCGAGGGCCTCGGCATCCACCGTGGTGGCGGAGCGGACCATGAGCGCGTCGGCCTCGGCGAGGGCGGCGAGCAGGGCCGGGCGGTCGGTCCCGTCGACGTGGCGGATCTCCACGTCGTCGCCGAGCAGCGCGACCGCGGAGGGAGCGAGCTTCTCGGCGAGCAGGACGACGGGACGGGACGGGCTTGCGGTGCTCACGGCGCTGGGGCTCCCGGTTCGGGGCGGTCAGGTCGGTGTCGATCGTAGTTCCGGCGCGACCGGCAGGTCCCGGAGGCGTGAGCGGGGATACGCCGGCACGCGCGGCGGTGGGGTGGGGGCGCTGGGACGGCGGGGTCGCGGGCCGCGGGTCGCCAGGCCACGGCTCGCGCGAACGGCCCGTTCGGGAAACCCGACCCGCGCGAACGGCCCGTTCGGGAAACCCGACCCGCGCGAACGGCCCGTTCGGGAAATAGGTCTTCCCGTACGTGCCGTTCGCGCAGGCGGGCCGGACGACGCGGGCGGGGCGAGGCGGGCCGGACGACGCGGGCCGGACGACGCGGGCGGGTCAGGCCACCGCAGGCGGCTCCTGCCGCGCGTCCGGGTCGATCGGGGCCCGCTGCGGAACCGCCTCATCGCGGACCACGGCCACCAGCGCCGTGACGTCCGACATGATCGCCGCGGTGGCGCCGTCCAGGGCGGTGCGCGTGCGAGGGCCGCCGAGCCAGGGCGAGAGGTCGACCGGCGGGCCCGCCATCACCGTGACCCGCCGGAACAGGCGCAGCCGCGACGTGTCCGGCGGCAGGACGTCCTGGGTGCCCCAGTTCGCGACGGGGATCACCGGCACCCCGGTGACCAGCGCGATCTTGCCGATCCCGTTCTTGGCCTTCATCGGCCACCCGTCGGGATCAGCGGTGTAGGTGCCCTCGGGATAGAACGCGACGACCTCCCCGCGCTGCAGCGCCGCGATCGCCTCACGGTAGGCGTCCGTGGCCCGCGTGGACGCGCGGTGCACGGGGATGTGCTTGCCGCCTGCCAGGACGTTGCGCACCACCGGGACGTTCCACAGCTCGGCCTTCGCGAGAAAGCGGGGCATGCGGCCGTGGCAGATGGTGAACCCCACGTCGAAGATCGGGTCGCAGAACGACACGTGGTTGCACGCCAGCAGCACCCCGCCGGAACGGGGGACGTGCTCACCGCCGCGGAACGTGATCCGGTTGCACAGCATCGTGGGCACCCACAGCAGGGCGATGGCGAGCCCGAACCAGAACCCGGAGCCACGCCACCGCCGTCTGACCGCGAGTACCAGCGTGCGCCACAGCGAGAGGGGAGCCGGTCGCGGGCCCGTCATGCGCGGCACGCTACCGGTGCGCCGGGCCCGCCGGGGCGGGTCGTGATCGACGCGACGCGCGGGCGTCCCGCCGGATGCCGCCACGGCCTTCAGGCGCCCGCGCCGCCGTCCACCGGGACGATCGCGCCGGTCACCAGGGCGGCCCGGTCGCTGAGCAGCCACGCTGCCGCCTCGGCGACCTCGCGGGGCTCGGCCATCCGGCCGAGCGGGATCGACGCGTTGATCCGCTCGACGATGCCCGGTGTTGCGGCCTCCCATCGGTCGATCATCTCCGTCGCGGTGTCGCCGAGGGTGATGCCGTTGACTCGGATGCCGTCACGGGCAGGTCACGGCGGCGGTCTCGGTGATGCTGTTGAGCGCGCGCTTCATGGCGCCGTACGCGGGGAGGTCGGGGTTCGCGCGCCTGCCGCCGATGCTCGACGTGTTGAGGATCGCCCCGCCCGCGGCGCATGAGCGCGGCCTCGGCGGTCATGGCGGTCCAGTGCGCGCGGAAGTTCACCGCGATCTGCTCGTCGACGTCGTCGTCGCTCGTGGTGTCGAGCGGACCGGGCCGATGCTGGACGGCCGCGCCGTTGTTGAACGTGCCGTCGAGCCGTCCGTGCAGCTCCGCGACGCGATCGGCGGCGGCGGCGGCGGCGCGGATGCTCGCCCGGTCGGCGAGGTCCATGGTCACGGCATCCGCGACACCGCCGTCGGCGCGGATTCCGGCGACGATCCGCTGGAGGGCGTCGGTGCCGCGAGCGGCCAGCACGACGGCGGCCCCCTCGGCGGCGAAGAGCCGGGCCGCAGCCGCGCCGATGCCACGGCTGGCGCCGGTGATGAACACGACCTTGCCGGTGAGCAGGCCGACGGGTGCGATGTCGTTCGTCATGACCACAGCGTCGAGCCGCCCGGGGGCGAGGTCGGGGCTCAACCCCTGCGAGGCGCGTCGACACCCTGCGAAGCCAGCGGGATCACGACCCCGGGCGGACTCGGCAAGCCTCGCAGAGGCCAGACGCGCTTCGCAGACGCCGCAGCCCCTGCGAAGCGGGTCGAGACCCTGCGAGGTCGGGGCTCGACCCCTGCGAGGCGCGTCGACACCCTGCGAAGCCAGGGCTCAACCCCTGCGAGGCGCGTCGAGACCCTGCGAGGTCGGACCGCAACCCCTGCGAGGCGCCGTGAGGCTTTGCGACGTGCAGCAGACCCTGCGGGGCCGGGGGCGCCGGCGGCAGCGGCGATGCACGGCCCTGTCGGAAGCTCGCAGAGGCCGGGTGAGCGCTTCACCGCGGCCGGGCGTGCTTCGCAGAGGCCGGGCGCGCTCCGCAGAGGCCGGGCGTGCTTCGCAGAGGCCGGGCGTGCTTCGCAGAGGCCGGGCGCGCTCCGCAAAGGCCGCAGCCCCTGCAAAGCGGGTCGAGACCCTGCGAGGCGGGTCGAGACCCTGACAGGCAGGAGCTGGGGTCGTTACCTCCGCAGCCGCCGCGAGCGGCTCCGGCCGGCGGATGTCGGCCTCCGGCCGGGCGTACGACGCAGGACACCGGGTCTGCGCCGCGAGGAGGTCGCGGTCCGCGCGCGCATATCTCCACCGAGTACCGCGCATATCTCCACCGAGTACCGCGCACATCTCCACCGAGTACTACGTCCGGCTGGAGCCGGGCCGGGCGCCGCGCCCGTCGGGTGAGGTACTCGCCGGGATCGCGGACGCGCTGCGGCTCACGGACGCCGAGTCCGATCACCTCCATGTCCTCGCGGGCACCGCGCCGAGCCGGACCGGACTGCACCGCCGTGACGTCCGGCCGAGAATCCTCGCGCTGCTCGAACGACTGCCGCGGACCGCGGCCTTCGGGACGTCCGCCGCGTTCGAGGTGCTCGCGTGGAACGACCTCGCCGCCGCGCTCATGGAGGACTTCGCCGAGCGCGCCCCGGCGGACCGCAACCTCGCGCGCCGGGCGTTCCTCGGGCCCGCGATGCGGTGCGGGATCGCCGACGCCGCGGAGTCCGGCACCACGTCGTCATGGGGCTCCGCGCCGCCCGCGCCCGGTACCCGGCCGACCCCGAGGTGACCGGGCTCATCGACGAGCTCCGCGACCGCAGCCCCGACTTCGCCCGGCTCTGGGAGCGGCACGACGTGCAGGCCCGGCCGATGCTCATGAAGACCTTCCGGCACCCGGTCGTCGGCGACCTCACCGTCGATCGCGGCGCGCTCGCGCTCACCGACCGCGACCAGCACCTGATGCTCTACAGCGCGCCGCCCGGTTCCCACGGCGCCGAGGCGCTGGCGCTGCTGGGCGTTCTGGGCACCGAGGGCGTCAGCGCTCCCCGGCTGCCCTGATCACGGCCTGATCGCCGGGCACGCGGTCGGCCGTGAGGAGTCCGGGGGGCGCCAGTCGCATTAGTCGCATCAGTCGCGTCAGCCACGTCAGCCGCGTCAGCTGCGGTGGTCCCGCACGATCGGCGGTGTCCGGTGGTCGCGCACGATCGGGTCGGTGC
The DNA here is from genome assembly GCF_050246655.1 of Pseudonocardia sp. GTDB lineage: Bacteria > Actinomycetota > Actinomycetes > Mycobacteriales > Pseudonocardiaceae > Pseudonocardia. The sequence goes on from NZ_JBFWVQ010000009.1 coordinate 86,099, forward strand.
TGACGACGACGCCCCCGGACGCGCCGCCGGCCTCGTCGGCGCCGTCGCGGTGGTCACGCACGACCGGGTCCGGGGCGGGCTCGACCGGGCCCCCGCCGGTCGGCACCCCCGGCGGGTCGATCGGCGGGAACGGACCCGGGTTCGTCGGCACCCCCGGCGGGTCGATGGGCGGGAAGGGGCCGGGGTTGGTGGGCGTCCCGGGGTCCTCCGGAGACCCCGGGTGCCCCGGCGTGCCCGGATCCCCCGGCGTGCCCGGATCCCCGGGCGAGCCCGGGTGCCCCGGCGCCCCCGGCGACGCCGGCGAGCCGGGCGGCCCGCCCTGCTCGGGCGCAGGCCCTTCCGCTGCGCCCCCGCCGAGCCCGCCGACGGGCGCCGCCGGCGCCGCCGATGCCGATGCAGGCGCCGCGACCGGCCCCGCGGGCAGCACGTCACCGAGCGGCGCCCGCGCGATCCCCTGCTTGTCCCCCGCCGGCGCGACCGCCGTGACGGGCCGGACGGGCTCCGCGGCACCCGCGGTGAAGGCGGTGAACCCGCCGACGGCCAGCGTCCCGCCCAGCAGGCCGCCGATGGCCGCGAGCATGACCTTGTGCGTACGAGTGGCGACCATGTCGTCCCTCCGATCCGAGTGCGGCCTGGTCGCCGCGTCGGAATCGATGCTGCGTCGGCGGGCGGCGCGCGTGCAGTGGCCCGGCGGTGACGCTTCACCCGCAGCGTGGCCAGGGTTTCCTGACCGTCCGGCAACCCGGGCGGTCCGGGCGGCTAGCCTGGATGTCCGCCCGATCCACGGGCGCGCCCGCGAGCACCAGGAGTACGACCCCGTGGCCGTCAAGCCGACCTCTGCCAAGATCGACACCATCGTCGCGCTGTGCAAGCGCCGCGGCTTCGTCTTCCCGTGCGGCGAGATCTACGGCGGCACGCGCTCGGCGTGGGACTACGGGCCGCTGGGCGTGGAGCTGAAGGACAACGTCAAGCGGCAGTGGTGGAAGAGCATGGTCACCGCCCGCGAGGACGTCGTGGGCCTGGACAGCTCGGTGATCCTGCCGCGCCAGGTGTGGGTCGCCTCCGGCCACGTGAGCGCCTTCCACGACCCGCTGGTGGAGTGCACGAACTGCCACAAGCGCTACCGGGCGGACCAGCTCGCCGAGGAGTACGCCGAGCGCACCGGCAAGGAGGTCGCGGAGAACGACGTCTCGGACGTCCCGTGCCCGAACTGCGGCGTGCGCGGCCAGTACACCGAGCCGCGCGAGTTCAACATGATGCTCAAGACCCATCTTGGTCCGGTGGAGACTGAAAATTCAGCGGAGGGCATGCACTACCTGCGCCCGGAGACGGCGCAGGGCATCTTCATCAACTTCCTCAACGTGCAGACGACGTCGCGGCGCAAGCCGCCGTTCGGCATCGGCCAGATCGGCAAGAGCTTCCGCAACGAGATCACGCCGGGCAACTTCATCTTCCGCACCCGCGAGTTCGAGCAGATGGAGATGGAGTACTTCGTCGAGCCGGGCACGGACGAGGAGCTGCACCAGTACTGGATCGACGAGCGCACGCGCTGGTACACCGACCTGGGGATCGCCGGTGCGAACCTGCGCCACTACGAGCACCCCAAGGAGAAGCTGTCGCACTACTCGAAGCGGACGGTCGACATCGAGTACCGCTTCGGCTTCACCGGCTCGGAGTGGGGTGAGCTGGAGGGCATCGCGAACCGCACGGACTTCGACCTCACCACGCACTCGAACCACTCGGGCGTGGACCTGTCGTTCTACGACCAGGCGTCGGGCACCCGGTACCGGCCGTTCGTGATCGAGCCCGCGGCCGGTGTGGCGCGCTCGATGATGGCGTTCCTCATCGAGGCCTACACCGAGGACGAGGCCCCCAACGCGAAGGGCGGGGTCGACAAGCGCGTCGTGCTGAAGCTGGACCGCCGCCTCGCCCCGGTGAAGGCCGCGGTGCTGCCGCTGTCGCGCAACGCCGAGCTCTCCCCCAAGGCGCGCGACCTGGCAGCACAGCTGCGCCGGCACTGGAACGTCGAGTTCGACGACGCCGGTGCGATCGGGCGCCGCTACCGCCGCCAGGACGAGATCGGCACGCCGTTCTGCGTCACGATCGACTTCGACACCCTCACCGACCAGGCCGTGACGATCCGTGAGCGCGACACGATGGCGCAGGAGCGGGTCGCTCTCGACCAGGTCGAGGGCTACCTCGCCGCGCGGCTGATCGGCTGCTGACGGCGGAGGAGGGCGCGCGCGGTCGGCTACCCTTCCTGCCAGGTGACGGAGTCGGCGGGGCGGCTGCGTGATCAGCGAGTGTGGTCAGGGAGTCAGGGGGCGGCTCCGTGGTGAGCGATGCAGAGGGGGCGGCGTGGCGGCTGACCTGGCGTTCGACGCGTTGGCCGACCCGATCAGGCGCGAGATCCTCACCCTCCTGGCCGAACGCGACGAGTGCAGCGCGGGCGAGCTGTCGGAGCAGATCAGCCGCGTGGGCCGCACCGCGGTGTCGAGCCACCTGCGCGTGTTGCGGACGGCGGGGCTCGTCGCCGAGCGCCGGGACGGCAAGTTCCGCTTCTACTCGGTGGACCGCACCGGCGCGGCGCAGGACGTCATCCGCATGCTGCAGACGCTGTTCCAGAGCTCGCTCGAGGAGGCGAAGGCCGCCGCCGAGCGCGCCGCGGGAAGGGGCGCCGAGCGCCCCGGACCCGACGTCCGAGCGATGTGATGAACCCGCTGGCCGTCACCGCCGAACAGCACGTCGCGGCTGCCCCGGAGACGGTGTTCGCGCTGTTCGGTGCCGGTGCCGGCGCGGGCTGGGTCTTCGACGCGACGTGCGACCAGGTGTCGGTGGGCGCGGTCGTCACGCTCCGGGTGCCCTTCGGCAACCCGGTCGAGCTGCTCGGCCGGATCAGCAGGCTCGACCCGCCGCACCGCATCGAACTGGTGCACGACCTGCCCTGGCGGGGACGCGTCCGGCTGCTTCTGGATGCGGACGGGGCGGGCACGCGCGTGCGGCTGGTCGCCGACGTGGACGCGGCGGGCCTGGAGTGGCTGATGCGCCGCCACGGTCATCCCGTCGAGGATCCGGGCCCGTCCGGTGCGCACGTGCTCGGCCTGCTCACCAGCAAGTCCGGCTCCGGCAGCGTGTTCGCGGCGGCCACCGAGTACGCGGCCACCCTGGCCGTCGAGGAGGTGAACGCGGACGGCGGGGTGCACGGGCGGCCGCTGCGGCTGGTCGTGGGCGACGACGCCACGCAACCGTGGATCGGCGCCGCGGAGGCGCGGCGGCTCGTGCGCGCCGGCGCCCGTGCCGTCCTGGTCACCACGACGTCGGCGACGTTCGCCCGGACGGCCGCCGTGCTGCGCCACTCCGGGGTCCTGCTCGTCCAGACCCTGATGAACGAGGGCGGGCTGGGCGACGAGCTGCGCTTCCAGCTCGGAGAGCGCCCGCTGGCGCAGCTGAGGGCCGCCTGCGGCCCGGTCATGCGCAGCGCCGCCGGGCGACGCTGGTTCCTGGCCGGCAACGCCTACGTGTGGCCGCGCATGGTCCACGGCGAGGCCCGGCGGGTGCTCGGCGAGCAGGCCGCGACGATCGTCGGCGAGCGGTTCGCCCCACTGGGGACGGGCGAGTTCGGCCCCCTGATCGAGCGGATCGAGCGGTCGGGTGCGGACGTGGTGCTGTCGAGCTTCGTCGGTGCGGACCTGGTGGCCTTCGAGCGCCAGTGCCATGCGATGGGGTTGCGCCGGAAGGTGCGCACGCTCGCCCTGACCCTCGACGAGCCCACGCGCGAGCGCATCGGGGACGCCGCGGCCGAGGGCATGTGGGGCGTGTCGGGCTACTTCACCGACCTGCCCGGGGCGCGCAACCAGGCGTTCCTGCGCCGCTACCGCGCGCGGTACGGCCGGTTCGCGCCCCCGTTGTCGAGCATCGGCGAGTCCGCCTACGAGGGCGTGCACCTGTACGTGGCCGCGGCCCGTCGGGCGTCGACCACCGACCCGGCGGAGGTGGCCCGCGAGCTGCTGTCGGCACGGGTTCCGCTGCCGCGCGGGGTCGTCGCGCTGGACGGCCCGGAGGGCGCGCCGCAGCAGCTCCATCTCGCCGAGGCCCGGCCGGGCGGGTTCGCCCTGTATCCCACCGGTTGATCTTATGTGTCAACGCGTCGCGAAGTATTGACGCGTTGGGCGGGCGGCCCTACGTTCCGAGCCGGTACGGCACTGCGACCGCGAGGAGCCCCCATGCCCGTGCAGCCACCCGATCCCGACATCATGCGGAAGGTCGCCGCGCAGTACGGCCTGGGCCTCACCGATGCCGACCTCGAGGCGTTCAGCCCGCTCGTGACCGGCCTGCTCGGCTCGTGGGACGCCGTCGAGGAGCTGTACACCGCCGCCGTCCCCGCGATGCCCGAGCGCGCGTGGACCCGTCCGGAGCCGGGTGACAACCCGTACAACGCCTGGTACGTGACCACGTCGGTCACCGGACGCGGCGAGGGCCCGCTCGCCGGGAGGACGGTGGCGATCAAGGACAACATCACCGTCGCCGGCGTCCCGATGATGAACGGCTCGGTGACCCTCGAGGGCTACGTTCCGCTGCGCGACGCCACCGTCGTCACCCGGCTGCTGGAGGCGGGCGCCACGATCGCGGGCAAGGCGGTGTGCGAGGACCTCTGCTTCTCCGGCGGCTCGCACACCTCCCGCACCGGGGCGGTCCGCAACCCGTGGGACGAGGCGCGCTCGGCCGGCGGCTCCTCCAGCGGCAGCGCGGCGCTGGTCGCGGGCGGTGTCGTCGACCTCGCGATGGGCGGCGACCAGGGCGGCTCGGTGCGCATCCCGTCGGCCTACAGCGGCACGGTCGGGCACAAGCCGACGCACGGTCTCGTCCCCTACACCGGGGCCTTCCCGATCGAGCAGACGATCGACCACCTCGGCCCGATCACGCGCACGGTGGCGGACGCCGCGCTCGCGCTCTCGGTGCTCGCCGGGCCGGACGGGCAGGACCCGCGCCAGCCGCGCGACCTCGTCCCGGACGACTACGTGGCCGCCTTGGGCCGCGACGCCACGGGCATGCGGGTCGGCGTGGTCGCGGAGGGCTTCGGACATCCGAACTCGCAGGCCGCCGTCGACGACACGGTCCGCGAGGCCGTCGAGGCCCTGCGCGGTGCGGGCCTGCACGTCGAGGACACCTCGATCCCCTGGCACCTGCACGGTGCGCGGATCTGGGACGTCATCGCCACCGAGGGGGCCACCGCCCAGATGGTCGACGCCAACGGCTATGGCCTCAACTGGCAGGGCCTCTACGATCCGGAGGTCATGGCGCACTACGGGGCGAAGTGGCGGGAGGACGCCTCGGAGTTCTCCGAGACCGTGAAGCTGGTGCTGCTCGCGGGCCGCTACACGCTCGACCGCTACCACGCCCGCTACTACGCGATGGCCCGCAACCTGGTGCCGCAGCTGCGCGCGGCCTACGACGAGGCGCTGTCGCGCTACGACGTGCTGGTGATGCCGACGCTGCCGGTGCAGGCCAGCGAGCTGCCGGGGGACGGGGCCTCCCGCGAGGACGTCATCGGCCGGGCGCTGGAGATGCTCGCCAACACCTCCGTCCAGGACGTCACCGGCAACCCGGCGATCTCGGTGCCAGCGGGCCTCTCGAACGGCCTGCCGGTCGGCATGATGATCGTCGGAAAGCATTGGGACGACGCAGGAGTACTGCGCGTGGCACACACCTTCGAGCAGGCCGTCGGGGGCTTCCCGGCGCCTGCACCGGCGACCGTGGGGAGCAACCGATGAACGGCGTGCACGACCTGGGAGGGACCGACGGACTGGGACCGGTTCCCGTCGAGTCCGACGAGCCCGTCTGGCACTCCGAGTGGGAACGCGCCGCGTTCGGCATGTTCTCGATGCCGTTCCGCGCGGGCTGGTTCGGCGTCGACCAGTTCCGCTTCGGCATCGAGCAGATGCACCCGGCGATCTACCTGCTCTCGCCCTACTACGAGCACTGGGCGCACACCGCCGAGCACTTCGGCGTGGAGCGGGGCGCGCTGGATCCCGATGAGATCGAGAAGCGCACGCAGTACTACCTGGAGAACCCGGACGCCCCGCTCCCCCAGCGGTCGGACCCGGACCTGATGGCGTTCGTCGAGGCCGCCGTGAAGCACGGCGCCCCGGCGAGCCGCGAGTCGGACAAGGTGGCGCAGTTCGCCGTGGGCGACCGCGTCACCGTGATCGACTCCAGCCCGCACGGCCACACCCGGAGGGCCCGCTACATCCGCGGCAGGACCGGGGTGATCGAGCTGGCGCACGGCACGTTCATCTACCCGGACAGCGCAGGCAACGGTGGCGGCGACGCTCCCGAGCACGTCTACACCGTGAAGTTCACCAACGAGGAGCTCTGGGGCCCGGAGGCCGCCGAGCCGAACGGCGTCGTCTACTTCGACGTCTGGGAGCCCTACATCGTCCCCGCCACCCAGGGAGCAGCAGCATGACCGCCATCCACTCGCCGAAGGTCAAGACCCCCGAGGAGATCGCGGCGCGGGTCAAGGCCCTCGAGTCGATCATGATCGAGAAGGGGGTCATGACCACCGAGGCGATCGACCGCCTCACCGAGATCTACGAGAACGAGGTCGGCCCACAGCTCGGCGCGAAGGTCGTCGCGAAGGCCTGGACGGACCCCGACTTCAAGGCCCGCCTGCTCGCGAACGCGACGGAAGCCTGCGCCGAGCTGGGCATCGGCGGCCTGCAGGGCGAGGACATGGTCGCCGTCGAGAACACCGACACCGTCCACAACGTGATCACCTGCACGCTCTGCTCGTGCTACCCGTGGCCGGTGCTCGGGCTGCCGCCGAACTGGTACAAGGGCCCGCAGTACCGCTCGCGGATCGTGCGCGAGCCGCGCAGGGTGCTGCGCGAGGACTTCGGGCTGGACGTGCCGGACTCCGTCGAGGTCCGGGTGTGGGACTCGTCGTCGGAGATGCGCTACTGGGTGCTGCCGAAGCGCCCGGCGGGCACGGAGGGACTGGGCGAGGAGGCTCTGGCCGCGCTCGTCACCCGGGACTCGATGATCGGCACCGGCGAGGCGCGGACGCCGTGACGGGATTCCGCCGGGACACGACCGAGCTGGGTGACGCCCGCAGACGGGTGGAGGCGCTGGTCGGCACCGAGGAGACGGCCCAGCGCCCGTTCGAACATCCGTGGGAGCTGCGCGCGTTCGCCATGGCCGTGGCCGCGTACCACAACGGGCAGTACGAGTGGTCGGAGTTCCAGCTGTCGCTCATCGAGTCGATCAAGGCGTGGGAGCGCGGGGACGGCGGTGAGCCCTGGTCGTACTACGAGCATTGGCTCACCGCCCTGGAGACGGTGCTGACCGGTTCCGGCGCGCTCTCGGAGGCCGCGCTCGACGAGCGCACGCGCGCGGTGCTCGCCACCCCGCGCAGCGCCAACCACCACGCGGCCCGCCGCGAGCCGGTCACCGTCGATCCCGCGGTCGACCCGGCCCGCCGGTAGGCCGAGGCTGTCGGTCGCCGTCGCTACTCTGGATGCGTGACGACCGGAACTCGCGCCCCGACCCTGCGGATGCTGGGCGTGGCCCTGCAGCGCTGGGCGGGCGACGGCCCCGTCGGGGTGGTGCGCGTGCTGGACCGCCACGGCTTCGGCACGGTCGAGTCCGGCCAGCTGCTGGCCGGCACGGCCGGTGGCGAGGTCGCGGGCGAGGTGTACCGCGGCGCGCTGGACGGGGTGGCGGTGCCGCTGGTCGCTGCGGTCTCGGCGGTCTCGGCGGTGCCCGCCGCGCGCAACGCGCACGTCGCCGAGGGCCCCGCGGTCGCGGCGGGGCTGGCCTGCTCGGGCGGGGCCACGCTGCTGGGGCATCCGCTGCCGTCTGAGGTGGCGGCCGCTCTCGGCGCCGCGCTGGAGCGGGGCGTGCCCGCCGCGCTGGTCTCCCCCGCGGACGGCACGGCGGCGCTCGCCCTCGCCGGCCCGGAGCTGGAAAGGGTCGTCGGGACGCTGGCGGGTGCCGGGGTCGTCGAGGCGGCCGTCGCGCACGCCCGGGGCAGGCTGCGCCGCGGCGCCACACTCACGGAGCGCTTCGACGTCGCGGGTGCCGATCTGCTGCTCGACCTGTGGGTGCCGGTGCCGTCGGTGCTCTCGGTGGGGTCGGGCGCCATCGGCGAGGCGCTGCTCGCGCAGGCCCGGCTGATGGGCTGGGGCGCCCGCCACGAAACAGAGGTGGCGGCCGCCCGCGCCGCGGTCGCGGAGTTCTCGGACTCGGACGTGCTCGTCCTGCTCGACCACGGGCCGGCGTTCGACGCGGTGCTGATCGAGGGCCTGCGCCGCGGTCGCGGCTTCATCGGCGCTCTGGGCTCGCGTCACACCCAGTCCGCCCGCCGCGAGCGACTGCATGCCGCGGGGCTCACCGAGGCGGAGCTCACTCGATTGCACGGCCCGGTGGGGCTCGACCTCGGGGCGCGCACCCCGGCGGAGACGGCCGTGTCGATCGTCGCCCAGGTCGTCGCATCCCGGTCGGGCCGGGGCGGCACAGCGCTCGCGGCCGCCGAGGGCAGGATCGGCGGGTGAGTTCGACGGGGGGCTCCACGGCCGAGCAGCCGACGGTGCCGATGCGGGCCGCAGGCGCGCGGGGCGGCACCGCAGACGGCTCGCCGGATGCGCGGCGCGGACCGGGCGACCCGGCGGGCGGGTGGCCCCGCGGGGGCGGCTCGCCCGCAGGCCAGGCCGCCGCCGATGCCCAGACGGTGCGCCAGCGCGCGCCCGGCGGCCCGCGGGCGGGCGAGGGGCACCGACGCAGCACCGTCACCCGTGCGGACGGCCGGCAACCACACCGGGGCGGCGTCGCGGGGGGAGACGAGGCGCACCGGGCCGTCGCCGTCGGCGAGGCCCGGTCCGACGGCGGGTCGCGCCCGCGCCGGCCGCGCCGCCGCCGGGGCGTGTTCGGCTGGGCCTGGCGCATCGTCGTCGCCCTCGTGCTGCTCGCGATGCTGGTGGTCGGGGGCACGGCGTTTCGGGTGTGGCAGGTCGCGCGCGTGGACGACCGCCGCCCCGTGGACGCGGTGGTCGTCCTCGGTGCGGCGCAGTACGACGGCGAACCGTCGCCGATCTTCGCGTCCCGGTTGCGGCACGCCGAGCGCCTTTACGAAGCCGGGCTCGCGCCGCGCATCGTCACCGCAGGCGGCGGGCGCGCCGGGGACGCCTACACCGAGGCGGAGGCCGGGCGGCGCTACCTGATCGGCCGCGGCGTGCCCGCGTCGGCGGTCGAGGCCGTCGGGGTCGGCGGCGACACGCTCACCAGCCTGCGCGCGGTCGCCGAGCGCGCGCGGGCGGAGGGCTGGCACTCGGCGCTGATCGTCAGCGACCCGTGGCACTCGCTGCGCGCCCGCACGATGGCGCGCGACAGCGGGCTGGACGCGTGGACCTCCCCCACCCGCAGCGGCCCCGTCGTCCAGACCCGGGAGACGCAGGCGCGCTACATCGTGCGCGAGACGGGGGCACTGCTCTACTACACGATCACGCACGACTCGGTGGACACGCCGACGACCGGTGTCGGATAGCGGTCGGCTCGCGATGGCCCCCGGCCCCGTCACCACCGCCGAGGACGGCGAGATCCTCCCCCGCGCCCGGTACTCCGCGCACGACCGCGAACGGCTGCTGCCCGAGCCGCCCAAGGACAGCGGCCCGGACCGGCGCAGCCCGTTCGCCCGGGACCGGGCGCGGGTGCTGCACTCCGCGGCGTTGCGCCGCCTCGCCGGGAAGACGCAGGTGGTCGGGCCGGGCGAGGGTGCGGAGTTCAGCGGTGCGCCGCGCACCCGGCTCACGCACTCGCTGGAGGTGGCGCAGATCGGGCGCGGCATCGCCGAGGACCTCGGCTGCGACCCGGACGTCGTGGACACCGCCGGGCTCGCCCACGACATCGGGCACCCCCCGTTCGGGCACAACGGCGAGCGTGCTCTGGCCGAGTTCGGCGCCGCGCACGGTGTCGGCTCCGGGGTCGGATCCGGGGTCGGCTTCGGTGTCGGCTCCGGTGTCGGCTTCGAGGGCAACGCGCAGACGTTGCGGATCCTCACCCGGCTCGAACCCAAGATCGGCCGGGAGGGCCTGGCGGCGGGGCTGAACCTCACGCGGGCCACGCTGGACGCCGCGTGCAAGTACCCGTGGGTGGGCTCCCCCGGCGGCACGCCCGCGAAGTACGGGGCGTATCCCGAGGACGCCGCCGTGCTCGCGTGGGTGCGCGAGGACGCCCCACCGGGCCGCTGCTGCCTGGAGGCCCAGGTCATGGACTGGTCGGACGACGTCGCGTACTCGGTGCACGACCTGGAGGACGGCATCGTCGCGGGCCGGATCGACCTCGCCGCCCTGGGCTCGGCCCAGGAGCGGGCCGCGCTGGTGGCGCTCGCCGCACACACGTTCGGCGTGCCCGCGGACGATCTCGCCGAGGCGGGCGAGGGCCTGCTGGCGCTGCCGGTCGTGGTCGCCGCGCGTGCCCACGCGGACGACGTCGCTTCCGCACCGGCGCACGTGGCCCTCAAGCGGCTCACGAGCGAGCTGGTGGGCCGGTTCGTGCACGCCGCCACCGCGGCCACGCGCGAGCGGTTCGGCGACGCGCCGCTGTGCCGTTTCGAGGCCGACCTCGTGGTTCCCGCCGGGGCCCGGGCCGAGGTGGCGCTGCTCAAGGCCGTCGCGCTGCGGTACGTGATGAGCGACCCGAGGCGCCTGGCGGCACAGGTGCGCCAGCGCGAGCTGCTCGCCGAGCTGGCCTCGGCGCTCCTGGCCGGAGCCCCGGGGACGCTGGACCCCGTGCTCGTCCCGGACTGGACGGCCGCGGCCGACGACGCGGCGCGGCTGCGGGTGGTGGTGGACCAGGTCGCGCTGCTCACCGACCACCAGGCCGTCGCGCGGCACGCCGCGCTCACCGGCTGATCCAACTCATCCCGGGCATCCCGCCCCTGGTATCCCGCGCGCTCCCATCCCACCCGCGGTGCACGCTCACATCCCGCGCGCACCCCCCGCCCGTCCCGCGGCCGGTCTCGTCCGGCCCGTGGGAGACCCCGCGACGCGCTCGAACACACGCTCGACCGCTCACATCCCGCCCCACGCCCTCCCCTACATCCCGCCGCGCACGCTCACATCCCGCGCGCACCCCCCGCCCGTCCCGCGGCCGGTCTCGTCCGGCCCGTGGAGACCCCGCGACGCGCTCGAACACACGCTCGACCGCTCACACACACCCCGGGGTACTCGCACATACCGCAGGCGGTGTGTGCCACCACCTGCGGGTGTGCGCCACCGCCCGCACACATGTGCCACCGACATGTGCCACCGACCCCTGTGCCACCGCCCGCACAGATGTGCGACCGAACCGGTGCCGCCGACCCCTGTGCCGCCGACCCCGGGACGGACGTCACACCCCACGGGGAAGCGCGGCGATCACGGCACCGGGCAACGGTGACAGCGTGCCCGGGCAGCGGCCCGGCGCGGGCGAGGGGGCGAGGGGTCGAGGCCACGGCGAACCGAGAACGGCGCGACGACGAAGGCGACGCACCAAAGCTGCACCGACGCGGCGGGAACAGCGAGGCGAGCGCGGCACGGCTCCGCTACGGCAACGGCCGGGTCGCCGGACCCGGCAGCGGCTCCCCCGGACAGTCGCCGAGCACCCGCAGGATCGCGTCGCGCTCGGCCGGGGTGACCCAGAGCCGGTAGCGGGCCTTCACCGCGACCTGCCGGGCCACGAAGGCGCAGCGGTAGCCCGTCGCGGGCGGCAGCCACGTCGCGGCGTCCCCGTCGCCCTTGCCCTGGTTGAGTGCGCCCGCGGTGGCGACGAGGTTGAGCGGATCGTTCGCGAGCTGCTCGCGCTCGTGGCGGGTGAGCCGCTGGGCGCCCGTCTGCCAGGCGTTGGACAGCGACACGATGTGGTCGATCTGCACGTCGGCGCTGGTCGTGGGGCCGCGGCGGAAGGCGATGACGTCACCGGTGTAGGGGTCCACCAGCTGGCCGGTGTGGACGAGGCAGCGGCTGCCGCGAACGAAGCGCTCGTCGACGAGGTCGCGGGCGAGGATCTGGTTGCGCTGGTCGCAACCGTCGCCGTCGACGTCGGCCCACGCCTCACCGAACTCGTCGCGCGCGTAGCCGGTGCGGGGAGCACGACCCTTGACGGGGAGGGTCGCGAGGACCTCCGCCGCAGGGCCCGCGGCGGCGGGTGGGAGGCCACCCGGATCGGGCAACCGCTCGACGATCTCGCCGACGACGCCGCAGCCGCAGAGCAGCGCCGCCAGCGCGAGCAGCGTCGCCGCCGCACGGATCCGGTGCATCGCCCGCCTCTCGCTCCGCACCGCTGCCGATGCCATCCCGCCGACGGACCCACCGGGCCCGTCACCGTGCCGCATCCTCCCCCGCGCCTGCGACTGGCCCCCGGACGGCACGCCGGGCCATGCTGGGTTCGTGCGCACTCTGGGAAACATCCTGTGGCTCGTCCTCGCGGGCTGGTGGCTCGCCCTCGGCTACATCATCGCGGGGATCGTGGCGTGCATCCTGATCGTGACGATCCCGTTCGGGATCGCCGCGTTCCGGTTGGCCGGCTACACGCTGTGGCCGTTCGGCCGGCACGTGGTGGTCGCGCGCGGCGCCGGGATCTTCTCGCTGATCGGCAACATCATCTGGATCGTGCTGTTCGGCTGGGAGCTCGCGATCGCCCATGTCGTGGCGGGCCTGATCCTGTGCCTGACGATCATCGGCATCCCGCTGGGCATCGCGGCGATGAAGCTGGTGCCGCTGGCCCTCGTGCCACTCGGGACCCGTGTCGTCGCCTCGGACCGGATGCTGCCCGCCTACGAGCGCGAGCTGCGCTGACGCCTCGATTGACCTGAAGACGGCTTCAGCTTCTACCGTCGTCCCGGTGACCCACACCGACACGGCCACGGGCCCGGACCGCACCCGCTGGGCGCCAGTCGTGGCGCTCGGGATCGGGATGCTCGTCGTCACCTCGGACATCTCGATCATGGCGGTGACGCTGCCGGGGATCAGCGCCGATTTCGGCGTCGGACCCGCGACGGTGGCGTGGGTCCTGCTGGCCTACGCGCTGCCGCTCGGGGCGATGGCCGTGCCCGCTGGCCGGTGGGCGGACGGCGCAGGCGTACGCCCGGCGTTCCTGCTCGGCCTCACCGGGACGGCGGTGGCGAGCGTGCTCGGGGCGCTCGCCCCGACGTTCCCGCTGCTGCTCGCGGCGCGGGTCGCGCAGGGCCTCACGGGCGGGATCGTGATCGCGGTGTTCATGCCGCTCCTGCTGCGCACCGTGCACGCTGCCCAGCGGGGCCGGGCGATGGGGTCGATCATCACGATCATGACGGTGGGTGGTGCGGCGGGCGTGCCGATCGGCGGGCTCGTCGCAGGCGTCCTCGGCTGGCGCGAGGTGCTGCTGCTCAAGCTGCCGCTCGTCGCCGTCGCGATCGTCACCGTGCTGCGCTCGGTGCCCCCGGGGGGTGGGCTGCCGGCGCCTGGACGGGCGCTCGTCGGCGAGGCGCTGCTGGTCGGCGGTGCGGTGACCGCGCTGCTGTTGGGGCTGGACCGGGTCGCGTCCGCACCCGGCATCGCGATCGCGCTGGCCGTCGTCGCGGCGGTCCTGCTCGTGGTGTGGGGGCGCCTCGACGCCACCCGGCCGCTGCTCGCGCTGGCCCGCCGCCCCGAGGTCGCGGCGATGCTGACCGCGCTCTTCGCCGTGTCGGCGACGATGGGGCTGATGGCCTTCCTCGTGCCGTTCCTGGTCGCAGATGTGCTGGGGCGCTCGCCGGAGTTCACCGGGGTGGCGCTGCTGTTCCTCATCGGGACGATCGCGCCGGTGTCGTCCCTGGCCGGGTGGGCGTCGGACCGGCTGGGGACGCGCGGGGTCGCCCTCGCCGGGGCCATCGTGGCGGTCGTCGGCGTCCTGACGATGCTCTGGCTGCCCGCGGACGCCGGGCTCCCGGACCTCGCCTGGCGGCTCGCCGTCCTGGGCGCGGGCATCGGCCTGTTCAACCCGCCACTCAACGCCGCGATCCTCGCCGCGTCCCCACCCGCGATGGCGGGCACCGCGGGCGGGCTCGCGATGACGGTGCGCACCCTCGCCATGACCGGCGGGCCCGCGGTCGCCGCGCTCGCGTGGACAGCCGCCGGGGGCGGGATCGACGGCTTCCGCGCCGGTGTGGTCGCCCTCGCCTGCATCGCCACGCTGGGCGTCGCCGCGCTCGCCGCACCGTGGCGCTCGCCGCGGTGACCCGGCCAGGATGGGACCATGGACGAGCTGATCGCGAGACTGCGGCGGATCTCGGTGTCGTCGCTGTGCGACGCGGACAAGACCATGCGGGCCTGCGATCCGGCGATCCACGCCCTCGTACCGGTGACGACGGTCGCGGGCCCGGCCGTCACCGTCGTCGCGGACGGCGACCTGCTCGGCATGCTGGCCGTCGTGACCTCCGCTCCGGCCGGCTCGGTGCTCGTCGTCGATTCCCGCGGCAGCACCCTTGCCGCCTCCGGGGAACTGTTCGCCACCGAGGCCCGCCGCCGCGGGGTGGCCGCCATCGTCGTGGACGGCTACTACCGCGACCTGCGCCGCCTGCCCGGCGTCGGGCTGCCGGTGTTCGCCCGCGGCAGCCACCCGGCGGCAGGGCCGATGGCGGGGCCCGCCGAGTTCGGCGGCAAGATCCGTTGCGGCGGTATCGACGTCTCCCCCGGCGACATCGTCGTCGGTGACGAGGACGGCGTGCTCATCGCGCCGCCCGAGCGGGTCGCGGCGCTGATCGACCGAGCCGAGGAGATCGAGCGCACCGAGGCAGGCGTGCTCACCGCGATCGAAGCGGGGACGCCGTTTGCGGAGCTGTCCAACGCCGCTGAGCACGTCGCCGCGCGGGCGGAGGGCCGGGAGAGCACGTTCACGTTCCACACCTGACCCGCGAGTTCCGCATCCCACCCCCGCGAGTTGCGGCTTTCGTCAGCCGCGATCGGGTCACCCGCGGCGTCCTCAGCGCCGACCGGCGCGAGTTCCGCATCCCACCCCCGCGAGTTGCGGCTTTCGTCAGAACCGCACCCGCACCCGCCCCAACTCGCCGAAATCCGCCACCACCTGGTCATCGGGGCCGATCTCGGCGGGGGTGGTCGTCGTCCCCGTCGTGACGACGTCGCCCGCCCGCAGGCCGGTGCCGAGCCTGCGCAGCTCGTTGGCCACCCAGGTGAGCGCCGTGCGGGGGTCACCGAGCACGTTCCCGCCGCACCCGGTCCGCGCGAGCACGCCGTTGACGAGCAGCGCCGTCGGGCTCGCGGCGAGGTCCACCTCCGCCCAGCCGGGGACGGGCTGGCCGAGCACGAACCGCCCGGCGGCGGCGTCGTCCGCGACGAGCTGGGCGATCCCGGCGGACTCGTAGCCGACCAGCCGGGTGTCGGGCGTCTCGACGGCGAGGTGCATCGCAGCGACGGCGGCGAGCACCTCGGCCTCGGCGAGCGGCTCGCGGCCGTCGTCCAGGTCCGCGGCCAGCACGAACGCGAACTCGGCCTCCGCGACGCGCAGCAGGTTGTCCGCGACGGGCAGCCGCTCGCCCTCCTCGTGGCGGAACCGGTCGAACAGCCGCCCGGCGAGCGGCCCGTCGACACCGATGTGGGCCTGCCCGGCCGTCGACGTCGCCGCGATCTTCCACCCGTACGACGGCCCGACGATCGCCGCGAGCGCCTCCTGCACCGCGAACCCGTCCTCGATGCTCGCGGGGCGCAGGCCGGCGGGCAGCGCCGCCAGCCGCTGCCCCGACTGCCACGCCGTCCACAACCGCTCCGCAGCCTGCACCGCCCGCTCGTCCACGCCCGAGGTTCTACCGCGTCGAGAACGACGCTACGCAGCCGACGGGGCCCTGTGGATCAGCACAACGTCGTTCTCGACGGCACACGACCACCGGCCCGACGGCACACGACCACCGGCACCGTGGCCCTGTCGGGCACCCCGCCTACACTCGGGCCCGTGGCAGGCCGGATCCGCGACAGCGACATCGCGGAGGTCCGCGACCGGGCCCGCATCGACGAGGTCATCGGCGACTACGTGGCCCTGCGCCGCGCGGGCGCCGGCTCGCTCAAGGGCCTTTGCCCCTTCCACGACGAGAAGACTCCCTCGCTGTCGGTGCGCCCCACGCACGGCACGTTCCACTGCTTCGGCTGCGGCGAGGGCGGCAGCGTGATCGACTTCGTGATGAAGATCGAGGTCATCGGCTTCGTCGAGGCCGTGGAACGACTCGCCGATCGCGTCGGCGTCCGGCTGACGTACGAGGGCGGCGGCAGCTCGGTGCAGCGCGACCGCGGCACCCGTTCGCGCCTGCTGGAGGCCAACCGCCGCGCAGCCGAGTTCTACGGGGAGCGCCTCCGCAGCCCCGATGCCACGCCGGCGCTCGCCTTCCTCACCTCGCGGGGGTTCGACGCAGCGGCCGCCGCCACCTTCGGCTGCGGGTTCGCCCCCGCCGGGTGGGACAGCCTCACGAAACACCTGCTCAGCGCTGGTTTCACGCTGGAGGAGCTGTACAAGGCGGGGCTCTCCCGGGAGGGCAGGCGTGGCCCGATCGACCGCTTCCACCGCCGCCTGCTGTGGCCGATCCGCGACCTCGGTGGGGACGTCGTCGGCTTCGGCGCCCGCCGGATCGTCGACGACGACCCGATCGAGGCGAAGTACCTCAACACCCCCGAGACGCCCGTCTACCGCAAGACGCATGTGCTGTTCGGGCTGGACGTCGCCAAGCGGGAGATCGCGAAGCGACGGCAGGTGGTGGTCGTCGAGGGCTACACGGACGTCATGGCGATGCACCTCGCCGGCGTCCCGACGGCTGTCGCCTCGTGCGGCACGGCGTTCGGCACCGAGCACGTCAGCGTGATCCGGCGGCTGATGGGCGACGACTCCTTCGACCGCGGCGAGGTCATCTACACCTTCGACGGCGACGCCGCCGGGCAGGCCGCGGCCCTCAAGGCGTTCGAGAGCGAGCAGACCTTCACCACCCAGACGTTCGTGACCATCGCTCCGGACGGGCTGGACCCCTGCGAGCTGCGCCAGCAGCGCGGCGACACCGCGGTGCGCGACCTCGTGGCCCGCCGCGAGCCGTTGTACGAGTTCGCGATCCGCTCGATGCTGCGCGAGCACGACCTGGACACCGTCGAGGGCCGGACGGCCGCGCTGCGTCGCCTCGTCCCTCTCGTCGCGAAGATCAAGCGCGAGGAACTCCGCGACGAGTACGCCCGCCGCCTCGCCGGCTGGACGGGCTGGAGCGACGAGTTCTCCGTGGTCCGCCGCGTCCGCGAGGAGGCGGGGATGCCGCCCGAGCGGGTGCGTGGGCGCCGGGCCGCCCCCGCGCCGCCCCGCAAGGACGATCCCCGGCTGCACCTGCAGCGGGAGGCACTGAAGTCGGCGCTGCAGGTGCCCGCGATCGCCGGGCCGAGCTACGACGAGCTCCCCGAGCAGGCCTTCACCCATCCCGCGTTCCGCGCGGTGCACCGGGCGGTCGCCGCCGCGGGCGGGGTGTGCGGCGGGCGGCAGGGCCAGGAGTGGGTCGAGGCGGTCCTCGCCGGGTGCACCGCGGAGGAGCGCGGGCTCGTCACCGCGCTCGCCGTCGAGCCGCTGGAGCTGCCGCGCAAGAACACCGAGGAGGCGCGCTACGTCGCGAGCGTCGTCGCCGGGGTGCGGTTGGCGCTGGTGGAGGCGCAGGTCGCAGACCTCAAGTCGCGGCTGCAACGCACCAACCCCATGGAGGACGCGGACGCCTACCACCAGCTGTTCGGCGACCTCGTGCCGCTCGAGCAGTACCGCATCGCCCTGCGGGACAAGGCGATGGGAGCGGTCCCGTGAGCATGCGCTCGGTGTTCGCGCGGCTACTCGGGCGTGAGGAGCTGCCGGAGGACTTCGCGGGCACCCTGGCCGGCGAGGAGCGGGTGCTGGCGCTGGCGCCCGTGGTCGGCGGCGGGCACGTCGTCGTCACCTCCCTCGGGATGTGGCTGCCCGAGGGCCGCCGCGTGAGCTGGCACCTCCTCTCGAAGGCCACCTGGTCGAGCGGCACCATGGGCCTCGTGGAGGCGGACGAGGTCGAGACGCTCGAAGGCGTCGTCCTGCTCGCGGACCGGGCGCCCCGACAGCTGCGGCTCGCCGAGCCCGGCCGGGTGCCGCAGGCGGTGCACGAGCGGGTCACCGGCTCGGTGCGCAGCCGCCACCACCGCGACCTCCCGGGCGGGGGTGCCTGGTTCGTCCAGCGCAAGGTGCCCGGGCGGGACGGGGTGGTGCTGCAGGTGCGGCCCGATCCCGGGACCGATCCGGGCGCCGTCCGGCGGGTGGCTGCCGAGGTGGGGCGCACGCTGCGGTCGTCGTAATGGCCTCGGGCGTCGCTGCGCACAGACCGTGCTACGCGGGCCGGCCGCGCAACTCGAGGTCGTCGAGCAGCATCGCGACGAGACGCTCCTCCATGACCGACCGCCCGTGGTCCGCGAGCGCCGCCGCTAGCTGTGGCTCCCACGGCGTGGCGACGGGCGGCCCGCGCAACGGCTCGGTCTCACCCGCGGCGAGTGCGGCGAGATAATCGGACGCCCCCATGCGCCACGGCCGTGCACTCACCCGCGCCAGCGCCGACGCGGTGATCCGCAGCCCGGCCCAGTCGAAGTCGTTGCGCCAATGCACCTCGGCGCCCGCGTCGACCGCGGCACCGAGCAGCCGCCAGCACGCCGTCGACGGCACCCCCTCCGTGCACACCAGCGCACCGCTATGCGGGCCGAGCCGACCGGCGGCGGCGCGCAGCACGGCGGGGTTCTCGCAGACGGAGACGCGGTCCACCCTGGGCGTGACCGGCAGCGTCACCAACTGGTGCAGCGTGATCCGCAGCGGGATCCCCCGGGCCGCGGCGTCGGTGAGCCAGGAGCCGAGCCCGTCCCCGTCGGCCGGCAGGTTGAGCACGAGAACCTGGCTGGCCAGGTCGTCCACCACCACGCCCGCGGCGTCCCACAGGGCCCGCCGGGCTTCCGCCGTGGCGGGCACGTCGGTGACCTCGCGCAGGGCCAACGCCCGCAGCACCAGCTGCGGAAGCGTGCCACCAGACAGCGCCTTCGGGTCCCCCGTGACCTCCTCGGCCAGCACCGGCAACGGGACGGCCACCAGCGACGGGGCGGCGAGCGCCGGCAGCCGATCCAGCACCGCGGCGGCGAGCGGCACCAGGTGCGGCTCGCCGCGGCGGACGAGGCGGGTCAGTGTGCCGTCGGCGACCAGCCCGTCCCGCCACGCCGCGAACCACTCCTGCCCACCATGGACGACGCTGGTGAGGGCGGCGAGCACCGCGTCGCGTCCGGCGGCCTCCGCGGCCCGCTCGGCCGGCCGGTCGCGCAGAGGAGCCCCGGTGCGGCAGAGCGCCTCGACGAGCGACTCGCCCCGGGTTCGCCGCAGCCCGGCGTCGAGCTCGGCGAGCGTGACACTCAGCCGCGCCGTCCCCGGCGCTCGGTGGCGGCCGGTGAGACCGATGACGGTACGTCGCTCCGCCTCGGTGGGGTCGGCCAGCCCGACCCGCGCGTCGAGCCGCCCGCCGGTGCGTTCCAGGCTGCGGCGCGCTGCCGCCAGCAGCCGCTCCCATCCCGGTTCGGTCGTCACTCCGCCTCGTCGGGCTCGGGTTCCGGGTCGGGCTCCAGCTCGTCGAGCAGCCCGCCGCCCCGACCGGGCCGGCGTCGGGTCTGCGGCGA